>NZ_BMQV01000001.1 GCF_014648295.1 Shewanella saliphila
CGAGAATGAGCTCTTGCCACTGCTGTTGATCACGAAAGGTCTTCATTATGTGTCTCCCAATAAAATAGGGGAACAACATAAATCAGCCGCTTGGTGAAAGGTATGTGCCTTTTGCTAGACGCTTACAAATAAACCCTTAAATCATCTTGCTGAGATTGAATAATTGGTTGGCATTAGTGGTAAAAAATAAAAGCATGCAATGTAATCACGATTTTAAATGCTCAATTTGCCACTAAAATGCTTTAAACAAACGCTTGGTAGATAGTGAGAACTATAAAGGCAGTCTTACCAGCAATGAGAAATATAGCCTATTGAACATATACCCGCGTATGCGCACAATGTATATTATGTTAAATAGGATGTTTGTGTTTATGAGTTAATAACCTGTGTGTGTTCTTTCTCAAACCAAATGGTTTTTGTCTCACTTCGTGGATCTGGCCTTTTAATATTTATAATCCTTGAACAAAAAATTTCGGGTTTAACGTCAGGTCTTCAGCTTGGAATCTTTGATTCGCTATAACGGTACCTTCAAGCTCACTATCTGGTACAAACTTTAGTGAGATGATTTTATTGAATACCTTTTGAGTTAACATCCTTCCAGTTATATATTGATTGCGTTTCCATCCTTGAGCAACACAAGCTGCTATATCAACTCGGCACTTCCAATAACCATAAATCCATTGTTCACAGAAATAGTAACGGTAAATATTTTCATCAGCCAACTCTCCTATCTTCTCACGCATTATAATAAGCGCATCATATTGATCAGTATTGAATTTTGTAGTGAGCCGATCTTCTGGATAATGCTTCACTCATAATTAACTCACCGCTCCCTATTTTATTTTATGAAAAATGTGGAGACTACCGTCCTGACACCGGGGGCTATGGTAGCTTTTATTATTCACATTAAGCTCAGATTATAAGGCTTTTATTCCATTAGGAATCTTTCCATCTGATGTAGAAAAAAATCCTCCACAAACAGCCTTTTTACTACATATATTGCATTCATTCTCATAGCTCGTTTTCCAATCTGAAATACTTTGTACTGAAAACCTCCACAAAGACTCAGGCAATAGGCATAGTTGATGATTAAAGATTTTCACTTTGACATGAGCTTTAGTAAGTTGCCATACAGCCTCTTCCAACTCTTTCATATAATTTTCTGGTTCAACCCAAAGTTCTTCAATATTACTTTTGGCAAAGCCTGTTGCTTCAAGTCCCATAAATGCGACTTGGTCTACAAACTGTAAATTTCTTGCAATAAATTTAGCTAAATTTACAAGGTCTCCAGAATTAGGTTTTTGTATAACGCACCTTAGCTCTACCTTTTGATTAAATTGTTTAAGATTTAAAATTCCTTCAACTGTTTTGTTAAAGGCTCCTTTATCTTGAACAATATAATCATGTCTTTGCTCTATATGGCTATATAACGGTATACCAAACATTAAATCAGAATGTTTGGTTTTAGCTATTTCTGCTATAAAGCCTGTATCAACAAAAGACTTTCCATTTGACAATACATGTAAAGAAGTCCTTGGTAAGTATGAATATAATCGCTCTAAAAGCTCAACAAATTTTTGGCCTAAAATAGTAGGCTCCCCACCAGAAATTCCTATTTCAGGAGTATCTCTATGGAGAAGCGGGATTACATCAAGGTACTCTTCAACTAAGTGCAAATCATTTACTACTTTAGGTGGTTGCGAACACATTAAACAAAAGCTATTGCATTGCTCTGTAACCATAAAGTAGTTTGGAGAAACATTTCTTCTGTAAATTACTCTTAAGTTTAAATTACTAGTAAACCTAATTACATCATCTGTGGCTAAATAGTCAAAATCATCTGCTAAGACGAAAGAGTTAACCCCTTCAACTAAAACAGGTTTCGATGATTCAAAATACAAATAAGAGCCAAAACCTTCAGGAAATTCACCTTTAATAGGACTTTTAATTAAAAGCGCATAATTAGCTCTTAGAGACTCAGGAAAGCTATTGTTTTCCGTAATGCGATAAAAAGTAGTGTCCTTTATATTTGTCACTGATATTAGTCGTGAATTATAGTTAGTTAGTTTTATGGTATGAGCCATTTTAATACCTCGCCCAAGACTTCAATATTCTTTTAGTGTGAAGGTCGCTATCTTCAAGTAATGTTATGAGGAGCTTAAAAATCCCTATGTTTTTCTTGCAAAATCCAGACAACTGCTTATTTCCGACAACATCATTTTGGGTCGCTAGATGATACACAGGATCTGAACCACAATACGGAAGAAATGCGCAATCTGTACATTGCGGACTACTGATTGCAAAAGACTTTTCAATAGAATCCAGCATAAATTCATTACCTATAATCTCTTCATAGGTATTTTCATTTACATTGCCTAACCTGAATTCAGTATGTCCTATCTCAGCTTGCATTCTTGCTTCGTCTGAAGCATATACATCACCATCATAATTATAAATAATGCCGCTTATCATAGCTCCAGCAGGCGACTGTAAGTCTACGTAACCTAAGTCTCTAGCCGTTAAAATTTTAGTTAGAATGAGTGAGCTATATTGCTCTATCAGAGGGTAACCTTGCTTGTTCACCTCGATGATATAAGACAGTGATTCCTTGAAAAAATCTAACCACTTCTCTGTATCATAACGATTAATATGTCCTTTAGTAACAGCAAAACCGTAAGGACTAAGAGGCCTTAAAAAAATAGCATGTAAGCCATTTTTTATATATTCATCAATTATTTCTTTAGAAAAGTCTAAAGACCTTCCTGATGTTGTCATCAAGGCTGAAATATGGTCTATCCCAATATGGCTTTTGACCTTATCAATTGCTGCAACGGTTAGTTGATGTCCGTTATTACCTGGCCTAGGCCTATTTCTATTATGTAATTTAAAAGGTCCATCTAACGATGTACTAATATAAATCCGATATAATTTACAGAACTCAAGTATTTCATCATTCAAAGGCGACAAGTTGGTCGCAATAACATATTGCATGTTTCGACCTTCTGTCTCTGCTCTAATTTCAGCATTTAAAACAATATGCTTTATAACATCAAAATTTAAAAGAGATTCCCCACCTTGAAACTCAATCTTCAAAGCTTTAGCTGGACTTTTAAAGATTAAATTAAGAACCTTATCCGCAGTCTCAACAGTCATGTCAAATTGTGAATTGTCTGACGACAGATTTTGCCTTGAAACTTGGCAATAATGGCAAGTGTAATCACAACGAAGAGTCGTAACAACCATATGCAAAGCAGTAAAATTCTTTAATCTGGCGATTTTTGTTCGGTACTTTAGTCCAGATAATTTTAAAGGAAGTTGAGAAACACCATCATAAATGATGTGTTTTGAATAAAGCTCTGCTAAAAGACTGTCATCAAGTGGTTTACTTCTAGTTATGAGTGAGTTTAAGCTGTCTTGGCTAACAACAATATGTTCACCTACCATATTAGTGATAACCACTCGTTCATTATCCAATTCTGTAAACCGAATAGGTAATAATTTATATTCAGAATTAACAGGGAAATTGTCAGAGCTTTTAAAACGCTTCATTAATGCCATATTATTTCACCAATGCAGTGTTAGAAAAGGCATAAGCTAGAATCAAGTTTCTTTCTGTTTCAGTCTGGTCAGCTATTTTCTGTCTTAACGACTCACTAAGCAATTGGTTTTTAAGTAAATGATAGATATCATTCGCTGTCAGATCTGAGTTAGGTAAACATTCGATTTCGATTTTAATTTCAGTGTCCTTTTCCAAAAAATTAAAACTAGCAAATCCAGTAAACCTATATGATGCACTCTCTACATTCTGCATTGTATAAGTAGTGTTAGATACAACAAGTAAGGCTTTATTATTCAAATCAATAGAAGGTATTTCGATCATAGTTTTTCCTTTAAACACAAAAAAGGACTCTTACAGAATCCTTTTTCAATCTTTACTTAAGTTCTAATCAATATGCTGAAGAACTGTGTGAACTATGCGAGCTATGTGAACTATGTGAACTATGTGAACTATGTGAACTATGCGAGCTGTGTGAACTATGCGACGCATGAGATGCATGAAGGTCATCAGCCCCTGCAGTTAAAGATGGTTCAATCAGGAACTCTAATTCTGTAGCTTTTACTGAACTGTCTATTGAGCCTTTAATAGAACTCTCAGAGTGGGCAGCCTGTGGAGAAGTTATGATTGAGGCATTAGCTGTAGCTAATGTTGCTAATAATACTGATGTGCCTAACAAAAATTTTTTCTTACTCACTTTACACCTCTACCTGTCAATGCCATAAATAATAAAATATAATTTACAATACCATGATTGCTATATTTAAAACTATATAATGCATATTGATATCAAAGAATTTGCTTAAAAACAAGATTTAATTTAAGAAATAAAAACATACAAATCTGTATTAGATTTTGCCTATATTAGGCCAGTCTCGTGTACACAAACTTTTTACGCTGTCCTTGCACTGAATAAATATATTCCAGGCTTTACAACACTGCTCATCTATATCGTTATAGCCTTCAAAACACCTATTTTCCAAACAGTACTGTCTTAATCATTCCCATACCTGCTCTGTTGGGTTTGCTCTGGAGAATAAGGTGTAAATTTGAGCACTGATAAATTATTAAAGTCTTTGGCTACCTCATCCGTATCGAATCTTTGCAATCGCCAAAGCCTGAATATATGAACTAGACAACTAAGCTTTTAACTCCACCTGATGATCATAACCTTGCTTATAGATTTTCTTCACTCTCTCAAACCATGCATAGACTAACTCTTGGGTTTCATTGGTTGCGATTGCATTGCGTATTCCCTTGATTTGGTCCAATTCAAGCATGCCAATGCGTTTATTGACTTTCACTCCAATGGTTACTCTTTGTGGGTGCTCCATTTTAAACGCATAATAGTGTCCTGCGACTATCCGATTATGATAAACAGCAATACAATGCTTTTGAGTCATACCTTCATTAATCAGCGCATCATAATTATCTATTGCGACAAAGTTAGGCTCACTCGCGATCAATTGTGGATATGGTGCATCAGCATCAACTGGCCTGTGTTCCAATCTTTCAATATCATTACGTTGATCAATCCATTGTTGATGCAATCTTTCAAGCTCATCAAATGACGAAAGCTGGCCAATTCTGTTAGCAGGCTCATTAACACCGAGCGCTAAACCCAGTGCTATGGTGTCAGCCAAACAAGCTCGTAACGGCCCTCTTTTGATACTTTTATCATTTGCTATCGCATGGCCTAATTTTGTGCAGGTTAAAAATGGGTATCGGTTATCCAGGCTTATGGTCAAATAGTTTATTACCTGATGATGTTTAAAAACTTTATAGCGACACATTCTCTTATCTAACAGTTTTTTCAAAAACTTTAACTCTATATCTCTATCAAACTTGAGTGTTAGCTTGTCGATAAATTTAAGTGTCGCTTTCGAATTGTCGTATCCGAGTTCACTGAGAATGTCACGTTGTCCTAGTTGGCTTAATGCTAATGCCTTTTCATTATCAATTGGGTACTGCTCACAAATAAGCACTAATAATAATGGGCGCATTAATAGCAATTGAGTGGCTTGCTCACTATTGGCAGCAAGCCATAAAAGCTGATACTGATGCTCAGGAAAAGCATTCGTGATTGAAATATATTGCTCAGGAATTTGCGCCAACCATTCATCACCTAATGCAAACTGAGTGATAAAGTTAAGCCCTAACCCTAGCCCACCTTCTAATAATTCTTTAGGTTTCGTGTCGAAGACTCTATAAGCACATAGCTTTTGATGCCAGCTATGCAGCTCTATATCATAGTCAAAACCCAGGTGAGTGGTTTGTATCGTCAGTTGAAAATCCATATTTCTGCTTAATGTAGTTGTGGCCTAAGGCCTTATATATAGTAAAAACATCAAAACACCTAACTAGCCTGGTGATAACTCCTATATAACTTTAACTTAGTTTATTAAATAATAAATATTTTCTAACTCAAAAATGAATCGTCCCATCACATTAAGCCGATGTCGAGTTTCTTTTTCTACTCAATTAATAGCTTCATTAATTTTGACGGACAAATTGTCCCCTCATTGTTAAATCGTTTCCCTTTAGATGTAATTTTGCTGCACTTGTCGTAATTTCAATTTGTTTTAGTTGAGTTCAATCAACGCTGTCGTAACAATGTCTACATTTATGTCCAACTAGATTTCAACGTTGACAAAAAAGACATAGATTACCTAAGTACTTCTAAATGAATAACAAAATCATAACAAGTTAGGTAGTCATTAAAGTAAATGGATGGAGATTAAAATGACGATGACTAAAAAAACCAACATTGCTATTGCTGTTTGCAGCTTATTGGCGTGCCAATCTGCAATCGCCAATGATGAAAGTGATGTATTTTCCTTAGGTGAAATTGTTGTATCAGGACAGACTGGTGTTAAAGATATTGCTATTCATAACACTATGACAGAAGACCAAATTGAATTAGTTGGCGCAAAAACGGCTGCAGATGCATTAGATTATATTCCTGGCGTGCATACAGCTCAGTCTAGCAAAGGTGAAAAATTCATAACCATTCAAGGATTTGAACAAGATAAAATCTTAATCCTTCTTGATGGTGTACCTTATTATGAAACCAATTACGGTCAGTTAGATTTAAACCAAATTCCAGCAAGCATTATCGCCAAAATTGAAGTGACCAAAGGTGCGTCATCGGTACTGTATGGCCCAAATGGAATGGGTGGCGTGGTGAATATTATTACCAAAAAAGGCCAAGATGGCATTAGTGGCGACCTTGAAGCGTCGCTGGGTCAAAATGGGCAAAATAATGAATCCGCCTCAATCAGTCTCGGTAAAAATGGATTTAGTTTATTTGCAACCGTAAATCACCGTGGTCGAGACTCCATGAGAATGTCTAATGACTATGAACCTGTACTTTCAGATGTAAAAGACAAGTATGGTGATTTACCCTCTGAAATGGTTATTGAAGATGGCGACAAGCGTGAAAATTCATCTTATGACTCCACTAATATCTGGGTACGTGGCGGATATGCTAACGAAAATAGCGAAATTTTTGCCAGTGTGTTCAATCTAGATACCGAACGCGACTTACCTTACAACACCCGTTATAACAAAGTTTTCAGCGATTTCAGTGGTTTTGCAAAAATTTCAGAATATAAAGATACAGGGATAGATTTAAGTGGTCAGCACCGTATTAATGATTCACTCACTCTTCGCGCATTAGCTTATTATCATATCCATGATGACAGCTATGATTCTTATGATACTCCAGAGCAATACGTAAAATTGGCGGTAAGTAGTTATAGTGATTATACCGGTGGTGGAGCTGTTTTTGCCGATATGAACTTTACCGATTGGAATCGTTTAAGCGTATCCGTTAACTATAAAAATGATGTCCATAAGAAAAAAAATGTCGCTTATGTTGACCCTGACGAATCACACGGTTATGAACGCTCTCAATTAGATACTATTAGTTTTGCGGCCGAAGATACCATGACATTTGGGGCGCTCAATGTTGTTGCAGGGATTGCATGGCATAAACAGACTGTTGGTGAAGACCGCGGTATCGATGCAGACACAGATAATGATGATTCAGATACATTTGATCCTAGCTTAGGTATGAGTTACACCTTTGATAACGCAGGGCTTGTTTATGGTTCAATCGCACAAAAAACTCGTTTCGCTACTTTTTCGGAAATGTATGATGATACCGGTGCTCGTCACGATCTTAAACCAGAACGCAATACCAGTTATACATTAGGTTGGAAAAATGATCTTGCTTATACTTGGTTAAACAACATCGATATTGGTCTATTTTATCATGATATTAGCGATAAAATTGTAGAAGTATACTTAACAGATCCAACCGATCCAGACTACAAGCTTGAAGTTAATCAAAATGTGGGCACATCTAAATTCTACGGTATTGAATTCAGCACGTTAAGCCAGTTATCAGAAAATATCAGCTTATCATTTGATTACAGTT
The DNA here is from genome assembly GCF_014648295.1 of Shewanella saliphila. Taxonomy (GTDB): domain Bacteria; phylum Pseudomonadota; class Gammaproteobacteria; order Enterobacterales; family Shewanellaceae; genus Shewanella; species Shewanella saliphila. The sequence goes on from NZ_BMQV01000001.1 coordinate 7,998, forward strand.
ACACCCATGCTCGTAATGAAAGTGAAGATCGTGAATCTGATTACTTCCGCGATATCCCTAAAGATTCATTTACCGCAATGTTAAATTGGCATCAACCCACGTTAGACATTAATAGTAATTTACGTGTTCGTTACCGTACGGATATTTTAATTGATGTTGATTCAGACGAATGGGAAAGCGATACATTAACCATCGATATGGGCTTTAAGAAAGCATTTACACCGCAATTTTCTGCATATGTAAACCTCAATAACGTTTTAGACGAGTCGCACTACGAAGGATATGGCCAACCAAATGAAGGCCGTTCTTATGAAGTCGGCGTTAAATATCGTTTTTAAGGATAATGAATGCCTAACATACTATTAAGTATTGTAGCCATTCTACTTTGTGGTCTTTCAAGTGTATCGGCAGCGCCGATACACTTGATTGATCAACAAGGCCGTGAAGTGGTATTACAAAAACCTGCAGAGCGAATAGTCTCAACCTTTACCCCAGCTAATTTATTTTCCTTAAGTTTAGGACTTGCAGATAAATTAGTAGGAATTGGTGGCATGACTAAAAACTCACCGTTTATCAAAAAGCAACTAGGCAATCGTGAACTTTCGGTTGTTGGTAGTCGTTCAGCTGGCACCAGTTTAGAAACCATCATTGCTTTAAATCCTGACTTAGTTTTAGTCTTTGGAAAAAAAGACGGTTATCGATTAGCAGACCGATTAACCTCATTAGGTATTGCCTGTTTAATCATCCAACCAGAAACGTTCTTAGAAGCTCAACAGGTGCTTGACTTGCTGGCTAAAGCTACAGGTACTCAAGATAAAGCTGCGCAAATTGCCGCTGAAAACCTGAGGTTAAAAAACATTATCAACACGGGTTTGGCTGGTTTATCGAAAGAACAAGCTTTACGCGCTTATTATGTCAATAGCTCAGACTTATATCGCACCGCAAGTGAGAAAATGTTCCAGCACCAATTAATGGCTATAGCCGGTGTGGATAATGTCGCTAAAAATATACCGGGGTTCTACCCTAAAGTGAATGTAGAGCAATTATTACTTTGGCAGCCCCAAATATTAATTAGAGAATCTAATGATTCAACCAAGGTCGATGACCAACTGGCGCAATCACTGGTAACACCACTCATTAAATTACCACAAATCATGTTACCTAATAAGAGCTTTTGGAATATGCCATCGCCAATGGCAATGGCTGGCGCGCTTTACATTGCCGTAAACGCATATCCAGAACAATTTAAAGAGGTCGACGCTGAAGCTGAAATAGCCCGTTTTTATCACGTTGCTTTTGGCGATGAATGCTTATCGCCTTTACAAAGTCAGCCTAAATGCCAGTAATGACAAAACCCCATTTATTGCCTATTCAATGGGCGGCGATGGCAATCATCATCCTTTTAGTTGGGTTGTATGCTGGGCGATTTGCCATTAATCCAAGTGATTTGTTAAGCGCCATGCAAAAGTTGCCTTCGGTACTCATTGATTTAATGATGACGGGGCAAGTGTCTGAAGAGTTAACCCAACAAGAACGGATTATTTTACTGATTCGTTTGCCACGGTTACTCACCGCATTAATAGTGGGTGCCGGCCTTGCGGTTTCTGGTGCTGTCTATCAAGGCGTATTTCGAAACCCGTTAGTGTCACCTGATATTCTAGGGGTGGCTTCGGGTTGTATGTTTGGTGCCGCTATGGGCCTAATTCTGCCTGGAAGTAGTTGGTTCACCGTACAGTTACTCGCTTTTGTTTGTGGATTATCAGCCGCTTGCGTTGCGATGTTTATGGCCAGAAAATTTGGCAGCAATAGCATATTGTTGATGTTAATGACCGGTATTATTATCGGGTCAATATTTGGTTCAGGCTTAACCATGCTAAAAGCACTCGCCGATCCTTATGGAGAATTACCCGCAATTGTCTTTTGGTTAATGGGTTCCTTGTCTGCCAGTAGCTGGAGTACTGTAGCGCAACTGGCTGTACCGGTCGTTATTGGATATGGGCTAATTCACTCGCTGCGTTATCGTTTGAATGTTCTCTGTTTGGGTGATCAACAAAGCCGCAGTTTAGGCATAGAACCAGCAAAATTACGCTTAGTATTAATTATTATTAGCTCCTTTATCGTGGCATCTTGCGTGGCAACCGTCGGACAAGTTGCATGGATTGGTTTGGTGGTTCCGCATATGGTGCGCACCTTTGCTGGGGCGAATAATATGCGTGTCATCCCCCTTTCCACCGCAATTGGCGCTATTTTTCTACTGCTAGCTGACAGTGTTGCAAGATCAAGTTTCACCATGGAAATTCCGATTGGGATTGTCACCTCTTTAGTTGGCGCGCCTTTGTTTGCTTTCTTATTATTCCGGTTCCGCCAAGGAGGCACTTACTAATGCTCAAGGTATTTGATATTAGCTTTGCTATTGGCGACAAGCTGTTATTAGACAATGTCAGTTTTGAGTTAAAACCCGGTGAGTTTTTAGCTATTTTAGGCGCAAATGGTGCAGGTAAAACCACATTGATGAATTGCCTGTGTGGTTTAACTCGCCCAAGTAATGGCTCTATATCGTTAAATCAGCGTCCATTAAGTGATATGTCTCGTGCTGACGTCGCCATGCAAATGGCATTGGTGCCTCAGCAACAAGAAACTGCATTTGCTTTTACCGCTTTAGAAATGGTGGTGATGGGGCGAACACCTTTTATTTCCACTTTTGAATCACCATCAGAGCAAGATGTGATTGATGCAAAAAGCATTATGCAATTATTAGATGTTGGCAGGCTTGCTGAAAGTGATTACAACCGCTTATCTGGTGGCGAACGCCAATTAGTTTTATTAGCCAGAGCATTATTTCAAAGTAACCGTTTACTGCTACTTGATGAACCGACAAACCACCTTGATTTTCGTCATCGTTATCAAGTGTTATCTCAAGTTAAGCGCAGTTGTATTGAATTAAACACTGCCGTTATCGCCATTTTACATGATCCCAATTTGGCCCAACTTTACGCTGATAAAGTGCTGCTGCTAGAAGATGGCAAAGTGCTTAATTATGGTGAGCGAGATGTGGTGATGACCAGTCGAAATATTAGTCGCCTTTATGGCATCCCTGCCACTAGCTACCAAGTCGCTCAGACCGAGTTTTTTATTCCCCAAAATGTATTAGGGCAAGCCCCTAGCAAGGTGATGATTATTACTGGCGAAAGCGGCAGCGGCAAAACAACACTGCTTACAGAATTGATTCTGCAATGTCACAAAGACGACATTCCTCTGGCGGGAATACTCTGCCCTGGCGAGATGAAAGACGGCCAAAGGTTCAGTAGCGACATTGTCGATATTGCAACAAATGAACGCTGTTTGTTCGGCCACCGTACAGGCGTACTGGATAAAAAAACCAAGACTCGATTTAGTTTTACTGAGCAGGGAATGGCGTTAGGGATTAAGGCATTATCGCCAAAAGACATTCACATAAAAACGGTCTGTATTATCGATGAAATAGGCCCAATGGAGCTAAACGGACAAGGATTTGGTCACCAAATAGCACCTCTATTAGCCATGGCCGGAAGCCGTCATATTTGGGTCGTTAGGCCCAATTTAGTCAGCCAAGTTTGCCGACATTGGTCTTTACATAACCCTCAAGTTGTCAATATTACCGACACTGATGTACTGAAAAAACTAATACGATTTGTGAAGCATAATCAGCACTATACCGAAACCAAATGACAAGCGTTAATAAGAGCATAATGACATGAATGATACAAGTTTAAGGTCTATTGCAACCGCCGGTAAAACAAGGTTATCGATACGATTTATTAATGTGGCTTTGTTTGGTTTAGCCATATTGATATTAACCCTCATTAATGCCAATAGTCTGCTATTTCCTGCTAGCAGTGAAATAGTTTATTTAGTCGCCACAGCCTTGGTATGTTTGCTGTCGGTGGTTTTCTTAAGCTTACAAAACCGTGCACAAATTAATTATGTGTTTATCTTATGTGCGATAGCACTTGCAATGCTGATGTACAGTCAAATGCTTACCCCGCCTAAAGACAGTAGCGCAATGCTAACCTCTATTTGGGCACAATTATTTTTCTTATCACGGCCATTAGCCTTGGGTTTAGCCATTGCCGGATGTTTGGGTTATTTAATACAAGCAATACGCAGTGAGGCCAATTTAGAAAGCCATAGTCACCTTTTAAGTTTATTTGCAGGAACTGCCTATTTAGGCGGTGAGATTGCGGGAAGTTATTGGGCATTTATCGGCTGGGGACGCAGTTGGAGCTGGAGTGGTCACTTTTTCTTATCGGCATTAACTTACCTGTTGTTTATTTTGGTATTTCACATCCCTAAAGCGTGGTTTTCCAATGCCAGCGCACTGTACATGGGAAAGGCTGTTGTATTGGGTTTTATTAGCCTATTGATGTTGGGATATCGATTACTATGAAGATGAACTGGTTATTTTCAATGCGTTTAGCATTCGTCTTATTAGTCCTCGTTTCTCTATGGTTTGCTGCAGGCATGGCTATTAGTGAACACGAAGCATCAAGACAAGTGTTTAAGTCATTAAATGATTTACCTATGTCTCATTGGTTAGCCCCTTTATTAACAGCCCCAGTGGTTGCTGTTTGGCTTATTGGGTTAGTCGGATTAATGGTGTTATTAGGTGTAAATACCGCTTTGTGTTCTTGGCGCGATTTATGGCCGACTTGGCGCCGCAAACGTTGGCATAGCCCACGGATAATGATGTTGCCCATACATGTTCTCACTCTATTGGTCTTTTTATTTCATGGCATCGATTTGGTGTTCATTCATGGGCACGATAGCGCGGTACTGCATCAAGGCCAGCGCTTCTCCAGTGGACATTATCAAATACAACTGACCAATGTAGATTATCAAGATGATGTTTCACTCATTAAACAAGATGAAACAGGCAAAAGCCCTGCAGGCAGAATTACTCGCCGCAGCGTAGAGCAATTTGATCCACGTAAAAATAAGGCACATTTTATTGTCGATGATGGCCATCACAAAGTCAGTGGTGAAGCCGAATTTATGCGTCAATTTAGAGTGGATGATTTATACCTCACTGTGACCGATTTTAGTATCCCTTATCAAAAGGATAATCTTGGTGTCCATGTCAAAGTTGTTGCCGTTCATAACCCGTTAGTAAACTACTTTTTTGCTTGTTATGGATTATTGCTATTAAGCCTATTCATTCAAGGGTTTGTGTTTTGGCGCCGCTCATACAAAAAAGGAACGCGATGATGACAAGTCGAATGACATTAAATGCTGTATTACCCTGCTTATTATTACTTAGCAATATAACAATGGCGAGTGACACTAAACAGGTAAACGAACAGCTTGCCGTTGATGCTTTAGCCGAGCAATGGGCAGAAAAAATACAACAGCCCATACAGCAATCGGTTCAATTAGGACAAGAAGCTGCTGATTGGCAACAACAAAAAATGCATGCTTTATCTGAGCAACAACAAAGCTTAGGCGAGCTATATTGGACTGAATACCAACTGCAAAAAAAACAAAATAATTTACGATCGCTGCAACTAGAAATCGCTCAGTTACAACAAGATATTGATACGATTAATGTGCTAAAGCAACAACTTGAACCTCAACTAGAGGTTTGGTATGCCATGTTAGAGCAACAAGTATTCTCTGATTTGCCATTTGATTTTGCTGAACGTAAACGACGTTTAGCGTTTTTACGTAGCGCAATGGATAAAAGCGAGTTGCCATTAGCAGAACGCTTTAGACGTTTATTGGAAGTCATCAGTATTGAAGTGGCTTACGGATACGGCCAGCAAGTAAACCAAGATGTGATCGTAATAGATGAAAAAACGATGCAAGTTAACTTGTTACGTTTAGGTCGCTTAGCTTGGTTTTACATGACCCCAGATGAACAACAATTTGGCTGGTTTGATCAAAAAACTCGCCAGTGGAATAGCATACCAATTAATGAACAAGGCGATTTAAGATTGGCAATGGCCATTACCATGAACAAGCAAATTGCTGAAATCGTCAATGTACCATTAGGAGTGCAAAGATAATGAAAGCAATATTGATTATTTTACTCCTTTGCCTCTTAACCTTAACCTGTGCGCCAAATGCTGTGGCATTAGAAAAAGATGAAATCATACCGCAAAGTGATAAATACAGCCAAATAGATCAAGCTGTGGACATTCATGCAAAAGCGCTCAATCAACAAAATCAGCAATGGCGTAGTCGCCTTAAACAGGAAATATCTGACGTAAAAAGTAATCAACAAGATTTAGACCAGCGCTTAAGTGATAAAAAACAAAAGCTCGCGGCTATTAATCAAAAAATAGCCGCATTAAGCGTGCATAAAAATACTTTAACCAATGATTATCAAAGTATTGTTGATGATATGAAGCTAGTCCAAGGAGCATATCAAAAAACGATCCGCAGCCTATCGCAACAATGGCAACAAAGTCCGACTCAATTAATAGAGCCACAAAGACGACAATCATTGGAAAAAGCGCAATCCCATCTTGGCTTTCCTAACTTAGTCCGTTTAAATGAATTAGTCACTTATGCTGTTGATGATATGAAAATGACCGCTGAAATCACAAAAACGAATACGCCTATTAGTTTTGAAGATGGCCACGTAAGTGACGAAAATCTTCGTGTTATTGGTGGGTTAATGGCGGTTAGTGACACTAAAACACCAAAATTCATTATGTTTACCGATAAATTACCCACGGCAATTACTCCCAATAATTCGACAATCAGTCACAACATCAATCAGTGGTTAACCAATCAAACGCAATTACTGCCGCTCGATTTAAGCCAAGGACGGATGTTGCCAAGTTTGGCTGATAAACAAACCTTTATTGATTGGGTAAAAAAAGGGGGCGAAGTGCTATGGCCTATCCTCATTTTAGCCGTGATTGGAGTCATCATTGCTTTATGGCGAGCCGTTGTATTGTTCAAATGGAGACCATTAGCTCAGTTAATCAATGACGATATTCAAGTCAATGAAAGTAAAGTAGAAAATACTGATTTAAGCTTGATAAAACAGCAATTGCTGAAGACTTCGCGTACTCCCGCAGCATCGGTACTCGCAAACGCTATGGTCATAGATTCGAGTGTTGAATCGATGGATCTCAGACTAAAACAACTCATGCTAAAACAAATGTCAAAGTTTGAACGAGGTTTAGGTTTTATCGCATTACTGGCTGCAATGGCACCTATGCTTGGGTTGCTAGGTACGGTATCGGGTATGATTGAAACCTTCCAATCGCTCACCGAATTTGGTAATAGCGATCCTAAATTATTATCACAAGGTATCAGTAAAGCATTAATCACCACTCAAGCAGGTTTACTGGTTGCACTACCGTTATTATTACTGCATTACCCATTGAAACGCCGAGCACAAGCCCTTAGCTTAAATATGGAACAACAAGCAGCGTTATTACTTGCGCTGTTTATTGAGTCTGGTGATAAACATGACAATTAATAGCATCATTTATTCAATTAGCCAATTTGAGCATTCACTGCTCGCGTTTATTGACGTTGGCGGAATTGTCATGTGGCCACTTTTTGGTTGTTGTTTGTGGATGTTATGGCTGGCAAGCCAAATCGTATTTAAGTCATATGATTTATCTTATATCCGCACCACGACACCGACTTGTCCTGACTGGCTTAATCATCGACTTGACTCAATTGCATTAAGACAAGCATATCAACAACACTATTTTGATCTTCAAGGCGTCAAACTATTATCTATGATTGCGCCGCTATTAGGATTATTAGGCACCGTTAGCGGAATGATCGCCATGTTTACTGCGGGTGCAGACTACGGTTTTCATGACCCAGCGGTGATCTCTGCGGGAATATCCATGGCAATGGTCACCACTCAAACAGGACTTTTTATTGGGTTAAGTGGGGCATTATTAGCATTTTTCTGGCAAAGAAAACTGAACAAAATTCAACGTATTGATCTTGTAAGAGGTTACCATGCTGAGTGATCGCTTTAGGCAAGATAAAGATCCTGAAATCAATATGACTCCCATGCTTGATGTGGTATTCATTCTACTTATTTTCTTTATTGTATCGACCAATTTTGTGCAACAATCTGCCGTTGAAATACACCGTCCCTATGCCAGCACAGCTACTCGAGTAGAGGGCAGCCCCATCATAGTGACCTTAGATACCACTGGAAGGGTGTACTTCGAGTCTAAAGAAATCGATATCTATTATTTACCCGGTAAGTTACAGCAAATAGTCAGCCAAACACCCAAAATAAAATTATTGATTGTTGCGGATACCAATTGCCCAACTGGAGTAACCATAAAAGTACTCGATATAGCCAAAAAAGCCGGGATCAGCTTTAGTTCTGTTGCGTCCGAGAGTGACTAATGAAACAAAAGCCGCATTATAAAATAGCAATAGTGAGCGTCCGATTATTATTATCAATTGGACTCACCATTTTGTTGTGTTTTTATCTGCCGAACGCTTTAAATCACAAACCTTCACAACGATTAATTAATAGTAAGCCTGCCACTTTGGCAATGACTTTACCTGAAGTCGAAAAAACAAAATCACCGAAAATAGAAACGGTGGAATTAACCCAAACCACCGCAAAAGTCGCGCCACCACTGACAATGAACTTACCTATTATGGCTAATGTCGCCGACACACCAATACAGCAACCCGTTTTTTCCGCACCTTCAATGGACAGCACTCCCCTACCCAGCCTAGGCCCGATGACTATGGGTATAAAAGATGTCGATCAACCACCCGAATTACTGAAATATATTCAACCACAAATGCCCATCGCAGGACGAAAATACAAAGACGGCGGCAAAGTACTATTACGATTAATAGTTGAGGCTAATGGCTTGGTAAGCCAAGTGAATGTAGTAGAGTCAAATCCTGCAAAAGTATTTGATGATTCTGCTATTCAAGCTGCACGAAAATGGCGCTTTAAACCGGCAATATTATCAGGTGAGGCCGTTAAGGTTTTTGTTGATGTTCCCATTAACTTTAAGGTCAATTAATTTACGATGAAGTATCTTACAGCCTTCATATTGATTATCTTTTTACTTGTCGGTGTTAATGCTCAATCTCGTGAGCTCAGCCATTTTGAGTCGAATCAACTTTATAAAGTGAATCAATTACACGAAAAAGAAAATTATGCTGCCGCCTCCCGCTTAATTCAACCACTACTTGAGCAACAAAAACCTCATCCAACCGTATTCAAGTATGGCTGTAAAATCTTGAGTGATACTGAAGCTCAAGCAGAAGCATTAAGCTGTTGGACTCGAGGATACAAGCTTTATCCTAATGATAGTAATTTAGCCATCAACTTTGCTGATTCATTGTTAAAATCTAATCAGTATCAAATGGTGATAGATGTACTAACCCCGTTACTGGTATCAAATAGTGATCAAGTTTTATTGGTGCAAGCTCGTTACATTATCGGTTATGCACATTATCAGTTAGCACAATATCAAGCGGTTATTGATGTGCTATTAATCTCGCCAGTAAAGCAACATTGGTGGCCACTCATTAGTTATAGTCAATTAGCATTGGAGGATTGGCAAGGGGCTAAAAGTAGTGCACAGCAGTGGCTAAAAAGTGCGCCAGATAATCTAGCCGCTTGGCAAATTTTAGCTCAGAGTGAAATGGGATTAGATAATCCAATGGCAGCAGCTGTCGCGATAGATATCGCTCGGTTAGTTAATGATGATAAAACACCCGTAAATGTTAACTTATTAGGTAATCTGAAAGCCTATAACTTTGCCAGTGAATGCTTATCTCAATCACAACAAAGTCGACAAGTTTTTACCACACAAGATTATACTTGTGCTCAGTATGCGTGGCTTTCTGGTCAATATCAGCAGGCGTTAGATTTTATGCAATCATTTGTCATTGATAGCAATTTGAGTACCGTCGTATACGACGATTTTTATTTACTTCAAGGACAATTATTTGCGGTACTCAAACAAAACGACAAAGCAATAAGTGCATGGAAAAAAGTAGGACAACAAGCATTAGCAATGGGCACCGCAACAGAAATCAAATACGCCCGACAAAAACGTAATCAACAACAAGGACAAGCCTTATTATTAATGGGGCAACATTACTGGTTAGCCCAGCAATGGCCAGAAGCCAAAGCCTGTTATCGCAAGCTAGAACAAACGCCAGGGTTTGAACCTATCGCAAATGCTTATATTCAAAACTTAATTGGATTTGGTCTATAAGTAAAATAGCTTTATATCTTACTCGAGATAGCATTAAAAATTTTTCATTGGTCATATTCTATGTTCTGGTCTAATTCCATCGGACACTTAATTTTGAGACAGTATGATCAATAAATTAAGAGTGGCTTAAACGCCCTGTAAACGTGATAAGCTTTAAACACTGAAGCTTTATCGCCTTGTTGCCAGCTATTTAAGCAAAGTCGAGGCAGCTTAGGGAATCGTGAAATGGTGAAGAAATTGCGCAAGGAAGGCTACCAGGTTGGTCGCTATCTCGTTCGTAAAATTATGCACCACCTTCGACTCAAAGCTACCCAGTGACGAGCTTACAAGGTAACGACACAACAAAAACACTCTGATGCAGTGTTATCGCCGGATTGTTGGATGGCACATAGACAAACGTATGAACACGGATTTGATATCTAAGGCATTAATGAAACCTACAACCTTCGTAAACCGGCCAGAGGGCTGGTATTTGGGTTAACCAGTACAATGTCTAATTGTCTGGTACAAAATTCAAAGAAATGATTTTATTGAAGACTTTACGGTTTGACATATTGCGAAAACAAAAATAATTTTAATCTATAAAAAACCATCGAATTATGAAAGTAAAGTTTGCTTTAGCAAATGCTGATCATAATTATAATTTCAACAATATTCTCCTAATCACGCTAAAAATAAATAACTTGACACACCTCCAAAAATACAAACTGGCATTTTATATGCATGGTATTTCATTACTTTGATTTTATATTTTGCAGTTTGGCTGACCAAGACAAAGTTGATCATGATTAAATAATGTCTGTAGCTTAATGGTAAAGTTTACCAAAAAATCATTATTTTATGGTGACTTAAGTATAACTTTACTAAGATAATGGTTATGACAAGCGATTAACGGGAGAGGCAATGAAGTATTTACTAATCATATTTTGTTTAATTCAAAGCTCGTGGTTATTTGCGCAAGAATATACTTTTGGCGTTGTACCGCAGTATGAGCCACAAAAGTTAAATGCCATTTGGCAGCCTTTACTTGATGAAGTGAGTCAGCAAACTGGTGTCACAATTAAACTTATCACTGTTGAGTCAATCCCGGTATTTGAGCAAGCATTTGCCAATGGTGATTATGATTTTGCTTATATGAATCCTTGGCACAGTGTGATCGCCAATGAAAAACAAGGGTATATTCCATTAATTAAAGATGCAGGACGTAAGCTTCAAGGCGTTTTGGTTGTTAAAAAAGACAGTGGCATTGATGACTTGAGCCAATTACAAAATGAAGAGATTGCCTTCCCTGCCCCTAATGCCTTAGGAGCTTCATTATTGATGCGTGCAGATTTGGCGCAATTATATGATTTATCGATAAAACCAGTTTATGTACAAACCCATTCATCGGTTTACCTTAACGTGGCGTTAGGTACCACTAAAGCTGGCGGTGGTGTGTTAGGTACGTTGAAGCAACAGCCACAAAACTTACAAGATAAGTTAACCATTTTGTATCACACCCGTGAAATTAGTCGTCATCCAATTGTTGCTCATCCTCGAGTCGATCCAGCTGTTCAACTCAAAGTCCAACAAGCTATTTTAGCCATTGGCCAAAGTGAAAAGTATAAACATTTACTTGCAGGCATCCCCATTATACAACCTAGTACAGCAACGTTGGATGAATACCAACAATTAACAGAGTGGGGGTTACGCTCATTTTATGTCGAAAATTAATTGGTGGAGAAGTTTACGGGCACAAAGTTATCTGGCGATTTTTTCGTTCGGGATAATGCTAATTTGTTTATTTGTGTTTTATACCTTACCCGAACAAGCTCGTTGGGTTAATGATGGCCTATCTAAAACGGCTCAGCGTTCATTACAACAACTATCAACCTCAATTACTACGCCATTGCTGACCCGACAATATGCCGAGCTGTATGAAGAAATCAATAACCAACTTGAAATACACCCAAATTGGAAAGCCATAAAAATAATTGACGCTGAAACAGGTAATCAGTTATATCCACTTGACTCATGGAATGGCGCTATTGAACGCGGTGATAAGTTATTGAATCAAGATGTAGTGTTTTTAGATAAACCGCTCGCCAAAATTACCTTAGTGGTTAATTTCACTTCTGAAATTAACGAGTCATCAAAATTACATTACACGTTAATTTATATTCAATTTTCTATATTGTTACTCATTTTAATTGGCCTGGCATGGCTAGTAGACTTGCGGATCACTTCCCCACTACGTGCGTTAGAACATGCATTTACTCGCTTAGCTAAAGGAGATTTTGAATGTCATGTCGACAAGCAACAACACAATGAGGTTGGCAGTGTGATTCATGGCTTTAACCAAATGGTCAATGACATTGCGGGTAATCAGCAAAAACTTAATAGTTTAAGGATCCAGGCTGAATCTGCTAGTAAAGCAAAGTCAGATTTTATGGCCAGTATGAGCCATGAACTGCGTACGCCACTTAATGCTATTTTAGGCTTGGCTCAGCTGTACGATTATGATCAAAGTGCTAGCGAAATCCAAAAAAATAATGCCAAAAGAATCTACGGCGCTGGAGAACACTTACTTTTACTCATCAATGATGTCCTGGATTTGACGGCCATAGAGTCTGGCAATATGCAGTTCAATTTTGAATATGTGCCGATTAAACGTGTTATTGAAGAATCTGTAGAGTTTGTAAATGAACTCATTAACGCACAATCAATTTCACTCCACCTTGAAGGACTAAATAGTCTTGATGGCCTGTGTTTTTATATCGATGAACGTCGTTTTAAGCAGGTGATGTTAAACCTATTGTCCAATGCTATTAAATATAATAAACCTCAAGGTAAGATTTACATTCGTTGTAATGTGTTAAACAATCGTCAATGCAGTATTAGCGTAGCTGATACTGGCTATGGCTTTACTGAAGAAGATGAGTCTCGTTTATTTAAACCATTTGACCGTTTAGGTGCTGAAACCAGCAAAATTAATGGTACTGGCATTGGTTTGGTGATCACCAGAGAATTAGTAGAACGCATGCAAGGTAAGATAACTGTACAAAGTGAAGTTAATCAAGGTTCTTGTTTTAACTTGTTATTTAACAGCTTTGAACAATCTACTATAGCCTCACATAAACAGGTCGCCACAGAAAATTCAGAACATACTAATGCAGATGCTTTACCTATTTTAAAAGTGTTGGTTGCAGAAGATCAGGTTACTAATCAACAAGTATTAAAGCAGCAATTAACCCTATTAGGTGTGCAATCAACTTTTGTGAGTAACGGTGAGCAAGCCTGGCAAATCTTACAAGATAATACTTTTGATGTTTTATTGACCGACATTCAAATGCCATTGTTAGACGGTTTAGAGTTAACAAAAAGGATCCGTGAACACAAACGGTTAAATGATTTAGTTATCATTGCGGTGACAGCCAATATCATTAAAAAGAATATTGATGACTGTTATACCGTTGGCATGAATGGTTTTTTAACTAAACCAGTAGAGTTAGTTCAACTTAAAACACTGTTAATTGAACACTCGTCAGTAGCCATTAATGCACATATTGAACATACCCCTTCAGTTGAGCCTTCGACTGCCATGTATGATCAACTTGATATGTCATTATTAGTTTCAATGCTTGGCGATGACACAGACGTACATAGCATGGTATTCAATGCATTTATCCAAACTGCAGGCGAGCAAGTTAAGCTGATAAAAGCCTACGCAGATAGCCAAAACTATGCTGATTTATCATTTCAATCACACGGATTGAAATCAGCATCAAAGTCAGTGGCTGCGATAAAGTTAGCTGAGATTTGCCAACAAATAGAACATTTTGCAAACGATAGTAGTGTTGATGAGCAATTAATTAAAGACCTCACGTTCAACTTTGAGCAGGTCATGACTCAGTTAAGCCACTATTGTCAGCAACACGAATCACCTTCAAATTAATCATGTAATAGTTACATATAATTAGGCTACTCATGTCTTATGAGCCAATGTGGTAGTTCATAGGGATTTGCGGGTTGCCATAAATGAAGATTAAAGGGGGGTGTGATTAATTATGCTGTGTTGATTGTGCCATCCATGGCACAGAAGATGAGTCTACAAGGCGAAATCAATGGATACTGTCTAAAACTCGACTATCACCCTCACTTGATCACGATAAACACCAGGTAGCGGGAACCTATCTTCAACCAATGTTTCTACCAAAAATTGAAATGCCTGGTTATTACCAATCCCAATGCCTGCAACACTGGCTGATAAGTCTGGACCGATTAACGTATTGCCGTCGGTTGTAGTGATTTTATAGGCGATGGTGTCGGTATTGAAAGCCATGTTCCTTTGGCCAGCATTAAAGTTATCGCCGCCATCGACATAATATTGATAGCTTAATTGCTTAGTACAATTGATGTCTAACGGCAATATGGCACTGTGAGCCACACCTAGGTAAGACACAGTGCCGAGTGAGACATCTGAAGTTTGTACGCTGCAACTTTCTGTCACGGTAAGTTGCACATTAATCATCACGGTAGCACTGCCATTGTCGCGACCTAAACAGATACCTAATAAACCAATACCTGAACAATAATCCCATTGCCATAGCACTGAGATGGTGTCGTTATAGGTACCCACACCCACATTCGCGGTTCCTGTAGACAGGTAAATAGGAATGGTGCCATCGTCGCCAAATAGGCCCAGTAAATCCAATAGATTGAAAGAGCCAAAACTGACAGTTTCGTTAAGGGTAAATGGGTCGGTACGTTCTGGCGCGGTATAAAGTGTATAAGGCACTGCATCACCATTTGCAGCGGTTAACTGAAAATTGGCACCCACTAACGTGGCATCAATTTCGTTAAAATCTAATAGATTAACAAACCCAGAGCAACCAAAGTCTGAGCTAAATGACGTTTGTACAATACCGGTTGAGATTGCGGCAGAACTAAACGTGCCTAAGTTTTGATTACTGTTACCGCCCACGACACAGTCTGCGTAAACATGTTGGCTTGTGAACACCATGACGGCTGTACAACACAGTTTGCTTATTATGTTCATACTGTTTCCCCTTTACTTTGCTGTGTAATGTCACTTGTGCGTTGTTTATGCATTAAATATCGTTGTGGTGGTGCTTGTTTGAGCTTGGAGTGATGATGTTTCAAACGATGAATATTGGCGTAATACCGCTGCTGCAGCTTGTGCCGGTTGGGCGCGTTCGGCATGAACACCATGGAGGCAATGCTTTTACTTAAAGTGTTAACTGCATACGTGTTGCTCTTTGCCATTAACACTTGGTTTGTGCGATTAATGTCAATATCTGCAATCGTTGCTTGATTAAGCCATTGGTTGTTTACGGTTACCTTAGCGGCCGCTGAAGCAGATGATTGTGGAACTGTTGATTTAGGAGCCATCATGTTATGCGGCGTCGTTTTAACCTCTGCCGTGTTTTGACTATCTACGATAGCGGTATAAAGCATGACTTGCTGCTCTTCAATCCACGTGTTTTCATCAATCCGTTTGTTTTCATAAAGCCATTGGCCAGTATTGGTGACAAATTGCTGTGCCATTACGATAAAGCCATCGTTATCAGTTTGGTCCATCTCAACGCTAGCAACTCCATTTTCGCTTAACGCTATCTCCCGTTTTTGAGCGGTTAACGTGAGCTGTGAAGCTATGTGTTGCACTGTGGTAGTGATGAACCTCTGGCCTATGCTGCGCTGACGTTGCTCGCTGATAACAGCTTGGGCGTTAACGCTAGCTTGAGTGCTAATAGCTGCCTGGGTACTTACTGCAGCCTCAGCACTTGCTGTTGCTTGAACACTAACGGTTGTTTGAGCACTAACACTCGCTTGAGTACTAACGGTTGCTTGAATACTCACAGCAGTTTGAGTATCTACAACGGCTTGAGTCTCAATGGTTGCCTCAGCACTGACAGACACCTGAGTGTTAACCGAGGTTTGTGTTGCATTTTCTTCTACATGAGTTTGCCCGTCTGCATGAACTTGCTCGTCGATATGAGTTGGCTCAATATCAATCGCAACCGTGTTGATGACCTCCAGTGTTTTAGGCGTTGAGTCAGGATTGGCTTCTGGCGATGTAACATTAACCATGCTGTCTGATTGACGGCATACCAATGGCCCAATGATGGCTTTTTGATGATTGATTTGGGTATAACTAAATTCAACTGAACATTGTTTATTATCCCACTGCAATACCATTTGATTTTCCGCTTGTAGTGCTTGCGGATAAACTTCACCGTGATGCGCCACTGTTTGTGGTTGATCATCACTGTTAATGATGGCACTTGCGCCAGCAGGAATTGGATTACCTTTGCTGTCGTTAACAATCACAGTTGCAATGAACTGTTTAGGTTCACAAGTAATTGGGCCAATGACCGGTGTTTGCTCATCTGTTTTACGATAAGTAAATTCAGCAGAACATTGTTGGTCAGCCCAGTTAAGGGTCACGATGTTTTGCGCTGTGAGCGATGATAATGACAACTGACCATTTTTACCGACAACTTGTGGTTCAAGTTGATCATTAATAATGGCCAAGGTTCCTGCTGGTACAGGCTGGCCTTGTTGATCATTAATCATGACAAGTGCATTAGCAATCTCAGGTGCACATACCAATGGGCCAATAACAGGAATGTCATCTTGTTGCTTGCTGTAGGCAAACTCAAGTACACACTGCTTACCGTCCCATATAAGGGTTAAGGTATTGTTGTCTTGTAGCTTTTCAAGATATAACTCACCGTCCCAGCCGACAAAGTCACCATTTTGCTCACCATTTAGGGTCGCTAATGCCCCGACGGGAATTGGCTGACCTTGCTCGTCGTTTACAATCACAATGGCGGCTTTGGTTTGATACAGTTCAAAGTCGACATCTACACCGTGGCTTTCTGCAGCCATCACTTGTATTTGATCGTTGACCACGTTGGTGTCTAACGGTAATGACTTGGTATTAATACTGATATTGACGGGGTTATATGATGCAAGCCCAGTCACCAGTAACATGCCGTCATCGTCTGACTCACCCACTTCCTGGTTTTCAATTAATACCGGCACATCTGCAATACCGCCCGTTGATACCACGGCAAACGTGTCAGCGACGCGATTACCTAACAAGAAACGACTTTTAGACCAAATTAACGACCCCGAGGCCTGGCCCCAATGGCCACTTGAACCACCACGGTTATAGTAACCGCCGGTTAATTCAACTTTGTCACCTCTCCAGCTACCGTTAGCTGAAAAGTCGCTGGTACCGACAACATTACTCACGTTGCCTCTAAAGCCACGATTACCATTACGAGCAAATGAAGCTGACGCTACGGTACGGTCTTCGCCTTTATTGTCACGGACATGGCTGACACTAGCACGTGAACGAGTGCCAAATGGGATCGAAAAATTTAACCCTACGCTCACATCGTCGCGATCGGGATCCCAGTTAACACTGGCTGAAATAGAAGCGGTGTCGATTGACTGGTTATAAAAAGCAGATACCAGGCGACGGTTGTCGTCATCGAACTTAGTGATATCAAAATAACCCACACCAACAGAAACGCCATTATCAAATGAGTATGCGGCATTAGCTTGCACTTCACGTTCGATTTGCGACACAAATTGGGTTGAGCCTGTGTCACGATAACCTTGTTGCTGTTGCTTAACTTGGGCAGAAAAACCCCAGTTATTAGCTTGAAAACGATAACCCGCGAGGCCTAACCAACCGCTGTTGTTACTGTCTTGACCATGGGCGGCCGCAAACGAAAATACCCCCAGATTACCCAGGGTAAAATCGGTGCCTACACCTACGTTGTACACATCTTTGCTCAGTTCGGCATGCGAAGACACCGACATGTTGTCGCTTAAGCCGTAACGTACATCGGCAATGGCGGTGAGATCTGAGTCATAGTCAAATGAGTCAAGACCAAAACCTTGTCTTAGTACCCCTAGGTTAAGGTCGTAATCGTACACGCCTTGCTTAAGCAGCTCTGGCGCAACATAAAATTGTAAATCTCGGCTAACCGCCTGGCCATTAATGTCAGTGGTGACAATACTAGCACTGGCGAAACCATTCACCGTGGGTTCGCTGTCTAAAATAAAGTTACCGGGTTCTACATTGCCTGAATACATTTTGTAATTATTAACAAACACTTCAACATCTGACGGCAATACAGCACTCCCGATAAATTCAGGATATGGGTAACTTACATATTGTGGATCTAGCTCAAAACGACGCGACAGTTTAATCCCGCCCATTCTGACTTGACGAGCCCAAGGATTACCGCCACTGATCATGTCACCGACACGCCAGTAACGCATATTTTCTTCGTCGTTATATTGCCAAAAACTGTCGTAGCGGATCATCCCTTCATCAACGGTGCTGTTATCGCTTCCACCGAGCTCTTTACGGTAATTTGCCGTGGTTTCGAATACGCCCCAGTCACCAAATGCACGCCATTGTTGCAGTAAATCAACGGTGGTTGTGCCAGATTGGTAATCACGATAATACATATCGTAATTCACCAGGGCACCGCTTGAGCGTGTAATAGGAATGGAGGTTCTTTTTTTACTGTTAATCACCTGGGCAGGAAATAAATCGATGTCAGCGGTAAGATAAAGGCGTTGAGTTTCGTAGCTATATACACACGATACGGCTTGTAGATTACAGTAGTCTACACGACCACTTAAGCCACTGGCATACTCAGCTAATGATGATTCGCCTAGTACGTCTTCGGTGCTCCAAAAATGATTTTGGATATGATTAAACTCAATAAGTTGATTAACCTGGACGCCATTAAGGTACACGTCTAAATATAAGGTTTCAGCAGAAACTGCGCTAGTGTAGGTGCTTGCAGCGACTAAGATAACTTTGGTTAGTTTTTTCATTGTTACCTCCCATCGTGGTTAATCTCCACATCGACACCATTGATTTCTGCGAATAGTTTCGACGAAGAGGTAAGCGCAACGGGCGACACATTAAACGCTGCCTCACTGTTGGCTTGGACATAACCAAGTAAGCCACCAAATACAACACTCTCTTTGTCGCTGCCGTTGGTGTAACGAACTTTAGATATTCTGGCGTGGCCGTTTGCTTGGTTATTAAAGGCCAACTGATTGGATTGCTTGTTGTACGAATAGGTTAACGCGCGGTTCCAGATACTGGTTAATTGGTCAAAATTATCAGTACGCGAGACCGATAAGTCTGGGCCGCCAATAAACAACGGTAAAGCATAACGAACTTGCAATAATAACCCTTGATCTGAAGTGTTTTGCATATCTGGTATTTCATCTAAAAATACCCGATACAAACGTTCGTTGTTTATATCACTTGCGGGGCCGGTGTTAACAATTCTCACCACTTGCTGTTTGCCCGGTAAAATATTCAGTGATGATGGACTCACAACGACTTTGGGTTTATCTAACATGCTGTTGTGGGCGTCCCATTGACGCACACGCACTTGAATTTTCATTGCGGCATCACTGTTGTTTTGCAATTTGAGTAGGGCAGCCTTTTCGCCTGGGGCAATATCAATATTCACAGGTGAAATCAATAACTCAGCGGCAGTAAGGTTGAGAGGATTCATGACTAATGCGCTGGCGACTATCATCGATGCTAAATGCTTCATTTTTGTTTCTCCTTAAAAAATAAGTACAACCTCTACGCTGTCTTGGTAGTTCCCGGTTGAGGGAGTCACGGCTTGAGGCGAAATAGCGGCGTATATCGGCAGCCATTCAAATAATCCACTGGCGTTACCGCTGACGGCATTAGTGCTGTCCCATATTTGCGCACGTCCAGGGTCTTGAAATAATTGATATGGCACGGTTTCTCCGGTCACGTTATTGAGTAACAAGCGGTTGCTACTGTCGGTGCCGTTTAACCCGTTGCCGAGTTCAATTCGGTAACTTAAATTAGGGGAGCATCTAAAGCCGATAGAACCACTTCCGGGTGTCGATGTGGCTTGTGCTCCATATGTTAAACTGCTCAGTTCTCCAAAATTAATCGCACCAAACGCCGTAACACCGCTGCCGTTGTCTAACACACAGCCTTGTTCAATCTGTATGCTAATTTCGCTAATATCTTGAGCTTGTTCAGCGATGACAATCAGCGGGGTCATACTGAGTAGTGCGATTAATGTCTTGGTCATCATTGTTTCATCCTCGTTTGATGAAGAATGCGGCGTCATTTACTGAGTTAAAATGACGCCCTGCAGGTTGCTTACCACGAGATAGTCATGCGCACTGTATCTAAGTAGTTACCTGCCGCCGGTGTGGTTTGTCCTGCTAATACACGACCATAAATAGTTAATGGTTGTACTGCGCCGGTTCCGGTTAAGGCTTGTGACTGTGGACCTTCCCCCCAACGCACCGAACGGGCTGCATCTTGATAAAGTTCATAGTTCACAAAATCTAAACCACCGCGAGATACGCGACGTTGACCGGCCTGCGGGTTTGAACCATCATCAAGCGCGACGCTGTACGCTAAGCTGGTGTT
This sequence comes from Shewanella saliphila, assembly GCF_014648295.1. Classification (GTDB taxonomy): domain Bacteria; phylum Pseudomonadota; class Gammaproteobacteria; order Enterobacterales; family Shewanellaceae; genus Shewanella; species Shewanella saliphila. The sequence continues at coordinate 28,692 of NZ_BMQV01000001.1, forward strand.
ACACGTCAGCTCAATACTGCCTGCACCTGCTGCACCTGCCGATTCAGCATCAATAAACAGGTCTAAGTTGCTTTGCTCGCCAAAATCGACTGACCCAAATTTATTAATACCAGCACCGGCATCTGCAGTACCGTTTACGGCACAGCCTTCACCAATAACGAGTGATACATCAACATCACCACGTATTTCACTTGCAAATGATGGGCTCATAGCTACAGAAGAAGATAATAATGCTGCGATTGCGATATGTAGTTTTTTCATATGTCACCTCGGTGTTGTTTTAAATTAAGAGTTATTTGGAACTCGATTAAGATTTTGCAGGTAGGATGCCAACTCTCAATAAAAAATTAAGCCATTGTTTTTTATAATTTAATTTAAGCAAGTGGTTTGATTTGGGTTTTAACACCGTAGTAGATTTGCAAAATGCAACGCTGTATTCGCATTTTGCAAATGATGAGCAATTTGCGAGAGTTGATTGTTAAACAGCGACGAATTCATCACAATTTTCGTCAGTGCACTCATCACTGCAATATGATCGGATATCAGAGTTCATAGTTCAGAGATTTAAGATGAGCTAAGGTTATGCCATAAGAATGGACGTTTGCTTCGATAGCATTTGGATAATGTTGGATAGAATTGTCGAGGGTTTGGCAGATATAAGTAAAACTTAAAAAAGGCATAAGGGGAATTTGATGAACGATAAGTGTGGCTAACATAAAGTCATGCAATACTCATTTTAATCTGTTGCTGGCATGGAATGATTCGACAGATGACCATGATGTTAGGTTTTGTAGGATACCATTTACTGGCTTTGACAATATGTGATCATGACTCAACTAATCATTAAATTGCTGCTGAATAAACGCAAGTTCTTCGTCAGCCAGTGGCGCGGCATTATCATCGTTAGAACAGTCTGCAATATCGAGATGATCAATTTTATGCTGCACATGACTCGGTGTTGATTCTTTAGACAAACAGGTTAATACGTCGCGGCAAAACTCAAGCATATGCAGCTCCGACACCTTTAATGGCCGACATGTACAAGCTAATAATGATTGGGTGTCCCCCTTTAACTGGGTGAGTAATTGATTTGATTTGTCCTCATTATGCGCCGCAATGACAGATAACGACGCTAAGTACATTTGTTGCAACGTTTGCTCATGTAATTGCGGCATAACCTATTCCCCCTATAATCCGCTGTTATCGCCTTCGCCATCTGGCGCGACATAAATCCAGCTATCTTCGTTATTGATACTCGGTAAATTAACCTTAAATGGCGCAGTAAAACGTTGTAATACATTTTGATTATCGTTAAATGGATCAACCACTTGCTCTGCACTGAGCAAATTAATATCGGCGACACAATTGAGTGTCCCTTGTTGTATGCCCAAACTTGCAAGTAAATTTGAGACCAAAGGATTGTCGATTAAGTTAACGTTTAGCAGATCAAAGGCTGTAGCTAATGCAATGTAAGTGACAGAGCTGGTGAGATCGTTGTTTTCGTCTAATCGAGTGCCAATAGGACAACATACCTCGCCTAACGTGACATCGACATTGGGCACTAAACCGGTTAACGATAACGTACTAAAAACAGTATTGATGAGTGGTCCTATCGCTGAGCGATTTCTGTCTAACGTGTCCCCTTGTGCCTCGGTACCTGCAGGGCATTGATCGCACACAGGGTTATCAATTGTGGGACCGATATTAATGATCGATGACCCCGACTCTACCCCCACCAGGCAACTTACATCGGCTTCGGCTTGCTCTACACTAAATGACTCGCATGGCATACCTGAGACCACTTTTTGCGATAAATAGCGTGACTCAATTTGGCTGATATTCACCGGGCATTGCTGCGGTGTTGAACGAAATAAATACCCAGTCACAGTATTGTTTGCGCGGCCAATAGCATAATTAGGCCCACCTTGAAGCGCATGAAAATAACTCACTGCCCCGGTACCATTAATGCCATCCACTCCGACACTGTCTGAGGTTTCATCACTGATGCCTTTAATGCATGGGTTACCTGTACAATTAGGCGCGTCGTAATACACTGGCTCTCTTGAGGTAAATCGGTCATCTCTTACTCCTAACAAAGCCCTAAAATTTTGATGTGCTGGATCGGGCGCTAATGGCGCGACGCTATTATCGATAAATGGAATAATCGGGGTTTCATGTTCATTTAAACTGAACATTTTACCTAATTTAATGCCATTACTGTCTGACACCGTGATAGTGCGGTCCTTCTGGGCAACATGTTGTTTTACGAGTGCATTTCTTAAAGCGGAGATCCCAACAAAACTGCCAATAATTAAAATAGTGGTAATTAAAATCAGCTCTATGGTTAATACAAACCCAGCTTGGCGATGATGAGCCGTTAACGTTGCATGATTCATGTTGGTCTGCCTTATATTAGATCGCCTAATACGGTTAATAAGTCGATGAATTGAATCGCTGCCGGGAAAAAGACCAAGACTAAAAACATTGGAAAACACACTAATAGCATTGGCAATAATAACTCTAACGATTTGCGGTTAATTTTGGCATTCACAATCTGTTGGCGTTGCTGCTGTATTGAACTTAATTGCGACTGCAAACAATTGACCAGTGGTGAGCCTATTTGCAGGCCAATATGAATAATGGCGGCCAGTTTTGTTAAGTTTTGCACTCCCGTTCGGCTAGCAAGATCTTCAAATGCCCTTTCACGATCTCGTCCAGACTCGATTTCTAACGACAACAATAATAGTTCGTCGGCCAAGGGATGATCTTTGGCTAAGCCATACTCTGCAGACAATCTAAATGCCTGGCTTAATGCGGTACCCGATTTTAAATACACGATGAGGAGGCTGATAAAAAACTCTAACGAATGATTAATGCGCTGTTTTCTCACCTGGCGTTTCAACAACAACCAAATATCGAGCCCTAAAAATGCGCTTATCGTCATGCCCACTTTTGTCCATAGACTGACCTGAGACATAAACTCAAACAACATCATAATAGTGACAAACACTAAACTGATTTTAATCGACCAGTACAACATGCGATTACGTAACACTGACAAGCCCGCCTGACGAATGAGCGTGGCGGGATAAATTCGCTCTAACGGCACAATTTCACTTAACGTGGTGATGTCTTTATCATCCACTCGAGTATTATGAAAAAGATAGAATAACCAGGTGGTTGCGATTAACAGCAACCCTAAAATAATGTCTGCATACAGTGAAATATTCATACATTGGCCTTTAATACTTTACGTAACCAAAAGAACCCAACGATCTGGAGAAATAATGCTGTGCTTAAAAAGTTAGCACCATTGGGATGCTCAAGTAATGGAGTAAACCATTGCTGTTCCTGCGACATAAATAACGGGATAAGTGCATAAGGCATTAGCCCACAAAAAATAGCGGCGTAGCGCGTGGCTGACATTTGGCTATTAATATATTGATATTGCTCAATACGTTGGCGCATTAATTGACTCACAGCTTGGAGCATTGCACTAAAATCGCTACCGGTTTGATGTCTCGCGACTAATGCTTGGGCAAACAAACGGGTTCCCTCGGTGTTGTAACGACTCACTAATCGATGCACAGCTTGGCTAGCATCGTAACCAGACGACAAACGGGTAACGACTTCGGTTAATTCGGTTTTTAACGGCCCTTTGGCTAAATTGGCGGCCGTTGAAATGGCTTGCAGTGGTGATAAGCCTGCTTGTAATGATGAATGCATGGTGTCCATGGCATCGACTAATTCGGTTTCCACTTTTTTAGTACGCCAGATCACTAAGTCATCAAGTAAAAAATAGCTGCTCAGCATAATGGCAAGCGCCATTATAATCGCGATACCTTGCTGCTTGGGAAAGGCATAATTGATGACGACATAGGTGCAAACAGACAAGCTAATAATGCCTAATATCACGCTAATGGGTGCCAGATTAATATCTAACAAGCGTAACTTTTGCTGAAAGCCGGATGCACTTTTTGTCGATGTCGAAGACCAGGTGTTTTTAAGTTCACTGTCTTGCCACCATTCTTTGGCACAAATTAGCATCACGATAATTAGCACCATAAAAATAAGCCATTCATACCAAGGCATAGTCAACTCCTGTGAACAGTTGGTTTAAGGCAGTGACATCAAATCCTTTAGCGGCAATAGTTTCGCTTAAATGACAATATTCAGCGCAACATACATGTTCGCCTACAATGCGGTTACTGGCATGTTCTGTGTTGTGCTTAAACTCAAATAACGGTCTTACCTGGGTGTTCTCTTCGCTTTGAACCACTTCACAGACACTCACCACTCGTCGACTACCGTCGTTAAAGCGTCTCACTTGCACGATGACCTGAATTGATGAGTTGATCATTTGGTCAATGGTGTCGCGGCTAATTGATGCCTCTTCCATTTGAGCAAGTGAGCGCAATCGATTAATCACATCTTTAGGATTATTGGCATGCACTGTGGTTAAACTGCCATCGTGACCACAGTTCATGGCCTGCAACATGTCAAACACCTCTCCGCCTCTTACCTCACCGACAATAATGCGATCGGCACGCATTCTTAGGGCGGTTTTCACTAACGCGCGTAACGACACTTCACCATTGCCTTCACCATTGGTGCTACGGCTTTCAAGTGGGATGACGTGTGGATGTTGTAATTGCAATTCAGCCGTTTCTTCAATGGTAATTACCCGTTCACGGCGAGGAATAAAGCTAGAGATGACATTGAGTAAGCTGGTTTTACCTGCACCAGCGCTACCGGCTATGACGATATTAACACCCGCGATCACAGCTTTTTCTAAAAACTGTAAAATGTCATCACTGATAAAGCGGCTACTAACGAGTGTTTCTGCACTGATGGTTTCGTGATGAAACCGGCGGATTGATACCACCGCACCAATACTTGATAAAGGCGGAATAACCGCATGTAAACGACTTCCGTCAGCCAGCATGGCATCGACCATAGGGTTATTGGCATCTAACTGACGGCCTTGCGCACTGACGATGCGCTCGAGAAAGCGTCTTAAGTGTGATTCACTGTCAAAGGTATGCGGGGTTTGTTGTAATACACCATGACGTTCAACCCAAATGGAAAAAGGACCGTTAATTAAGATGTCAGTGACGGCATTATCGAGCATGAGCTCTGAAATAGGGCCTAAGCCTTGTAATTCTTCCATGACTTGTTGAATTAACAAACTTTTGTCTGCCATGTTCATGGGTTGTTGCTGTTGACCTGGTAGAGTCTCGATAAGCTCATGTAATTGCGTTTTAAGCTGTGCGGGCTGTTTTAAATGAAGTGAGTCATCGTTTTCCATATCATCAATTAAGCTGTTATGGAGCAGCTGCTTAAGACGACGCATTTCGTCATTAGGCATCGACATCACATTGTGTACTGTTGGAGTAAAAATGTTTTGGGCTGAATGAAACATACCTCACCTCCTACGTGTTGTATTAATAAGCTTTATTCACGCGCTATGCTGACAGTTTTACGACGATTACCGCTATGAATAATCACCTCACGATGGGTTTTAGCCATCCCTAATAATGGTTGGGTACCATTGGCAATATCGTAAGCGCTATGAAGCACAATAGTGACAATGTCGTTAACCCCAATGCTGGCAAGTGGATACACATCGGCTGGTCTTACGGCCATAACGAGTGCAGTTTTACCTGTCGTCGCTTTGGTGTTTGTTGCATTAAGACTTTCTATTTTACTGCCGCTATTAGCGATACTTTTGCTTTGCGGTTTAAGTAGGCCAATTAATTGCACATTACGCGCAACGGTTCGCACATTAGTACGGCCTCTCACCAAAATATCGAACCTATCACCCTGGTTTAATTTAGAAAAAGGTAAACCTGATGGCGGCTGGCTCAGCGTGAATAGCACCCGGCCTTCTGGCACTGCGTATGACAAGGATTTGACCTTAGGGGTCGCTAATTCGTTGGCATAAATCGCTTCTCCGCTTTGTTTAGCAACATTGATGGTTTTACCCAACAGTAATTGTGGATTTTGGATACTCTGATCAATACCTTGTTGCTCGGTTTTTTGACGAACTAATGTCGCGGGTGTAATGACATCTCCTGCCTGTAAGTTTTGGGTTAATACCAATGCGGTTGTGGTCGTTAACCTATCGATGTGACGAATACCTAATGCCGATGCCAACACGCCAGAGGTCACGAATAGTGCGATAGCTATCGTTGTACTACCTGTGAATTTGCGTTTCATGTTGCACCTCTTCGATGTGTTGTTAATCTAATTGAAGGCGCCGATTGCCTCTCACTGAGACAACCGACCAAGACTAACCATTAATTATCTAAACTGCCGTCTTCTACTGAAGGAGAAGCGCCTGCTGCACTAGGCGTATTTGAAATTGATACTGCCGCTTCACTAAAGTCGCTAGCAACAAAAGTAAATGTTGCACCGTCACCGGCGTTAACATCCACGGCATCAATAAAGCCAGAACCACTGATCTCAGCCGTATTTTCGGCGTTAATCATGCCGTCAAATGCATAACTTTGATCTAACGAGCCAATCGCTTCGGCGACATCTTCAAGCTCTGCAGTGACAGAATCTCGCATTGTGGTCAGGCCGATAACTAAACCTGCTGCCATGACAGTTGATAATAAAATCAACTCTGAAGTCATAACAAAACCGCCCTGCTTTTTGCTGTTTTTGATCATTGATTTAATTGATTTCATAATGTGTACCTCAAGTTAGTTTCTGTCTTATTCACATCAACGAATGGGTTGATTGTGTTAGGAGTAGAGAATCGAATTCTCTATGACTAAGAGACATGTCCCATTACTTATCTTTGCCTCTGTTTAGATAGTTGCGAAGGGCATGCCATTATCAAAAACTCATAAAATAAATTAAATTAACTTTTAAAAACAAGATGTTAGATACAAGCAAAGTGAATTAAGATGTAAGGAGATAATATGAGTATTAAGTAATAGTGAATTTGAACAGCACAATGATTTGCAAAATGCGAAACCTGGGATGTGAGTTTGCAATATGCTTAATCGCCAATAAAAAAAGCTTCCAGATGGAAGCTTTAAGGTGTAAGACTGCGCTTAAATTCGGCTGTAAGCGACTCGGCATTCTGGATGATCACTTAAGTACAATAAGCGAGATAAACTCTGTCGATGATCGGGCAAGGAATCCAATGTATCTGCATAAAAGTGACAAGCCTGGGCCCAATGAGACTGAGCTTCGTGTATCAGCCCTAGGTGATAATTGGTTCGCCATACTGGCGCGCCTAATCTGTCGGCGGTGGCAATCACCGCTTCTGCCTTTTTATATCGGCCCTCTAAATAATACGTGGCTGCCAGTGTCGCGTGTAACTCAGGATGATCAGGTTGTAACTGCACCTGGCGCTCTAAAACGGTTCTAGCGAGATTAATGTTACCTTCTTGCATGGCAATTTGACTGCGTAAAATCGCCACTTCAGACATCGGATTTTGTTGTGACAATAGACGGTCTAACACCATTTGACTGTCTATTTTCTGGCCTACCTGGTGATACACAATGGCAGACGTAAAGCCGATTTTTTGATGTTGTGGGTAGCTCATCGATAACGCACCTAAGTCATTAGCCAGTCGTCCACAATCACTCACCACGCCTTGATAGCCTTGGCAATGAATACCATATGATGCCTTCACATTGTATTTTGACAATAAAGTCTCTAATTGATCATCAGGTTGATAAACCTGTTTAGTGTTATTGGTGTTGGTACAAGCACTGCTAGCCAACGCAACAACGCATAAAGCACCAATATGTAAATAAGATAATGTTTTCATCAGTTAATCCTCTATTGTGATTAATATTGCATGCTTTGCAGCATTTCTGTTGAAGACTCGAACTGCCATAAGGCCACATCATGTCGCGGTTCACGTACTAACGTTGGCGTGACAATAATAATCAGTTCGCGGGCGGTGTCCGCCTCTTGTGATGATTCTGTTAATTTTCCTAATAAAGGTACATCGTTAATACCTGGCACAAAGTCACGTGAGTCACTGATATCACGGCTGACTAATCCCCCAATAATTAAGGGTTGTCCATCACGCAAGCGGGTACTGGTGGTTAAGTTTCTTACATTAAACGCACTGGTGGTTAATGATGACCCTGTACTCGATGAAATTTGCTGAGTTAATAAGGTATCGGGCGTTGAAATACTCGGGCTTAAATCCAGGGTGATCAGATCGTTTTCATCAACCATGGCGCGCACGCCAAGTTCAATACCAAACGACTTAAACTCTGTACCGCTAAATACCCCTTGGCTATTGCCGCCAGTATCACCACTGCTGATGCCATTGGGTGAAAATGATGTCGGTACCGGCACTTCACCGCCAGCGCGAAATACCGCTTTTTCGCCGGCTAATACGGTTAAATTAGGACGCGAAAGTGTTCGAGATATCCCGTCTTTTTCAAGCAACGAAAACAGTAAATCAAATGCCACCTCACTGCCGCCAACTTGAAAGTTATTAACTAAGGCGCCGCCTAATACTTGCAGTGCATTCTCAACCTGACCTGAGCCTAATGCCTGGTTAGTCGCACCTTCGAGGCCAAAGTTACCTCCCGACTTATTGTAACCATTGGTGATTAATGAAAAGTCAGGGCGCCATTGGGTTAAGCTGCGGCGATTGACTTCGTACATTTGAATGGCCACACGTACTTGCGGTAAATCGCGTACCTCAATGGTAGAGAGTAATCTGCCGTTGGCCATCGACAATAACTTCGCGCGGGCAATATTTGATTGAACGTTATTACCAGTTGAACTTGTCGTAGAGTTGCTGGTTGTCGACCCTGCTCTGTTGCCCTGTTGCCCTGAGTTAATCAGTCCACCTGATTCATTGGCAACCACAGTAATGTCATTACTGTCGCTATCTAATTTACCTGTCACAGTATTGACTCTATCGCCAGTAAATAATCGTGCCGCTAGATTCAACACTCTGACTAAATCCACCTGGGTTTCAACTTGGCCGCTAAGCAATAAGGTGTCGGCCTGATCGTTAGGCAAATCGCCTTTTTGAATGCGACTGACATTAACTGATTGCCCCCCTAATTGATTAATCGCCTTTTTAACTTTTTCAGTAATGTTCATCGGCAATAAATCTACTTGGATTAAATTGATGATGGCCGCATTACTTTTGGTTAACCCAGGGGATTTACGTTGTTGTAATGATGGTAAACGAATATTTTGGCTTAACCCAGCGAGTAGATCGTTTGATGATTTAACCACTAAGTTATTGTCTATTGACTGATTATTACCTGCATCTAAATAATGACGTGCAGCTGATTCTGCTGCCATTTTGTATCTAACGGTAGGGACTCGGCCACGTAATACCAGTGCCGCTCTGTCTGGCGCTAAGGTTAAACGCACTTTGGGATGAATATCATGCAGTGCCTGGCGTAATACGCTCAAATCTTCCGTAACACTAAATAAAAACGTTTCAGAAGAATCATCGGTATACCAGACAATGAGACTGGTTCGACCGACTTTTTTAGCCAGTGCCAGCACTTCATTTTTGTCTAACACTTCAACCTGCATTATGGCATCTTGACCAATGGCGACTCTTGAAATGCTTTTTTTAAACACTAAACGGGAGTGAGTCCACTGTACCATTTCGCGAATTTTATCAGATTGACGACCGTCTGCCGTTTCGATAAAATCCAGGCCATTGGTCGCGGCTGATACGGTTCCACTCAATAACAATAACCATATTGAGGTTGCACAAAGAATTTTTTTCATCGCTCGCTCCTGTCATTTAACGCGTCTTTTAAGACTGTGCAATGATGAATGCAGGAAACCAGCCAAAAATAATTAACCTTTTAAAACAGTAATATAACTTTATTTTTTGATTGTTTTTCTATTTGCCACAGAATAATGCACAAGTTGATTCGCATTTTGCAAAGCAATCTAGGAATGAGAAAGTAAACTTTATAGCTCAAATAATTTCACTGATAAATACTCACATTTAAGTTTTCATTACTCGCAAAAAAATCACCTTAAGGTGATTTTATCAATACAGAAACATAGCGATTTTATGCGCAGATGATTTCTCAGGTTAATTTTCAGCCCAGCTTTTCATTTTACGGTATATCGTCGATGCACTTATGCCAAGATATGCGGCAGCTAAAGGGATATTACCGCCACACTGACTTATGGCATCCTCAATGGCATTTTTTTCGACTATCCACAGTTGAATAATGTTGTTAGGCGCAGAGCTTTGTTCGGGTGTTGACGCTTGGGATCTTAATGGCGTGCTAGCCATTGTGGAAATATTAGTTTGGGCCATTTGATTGTGCGGTGAATACTGAGCTTGATTAACGACATTGTGGCCAAAATTACTCGGCAACATGTCTGGTTGTACGCTTTGACCATCATAGATCACCACGATATTTTCAATCACATTTTGCAATTCACGGATGTTACCAGGCCAATCATATTGCATAAATGTTTGCTTTACTTCGTCACTAAAGTTTTCAAATTGTTTATTATTTTCAGTCGTTTTCGCCTTTAAAATATGGTGCGCCAATAATAAGATATCCTCACCGCGCTCACGCAGTGCTGGCAGGACCACAGGGATAACATTAAGTCGATAATATAAATCTTCACGAAAGCGCCCTTCACCGACTTCTTCTGCAGGATTACGGTTGGTTGCACACACTATGCGCACATCACTTTGTAATACTTCGCTACTGCCGACTTTACAAAACGTTCCCGTTTGTAAAAAACGTAATAATTTTGCTTGTAGGTTTAATTGCATTTCGCAAATTTCATCTAAAAACAACGTGCCACCATTAGCCACTTCAACAGCACCTTTACGATCGGTTAATGCCCCACTAAATGCACCTTTTACATGGCCAAAAAACTCAGACTCAAATAATTCTGCAGGAATAGCGGCACAGTTAATGGCAATAAAAGGACCTTGCTCGCGCGCGCTGGCTTGATGAAGCCCAAGGGCACACACCTCTTTACCTGTACCACTTTCGCCGGTAACAAACACACTGGCTTTACTGCGCGCCGCACTTTCGAGTAAACGAAACACAGTGTGCATTGATAATGATTCACCAATAAAATTGATTCTATCAAGCGAGGTGGCTGTTGGCTCAACTTCAACGGTTTTTAAATCTTGATTTTGTTGTTTTATTGCATTGGTAACAGAGGTAATAAGACGCTCTGACGTAAACGGTTTTTCGATAAAGTCGTAACCGCCAAGGCGCATAGCGTCTACGGCAACATCAATTGAACTGTTAGAAGTAATAATAATAACTTTAGCAGCAACCTCTTGTTTATTGACATATTTAAGCACTTCTAATCCGCTAATGTCAGGTAAGCATACATCTTGTACGAGTACCGCTGGCATTTTTGCTTTTATCGCTACTAAAGCCGAATAACCATCGACAAAGTGTTGAGTGTCAAAGCCGGCTTTTTGCAGCTGACTGCAATACAAGGCACCACTTGATAAACTGTCTTCTACTACGTATACCAGCGGTTTATGAGTTGTATTCATGCCCGACTCCCTACTCTGCTATCGAGTTTATGTGTGCTTTATATTGAGTTAATGTCTCGTTAATGATGCCTATTAACTGTTGAGTTTGCGCAATGTATGGTTGATTGGATTTGAGTTGATATACCGATGCAGCACAGGCAGATAAACGATCGGCACCATATAACGCGGCCGTATTTTTGAGGATATGAGTGGCATTATTGATGTCTTGAAACTGATGTTGCTCCGCGGCAATGTGCAATTGAGCATGTAGTTCGGTTAATTCTTGTTCGAACAGACTCAAAAGATGTTGATAAGTATCTGAGCCTAAATCGGTTTCTAACGTATTGAGCGTGCTGAGTTGCATGATAGGACATGCGGTAATTTCTGTAGCGTTGGACATTCGTCACCTCATGTTAATCATTGCTTATGCATGCTTACTGGAGCACTTTTCTTGGTCATACCAACTATGTTACTAACCTAGATATCGCAAAAGTTAAGCCAAAATGCAATACGACTATTCAACATAAATATCAATTGCTTATAACTGACACATTCGTTCATCGCCTCTGCGCATAAGGTAAAGTCGCATATTGATTTGCAATTTGCAAATCAATATGCGACTTCAGTATGTGGGTTTACTTGTTGGGAGATCGCAATATGAGTTAACTCCACAGACTTAAGTTTTGTTCTAAGGTTTGAGGTTTACCCAGTAAATACCCTTGCACCACATCACAACCGAGTTGACTCAATATTTGCAACTGACTTTCGGTTTCAACGCCTTCTGCGACAATGTGCAACCCCAAACGTTGAGCCATGGCAATAACAGCGCTACATAAAGTGAAGTCATCGTTATTATCTGCGATTCCATTGACAAAGCTTCGGTCTATTTTAAGGCCATCGATATTAAATTTTCGCAACAAACTGAGTGAGGCAAAACCAGTACCAAAATCATCAAGCCATATTTGTACATCTTCTTGTTTAAAGGCATTAAACACTTTACAAATGGTTTGAGGATCGTGTATTAGCGCAGTTTCTGTGAGTTCCAATTTAATGGCTGAGGGTGGGATGTTGAGTTCGATAATGAGTGACATAAGCTGTTCGTAGACATTGGTATGTAATAACTGCACTGGTGATACATTTAACGATAAACAAATATTCTCCATGCCTTGATTGCGCATGCGTTTTAAATCCAATAATGCTTGTTGAAATATCCAACTACCCAATTCTAAAATTTGACCACTTTGTTCTGCACAAGGAATAAAATCACAGGGAGAAATAACCCCAAAGGTGGGCGACTCACAACGGACTAGCGATTCAAACCCTACCACTTTACCGCTTTGTACTGATATGAGAGGTTGATATACCATACTAAAACAATGCTGCTTGAGTGCCTCCTCTATTACATCTGTGAGCTCATTCCAATTTGAGTTGCTTGCATCTTCGTTGACTACTGTGTGTTTTTTGGCATACATACCTTGCTCCAAAACAATGATTCTAAGTGTATTAGAGAAATTGCAAGACCTGAGCCAAAAACGCCAGCAACACATTGAATCTAAGCTATTGATTTAAATCAACTTAATGAAGTATGATTTCACATTGGTGATGTTGAAAAATCATGTTTAGCAAGTTGCCATTCTGTTTGCATTTTGCCAATCAAAATACAAAGCAAACAGAGGGCAACTATACAAATTTAGACAGGATGTTAAGCAAAGTTATTTTATTGATAGGCTTAGAGATGTAGTCGTCCATGCCGGCTTCTAAAAATCGCTGTTTGTCGCCTTCCATCGCATTGGCCGTAAACGCAATAATGGGTGTCGCAGATGATAACGAATTAGCTCGAATGTGCTTTGATGCACTCATTCCGTCCATGTTTGGCATGTAAATATCCATTAAAATGATGTCATATTGTTTTTGTTGCGCCGCACATACGGCTTCTACTCCATCATTGACGATATCAATAGTGTAATTTACGTTAGCAAACAGAGCCTTCATTACCAACTGGTTGGTCTTGTCATCATCGGCCAGTAAAATGCTTAAATCTTTCGCTTTTACATGTAAATTCTCGATTAATGCCTGTGAACTCATTTTGATGGGCTTAGCCAACGGAAATGGCAAAGTGATGCATATTTGAGTACCCAATTGTTCTTCACTGTCGATATTAAGTGTTCCATGCATTAATTTAACTAGATTGTTACTGATGGCGAGACCGAGTCCTGTACCTGCATGTTGCTTTCTTGCCGAAGTATCGACTTGAGTAAAAGGCTCTAAAACATGATTTAGCATCGATTTAGGAATACCAATTCCAGTGTCGGTAATGCGGATGATTACGTTAACTTCAAGATCTGAAATGTGTTCATAGGTCGCGGTTAAGCTCACTTTGCCTTGATTGGTGAACTTAATCGCATTAGAGAGTATATTCAGCACCAATTGACGAAGTCGTCCCTTATCACCAAGTAAACTTAACTCTGAGTTTGGTAATGCGATATCAAGTGCTAAGCCACTTGATTTGGCATTGGTCGACATAAGACGACCAGCGGACTCTAAAGTAGCGTTTAATTCAAAAGGTTCTGAGATAAGAATTAATTTTCCCGCTTCTATTTTACTGACATCGAGTATGTCATTTAAAATCTTCAACAAACTGTTAGACGATTCGAGCATCGTTGAAAGGTAGAATTGTTGCTCAGAGCTAAGAGATTCATCATCTAACATCACATCGAGCAACCCCATAATGCCATTAAGTGGAGTGCGCACTTCGTGACTGACATTGGCCAGAAATTTAGACTTGACCAAATTGGCGGTTTCCGCTTTTTGACGCGCTTCGATTAATGCAATTTCATTGCGTTTTATGTCGGTGATATCAATATGAAATCCAACGATTCCACCATCACGCATGGGACGTTCGACTATTTTAATCCAGCGGCCATCGGTCAGCTCAATAATCCGCTCAGGTTCGTTATGGCGAATATCGTCAACATCTAAAAACTGTGGGTCTTTAACCAGTCCTCTTACCGTATCATTGAGCCTTAATTCTTTATAACTGGTACCCTTACGCAAAATTTTACTCAGCTTGGGATACATAGAAATAAACTTTTCATTGTATACCGCGACGTTTTGTTGCTTATCAAAAATAATAAAACCATCGCCGAGTGCTTCAATAGCATCTCTAAATCGTCTCTCATTACGAATTTGATTAACTGATAAAATATGCAGCATTTTGCTGAGATTGGCAGGTAACCGAAGTAAGAAATACATCAATAGTGCTAAGCTCCCACCAGCCAATACAAATACGGCATAATGCCAACGAGAGTCGATTGTCGCTTCACGTTGGCTAAGCTCAGCAATTACATCAGCTTGTGCAACAATTTGCTGATTGTCTGTGTAGTACGCTAATAGCAAACTGATGACAAACACGGCACAACTGAGTGTTAACGCAACGGTTTTACGTCCCCAACGGGGTGCTTTATTAGTGATTAAACTAATCAGTCCTTGCATCAATGAGTTTTGTTTGTCGATTTCAATCTCAGCACTTTGTTGCGCAATTAATCCTTCTACAATTTTGCCAAAGTCTTGTAAATGTTGTTTATCTCGGTAACTGAAGGTTCTGGGCGTGGAATCGATAATACATAAGGTGCCAATACGGTGGCCACCCGCAGTTTGTAATGGATAGCCGGCATAAAATCGAATGTTCGGTTTATCGGTCACCAACGGATTATCGGCAAAGCGAGGATCGCTTAAGGTGTCTTCCACCACAAAAACGTCGCTTGAATGAATAGCATGGCCGCAAAATGATTCATCTCGGCCCGTTTCGCACACATCTAGCCCTTGCTTAGATTTAAACCATTGGCGATCATCATCAATCAAACTCACTAAACAAATCGGCACATTGAAATAGGTCTGTACAAACCGCGTCATGTGATCAAATTGTTCTTCTGGGGCGCTATCAAGCAAGTGTAACTGCTGTAGCGCTTTTAGCCTGTTGGCTTCATCAACCGTGTGCGTTGCCGGTTCCATATTTGCCCCTAGGGATACTTTTAATGGGTAAACTGTTTTAAGACAGTTGCTGTAAAGTGTGTTGAATTCGGTCTAATTTGCTGCGCTTAATTGTATGATTGGGATTCAAATAACGTTCGAGCAATTGATAAAGTTTGTCACGATTGATTGGCTTTGCGAGATAGTCGTTCATGCCTGCTTGAATAAAGCGTTTTTTGTCGCCATGAATGGCATTCGCCGTGACGGCAATAATCGGAGTTTGACTATATCGTTGACGACTAGAACGAATTGTTTCTGTTGCAGTGACACCGTCCATCACTGGCATTTGAATATCCATGAGTATTAAATCTGTGTTGTGTGTTGTTAAATACTCAATTGCCGCTTGCCCATGTGCTGCACAATGAGTTTGACAGCCCACTTCTGCAAGTAATTGGCTAAGCACCACTTGATTATTCATATTGTCTTCAACGATCAATACATGTTTATCTTGGTATTGTTCAAACAACGTTGTCGTTAACCCACCATGACATTGGCTAATGAGCTCCTGGTTAACCGACGGATCATCGATTAATTCTAGCGCCCAATTAAGGTGCGATAATTTAAAAGGCCCGCTCAGTAAAATCTCATTCTGATTGTCATGACTAAACCCACGTTCTTTGCCTTGTAAGTCAATTGTAAACAGACACACTTTTCTTTGAAGTTGCTGGTTCGAAACAGATAAGTATTCGCGACAATGACTTAATTGGTTTGGGTCGGTGAGTAAAATAATGTCGACGTTATTGGCAACTTGATCAGGTAAATCGGTATGATGTTCAAACCATGAATAAGTCAGATCATAATGTTGCAACATATTATAAACGGCAGGATTTAAACTCTGATGTTGCCCGACAACCCAACAGTGTGAGTGTTGACGATGTTGAATGGTCCTCGCTTTTGAGTCACACACCTTGGGTTCAACGCGTAAAGGAATTTCAACGATAAATTGGCTGCCAACATCAAGCGTTGATTCAACGCTTATCTCTCCGTCCATCGCCTCACATATTTGACGACAAATAGCTAAACCTAAACCACTGCCACCGTATTCACGGGTTGAAGAGGTGTCTGACTGCATAAAAGCTTCAAACATATTATCGATTTTATCTTCCGCGATACCAATACCGGTATCTTGCACCACTAGTTGCAAGGTCAATTGATCGTGACGTGTAAAGTAATCAACTTTAACAACCACTTCACCTTGATGCGTAAATTTAACGGCATTCGCTAATAGATTAATCAATATTTGCCTAATACGCGCCTTATCACCAATAATTGACAATGGTACTTTAGGCATAATATTTAGTATCACAGATAAGCTCTTTTCTAACGCGGTACCTGACACAATATCGATGGCTTCCTCTAAACATCGGTCTAATTTAAAGGGCTCATTGGCAATATTAATTTTACCCGCTTCGAAACGTGAATACGTTAGTACATCATCTAAAATGCTTAATAGCGCATCACTACTCGTACTGATCATTTCGGTAAAACGAGTTTGCTCACGCGTGAGTCCGCTGTCTAATAATATGTCCGCAGAACCAATCACAGCATTTAGTGGGGTACGAATTTCATGGCTAATATTGGCCATAAAACGACTCTTAGCTTCGGACAACTGTTCAGCTTGTAACTTTGCCTCTTTTAACGCAGTTAATGCAGCCCGGCTTTCAGTAATATCAGTTTGCACGGCAATAAAGTGACTAATGTTGCCGGTACTATCTATAACAGGACTTGTATTGATATTTACCCAATATGGTTCTCCAGCTTGGGTATAATTAACAATATCAATTTGAAAACAGCGCCCTTGTTCCAATGCTTCTGACATCGCTTTAATGGCTGTTATATCACTTTGTTTACCTTGCAGTAGTTGCCCAGGTTTTTGGCCTATAATGTTTTTAAGTATATAACCTGTTCTTTCTTCAAAGCTTTTGTTTACCCATTCAATTCTCCCGTCTCTATCGGTTATAACCACTAAGTTTTGAGTATGGCTTGCGACTAGAGATAAGCGTTTTACGTAATTTTGTTGGTGCAATAACTGTGCTTGGATGTCTTTATGTTGTTGGATTTCAAATAAAGAACCAATGTAACCTCCGCTACCATCCTGCACTATCCGTAATTCAAACCAATGGTGCTGGCCACTTTTTAAGCCTAACTGCACTTCAATAATGGCGGGTTTTGTGTGTTTTCTATTGACCAACTTATTCAAACTCACTTCAAGCAATGATCGCTGAGTTGATGAACTAATAAGGTTATATAGGTTCATGCTAGCTAATGCATCATTGTCGTAGCCTAGTCGAGCTTGCCACGCAGGATTGGTAAACGTAAATTGGAGACGTTCATTGCATTCGAAAATACATTCATCTAATAATTCTAGTAACTTAGTTTGGCGCTTTTGTGCAAGGGACAGTTTTTCAACTAACGCATACTGGATCTGTGTTTGCAGTTCATCATTTGGACCGGCTGCCATGTGGAAGATTCCTCGTTAGTTAGCGTAAATCAGTCGACCGACAAACCGTTGCATAAAGTGGAAATACCTCTTTGCAATAAAATGTTTGTTCAAATGGCGTTCTGCTTGAAGTGCAATCATCTAAAATTGTGGTGCTAAATCCAAGGTCAATAGCCGAACGTCCTGTAGAGTCAATACAGATTGATGTTACCGTACCTGCTAATACTACTTCTTCAATACCTGCATTAATTAATGTTTCAGTTAAAGCCGTGTTTGAAAATGCATTAAGACCTCGCTTACCTGGTATCACTTTAATAAAGTTATCAAATTCGTTAAATTCAGGTATCACCTCAGCGCCATATGAGCCTTCTTTAAAAGCCCCGACTTCACTGATCACTTTTAATATTCCAACCGGATTTCGCAGTTCACTGTAATCACGTGTAAAAAATATTGGCGTATTCACTACAATTCCAAAATCTCTTCCGTGGTTACGTAATAGACTGATAGTGTTTTCAAGTACACCTGTTACTTTTGAAGACTGTTCAATAACACTGTGTAAAATGCCATCTTTTGAGAAATAATCATTTTGATAACCAATTAATACCAAGGCCTTTTTTGCTAGTTTAGTCATGTTAAATTGTCCTTTTTATGATGGATTCCATTGTTAAATAACTTATTTTTGCCATTGGACTAAAAAGTTCTCTAGTGCTAACTTTGTCACGGGTTTTTCAAGATAATGTGTAATACCTTTATTAAAAAGCTGTTTAATTTCATCAGGTTCAGTCAATCCTGTTAACGATACCTTCGGTGTTAATCTATTAACGCCGTCTTGTTCTATCAGTTGCTTAGCGACATCACTGCCATATAAACCAGGCATCCTTTCGTCAAGTAATAGCAGGTCGAAATGTTGTTGCTGTGCAAGCGCGAGTGCTCGCGTTCCGTCATTAGCTGTGACCACTTTACAGCCTAATTTCTCAAGCATTGCTTGTGTTGCAATTAAGCTGGGAATACTGTCATCAGCGACAAGAATACACAGTGGTTCAGGTGTGGTTTTAGTATTTATCATGTTGATAATGTCCGTATCATAAAAAGGCCAAAATAATGTACTAGCATCTAAAATTGTAGGATTTAATGCATAGCTTATTTCACAAATTTGAATTGTGGTTACATCAGATGAAACGGTTTCATTTTTTACAATATCGTTAGCATCTATTAAAGATATGCAGTGGCTGGCCTGCTCCATTAAGGATGTAAAATGAACCATTGAATGCGATATAAATGAGTTCAAAATTGTGTTTACTTGAGGCGATGTTGCCTGTATCGATATACTTTGTTCTGGTAACTTAATTACTTGCGAGTAAATCACTTTTTCTGGTGTGGTACATTTTGCGGTAACCTGATTGCGATCATCAGCGAATAGTGACAACTCAAGGTATTTATTTTTATTATTAACAACCACCACAAGTTGATGCTGTGCAATGCTCAATGCTTGTTGAATCAGTTCATTTAACTGTTGATGCATGTACGATGGGTTACATTGATAAACAGCGCTGTAAAAACCTGTTTTGTTGATCAGGCAAGGCGTAATTTTTTTATCATGTTGCTGCAGAACCTTCGCTAGCACACATTGAATAAATTCAAGTAATTCAACTTTAACCTTCATAGCGACCTTAAGTACAATAACTTACACATAAACAGCAATTAATACGCCATTTAAACAAGATGAGTTAAGCATCTGTTTTGAAATGACTATTTTTTTATAAAAACCATGAAAGAACAAGGGTAAAAGTGATATTGCATTTTAAAATGCAATTTGATTCGCATTTTGCAAATCAAATTGCATTTCAAAATAGATAAACAGTATTAAACAATGCAGGAATAGGCAGCGAAACGGTTTTGCATTTAATCAAAAGATATCAAATATGGCGTTGAATCTTATAGGACTTATATTTAATTCATTTTGTAAAATATGATGTCGTTATCGAGTAATTACTCTTCCCATAACTTTTTAGCAGGCAATGCTTTGCTATACAGGTACCCTTGTATGTCATTACAACCAAGGCTTTTGAGTATTTCAAGCTGTTCGGTGTGTTCAACCCCTTCAGCAATGGTACTCAGCTCTAAGTTAATTGCTAATTGGATAATAGTTCGCGCTATGGCGGCGTCTTTTTGATTAGTCACAATCTCATCGACAAACGATTTATCTATTTTTAAGGTATCTATTGGGAAGTTTCTTAAATAATTTAAAGATGAATATCCGGTACCGAAATCATCAATGGCGAGTTTAACGCCTAAGTCTTTTAATTTGATTAATAATGCGATCGCGTCATCAACATTTCGGATAATCGCAGATTCGGTAATTTCTAACTCAAGTAAATGTGGTGAAACTTGAGTATGTTCGATGGCAAACTTTACATAATCATAAATGTTTTCATCGTTAAATTGTAAAGCAGATAGATTGACCGCCATGCGCTTAAAATCAATGTGTTTATCTTGCAACATTTTGGCTTGTGTACAGGCTTCAACTAACACCCACTTACCTATCTCAATAATTAAACCACTGTTTTCAGCAACGGCCATAAAATCAATTGGAGACAAGATACCTTTTGTTGGGTGATTCCAACGTAGTAATGCTTCGTAGCCAACAGTTTGTGAGGTAACTGAATTAAACTGAGGCTGATAATACAACTCTAATTGGCCGCCTTGTTGTATTGCTTCACGTAGCTCGGCTTCTGTTTTAAGTCGTGCCATAAGTGATTGATGTTTTTCATGTGAAAACAACTGGTAACTATTTTTACCGTTGTTTTTAACTTCATACATGGCGGTGTCTGCATGCTGCAGTAATATATCCGCCGTTATGCCGTCGTCTGGGTAGAATGAAATACCAATACTGGCGGAAATAAAGGTTTTATGTCCTTGAATAAAATATGGTTTAGACAGTGAGTCAATTATTCGCTGCGCAATGATGGCTACACTGTCGAAATCAGAGAGATCTGACAAAATCAGGGTAAATTCGTCACCACCAAGCCGAGCGATATGTTGTTCATTAAACATCGCTCGCTCTCCTACCGCTAAGGGGTCTGATGCCCTGATTGAATCTTTTATCCGCTGTGCTGCCTGGCACAATAACTCATCGCCAGCTTTATGACCTAATGTGTCATTTATTTTCTTGAAATAGTCTAAGTCTATAAATAAAAGCGCCAATTTTGTGGTGTGACGTTGTGCATTTGCAATGGCTAGGTCTAATTGCATTAAAAATTTACGGCGATTTGGCAAGTCAGTTAATGTGTCATAAAAGGCGTAATAGCTAATTTCTTGTTCTGTTTTTTTTCGTGTGGTGATGTCATGTAAGGTACCGTTAAGCTTAGGCTCACCGAAATCAAATGTGATATCGGTGACGTCATGAACGGTTATCACCTCTCCAGATGTGTTTAACACTCGGTATTCAATATCGTAAGGTTGTTTGGTTTGTAGGGCATTTAGTACAGTTGATCTTACAAACTCTCTGTCTTCAGGGTGAACAACCTCTATGAGGTAACTCAGTGTCATTTGAGCTTGGTGTGGAGCAATGCCTACCATACGATAAACTTCATCCGAACAATCTAACGACTCGGTTTTAAAGTCCCATTCCCATGAGCCTAGGTGAGCAATACTTTGTGCTTTGGCCAGTTTGTTTTTACTATTGGTGAGTTCTTTAATGGTTTTATTGGCTTTGAGAACATACTGTATACGATGACTGAGTAATGGCCACTTTACCGGTTTGGTCATAAAGTCTGTGGCACCTACATCAAACGCTTTTTGTATATCTTGCGGTTGATCTAATGCTGTGACCATAATAATCGCCACGTTGTCACCTTCTGGTAACGCGCGAATGATTGAGCAACACTCAAAACCATCCATATTGTCCATTGATACATCAAGCAATATAAGGTCCGGAGAATAGCGTTTAAACAGTTCAATGGCCTCTTCGCCATTGCTCGCTTCGATAATCAATTCAACGGACGATGTTAATGCTTTACGCATTAGAATACGGATAACGGGATCATCATCCACTAACAAAATAACATCATGTGCTTTAGATAATGTCATTAAGAGAGTTCCTCTAGCTTAAGCAATAAGGCTTGCTTACTTTGTTCAAATACACTCATTAATGTATCAACTATATCGTCAACATCATCTAATTGCTCATTTCTAGCACATCGTTCAATTTTACTGGCCAGGTTTTGCATTTTCATAGTGCCTAAATTTGCTGAGCTAGATTTAAGTGAATGGGCCGCTTTAAATACTCTGTCAGTGTCATTATGAGTGACGCCTGTCATGATTTGATTTATTAGATCGGGCGTCGTTTGCAAATATATATCGACAATATTTTGCACAAGATCCTTTGAGTCATCAGGTGATATCTCAATAATGTCATTTAAGGGACCATCGGAGAATATTGGTGACTCATCAGTATCGTCTTTGAGGCTGCTTGGTGATTGTTTTTCATCAAATACCCATTTATTAAAGCATTCAGTGAGGTTTTGACGAGTAAAGGGTTTTAGTAAGGTATCTTTAGCGCCTGCCTCTCTAAAACGACGCTTAACATTGGGTTGAATATCTGCGGTTAGCGCGATGATTGGGGTGGTATGATTAATGTTAGTTGGCCCCAAATTACTGATGGTTTCGGTGGCATCAATACCGTCGACAATTGGCATATGATAATCCATAAATATCACATCAAATTTTTGCTCACTCGCTGCAGCAATGGCTTCCATTCCATTTGACACTATAACGCAGGAGTGTCCTAATGATTCTAATAAACGTTTAACCACTAATTGGTTAACAACGTTATCCTCTGCAACTAATGCCGACGCTTTACGATACTCTGCATCATGATGTTCAAGTGAGCCAGCTTCTTCATGTTTATTTTGAACAGTACTACGGCTTGGCACTAACGGTATGCTAAACCAAAAAGTACTGCCAATATTTGGAGTACTATCGACCCCATAGCGACCATTCATTAATGTGATTAGTTGTTGGCAAATGGCTAAGCCTAATCCGGTGCCACCGTACTCTCGAGTGATTGAATTATCGGCTTGCGTAAAAGGGGTGAAAATGGACTCTAACTTGCTGGAGGCGATTCCCATTCCGGTATCTTTCACCGTAAACGTTATAAAAGTGTCAGAGCCTTCAATATGTTGGCGCACTTTTATCATAACCCCACCCTGGCGAGTAAATTTAAGTGCATTTGATAGAAAGTTATTAAGAATTTGCCTTATTCTTACGGAGTCACCTAAAAAGGCCTCTTGAGATAATGGCTGAATATCGACATCAAATATCAGGTGCTTCTTTTCTGCAACCGCCTGATGAGATTTACATGTTGAATTCACTAATTCGTATAAATTAAACTCATGGATGTCTAAATCTACCTTATTAGCATCAATTTTAGAAAAATCTAACACTTCGTTTAACAGCAATAATAAAGTATGTGCAGACTCATTAATCAATTGCACGGTATTGGATACATCTTGATCAAGTTCAAACGAGTTCAATAAATCAGAAAAACCAATGATGCCATTTAGTGGGGTTCTGATTTCATGGCTCATTACCGCTAAAAACTCTGACTTAGCTAGGTTGGCGTTTTTGGCAATTTCTAAGGTTTGCTGTAATTCGAATGTACGGTCTATCACCCTATTTTCTAATTCGTGATTAATCGTTTCGAGCTGCTGCCCTCGGGCATCAACCTCGGCAATCATCACATTAAAACTGTCGGCTATTTTTGAAAACTCATCATTTGAGTCAATATGAACACGTTGGGAGTAATCTTTTTTATTGGATATTTGTTCAATTACCGACAACAAGGTATTGAGTGGTTTGGTGAACAAGGATTGTAACCATAGCATCACCAATATACTGGCAAAAAAAGCAGATACGCCAGTTGTAAATACCAATAGTAAGTATTCGTCCAGTTGTTTTGACAAGGTATTCATGTTGTCGGTGATATATAACACCCCTAAATACTCCCCTTCAGAAAACAACGGGGTATATGAATGTACGCCAACAGAATCGAGACGGATTTGTTTTTGTTTTATTTCCGTGGCGCTATTCATTGCCTGCAATGTCGATTTGTCGGCGGTCTTTTTCCCGTGGTAAGCCGCAAAAACCTCTCCTGTCGCATTGTAAATCACGGCACTAATAATATCTGGCTGAGCTATCAATGCTGACAAGGTTTTTTGTGCCGATGTGGGATCATTAAAAATCACTGCGGCAAGGCTATTACTGGCGACAATGTCACTTAATACCGTGAGATTTTGTTGGGCTTTTTGCTGGGTAATTTCATACTGTTGATTAATTAACGATGTGGAGATAATGGTAATGACAATGAGTGCGATGGCCAACATTGAAAATATCAGCTTTGTCCTAATCGAAAAAAAGTTATTCATTTTCATCGTTTTACCTCAACAGCTAATTTCAACACTTGCGAGCTTATGGTTAAGCCCGCCTTTTCTAATGCCTGCTGATTTACTTTGAAATATAAACGCTGGTCTTGTTCAATAATTTCAATCATGCCGCCTTGTGCACTAAAGCCTGATATATCAGACACCGTTAAAATGGCCTTATCTTTAACGGCTAAAAATAAACGGCGGGTTAATTCACGGTAATTGCTATCAATGAATATGGCATCACATTGATCGACTTGATTGGTTTCTGTTAACTCTATAGGTGAGATAGATTGACTGTCTATTTTCTTTGTTGAAAGTGCCATAAAGCTGTCGCGGTATTGCTTACCAATAAAGCATATTTTCCAAGTTGACTGCTGATCAATCCGTGCTTGTGGCCATTGTGTAAATTTAGCGAAGTTATAGGTAAAAGCCGCCTTTAACTCAAAAGCGTCTTCTGCCATAGATGAGCCTGAAAACAGGCCAAATATAACCATTAATCCATAAATGAATTGCCTATAAATCGTCACTTTTTTCATCAATTAGCTTAAAAGTTAACGCTAGCTTTAACAAAATAGCTTGGGCCGACTTGGTATGGCAACAAAATGCTTTCGGCTTCATATTCAAGGTGTGAAGAATAAAATAGATTTTTACCGAAAGCAGATAACATCAAATCAGGAGTTGCTGCCCAGTGAATACCAATATCAACGCCTTTATAGCCATCAATAGTTTTAAAGCTAGAACCGTTACCGGTGAGTAACTCTGTGTTATCAATGAAACGCCATACCATATTAAAATCAATGTTTTCGGTTATGTTCCAATCAATCATGGTTGACACCATATTTTGCGGCGCCTGAGTGTTCTGGCCTAAAATATCACCAAATTCGTTTTGAATATAACTGTAGTTAATGCGTAATTGCAGTAAATCGGTTACAGCCCACATTGACGATAATTCGGCGCCATAGTTGTAACCATCATATTGATTTTCAAAAGCAGTGTATTGTGAAAGGTAGTTCGGATAAGCACTAAAATCGGTCGTACCCTCTGGGGTACTGCGTAATTTATCATAAGCATTATAGAAAAATGTTGTGTCAAAAGACCATTTTTTAGCGGGTACAAAGCGGTAACCTACTTCATAAGAGACAATCTCTTCAGATTGATAATCATCATTGCCAACAACAAATACTTTAACCAGTGGCGATACATCCGAAGGCGCAATATTAAGTGCATTGACGATTAAATTATTTTCTACACGAGACGGCGTTCTTACTGCTCGGGCAATTGAAGTCCATACACTGTTTTTGGTATCAACTTGCCACATTAACCGGATATTAGGCTGAACTTCAAACCCGGTATAATCATTGTGCTCAAATCGTGATGCTAACGTTAACCACAGTGCATCGTCTAAAATGGTAATTTCG
This sequence comes from Shewanella saliphila, assembly GCF_014648295.1. Classification (GTDB taxonomy): domain Bacteria; phylum Pseudomonadota; class Gammaproteobacteria; order Enterobacterales; family Shewanellaceae; genus Shewanella; species Shewanella saliphila. The sequence continues at coordinate 54,490 of NZ_BMQV01000001.1, forward strand.
TCGCTGACAAATGCACTCCATAAATGCGTTTGTGTTGAATCGGGTTCTGAACTGGTCAAAATTGAACTTGCACTTAAGTCATCGTTTATAAATCGGTAACCTAAGCCCCAAACGATATTATTATCTTGACCAACGATAAGCTGATGCTGAAAATCAATATCAACAGTATTGGTGCGTAAACGATAAAGCTCTTCATCTCTTTCGGCAAAATCGTAATAGGTTTGCAGCGTGTATTCTGAGGTTGCCGATAACGCTTTAGTGTAACGAGATAATAAATTAAACCCTTCGCTCTCAACTTCTTCAGAATAAAACTCACGGTATACCGGCGAATCCATTGATGCGATATTGGATGCTTGATGCATTTTGCTGGTATAAAAATCACTGCTTAAGGTGAGGCTCGTGTCGTTTTCAAGCTGAATATCTACCCTGCCGCCTAATTGCAAATGGTGCCAATCATTGTTTGTATCGACGGTCGCAGCCGCATCGACGAGTGAACTGTCGAGATCGTCTGAGTTATGGTCTAAAGAGTCACGAGTATTGCCTTTTATATACATTCTCGAGGTCGTATTGTCTGACAGCTTGGTGCCGTATCGTGCACCGATAAAACCTTGTTCATAATCACCCGCACCAAGCTCTGCATAGCCTCCTAATGTATCTGCACTGTGTTTTGTAATGATGTTAATAACACCATTAACCGCATTAGCTCCCCATAAGGCTGCGCTTGGACCGCGAATCACTTCAATGCGCTCAACGTCAGCCATCAATACATCTTGTACTTCCCAATACACGCCTGAAAAGGCTGGAGAATAAAGGGTTCTTCCGTCTATCATCACTAGGAGTTTGTTATTGTAACGACCATTAAAGCCGCGACTACTCACGGCCCACTTTTGTGAGTCCAATTGGGCAACATGTAAGCCAGGTACATCACGCAGAGCTTGAGGGATGGATGTCGCACCAGAATGACGGATGGCTTCGTTGGTAAGAACATAAATAGCGGCGGGAGAATTGGATAAAGGCTGTTTTTGCTTTGAAACCGATGTGACTTCTACGTTCATCAGTTCTTGTAAACTGAGATCTAATGAATTGGCTTCTTCTGCATGAGTCGAAGCGCTGACGAGCAATCCAGCAAGTACAGAAAAAGGTATAACATGCAATTTCAACATCTCTACAATGCCCTCACTATTTTAACATTAGATGTATACATTTATACACAAATACATTCATCTATTTAACTTACATCAACATATTAGAAAAGTATGCTGTAGGGTATGTTTTTTTAACACTAATAAGTCCTAGGTGAGATCAAGCGCGCACTTTATGACCAAATGAATTAAATTACACACATAGGACAGTGAGCCAAAGTTACAAAACTTGCGCTGGTTTATGGCTGACGGTTTGATAAAATTTGAGATTTTTGCCAACGCTCAGTTTGTCTTTGTGAGTCATATTATTCCAGTAAATAATTTGCTCAACACTGACGTTATACACTTTAGCGATACTCCACAGTGTGTCACCGTATTTTACTGTGTGATCTGCTGTTGGCGTTACCACGGCTAGAGACATTGGTTTAGCCGGGCTAGGTTGGCTAATTATAGGGCGCGCGGATTGTGTGGCCGCAAGCTCAACATCTAAAATGACTTGTGAAGATGTATGTGGCATATATAAAAAATCACCCGCAATAATTTTATCGCCGTCCATCTCATTCATTTGTTTTATCTTGGCCACGGTAGTCTGGTGACGCTTTGCAATACTGCCAATATTGTCACCCGGCTGAATAATGTATTTATACCACTGCATTCGATCCGCAACGTCGGTATTGGCCAGGGCTTGCTTAAATTTATGCGCTTTGCTTACCGGTACAACAAGTTGATGCGGTCCATGTGGAGAAGTTGCCCAGCGATTAAAACCCGGATTAAGCTTTTGCAGACGTGATACGGGCATCTTAGCCAGTTTTGCCGCGACAGCTAAATCGATTTGGCTTCCTACATCAATCACCTCAACAAAAGGTTTATTGGGAATGGGTTTAAGATTAATACCGTATGCTTCAGCATTTTTTATGACATCAGCAATCGCCAGTAATTGCGGTACATATTGTTTAGTTTCTGTTGGTAAATTTAATGCCCAAAAGTCTGTGCTTAAACCGCGCTCTTGATTGTATTTAATTGCTTGGTTTAACCGCCCTTCTCCGGCATTGTAAGCCGCTAAAGCGTAATGCCAGTTGTCGGTTTTTTGATATAAATACTCAAGCATGTCTAATGCTGCAGATGTTGCTGCGGGCACATCTTTACGGCCGTCGTACCACCAATTCATATTTAAACCAAAATGGCTGGCCATAGGTAAAGTAAATTGCCACAAACCCGAAGCGTCAGCTTTTGAATATGCTAATGGATTAAATGAACTTTCAACAATGGGTAACAAAGCGATTTCTATCGGTAAATCTCGATGATCAAACTCTTCAACAATTAAGTATAAAAACGGTCTAGCACGCTGTGATATTTGCTCCAGGTGCTGAGGATGATTAATATACCAGTCGCGGTATTTATTGACTAAAAACTCATCAGGTATGGGCATGTCCATTTGCATACGGATCCGCTGCCATACATCATCAGCTTGTTTACTTTGTTGCCTGGCCAATGCTCTTGGGACTTTAATCGGTTTTGAGTTGATCTTGTTGTTTACTAACTGTGTTGGTTGGGCATCATTTAAAGAGGCAGTTTGGCACCCCGTTAACAACATCGCACTGACAACAATGAAAATGATGGTTGATTTCAATTCAAGTTAACCTTTAAATATCGCACAGGCAAAGAGTTTATATACCAAGATTTCGCATTGTAATTGAGTTGTAAAACGCTTTCCATTGCTTTGTTTTACCCTGAAATAAAGTCAATTAATTAACTGTGATTAAACCTTTATCAAATCAATTTATCAGCTTGTGTATGGTCAAACTCTTTTAAAGTTTTTCTTGCCAAATATCTAAACGGTAATGCTTTAACCGCTTCTTCAAATGGCATCACGGCAAAAGCCCAAAAAATAGATGCGTCAAAATATAAAATAAGCACCCCACAAAGTGGAATAGAGATTAGCCATTGGCCAGTGAAGTTAATTTTGAAAACCGCTGTCGTTTTGCCTAATGCACGTAATATATGCCCATGCACTGTGTTATAGCCACGAATAAACGGCAACAATATATAAAGCGGTGCAATGGTGGTGAGGGCTAAATAGGTTTCGGGATCTAACCCTGGATAAATATCTGCAATAACAAAACTTAACCCCCAAAATAATCCACAAGAACACACAGATAAAACCACCGCCATTATAATACTGATATCTACATCGGCAGTTAAATTGTCGAGTTTTTTAGACCCTATAGCCTGGCTAATAGTGATGGCGGATGCATGGGCCCATGACGTAATAAACTGTGTACCGCCCCTTATCCAGGGCATTAAAACAGTGATTGCAGCATAGGCATTAATTGAAAGCTGTGAATACAATAATTGATAAATTGTCGCGCCAATCGATAACATCGTCACGTTTGCCGCCACAGGGAAAATCTCAATAAAGTGCAATTTCATGTTGTTTACAAACACACTAAATTGACTGGTAAAACTCAGGGTTAATTCAGGTTGATATTTTAAACAGGCTGTAAGAAACACCATTCGTAAACTAATGGCAATAACACTGCCAATCGCAGCGCCAATCACTCCGAGGCCTTGCCACTCGTTAAATCCATGAATTAATAAATATGACGCAATGGCATTGATGGGCAGCTCAATCAAATAGCTTTTAAATGGTGTTTTACTGCAGCCTATCGCGTTAAACATGGCGGTGATCACTTGAGTGATTGCAGTGAATAACACAAGGTATTTGGCAATATCTAGGTAGGCGCCTATTTCAATATATAAGGTTTTATTGTCGGTTAGCCAACGTATTAAATCTTGATCGAGCCAGGACAGTAGCAACCAAAAGCCCATGGCGACACTGAGATTAATTAACATGCCAGACCAATAAGCATTAGACAGTTTAGATGGGCTACCAGATCCCACCGCGCGGCTCATGACCAATTGTGTCCCATTAGCCAGCGCCATTTGAATCCCAAGAATAAACGACACTATGGTTGTCGCAATCCCCATAGCGGCTAATGACACTTCACCTAGTGGGCTCACCAGTAAAGTATCAATCATTAACATTGACTGCATCAACAACGCATTAAGGGCTAATGGCCAACCTAAAGCAATGTTTTTTCTGATATAATTATTTGATATGAATGTAGATAACACTGTGCATCCTGGATAACATCATATAAAAACCCAAATGGCTTTTACTCAGTACAAGCGTAACGGCAATCGGAGAGCAATAAATAACAGACCTAACGTGAATAACCTAAGCTGAATAACCTAATGCCGGCAACCCAAAAACTTTTATAAACCCTTAATTTGAATAGAAAATGTTACTGATGAGGTATTGAGCACTTAGAGTTCGCTAACGTTATGTCGGGGAACATCTATCACAATAGCCTGATTTTAGAACACGCGAATCAACAATAAAGGATTAAATCATACAATACTATGTATTAATCGTATCAAATGACGATTTACCTGTCGATAAAATAGTCTACTTTTTGGTAGCAAAATAACCCATTAACTTTACACCTTCATCACATAAAAAGGCTTAGCCAGGCAATTGTAACTTGCTTAGAATGCCGTTTTATATAAAGTTCGTTCATCTGATGTCATGACTGCTATCACTAATAAATTATATTGTTATAGACTGCACAATCAAAAATCACATTTCTATGATCCCTGTGTTTGGTGATGCCCATGATTAAGTGTATAGTTGTACTTAAATAGTATTAATACAAAGTTGAGATAGTTATGGAAGGTGGTTTCGAGTCTATTGCAGGTTCAAAACGTAGCTTACATGTGCAAGTTGCTCGTGAAATTGCAAGAAAGATCTTGTCTGGTCAATTACCGCAAAACTCAATCATTCCAAGCGAACTTGAATTGTGTGAGCAGTTTGGTGTCAGCCGCACAGCACTGCGTGAAGCCGTTAAACTATTAACGTCTAAAGGTTTATTAAAATCTCGACCTAAAGTGGGTACTAAAGTGGTTGAGCGTGCTTACTGGAATTTCTTAGATTCACAATTGATTGAGTGGATGGATGGCATTTCGGACAATGACGAATTTTGTTCGCAATTTCTTGGTTTGCGTAATGCTATTGAACCAGAAGCCTGTGCCCTCGCCGCGCGTAATGCTACCGTTGAACAACGAATGAAACTGTCTGAAATATTTGAACAAATGTGTGACATCGCAAACGCAGATGTATTTGATCAAGCAAAGTGGACCTCGGTTGATACCCAATTTCATAGTTTGATTTTTAACTCGACAGGCAATGTGTTTTATCTGCCGTTTGGTAATATTTTAACGACCATGTTTGCTAATTTTATACATCACTCATCAACAGATGGCAGCACCTGTATTGAAGAGCACCGTCAAATTTACAGTGCCATTATGGCGGGTAATAGTGACAAAGCACGTTTAGCTTCATCGACTCATTTGCAAGCCGTTAAAAGCAAATTACCAAAATAATTAATCTTACAACAACATATCGACATAATCTCAATCTGTGTCGATATGTTATCAATAATATATTTAACCCCACGGCGAGCATCTCAGCAGTAAAATCACCCTATTAATAAATCATACAAATTAGCGTGTGATTGCCACTGTTAACCTTATGATAGATAAACAGCTAACCTATTAAGAGACGATTTATGCCACAGTCACTTTTACCTAATATTTCGCTTTTTATTAGCCAAATTGATCCTTTTGATAAAATTGAAACTGAAAAATTGAGAGAGCTCTGTACTCATGTAAAAATTAGCTATCTCGCAAAAGGCGAAACAGTCGATTTAGCTGAAAATGAAAAAGAAACCTCGTTATACATTGTTCGCACAGGATCAATGGAGCAACGTAAAACCAACGGTGTATTAAGAGCGCGTTTAGGGCCAGAAGATTTATTTGGGTTTACCTTTCTTAATGCCGCCGTTGATGATGATGATGGTTATTACGCCACTGCAATTGAAAATACCCTACTGTATTTAATTCCGCACTCAGCATTACAAACTTTGTTTAAACAATCGCCACATATTGCAGAACATTTTGCCTCACAAGCACAGGTTCGTTTGAAATCAGCCTTGGATGTTGTTTGGTCCAATAAAGAAAAAGGCCTTTTTTTACGCCGTGTGGGTGATATTGCCACAGGGCGAATCGCCATAGTTACCGCAGATATGAGCATCCAACAAGTCGCCCATGAAATGCGTAATGTACTGAGAACCTCCTGCGCGGTGATTTATAAAGACAACCACATTGTGGGTCTTATAACCGACAGAGACATGACCAAGCGTGTCATTGCCGACGGCGTTGACGCAAACAGCCCCATTGAAGATGTGATGACGTTATCGCCATACATTATCAAACCAGACGATTTAGTGTTACATGCTGCGTCTTTAATGATGCAGCATAACATTCGTAACCTACCCGTTGTAAAAGACAATAAAGTCATTGGGTTACTTACTACAACACACCTGGTTCAAAACCACCGAATGCAGGCCATATTTTTGATTGATAAGATCAAATATGCAGGTAGCACGTCGGTTTTAGCCAGCTTTACTCCTGAGCGACAAGCCATTTTTGAAGCCCTAGTTGAAGGAAAAGTTGCTCCTGAAACCATTGGTAAAGTAATGACCATGATTATGGACGCTTATAATCGGCGCTTAATTCAAATTGCTATTGATAAATTAGGTCCGCCGCCTTGTGAGTTCTCTTGGATAGTCGCGGGCTCTCATGCACGCAACGAAGTGCATATGTTGTCAGATCAAGATAACGCTATTGTGTTAGCAGACAATGCTACCGACAACGATAAAATTTATTTTAAACATTTAGCTAATCTGGTCACTCATGGCTTAGCCAGTTGCCATTACTCGCTGTGCTCTGGTAACTACATGGCATCTACATCTAAATGGTGCCAATCTGTATCGATTTGGAAAGCGTATTATAAAAAATGGGTCGCCAATCCAGAGTATGAATGCCTACTTAATATCAGTGTTTTTCTTGAAATTCGCACTATCTATGGCAATGCTGATTACGAAACAGAGTTGCGTAATGCACTGTACAACAACATTAAAAATAATCGCGAATTTTTAAGCACACTGGTTAAAGATGCAGTGAATACCAACCCACCATTGGGGATTTTTAATAAACTCGTGCTAGAAAAGTCAGGAGAAAACAAGAAAACACTCGATGTGAAAAAATACGCCATTAACTTAATCATCGACCTTGCCCGAATTTACGGGCTAGCAGTTGAATGTGATTTATCAGCAACCGATGAGCGTTTTAAAGCCGCTAATGAAAAAGGCATACTCAGTGATGACTCGTTTAAAAATATCATCGGCGCGTATAAATTCATTTTATCGTTTAGGTTTAACCATCAATTAGTGGCATTAAAACAAGGTGAAGAGCCCAATAACAATATCAATCCTGACCATTTTGGCAGCTTTGAGCGTAAACATCTAAAAGATGCGTTTAGAATTATTGCTGACTTGCAAGAAGCGGCAAAAGTCAGGTTTGGGAGTCGTTAATGAAATCAATTATTCATTACTTTCACCCGTTAATGCGCATCATGCGCGAACGTCAGCAATTTTTGCTCAAAAAAAACATTCCCGACTTTATTAATGACAATTTACTGGAAACACTGCCAACCCTAAATGATACAGCAGAATCGTTCGACTACTTGGTGCTCGACTTTGAAACCACAGGGCTAGATGTTAATAATGACTTAATCTTATCGATTGGTTGGGTTGAAATCATTAACTCGCACATTGATTTAGCATCATGTAAACATCACTACATCAATTCAAAATCACAAATTAAGCCCGTTACGGCAGTGATTAATCACATTACCCCGCAAATGCTTGATGAAGGCGAGTCTATCCATGAGGCAATCAAAGCATTATTTACCGCCTCTAAAGGTAAAATCTTAGTGGCGCACGGCTGCTTGGTTGAAGCGCATTTTCTACAAAAATACCTTGAGCGAAATTTTAATCTTTCGGCATTGCCACTGCTGTGGGTTGACACCTTAAGTATTGAAAAACACATGGCGGTTGCGGTTAATAACCCTGATTTAGACCTGACACTTGCCAGCACTCGTGAGCGCTATAATTTACCAGAGTACAATAGTCACAATGCATTAGCTGACGCGGTATCGACCGCTGAGTTATTGTTAGCCCAACAAAAAAAGTTGCAACCTCATCATAAAATTCGTTTTGCTCAATTGTATAAAATGAGTCAGTAACAATGACCAGAACGTGGGCTTTGCACAAAAAAGCAGGTAATGTGATTAATCGCTCTTTGTGGCGATTCACCGTGATAAAAATAACGATAATTTACAAGACCCTAAACGACACTAGTGTTGTCTCATAGGGGATCATATCGCAACATTGTTCCACATCTGACTTCATCTGCTTAAGCATCAAATCATTAGTGATTAAATCATCGCTTGGTGATTCACCTGCTTTTATATCATCTGCTTGTATATCAAATTCGCGCTGTAAACGGCCTAAAAAGCTGTGGTGTTGTGCACTAGTATGCTTAATATCTTTATCGAGTTGAATGTCGATGTCCCACTCAGCAAATGCCATTTGAATTTCTTGTTCAAAATGATGTTGCATCAACACCCTATCGCCATCTGCGTTTGCTAAATTGTTAGCGTTAAACTCATGGGTTATCACCAGTTCAAACTGAGCAAATATGTGTAACACGTCATCATTGGCCATGAGGATCTCCTATCCATTTATCTGTTTAGCTTTGGTAATTTTAGCTCGCTGTACATTGATATTTTTGTTGCATGTGTTTTACCGATAACTCAGCGATTTTCGTTAATACACTCAGGTTTACATCAGATAGTTTATTGATATACAGACAAGATTTACCCAATTTGTGTTTGCCAAGCTTAGCAAGTAAATCATGATACTCATCAAACCCTGGCATAATATAAACGACTGTATTTTGTTTGCGCGGCGAAAAAGCGATAACCGCAGAGTCACCTTCTCGACCACTGTCATATTGATAATGGTAGTGGCCAAACCCAATAATACTGCCCATTAAATAGGGCTGATAACCCGATGCACTTTCAAGTAGTGATAACATGCTATGCGCATCTTGCTGGCGGTCTTTATTGTCTATCTTTGATATAAAGAGTTGAATATCATCCATTTTCAAAATCCTTTTACGTTTAATCAACTTAACTAGAATAATCTACATCTCGTTAATCATGTAACGATTTCCGATTTTTGATTTAGCGGCAAATATTTGAACCTGTATCACTATTCAACGGGTAGAAGACAATTCGCATAGCCAGCAAATGGCTGATTAGCTTGTAAACGCCAACAAAAAGGGTTGAACATGTTGTTCAACCCTTTTATGAGCTAACAAAGCATTTGGCTTTAAATTACCGCAAAAGCGCCCTGCCATTGGTAAGATTGACCATTAAACTCCACAGTATGCTGGCCTTCTAGGGCATCACCACTGAGGTTTGAAATCACGACGGTGTAACCATTACCGCTCGTGGTGTTGATGTTAATCACGGTAGCGCTGTCATTGTGGCCAACCACGTCAACCTTGCTGACTAAACCGCGTGCACCGACTGAAGCTTCAATCGATTCATTAAAGTATCCGTGAGTTTCTAACACAGAGGCAAACACATGATTTTGCCCAGATTGACGTAAAATAAACGCCGGTTCGCTGCGTAAGTTAAAGTCAGGATCGTTTGCCCCAGTGCGTGCAAATATCACTTTGCTGTCTGATGTCGCGCTCGACACTAAACTGTAATAGCTATTGCCATGTAGCCAACTGAGTAAGCTGCTACCGCTGACATGACCTGAGCCAACATTCCATAAATGTTGGTAACCGTTGTCGGCGCCCAGTGGTTTTAACCTTGACTCTGTTTGATAGTCAAAATCAGTCCGGATTATTTGCCCAGAATAATGCACAGGTAAATCGTATTGATGTGGTTGATCTGCCGTAATACGGTAAACATCAATCACTAATGGTTTTTCAAATTCAGCGAGCTCAGCAATAATAATGCTGCGCTGCATGTCGGTGCCATCGTAATAACCGGATATACGGCCGCTCATACCTTGTAAGCTTGAGTCATCAGCCTTGAAAAAGTGCTTTTGACCAAATTTAGATTCAGCTCGGGCGGTATCAAAGTTATTTTGGGTCTTTTGGTCAACAGTAACCGTATTGTGAGCCACGGTTTGCTTACAATACGACTTGTTTTCAGGAATGTAACGACCACCAAATTTGGGTTCAACGTTGACCCAACGGCCAAAGCCATAGTCGTGTAATACTTCCTGGCCACGGTTAAACACACTTAAATGCAGGCCGTCGTAATGGCCATGGTCGAGCGCAGAATGGTATTGATGATCGCTACCATGTTGACCAAACCAAATCAGTGCCATGGTATCGTCATTTTTTGCATCGCGATGACGCAAAATGCCCACGCCGCCTTTTTCACCTTCTGGGCCATCGGTTACAAACAAGCTGCCCCAACTAAAGGGTTTAATGTCTTTAGTATCATTAACCGCGTTAGACAAGGTTAATCCGGATATATGCACCCACACATCTTGTTGATGGTTTGCCATGCTAAGTAAGGTATCGTTTTGCTCATAACGGTGATAACACACGCTGGTGGCCATGATCACACCTTCATCATTAATACTGATGGTTTTAGATGAATCATTAAGCGCAGGCAATGTGCCATCAGGAAACGCAGTCGACATTACGGCATAAGAAGTGGTTTTAATCACTGAATCGTTAAATTGGTAAATGCCGATTTCAGGTTGGCGACGCTCAATGGCTTCGGCAAATAGATAAATTGGACGTAGCGAGAAACGGTGATAGTACGGACCTTCCATGTAATAACCGTCTGGTGAAAACAATTGATCTAGCTGCGCTAAAAATCCGCCACTGACTTTGTCTAATTTAAGGCCATACAGTGCTTTATCTACTGATGCTTGATCGTTTATCGCATAACCACAAATACCCACAGCAGCCACAGCCCATAGACCATGATTATGAATAATATCAAAGTCATGGGCATAGGTGACCACAAACATATCAATCATTTGTTTAAGCAGATTGTCTTCAATATGGCGTTTTTGTGATTCATCTAAGGTGTGATAAATACAGCTATACGCGCACGATGCATAAAGCATCCACATGTTTTCGTTTAACGTTTGATGAAACAACTTACCCGGTGGATTACTGTCACGACTGACATTGCTTTCCAATGTTGGGTAAACAGTGGCATAAGCCGTTAACATATCCACAATGTAATTGCGGTATTTATCTTCTTGGGTGATTAAAAATAATCGTCCAGCCAAATCCATATGTATGTAATTTTGCTTGTGGCGATTATGCTCATAACCCCCTCCTTCCCCGTGGCCTGGTACTTCAATACCAACCGATGTCATGTATTCGTCAGTCTGAGCGATGTCACGGGTTAACGCTTTACCTAATAGTGTCTTTGTATTGAGCGACTGTCTGAGCTGCGCGGCTTCATCAAAATTTAATAGTAAAGGTTGGTAACTCATGTTTATTTCTCCTGCTTAATGGCAGTAATATCGACAGCGTAAGGGCCAGTCCATTGATAGTTTATTTGATTAAAAGTCACACTGTGTTGACTTGTCGCTGTAGTTAATTGGTTGCAAACCATTAGGATAATAAGCGAATTAGCAGTAAATATTTGTACCACCGAAGCGACATCATCGTGACCTAATACCTTGATGGAAGTCACTTTACCGCGAGCATTTACCGACTGCTCAAACTCTTCATTAAAATAGCCGTGAGTTTCTAATACTGATGCTAACAAACTGGTTTTGCCGTGTGTTCGGTATATAAAAGCAGGTTCACTGCGCAAGTTAAAGCTTGGGTCATTAGCGCCTGTGCGTGTAAAGAATACCTCACTAGAGTCATTGCTGCTTGTGCCAAGCCAGGTGTAGTAAGTATTGTTCTGTAACCAGCTCACTAAAGCAGTATCACTGGTTTTACCGCTGGCGATATTCCACAAATGTTGGTAGCCATTGTCAGCGCCTAACGTCGACAATTCTTGATGGCTTTGATAATCAAAATTGGTGCGAATAATTTGCCCTTCATACTGATGCGAATAGTCATATTGATGCTCACCCTCACCCGCTAAACGGTATAAATCGATTAACAGTGGTGATTCAAGTTCATCTAACGCCAACATAAACACGCTACGCTGCATTGATAAACCATCATAATGTTGATTAGCAAAAGCACTCATGCCGCTGATCACATCACTGTCGGCACTAAAAAAGTGCGGCATGCCATGTACACTGTCTGCTCGGGCAACGTCGAAGTTGTTTTGGCACTTTTCATCAACGGTAACGGCATTATGGGCGATAGTTTGCCGTGCATAAGATTTATTTTCGTCAAGGTAACGACCGCCAAATTTAGGCTCTACATTAACCCAACGGGCAAAACCATATTCACGCAATACTTCCTGACCACGGTTGAAGAAACTGATCCCTAAAGTGTCAAAATTCCCATGACCCATACCGTGCTGGCCGTAATTCATCACCAGTTGTGACACATCGCCTTTTTTATCCTGCATGCGGATAAAACCTTGTGCGCCATGGGTTCCATCAGGACCTTCGTTTAACTCTACACTTGGCCAAAATGGCATACCAACACTGGCCTTTTGCTCTGCTTGTTCAAGTGCACGCGACAAGACTAATCCACATGAATGCATCCAAACTCGATCTTGAATTTTAGCCATGCCTAATAGGTTATCGTCAACGCCATAATGTTTGCTATACACACTGACCGCCACCTGTACGCCCATATCGGTAATCGACATGGTCCGTGACGCATCATTTAGTGCAGGAAATTCACCATTAGGATACGCTGTCGACAATAACGCGTTCACCGTATTACCAATCACTTTGTCTTTGTAGTTGTAAATATCGACTTCAGGCATATGACGATGCAATACTTCAGCAAATAAACAGGTTGGGCGGATGGCATAGCGATGATAATAAGGTCCTTCCATGTAATAACCAGATGGTGCAAACAATTGCGAAATTTGTGCAAGAAAACCACCACTGTCATTACGCTCGATGCCGTAAACTGCCATGTCTAAGTATTCACGTTTACCGATGGCTAAACCGCAAATGCCTACCGCAGCAACAGCCCAAATACCGTGATTATGGATACGGTCAAAGTCGTGGGCATATTTAACCGTAAACATATCTAACATTGGCTCGAAAATACGGTTTTTAATGCGCTCTTGCTGCGCGTCAGTCATCACCTCGGCCACACATGAATAAGCCAGACTGGTATAGAGTAACCAGCAATGTTCATTCAAAATTTGATGAAATAAACGTCCTGTGGGATTCGTGTTTTTTTGCACATGAAAATCGAAAGTTAAATATTTATCTGCGTACTCTTCTAATAAACAAATAACAAAATCAGCATAGTGCTGTTGGCGAGTAATTTGAAATAAGCGACCCGCTAAATTCATATAAGTGTAGTTTTGCTTATGACGATTATGCTCGTATCCACCAGCTTCACCGTGACCAGGGACATCTATAGTCAATGCCATAAAGTCTTCTAGGTCTTTGGTGTGTGCATTAATGGTTTTACCCATCAAGCTAGTTCGTCCCAACTCTTTAGCAAGCTCAGTGACTTCTACTTGCGTCAGTAAAATGGGGGAAGTTTTGGTCATAATCTTTGCCCTATATCTAGTCGTAATCTTTCTAATAACGCTCAAAAATCTGTATTACAATATTGTCATACAAATCGACGCATTAACAATGCTTTTTGATATATTTGTAGTCAAAAATGGCAATCATTTGAAAATAATTGTCTTTTCATAAAAATAAATAATACGGCAACGTATTGTTTAATAAGAAATAAAAAGCGTTATTACCGATATTCACAACATTGGTAAGATCTAATTGTATTACAATATGTATTTAATGTTTATTATTTGTATAATAATGACCATATCGAATGCTGTAGGAGAAAGCGCATGAACACATTTTTTAAAGCTGATGAACACCCATGGGAAGAGTTAGGCGATGGCATTAAACGTAAAATAGTCGGTTATACCGACGAGCTCATGGCCGTACATCTGAACTTTGATAAAGGCGCGATTGGTTATCCTCACTCACATGAAATCCATGATCAAATAGGCTATGTGATTAGCGGCAGTTTCGAAGCCGAAGTTGATGGCCAAAAACAAGTGCTTAAAGCCGGTGACGCCTACATTGCCCGCAAGCACCTTATGCATGGCGCAGTCGCATTAGAACAAGACAGTATCTTACTGGATATGTTCTCTCCTGCTCGTGAAGACTTTTTAAAGTAATACCAGAATAATTATAAGGTAACAGCATGAAACCATTGAAAATAGCAATTATTGGCGAATGTATGGTTGAGCTACAAAAAAAGATGAGCGGATTGAAGCAGTCGTTTGGCGGCGATACTCTAAACACGGCGTTATATCTATCTCGTTTAACTCATAACACCAACATCACCACAAGCTATGTTACTGCGCTAGGTCGTGACCCTTTCAGTGAGCAAATGTTAGCAGCATGGCAAGCAGAAGGGATTGATACGAGTTTGGTGTTGCAGTTAGACCACAAAATGCCTGGCTTGTATTACATCGAAACCGACAACACCGGTGAGCGCAGTTTTCATTATTGGCGTAACGACTCAGCCGCTAAATATTTGTTTAACCAACCTCAATCTGCCGCGCTTTGTGAGCACCTGCTCAGTTACGATTACCTGCTAATTACTGGTATTACCCTAGCAATATTAACCGAGTCAGGCAGAAGCACATTATTTTCATTACTCAGTGAGTTTAAGCGCCGTGGCGGTAAAGTGATTTTTGATAATAATTACCGCCCAAGATTATGGCCTAACCCACAGCAAACAATGGATGAATACGCCAAAGCATTGGCCTTAACAGATATTGCCATACTGACCTTTGACGATGAAATGCAATTGTACGGTGATACCGAGGTTCAACAATGCATTAGCCGTACACAAGCAGCAGGCGTAAAAGAACTGATTATTAAACGAGGTGCAGAAGATTGTATCGTGATTGATAACAATGACACTCATTATGTTGCCGCTACGTCAGTTTCAAACATTATTGACACCACCGCTGCTGGCGACTCTTTTAATGCTGGCTTTTTAGCGAAACGTTTACACGGCGGCACCGCGGCACAAGCCGCTGCTGCAGGCCATTGTATGGCCAGTACCGTAATTCAATATCCCGGCGCAATTATCCCTGCCGTCGCGATGCCAGATATTCAACTTTAATGACATTGGGAACGACATGAGCACAATGAACGAATTATTAGCTAAACATAAATTAATCCCGGTAATAGCCATAAACAAGACTGCCGATGCTGCGCCATTAGCACAAGTATTAATCGACAATGGTATGCCAAGTGCTGAAGTGACTTTTAGAACAGAATGTGCAGTCGATGCCATTAAAGCCATGCGTGAAGCATTTCCGAATATGTTTATTGGTGCCGGTACCATCTTAACTACCGAACAAGCCGATCAAGCAATTGACGCAGGGGTCGATTTTATCGTTAGCCCAGGGTTTAACCCTCGTGTTGTTCAGCATTGTCTTGATAAAGGTATGCCGATTATTCCTGGGGTGAATAATCCAAGTTTGGTTGAACAAGCCATGGAGATGGGATTAAAAACATTAAAGTTTTTTCCTGCTGAGCCCTCTGGTGGCGTTAACATGCTCAAAGCATTGACCGCCGTATATCCCGTAAAGTTTATGCCTACAGGTGGTGTTAACCCTGACAATATTGACACTTATCTCAATATACCTGCTGTACTTGCCTGTGGTGGTACCTGGATGGTTCCCACTTCATTGATAGATTCAGGACAATGGGATGAAATAGGCCGTTTAGTCAGTGTCGCAGTCGCAAATATTAATAAATAAAATACATTATATGACCCATAGAAGGTCATTTTTCGCGGTTAACATTGTTAACACAAACATAGAGTTATTATTATCGAGGCTAAATCATGACTATTGATATGCTTGTCGTACTTGCCTATTTTTTCTTCTTAATCGCCATTGGGTGGATGTTTAGAAAATTTACTACATCTACCAGTGATTACTTTAGAGGTGGCGGAAAAATGTTGTGGTGGATGGTTGGGGCCACTGCATTCATGACTCAATTCAGCGCATGGACATTTACTGGTGCTGCGGGTCGGGCTTTTTCTGACGGGTTTGTCGTTGTTGTGTTGTTTCTAGCCAATGCCTTTGGCTATTTAATGAATTACCTCTACTTCGCACCTAGGTTTAGACAACTTAGAGTGGTCACTGCTATTGAAGCGATCCGCCAACGTTTTGGTAAGACTTCTGAGCAGTTTTTCACCTGGGCGGGCATGCCTGACTCATTAATCTCTGCAGGTATTTGGCTTAATGGTTTAGCGATATTTGTGTCGGCTGTGTTTGATATCCCAATGGAAACCACCATCATAGTGACAGGTGCAGTACTGGTTATTATGTCAGTCACGGGTGGTTCTTGGGCGGTTGTCGCCTCTGATTTTATGCAAATGATTGTGATTATGGCCGTGACTATTACCTGTGCCATTGCAGCTTATTTTTATGGCGGCGGGATCGGCAATATCATCGACAAATTCCACGGTAACTTTATGTTGGGTAATGACTTAAATTACGTCAGCATATTTGTACTCTGGGTGGTGTTTATCTTCGTTAAGCAATTTGGCGTAATGAACAACAGCATTAATGCCTATCGTTATTTATGTGCCAAAGACAGTGAAAATGCCAAAAAGGCGGCTGCCCTCGCCTGCATTTTAATGGTTGTTGGCCCGTTGATTTGGTTCTTACCACCTTGGTATGTAAGCGCATTTATGCCTGACTTTGCCCTACAATATGCGTCAATGGGCGACAAAGCTGGCGATGCAGCCTATTTAGCCTTTGTGCAAGAAGTGATGCCAGCCGGTATGGTCGGCTTGTTAATGTCGGCCATGTTTGCTGCCACCATGTCGTCAATGGATTCAGGGCTAAACCGTAATGCAGGGATTTTTGTCTGTAACTTCTACTCACCGATATTACGCGAACATGCCTCACAAAAAGAGTTAGTCACCGTGAGTAAAATCACCACGGTTGTCATGGGCGTTATCATGATTTTGATTGGCTTGTTTATTAACTCTCTTAGCCACTTAAGCTTGTTCGATATTGTATTAAACGTAGGTGCATTAATCGGTTTCCCAATGTTAATTCCGGTATTACTGGGCATGTGGATCCGTAAAACACCAGACTGGTCTGGCTGGACAACCTTAATTGTGGGCGGTTTTGTGTCTTACTTCTTTGGTATTGCACTGACAGCTGGACAATTTGAAGCGATATTAGGTTTAGAAACGCCACTTACAGATCGTGAATGGTCTGACTTAAAGATTGGCTTGAGCTTAGCGGCGCACGTTATCTTTACCGGTGGTTTCTTCTTTATGACCATGCTGTTCTACAAAGGCTTAACCCCTGAACGTGAAAAAGAAGTCGACCAACTGTTTATTAACTGGAACACCCCAGTAATAGCAGACAGTGAAGATCAGCAAACCCTAGACACTAAACAGCGTTCAATGCTCGGTAATCTCATTACCGTTGCAGGTTTTGGTGTGTTGATTATGGCGTTAATTCCTAACGAACCAACAGGCCGTTTAATGTTCTTACTTTGCGGTTCGATCGTACTGATTGTAGGCGTATTACTGGTTTATGCTGCGCGCTCAGGCAATGGAAGCGTTAAAAAAGCTGTGGTACAAAACGCGTAATCGTTATCAGTTATAGCGTCCTAAAAAAGGCCTTATAGAAATATAAGGCCTTTACATTTGGATGACATAATTTTCAGAGGTTAACTAATATAAGTTTGACCCGCGTAAATAATGAAATGTCGTAGCGCTAACACACCGGTTAAGCTGCAACACGCAACGGTTAACATCATCGCTTTTGTATGACGAGCCTTTGATGGCAGGAACATTGATAGGATTGGAATACAAAAACCAATACCTACCACACCATACCAAAATACACTCGCCCAAATATCCTGTGTTAACGATGCTAATGCTTGTGCCGCTGCACCGCCGGTAAAATACAGTGAGGTAAATAACATCACCAAAAACATCATTTCAGTAATAATGACCGGTAAATCTAGGCCATGTAATTTACTCACATCATCGTCATGTGATGTGCTGTTAAAGCAGGTTAACGCCACAATTAAGTTACCTGCAGCACCAGCAGACAAACCCGATGCTAAAAACAAGGCTGGTAAAATAGCCGTATTTAACATTGGATACGCATTCATCGCTGAAATTAAGAAACCAGTATACGCGCCCACGCCCACTGCCAATACAAACAATAGAATTTCAATCATTGTTCTAAATGGCATTAGCATGTGACTTATTGGCACTAAAAAGCCTAATTTCCACTTAGGCAGCTCATCACGTAATACAATCATTGAATAGGCAATGCCTAAAGGTGAATAAGCCAGTAACGCAGCCACACCAATCGCCATAACAGAATCAAAATTGTAATTAATTAAAATCAACCAAAAATGAAAAGGTTTGGTTAAATCAAATACTAAACAGGCTAAACCTAGCGTTATCGCCACAGGCCCAATAATGGCCGAGGCTTTTAATATCGCACTTTCAATCTGTTTATCTTTGCTATACCAACGCATACCAATACCAATCAGTACGCTACCAGCCGATAACCCCGCCATAAATAAGTAAACCGCAATTATCCAGTTCCACACTACAGGATCGTATTGCGCCATATCGCCCCAGATATTGTTCATGATTGAATCCCTCCACGTTTAGTCGGAACACGGTAAACCCTAGGTTTGGTGCCTAAATGGGTTTTATCTTGATAGGTTATTTTGGTATTGAGTAACTTGGCCACGTCGCTGTTACTGTCGTTAGCATCGCCAAAATACAATGCATCGGTAGGACACACAGTCACACAAGCGGGTTGCTCACCTCTTGCTAAACGGGTGTCTTTACAGAAATTACACTTATCAGCCGCTTTGGTTATTGGGTTAATAAAGCGGACTTTATAAGGACATGCCGCCACACAATACATACAACCGATGCACTTATCGTTATGGATAGACACTAAGCCATTTTCATCTATGTAGGCTGCACCTGTTGGGCACACCGTGACACAGGGCGCATCTTCACATTGCTGACAAGACACTCGATGGTATTTAAAGTGTAAATCGGGTGCTTCACCAAAAGGCCCTTCTACTCGTACTTGTATGCGAGTTACCCCTTCAGGCACATCATTTTCACTACGGCAGGCTACATTGCACGCTTGGCAGCCGATGCATTTGTTTTCGTCATGCACCATGACATATCGTTTATTCATAGGAGACTCCAAATCAATTAATTACCGGCTAAATTTTTGCCAACTTAACGCCTGTTGTGTGTAAGTTCATGCCACAAATGGGCGCGACAACATTAGGTAACAGGTTGCCACAATGGATACCCTTACCCGTTGCACGCACCAGCTCTTTGTTTTTTGAACCAAAACCCATGTAGGCAAATACGGTGTCTTGACGAATACCCGGCGTGACTAGTGCTGTGCCCTCTTCGCTGCCGACACTGCTGGTTAATTGAATGGCATCACCACTGTGAATATTTAAACGACCTGCAGTTATGGGATGGATCCAAATAGCATTACTCGACATTAAGTTAGACAGTAATGGAATGTTGTGGGTAGCCCCGTTGGTATGGACCGCCACTTTACCTTGAATAAAGTACAGCTCGTCAGCTTGTTTAAGTTGCACAGGACGATGCTTAATTACACCTCTGCCCGGCGCCATGTCTTCAACTTGCGCTGAGGTAAGTTCGATTTTTCCGCTTGGGGTTTTAAACTTCATTGCGGTAGCAAAAGTGCCGTCATGATCCACGTGTCTTGCATTGGCATAGGTATTAACAAACTCTTTAACCATACTCGGTTCACGTAGCATTAACGGTTTACCATAACTGACGTAGCCTAGCTTTTTGATGTGCTTTAATAAACTATGGTCACGATTAACCTGCATCAGTTGTAAGGTTTCAATGTTTTCCCATGGGTAATATTGTTCTAAGCCTAATGCCTCCCCGATATCTTTAAAAATTTGCCAACTTGGACGTGAATCACCAATCGTTTCTACTGCACGTTGACGCACATAATAAGCCGGGTTTTTTCCTGATTTATCAAAAATTTCTTCATCACGTTCAAGGTAGGTAGACTCTGGCAAAATGATGTCGGCATAGGCGGCGGTTTCACTAATATACAAATCACAACAAACCACTAACTCAAGCGCCTTAAGAGATTGCTCCACTTTGGCTCGATCCGTCAGCGTCTGCATAGGATTGGTACGGCTCATTATCCATGCTTTTAATTGATAGGGTTTAGCGTCTAAAGAGGCGTCGATAATACTTTGATATATCCCACCTGAAGACCACATTAATTTAAATTGCTCGTCTACTTGATCAATGCGTTTAGCGGTAATTTCGGGCATATCTTTAACACCCGGTTTCGCTAATTCTGGTGCCACTTGCTCGCCAGCTAACTTGTTATAGCTTGACGCCTTCTTGCCCATGTAAATGCCACCTTTGCGCTCAATATTTCCTATTAAAATATTGGCGGCATAAATAGCACGGCGCATATCAAATTCTTCTGGGGTGAACGTCGCTCGATGACCAAAATCGACCACGGCATGAGGCGCATGACTTGCATACTCATGAGCGATACGGCGAATGGCAGAAGCTGAAACATCAGAAACTGACTCTGCCCACTCAGGGGTATATTGTTTCACCTCTGCAGCGAACTCATCAAAACCGACTACAAACTGTTCAATAAACAGCTTGTCATAGAGGTTGTCATTAATCAGTACATGACAAATAGCCAATGCGACAGACACATCAGTACCAGGGCGGATGGCATGCCATTCATCGGCTTTATCTGCAACAACAGAAAAGCGAGGCTCAAATACCACTAACTTAGCCCCTTTATCCATCTGTGCTTGCATCATGCCTCTGGTTTCAGACATGTTAATGCCTTCATAAATATTATGACCAAAGTTAATAATGTATTTAGAGTTACCTAAATCTCGCTTCATTTTGGTGCCGAACATGGCTTTTGCCGCGATTACATAAGCGCCAGGACAGGTTGATGCATGTGTAAATGTATTTGGTGTACCTAAGGCATTAGCTAGGTGGAATACATGGCCGTCTAAAGAGCCTGATTTAGATGAAAATGCGATTGATTCTGCGCCGTGTTGTTGTTTAATTGCTGTCAGTTTTTGGGCAATAAATTGATACGCTTCATCCCAACTAATTTCAGCCCATTTACCCTCACCGCGTTCTCCAACGCGTTTTAATGGCTTAACTAAACGCTGTGGGTCATAAAGCAAGCTGTGACCTGCACCACCGCGAGCACACACTTTGCCGCCAAATGATTTAGCTTCTTTATTGCCGCTAATAAACACATTTTTACCATCTACAATACGTGCCTTGATCGGGCAACGGGTGGAACACATTTCACAAATACTGGCCACTTCAGAAGACACCCCTTTTAGAGGTTGTTTTTCAATTGCAGCAAGTGAACCTGGTAAAATACTCGCAAGCGCACAAGTCGCACCACTGGCACCTGCACCTTGTAAAAAATGACGCCGATTTAACTGGATCATGATTGCCCCCTTCACCTTGGCGAAACATAACGCTATTACGGTTAACGTAGATTTAATGGCGTTTAATGAGTCAACATCACACTAAGCGCCATCCCTAAGCGCATTGTTAAACCTTATTGAAATCATGGGTATTGTGGTAAACCACAATGAGGGGAATCATTTGATAGACATCACGGTTTAAGTGCTCAAAACACAAAGTTAAATGAATTTAGGATCGCTAAGATAGGATTTTTCAGGAATGTTAACAGGGATATCGATTAATACCCGACAGCCCGATACTGTCGGCGCGTCAGGGTCTTCGGCACAAGTTGATAAGTCGAGGTCACCGCCAAATTGCATAATGACATCTTTGCAAATAGCAAGACCAAGGCCTAAGCCATTTTGTTTAGTTGTAAAAAACGTGGTTTTATAATCTTCATTGGCACAGCTCAAACCGATGCCATTGTCATAAATTTTTAACTGTAAATGACCATTTACCACCCTTAGGTCAATTAAAATTTGCTTAGCGCTTAGCTGTGCACTGCTTGTGTCAGTCAGTGCATCAATGGCATTTTTTAATATGTTGATTAAGACCTGACAAAAACCTACTTTATCGCCTTTTAACATCAGTTCACTGCAGTGGAGTTTGCTTGTCACTTCAATCTTATGCGTTTCAAACTCGTGAGCTAATAATTCTATGCACAATGATATTTGTTCACACACATCAAAATCAGTGCTTTGTGTGTCTTTTCGTTGCAGTAACGTTCTTATTCGATGGACAATTTCACCTGCTCGGTTTGATTGGCGTAATATTTTACCGAGTAATTTGTATTGCACAGAGTCTTCACCATAGTGTTTCGCCTGTTCAAGCATGCCACCTTCACTGTATTGGGTTATCGCAGCAATGGGCTGATTAAGCTCATGGGCTAAACCTGCTCCAATTTCACCTAAAATAGCCGCGCTTTGTAAGCGTTCTAACTGTAATGCTTTGGTTTTTAACTGACGCTCAGTAGCAAGTAAATTCTCACTTTTTTTCATAAAGCGGTATTCAAGCCACACATGATACATAGTTGCTAACATAAACAATCCGATGAAACCAAAACCCCATTTCTGATTTAATTTTATCCACTGCCAAATCTGTAAATACAAAGGCTCTTTTTCCAAGTGCAGATCTAATGCTTTATAGAGTTTCATCACTTGAAATTGGCTAATAGGTGCAGCCCAACCTCGGTTTTGACTGATAACAGAAATGGGATCCGATTCACTAATGGCAAACAAAGCTCGAGTAATGTTGGTTCTGACTTTTAACGGAACGTCGTCAGATGAGGCAAAAGACCAATTAGGGTATAACGGTGTACTGACTGCACAATCATAACCGTCTGGAGTGATATCATTGATGACTCGATAATTCTCAGCTTTGATATAACCTTGTTCGACCATTTGCTCAAAGGTACAAAATGGCGTAATCGCAATATCTGCCGTGTTATCGCGCACCTGATAAATTAACGGCTCTAAAGGAAACCCCAAAAAAGTGACTTTGTCGAAAAAGTTATCGGTAGGATAATTCATAGATTGAATCAACCCCATCGCGGCTTGATAACCACCAAGAGCATTAGGATCGCTGGCTACAGCAGTATGACCGGCTAAGTCTTCAATAGACTTTAATGGACTATCTTGCCTAACAATAATGGTGGCGCCAATGGCAAAGGTATTACCGCCATGTTTATCACTTTTCATAGTGGCGAGCCACGAAATGGGGAAATCACCGCTCATATTAAAATAATGACCAGGATTGGTGACCACAAATTGCACCTGGCCATTAATTAACTGTTGATTCATATTAGTAAAATCAAGCGGAACGACTTCAAAACTAGCAGAAGGCACTATTGCGGTAAGGTAATCCATCAGCGGTTGCCAACGCGCTATACTTTTGGCCACGCCATAATTAGCCAGCACCGCCACACGATAATGCACAACATCGTTGTCTTGTGCGGTGGTAGTCTGATTTAATGTCGGTTTTGCCACAACAGTCGATAACAGCGTCAATGAAGTTAACAAAATCAATAGTAATGGGATAACTAGACGCATTTATGTCTCATCACTCTTAACAGGGCATACGAAGCAGTTAACTGTATTTTAAAGCACTATTTAAGCCAATAAAGTTGCATGTCGCACAAAACCCAAGTAACTATTTGCTCAATAAAAACTAACCATTAAACTATAAAAAACAAAATTAAGTGACTGATATGCCGAATATTCAACGTGTTTATATGGTTGACGACGACTTGGCCATCCTCGATTCAATGCAATTTATGTTGTTGCAGTATGGCTATGATTTGAACATTTTTGATAGTGCTGAAGACTTTTTAGACAAAATAGACATATCACTTGCGGCTTGTTTAATTGTCGACAGCAATATGCCTGATATTACTGGGCAGCAATTGCAGCAAAAACTGGTTACAGCCCAAAGCCCCATTGGCATAATATTTCTCACAGGTCATGGCGATCTGCCCATGGCCGTAAATGCCTTTAGGCAAGGTGCATGTGACTTTTTTCAAAAACCGGTCAAAGGTACCGAGCTGGTTAAAGCAATAGACAAAGCACTGACAACCAGCGCTTACGAATTTGAATCTATTCAATTAAAAAAACGTTATAACACGCTCACAGAAAGAGAGAATCAAGTTTTACATTTATTGATAGAGGGTAAAACCAACAAACAGATGGCAGATACCCTTTTTGTTTCATTACGCACTATAGAAGTTCATCGAGCTAACATTATTAAAAAATTGCAAGTACATAACGCTGCTGAACTGGCTAAATTTAGTCCTTTACTCGCACAATAATAACGCCGCACATTATCGCGGCTCTTTATACTTGTCTTTAAAATCTGATGCACCAAAAGCTTGTCTTTATGGGTATCAATAAGCCAAAAACCTCGCCCAAAATCCTGCATTTAAGCTTGTATTCATAAAGTTTTGCTTATATTTACTCACAATTTCAACATTGACAATTTTTGTCAGTCTTAGATTATGGTAATGCAAACAACCATTGGATTATAAAAAAGGAAAAACGATTACAATGAAAAAGTCCTTAATCTCTATCGCGTTAACCAGCGCATTATTAACGGCGTGTGCCAACGACAAACCCAATACCACAGCAGAAGTGACTGCCCCCATTGCGTCGCCAGCCTCAGATAAAGCAGAATTAGGTAGTTTTGGTGTCGACTTAACTGCACGTAATGAAGCGGTTAAACCTGGTGATGACTTCTTTATGTATTCAAGTGGTAATTGGTACGACAATTTTGAAATGCCTGCAGACAAAACACGCTATGGCGCATTTACCGCGTTAGCTGAGCGCAGCGAAGAACAAGTTAAAGCCATTATTGATGATATTGCCAGCCGTAAAAATTTATCTGCTGATGAACAGCTAATTGCTGATTTTTATCATGCCTACATGGACACCGACACCATCAACAAACAAGGCATCAGTGCGATTCAACCGACACTCGATCAAATCTCAGCCATCAACAATACCGATGAGTTAACTGGCGTATTTGGCCAAGCATGGCTCACGGGTGCATCATCACCTATCGGTGGTGGCATGTGGTTTAACCGTATTGACCCTGATCAATATGAATTAACCATTGGCGCTGGTGGACTAGGCTTACCAGACCGTTCATATTATTTAGAAGACACCGAGCGCTTTATTTCGATCCGCGAAGCTTATGTCGATCACATTGCGAAAATGCTGCAATTTGCCGGCATACAAGATGGTGAGCAACGCGCTAAAGCGATTTTAGCCTTAGAAACTCAAATTGCTGAAGGTCAGTGGCCAAGAGAAAAACGTCGTAATCGTGACTTAACTTTAAACCAAATTAGCCGCGGCGATTTAGCTAAAACCTACCCTGGGTTTAACTGGGATATCTTCTTTGAGCAAATGGGCTACAAAGTTCCACAACTTAACATTGCTCAACCAGAACCGGTTAAAGCAATGATCAACCTGGTTAATACCGGCTCGCTTGATGTATGGAAAGATTACCTCACCTTCCACACCATCACTAATAACGCAGAATTGTTGTCTGAAGACATCTTTAACACCAGCTTTGCGTTTTTTGGTAAAACCTTAAACGGCCAAGAAGAGCCTCGCCCTCGTTGGAAACGTGCTGTTGAGCAAATGTCAGGCACTCAATCACTGGGCTTTGCGATTGGTAAAGTATACGTTAAGCGTTATTTCCCTGAGTCATCTAAGCATCAAATGGCTGAGTTAGTTGAAAACCTTCGTACCGCATTAGGCCAACGTATTGATGGTTTAGATTGGATGGGCGAAGAAACTAAAGTGAATGCTCACGCTAAACTTGCTGCTTTTACCCCTAAAATTGGTTACCCAGATGTATGGCAAGAATACGATGGCTTAAACCTTAAAAAGGATGATTTGCAAGGCAATATCAAGCAACTTCGTCAATTCTTCCGCAATGACAGTATTGCCAAAGAACTTGAAAAAACCGATCGCAACCGTTGGGGTATGACACCACAGTACGTTAATGCGTATTACAACAGCTCATTTAATGAAATTGTCTTTCCAGCTGCCATTTTACAACCACCATTTTTTGATCCAAATGCCGACCCAGCAGTCAACTACGGCAGCATTGGCGCGGTAATTGGCCATGAAATGGGCCATGGTTTTGATGACCAAGGTTCTAAGTCCGATGCCAATGGTATTCAGCGTAACTGGTGGACCGATGCAGACCGAGCCGCGTTTGAAGCGAAAGCCGATATGCTTGCCCAACAATACAGTCAGTACGAACCCATCCCAGAAAACTTTGTTAATGGCCGTAACAGCCTAGGCGAAAATATTGGCGATGTGGGTGGTTTATCAATGGCTTACCACGCTTACAAGTTAAGCCTTAATGGCAAAGAAGCCCCCGTTATTGACGGCACCACTGGCGATCAACGTTTCTTTTTAGCATGGGCACAGGTATGGAAAGAAAAACGCACTGAGCAAAGTATGCTAAGCCAGCTACGCGCAGGTACTCATGCTCCTGGTCGTTACCGTGCACTTGCACCACGTAATCACGATGCCTGGTACAAAGCGTTTGATGTCAAACCGGGTGACAAGCTGTATTTACCAGAAGAGGAACGCGTTCGTATCTGGTAGTCACTTATCTAAATAGATATTTGCGTTAATACTCGAAAAAGCCAATCAGATAATGATTGGTTTTTTTTTGCATTTAGAGCGGTAAGGTTTTGCACAGTGATATCTAAAAATGTGTAGATGTCGCCGATATTAAAGCGCGATGCAGCGATTAAATGTCCACTAATACCTGTAGAATTGTATAATCGCGACGAAATCACACGATTGAAATTTTATCATAGCCAGGGTGAGAAGATTTCGTTTTGAGTGAGAAGATATTATGTTTGAATATGCCGAGTAGATATTGAGTAGTACGGAATCCATTATGACAGCACTGACGATTTTAGACGGCGGTATGGGGCGTGAGCTCAAACGTATCGGCGCACCTTTTTCTCAACCTCTGTGGAGTGCGCAAGCACTGATTGAGTCGCCACAATTTGTAGCGCAAGCTCATCAACACTTTATCGAAGCCGGAGCGCAGATTATTACGGTCAATAGTTATGCCTGCGTACCTTTTCATTTAGGTGAAGAATTGTATGAAAAACAAGGTGCAATGCTTGCTGGAAAAGCGGCAGATATTGCGCGTGAGGTTGTCACTCAGTCTCAACAACAGGTGCTTGTTGCTGGCTCAATTCCCCCCGCCTTAGGCTCCTATCGTCCCGACTTATTTGAGGCAGAGCGAGCATACGAGATTTGTTCTACCTTGTTTAATGCTCAGGATAAGCAGGTCGATATCTGGCTTGCTGAGACAATTGCCAGTATTGCTGAAGCACAAGTGATAGCTAAGGTGCTAGCCAATACCGATAAGCCCTGTTATTTCGCTTATACTCTGATTGATGAAGTTGACCAGCCGATTCGGCTACGTTCTGGGGAGTTGCTCACCGATGCGGTTGCGGCATTGTTGGCAACGAATGCAACAGGGATCTTGTTTAACTGTTCGATCCCAGAGGTTATCGAGCAAGCCATTAAGGATGTGGTACAGGTATTAGCGCATCATAATAAAACGCTTGCTATTGGTGTCTTTGCAAATAGTTTTACCCCAATCAAATCGGGGCATCAAGCCAATGGCACCTTTCAAACGTTACGTCATGTTTCTGAAGACGAATACCTTAAGTTTGCCAAGTGCTGGCATCAATTAGGAGCAACCATTATTGGTGGCTGTTGTGGTATTTACCCGAGTCACATTAACGCGCTGGCCACATGGCGAGATAGCCTATTATAAAGAATCTCACCTGAACCTTTATAAGGAGTATACCGCCACTTGCAGAGTAGCATGCAGGGGTTAGTGTGGCTGGAGGCTTATACCGCTAATACCTCCAGCTACCCTATATTTAATCCACTTTAGTTGCTTCAATCACGATTGAACTACAATCCCCAGTAACATAGGGGCCAAGAACAAACTTTAGCGACGAAAAATGATATTCTAAATCACAATATTGGTATATCGATTCTATTGGTGAATCTTTGGTATTAAACCGTGCAACAATAAGGTTTTTACTTTGCTGAAGGATTAAAGCTGAATGTGATGATATCGCATTTTTAACATCTTCTTGTAGCGCCCCGACTTGTGATTTTGGCGCGTTAACGAAAGTGGCAATTAGCGCATCCTTTACCTTCAAAGGGTTTTCGTGTTCAACTTTCATCACTTCTTTTAGTTCGGGTTTGTCGGTAGATGAACATGCACTGATTAGCAATATTAATAACGCCCCTAAGCCAATTTCAATTTTTTTCACCAAACACTCCTTACAATAAAATGATTAAAAACAGTAGCGACTTTATGCGTTCAACTGTTTGTGTTGCACACATTGCCACCTATTTTTTAAATATGATTATACGTTTGTTTCACAACGACATGAGCTTCTATAGGGGCTGTTGATCTTTGCTGGTTGAATTTTATTCGAGTTAAAAACGTTTTAATCGAGGCGAATGGATTGATGCCTAGTCATCTAAGCAAAATCCTTTCAACAAAGAGTAAAACGTTTTTAGCCGAACCCTTCGGGCAGCGTATTTTGAGCCATTTTTTACTGCGTTATCGACTATTTATGTAGAATAACTGAACCTCGAAGTCTCTGCCGCGTAGTTGTAGATGTGAGTAATGGTCAATAATTCGCTGCAAAAACAACCTTGAAAGATCAACAGCCCCTAGCACCCGTACCTAAGGCAATTTCCCTGAGTACACGATCTTCAATGTCTGATAAACCACCTTCAAGGAACTCATGTGGTTGAATGGTTATTTTGGGGGCACGTTTGAAAAAACTGATTGCACCAAATTCTTTAAGTGCATTTTTAAGGAAACTTTCTGCAACAAAGAATTTACCGATAAGCAGTCTCGTTGTTGTGAATGGTTCTTTAGCGTAAAAAGTCATACTGCGCCCTTCAAAACTTAACACCATCTTATTAGAATACACATCGACTTTGATTTCCATATCACCTTCCTACTTAGCTTACGCTTTTATCGGACTCTCCCGATGAGATCGGCCCCGAGATTTTTTGACCACTAAAAGATAAAAATTCAATACGAGTTTTATAAAACACCGCTGAGCAGTTTACACATTAGGCAATGCACTGCATAACTTTTGTATGTTCACATTATCGCAGCCTCTTTTCTATCACTCTCATACCTCCGCCTAAGAACGATAAAAGGCAACCATTGTTCGCTTTGACACATTTTATCTCGTCACTATCACCGACCTAATCCTTATAAACAGGCAAGTCAATGACAAAAATGGCAGCCCTTATTGACTGTGGCGACACAAGTGTCACACGACTTTAGTTTAGAATTTACAAATATAAGTAAAATAGCCTGTGGATGAAAATATAATAAATTAAATATAATCAATATAAACAGAGTCTTATAATTTTATTTAAATATTTTTGGGTATTAAAACTAAACTTGGCCCAGCCATTGCTATTACAAAGCATGTTTGTAATCTAGTTTTCAGATTTAAACATCCTTAATTTAAACCATTTGGAGTAATAACATGACTGAATCAATCGTATCGTTTCCACAACTTAACCGCCCTGCACCAGCGTTCAATACTAAAACAACGCACGGTATGCGCTCGTTAAATGATTATAAAGGTAAGTGGTTAGTTTTATTCTCTCACCCTGCTGACTTTACTCCAGTATGTACTACTGAGTTTATGGGGTTTGCGCAACGAGCTGAAGAATTTGCGCAATTAAATACTGAACTACTAGGCCTATCAATCGACAGTATCCATTCTCACATTGCTTGGGTACGTAACATTGAAGAAAACTTTGGTGTTGAAATTACGTTCCCAATCATTTCTGACTTATCAATGGAAGTGGCCAAAGCATACGGCATGATCCAGCCTGGTGCCAGCGACACTGCAGCAGTTAGAGCAACCTTTATTATCGACCCAGAAGGTGTACTACGTGCGATGGTGTACTACCCAATGAGTAACGGCCGTTCAGTTGATGAGTTTGTACGCCTCGTTAAAGCACTTCAAACTAGTGATTCTAATGCTGTCGCTACTCCAGAAAACTGGCAACCAGGTGACGACGTGATTGTTCCACCACCAGCAACGACTGCCGATGCTAAAGCACGTTTAGAGCAAGGTTTTGATTACGTTGATTGGTACTTCAGCAAGAAGTCTCTTTAATCCGTTATTGCACAGTGGAGCCCCCGCCCCCTGTGCATCATTTATAGGAGGTTTGTAATGAACTCAACATTTAGCGTCCATGAATTTTTAGATGACGACAGCGAAACATTCACTTATGTGGTTGCAGATAATGCGACCCGTTTTGCTGTCATTATCGATCCGGTTTTAGACTTTGATTATAAGTCTGGCCGAACAGACACTCGCAGTGCTCAACGAGTGATACATTGGGTTAAACGCCAAGAGTTAAGTGTGAAATGGATACTTGAGACACATGCTCATGCCGATCATTTGTCTGCAGCCAGCTATATTCGCGAACAAATTGGTGGGCAAATTGGTATTGGAGAACATATCACTCAAGTACAACAAACATTTCAAAAAGTCTTTAACTTAGAACGTGATTTTTTGCCCAATGGCAGTCAGTTTGACCGATTATTCAAACATAACGAATTATTGCAAGTCGGCAATATGGCCATTCGCATTATGCATACCCCGGGCCACACGCCAGCTGATCTAGCTTATGTCATTAATGAGCAAGCTGCTTTTGTGGGTGACACTATATTTATGCCAGATGTCGGCACGGCACGATGTGACTTCCCTGGTGGTGACGCCAATACCTTATATGACTCGATTCAATCATTGTTTAGCTTACCTGAATCAACCGATATTTATGTTTGCCATGATTACCCTACAGAGGGACGTGATCATCAATTTAAGACTCAAGTAGGCCAACAGAAGGAACACAATATTCATGTCAAAAATGGCATAAGTAAAGCTGATTTTGTCGAACTTCGCCAAACGCGCGATGCCACCTTACCCATGCCAAGGCTGATATTGCCATCAATTCAAGTCAACATTCGTGCCGGTAAAATGCCCGCAGCAGAAGACAATGGCACAGTGTACTTAAAAGTGCCGATTAACTTACTTTAAAGCTAAGGTTGTCAATATGATACAAGCTGTTTTAGGTGCGTTAGTCATTGGCTTAGTGCTGAGTATGCTGGGTTCTGGTGGCTCAATACTCACGGTGCCAGTGTTGTTATATCTTGTGGGTATGCAACCAGAAGTTGCTATTGCATCGTCACTTTGTATCGTTGCCGCCATCAGCTGTTTTAGTAGTATCAGTTTCATTAAACAAAAAATGGTTTCGTGGCCGCATGTGTTGATGTTTGGCCTTCCTGGAATGGCAGGAACATACCTCGGTGCTTGGATGAGCACTTTTGCCACAAGCCAAATTCAACTCTGTGTATTTGTTGGTTTAATGCTAATTGGCGCTGTAATGATGTGGCGTAAACAAAGTAACAGCCTCACTCAAGGGAAATTAGTTCTCATAAATGTATTACTGCAAGGCTTATTAGTGGGTGTAGTCACAGGCTTTGTTGGTGTTGGTGGTGGCTTTTTAATTATCCCTGCCTTGGTGTTATTAGGCGGTATTGAAATGACATTAGCAGTGGGCACCAGTTTATTAATTATCACCATGAACTCTTCTATCGGGTTTATTAAATATTACAGCTTATTTTCAGCCCAGGGCGTGCAATTTGATTGGCCGGTTATCGCCATCATGATTGGCGGTGGCTTTATTGGCAGCTTAGCGGGAGGAAAGATAACTCAATATCTCCCTAAAGCCATTTTACAAAAAGTATTCGCCATATTTTTAGTGGTAATGGCGACATTTATTACCACTCAATCCATAATTTAGTTTCACGAGGTACACATGAAAACTGCACAAGAATATATTAGTGAAGTAAAAAACAACATTATTGAAGTCTCGACTCAGCAATTACTCTCTGCAATGTTAAACCCAGAAGTGATTATTATTGATGTACGTGAGCATGAAGAGTTTTTAGCAGGTCATATTGAAGGGGCAGTCAATCTACCTCGCGGTGTGTTAGAAATGAAAATTCATGAGCATCCATCCGTCAGTCATCACTGCGAATGGGAGTTTGCATTGAATGAGTTATCCGACAAAGAGATTTACCTAATTTGCCGTACTGGTGGTCGTTCAGCATTGGCAGCCGCCTCGCTACAAAATATGGGCTTTACCCAGCCTTTATCTGTTGCCGGTGGTATGGTGCAGTGGCAACAGGATGGTTTTCCAGTGATACCGCATAAAGCATAAAATGAATTGATAAAAATGAGCCTTAATAGGCTCATTTTTTTACCATTGATTGACTGGAATTTTGAGAAAATAATTATCTTCGCCTTCAGGCGGCGGTAAATGACCCGCTCTAATATTGAGTTGTATCGCTGGCAAGAGTAATTGCGGCATGGTGGCATCGTTATGTTGCTGTTGATGTAACTTAACAAACTCTTGTAAATCAACCTTACCGCCAACCACTTTGTTGGTGCGTTTTTGAGCAATGATTGACGTTTCATACATCGGGTTCTGAGCATGAGTTAAATGCGGGTTATGACCCACAAATACACGAGTGCTATTGGGCAATGCCAATATTTTTTGAATCGATTGATATAAGGTTGTCACACTGCAATTGGGAAAATCTAGGTTAACGGTACCGACGTCAGGTGACGCTATCACGTCGCCGACAAATATTGCATCTTCAATTAAATAGCTTACACATGCTGGAGTATGTCCAGGAGTGTGCATCACTTGAACATCTAAATGACCGAGTTTAATCAGTTCTTCATCGGCAAACAATTGATCAAACTGCTCACCATTACAATGAAAGTTGTCACCGAGGTTGAGAATACGTTTAAACATATGCTGAACTTTAACAATATGCTCACCTATACCAGTATTACCACCTCGTTGTTGTTTAATATAACAAGCAGCAGAGATATGGTCGCAATGAGCATGTGTTTCTAAAATCCATTCAAGCTCATAACCATTTTTATCAAGATGCTCGATGATACTGTCGGCAAACTCAGTAGTAATTTTACCTGACGAAATATCAAAATCTAAAACAGGGTCAATAACCGCGCTTTGTCGTGAGGCAAGATCGGTCACCACATAACTAATTGACTGGCTGTCTTGATGATAAAATGGATCAATACGGATTTTACTCATGTCTTATACACTCGCAACAAAATACACTATGATTTTGCTAGATTAATCCTCATGTGGCCGATTTGTTGAACCTATTGAGGTGATACTAACGTCAGTAAAATAATAATTGAAATTACATCAATAAACTGCGGCTAACCTCGCAACAAAGAGCCTGCATAACCGCAAAATATTGATAATTGCCTATGGTCCTAATACCAAACCAGCAATATATCGTAAGCCTTGTTAAGGTTTTCCGTTTGTCGTGTGCAGTTGACTACCCATGACTTTTTGCAATGAAAATGCTCCGCGTATATCACCTACTTCGAAATTTATCGCCTTATCATCTGGATAAGCTTGTTTAATCAATGTACTTAGCTCGGGAGTAATATTGCTACCATGGCAACCTAAGCACAGCTCTTGTGTTGGTATGGCTTTCATATACCTAAACGTTGTGGTCTCACCCTTAGCAACATATTCGCGAATCACAATGGGTGTTTGCGGATCACTGGCAGCTTTTATTTGTTCAAACTGATTTAATTGCGCTAACTCCCAAGCATCTGGGCTGTTATTGCTATTTCGCACTTTTAAGCTCGTACGCTTTAGCATCCAACCATCAGTCGAGTTTTGTGCTGCAATAGAGGGGGCAACAGATTGACAAACTGACACGCCAGCAGGGAGTCCACCTTGTTTTATTGCCGCTTGTAATTGCCCTTTTAACGCTTGGCTAAACTCAGCAATTTTTTGGTTAGCCTCTAGCTCAAGTTGTTGTTGCTCTGACAATGATTGAGCATTGGCGCTTAAGCTTGCCAATAATGTCATCGTGCCTATGGTGATTAACTTAACCCGTTGACGCTTAGCATTATGTGTATTTTTCATGACTCTTTATCCTCTTCTAGACGTGTTATTCCCATTAGTTTTAGGGCGTATTTTTCATACAGCGGTTCGCTACTTCCACTCTTCATTTTCAATAGAAAATATTTTTCAAAACCTATTTTGGCTAAGTGTGCCCATTTGCCTGTTGCAAACCAGGACACATTGCGAGGGGCAATTTGTGGCGTGGCAATAAACACTGCACCGGTGTCGCCCATGTCGGCGATACAAATGGCATTCCAGGTGCCTTTATATGCAGGTTCAACGTTATTAACGATAATACTGTGTAAATTCTGTGCGACCGCGGTCATCATCGACTCAATCATATAGCCTGTTTTAGGCATGCCCGTAGGTACTGGTGTACTTTGAGCAGGAGGAATAGCAACACAAACGCCGCCCGCAAAAATGTTACTGTATTTTGTTGAGCGCTGATGCTCATCGGTAATCACAAACCCTTTTTTATTACACAGCCCCTCTACATTTGCCACAGCATCAATACCCACAAATGGAGGGATAAACATTGCATGATTAAAAGGGAGTGAATAATTAAAGTCGATATTTCCTTTACGATTTAACTCGTCAATATGCATGATGTCTTTTTCGATGTAATCAACACTGGCGTTGCATATCCATTTGATATCTCGTTGACGTAGTGCCGACTCCAACATCGATTTAGAGTCTCCTATACCATCAAGCCCCAAATGACCGATATACGGTTCACTGGTAATAAATTGAATGGGTACGTGCTTTCGTATGCCGGCATCACGTAATACCTTATCGAGGATAAACACATACTCATAAGCAGGGCCAAAACAGCTGGCACCTTGAAATGCCCCCACTAATACGGGCCCTGGATTGGCAATGAGTTCATCGACATTTTCTTTACAAGACAATGCATGTTCAAGAGAGCACACCGACTGAGTATAGTGCTCTGGCCCTGCCCCAGGAATTGCATCAAATGCCAATTTTGGCCCAGAGGCAATCACCAAAAAATCGTAATCGATAACGTCATGTTCAGCGGTGATCAATTGGTTGTTATCTGCATCAATTTTAGTGACAAAAGCGCAGATAAAATCAATGTGTTTTTTGGCTAAATATTTAGCGATAGGAATGCTTATCGCATCAGGCTCACGCCAACCAACGGCCACCCAAGGGTTAGAAGGAATAATGCGAAAATGGTCTCGTTCATTTACCATCAACACTTGATGCTCTTGACCCAGCAGGTGTTTAATTTCATAAGCTGCAGGCATTCCACCTGTACCAGCACCTAGCACTACAATTTTTGCCATTGCATTAAGCTCCATTGACCTTCTCTGTAAACGCGATTGTTTGCAGAGATATGTAAGCTATTGCTATACAAAGCTTGTGCCACGTCACAAAGTAATATTAATACTAACATTTACAACAAGTTAAAAAGTGTTGCAAAAATTAATCTAAATCTGCTAGGGAAACCGATTGACAAAAATGACACTCAATGCCATTTTTGATGATAAATATGACATTCCTTATGTAAAAAAGATCCTATTCTTATGAAAAACACCACCGTAGTTCAGTCGATGATCAATGCAATTGATAAACCTGCCATATTTATCACGCCTGATTATGTTATACATGCGGTAAATCAAGCCTACCTCGAAACCTATGACACTGAAGTGACATTAGGACAAAGCCGTTGCCATCAAATATCGCACCACAGTAATGAGCCTTGCGACAAACACGGAGAACAATGTCCCTTGCAGCAATGCCAAAACACTGCTCGAGCCGCCAATGCTGTACATATTCACAATACAACGGATGGCAAATCATATTGCGATATTTTGATGAAGCCAATTAAAGACGATAACGGCATAATCATGGGCTTTCTTGAAATTTTAGATGCCATTGACTATGCATCTACCGAGTCTAAAAAAGACACAATGATTGGCCAGTCAGCACCATTTAAACAAATGCTCAATAAGATTAATCGGGCATCTCAGTCTAATATTGCCGTGTTATTACAGGGTGAAACTGGTGCAGGTAAGGAACTTGTAGCAAAAGCGGTTCATGCCGCAAGCGATAGAAATGACAAACCTTTTGTGGTGATTGAATGTACCGGATTGAGCGAAAGTTTATTTGAAAGCGAGCTATTTGGTTATGAAAAAGGTGCCTTTACTGGGGCAACAACCACTAAAAAAGGCTTAATTGAAATCGCACACGGCGGTACAGTGTTTTTTGATGAAATTGGTGATATTCCAATGAATATGCAGGTTAAACTGCTCAGGTTATTAGAAACGCAATGTTATCGTGCCGTGGGTGGATTAAAGCAAAAACGCTCTGATTTTAGATTAGTCAGTGCCAGCCATAAAAACTTACTCGATTTAGTTGAAAAAGGTGAATTTCGCCGCGACCTTTATTATCGCATAGCCGGTTTTCCTATTTACCTGCCCTCACTGCGTGAGCGTCAGGAAGATATTCCAGTCCTCGCCAATCATTTTGTAAGATTATCTGAATATAAACATAAGAAATTTTCGGCCAATGCATTAACGCTATTAAGCCAGTATCCGTTTCCAGGCAATATTCGTGAACTCAAAAATATTATTGAACAATCTGCACTAATAGCAAACGAAGATATTATCCACAGAAGTGATCTGCCCGAAAGCATTACCCATTCTAAAACCACTACGGTTAATCAGGCACCGGCTGTCGACACTGCAGTGATCAGTTTAGATGATGTTGAAGCTGAATATTTATCCAAAGTGTGCCAACAATATCAAGGTTCGCCTGCTGAATTAGCCATCATGCTTAATGTGAGCGTACGAACCTTATACCGAAAATTGCAACGTTATGGTCTAAAACTAAGCATCACTTAGTTGTGACGTAATAAAGAATGTTTTTTCTGGCAACAACGTTTCATGTGCATGCCCTCTGATAGCTCAATATCACTTGCATCATGATCATGGGAGTCGCAATGTCCGCCATGGCAACCACCTTCACCATGTTCATGATTGCAACAACCTCCATTGGCTTGTTTAGCTAAATGCTTCATTGAAGGCCTGCCTTGTGTCACCTCGCTAAATTGCTCACATTGCGGTAAATGCTCACTGGCTAACTCTTCAATGGCTGTACGACCATTTTTGACATGAAATACATTAAGTTGGTGATTCAGTATTTTAGACAGTAATTGTTGACCAATATTTCGCACAATAACCCGCTCTGCGCCATGGGCCACAATCAAATTCAATAATTGTTTTTTACCATCACAGCCAGCAGCTAAAGCAGGGTTAGCAAAACGCGCTATCACTTCGGCCTGTTCATTAATAATAAGCATGCTATCTGCACGGCTAAAATGGCTGGCAATATGGTCGTCTTTTATCGGTATGGCTGTAATCATTTTTATCTCTCTTGCAGTATTGATACTGCTATATTCAGTAAGTGTTATTCAGTTTGTCAGTGATCGTTGGCTCATTAGCAGGTTATTAACTAGCTACACCAAGTTACTGGCATATGCTATTTATACACCCATAATTAGCATATGCCAATTATATTTTGTTAAGTGTGATCTTTGTCCATGCCTGTTGACTCAATAAGCATAATTTAACGAGTGACTTAACAGATTATGCCAACTAAATGCCTCACAACTTAGCAACAAGCAGCATGTTACTAAGCTCATTTCAGTAACACATTGACTTAAATAACAGTGGTAAAAAATCATTACAGCTAAAATGATTTAAAAATTAATTACTTTAGTATTTCGTTAAGTTAAAGATAATAAAATGACTTAATAACAATGATTTATTAACATCCCACCTATTTTTTACTCACTTTACTTAGTTAGTTTTTATGATCTAGATCAAATAAACACTTGATAGTTAGACCCCTAATCATTAGGATCGTTATTAATTGAACGTTCAATTAATAACGTTCAAGCGATAAAAAGGGAGTTATTTATGCCAAGACCTGCAATGAAAAACGTCAGACAACAACAGCTCATCGATGCCACGTTAATGTCTGTCGAACGTCATGGATTACAGCACACCACCATCAACACGATTAGTGGTTTAGCGGGGATGTCATCGGGGATCATCAGTCATTATTTTGGTGGTAAACAAGGGTTAATCGAAGCCACGCTAAAATTCTTATTAGAAGAGTTAAAGCAAGCCTTACTGGCAAAAACGTCAG
Organism: Shewanella saliphila; assembly: GCF_014648295.1. Taxonomy (GTDB): domain Bacteria; phylum Pseudomonadota; class Gammaproteobacteria; order Enterobacterales; family Shewanellaceae; genus Shewanella; species Shewanella saliphila. Next base: position 93,059 of record NZ_BMQV01000001.1, read on the forward strand.
GCAAATCGTTAACCGCTCCTCAACGCTTGTCGATCATAGTCGAAGCCAACTTTACCGAGCTGCAACGCTCAAATGCCGCTACTAAAACATGGCTAAGCTTTTGGTCTCAAGCTATGCATGATCCTGGATTGGCAAGATTGCAAAACATTAATAACCACCGTCTTTACAGCAACCTGCTGTACTCATTTAAACAATTATTGCCTAAGGCTGACGCGGTAAATGCCGCCAAGCAAACTGCGGCAATCATTGACGGTTTTTGGTTACGAAGTGCGTTAAGCACCAACCCTTCTGAAGAATTTAAGCAAGCCCAGACACTATCGAAAGCCTTTATAGAGTCTGTACTAGTGCAACACGGAGAAATTGAATGTCAGCGTTAGTCACTTATCAAAATTATGTGCATGGTCAATACATTTCAAATGGCAGCGGAGAAACCTTCGAAGTCATCAACCCTGCTACTGGCAGTGTGAGTTATTTAGTTGAAGTCGCAACCGATGCAGTCAAGCAAGCCGCCATCGACAGTGCAAAAGCAGGCTTTGCTGTGTGGTCAAAAATGACCCCTATGGAACGCAGCCGTATTTTATTAAAAGCCGTTGCTTTATTACGCGAGCACAATGATGAACTTGCCGCAGGCGAAGTACTCGACACAGGTAAACCTTGGCAAGAAGCTTCAGTGGTCGACATTGTCACTGGAGCAGATTCAATTGAATTCTTTGCGGGCCTGGCACCAAGCATTGAAGGGAATCAACAACCGGTTGGCGAAGACTTTTACTACACTCGTCGCGAACCATTAGGCATTTGCGCCGGTATTGGCGCCTGGAACTACCCATTACAAATTGCATGTTGGAAAGCGGCTCCGGCTTTGGCATGCGGTAATGTGATGATTTTTAAGCCTTCTGAAGAAACCCCACGCGGTGCAATGCGTTTAGCCGAAATATTCACCCAAGCTGGCGTACCTGATGGCGTATTTAATGTGGTTCAAGGCGACGGTCGTGTTGGCGCGTGGTTAACCACGAATGATGATATCGCTAAAGTGTCATTTACTGGTGAAGTTGGCACTGGCACAAAAGTGATGGCTGCCGCGTCTAGCACCTTAAAAGAAGTTACCATGGAACTTGGCGGTAAATCACCGTTAATCATCTTCAATGATGCCGATGTAGACAATGCGGTATCAGCAGCCATGCTGGCCAATTTTTATACTCAAGGTGAAGTGTGTACCAATGGCACACGCGTATTTGTGCAAAAAGACATGTACCCACAATTTATTGAGCGTTTAAAGCAACGCACTGAAAATAATATTGTGTGTGGCGATCCTATGGATGCTGAAACCAACTTTGGTGCGTTGATCTCACGAGGTCATCAACAAAAAGTCCTTGAGTACATTGCGATAGGCCAAAAAGAAGGTGCAACTTTACTGACTGGCGGCACTGCGTTGCAACCAGAAAACGCGCCCCATGGTTTTTTTGTTGCGCCGACTATTTTCACCGATTGCACCGATGATATGACCATTGCTAAAGAAGAAATTTTTGGTCCTGTGATGTCAGTGTTTACCTTTGAAGATGAACAAGAAGTCATTCAACGTGCTAACAATACTCACTTAGGCCTTGCCGCTGGGGTATTTACCCAAGACATTACTCGTGCTCACCGCGTAATACATCAATTAGAAGCAGGCATTTGCTGGATTAATGCTTATGGTGCATCGCCTGCAGAAATGCCAGTAGGTGGTTATAAAATGTCGGGCATCGGCCGTGAAAACGGCAGCGAAACATTAAAGGCATACACTCAAATCAAAGCTGTTTACGTTGGCATGCAGCCACTTGAAAGCCCATTTTAGGAGTGACCCAATTAATGTCTAAGCCAATGTCTCATCAATATGATTACATTATTGTCGGTGCCGGTAGCGCAGGTTGTGTATTAGCCAACCGTTTAACTGAAAACCCAGACAATAAAGTGTTAATTTTAGAAACCGGTGGCAGCGATAAAAGTATTTTTATCCAAATGCCGACGGCACTGTCTATTCCAATGAACACCAAAAAGTATGCTTGGCAGTTTGAAACCCAAGCAGAGCCACATTTAGATAATCGCCGTATGCACTGCCCTCGCGGTAAAGTGTTGGGCGGTTCATCGTCAATTAACGGCATGGTATATGTGCGTGGTCATGCGCGTGATTTTGACGAATGGCAACAACATGGCGCGAAAGATTGGAACTACGCCCATTGCTTGCCGTATTTCAAAAAAGCAGAAACATGGTCATTTGGTGGCAACGTTTACCGTGGTGATAGTGGCCCGTTAGGGGTTAATAACGGTAACGAGATGAAAAACCCGTTGTATCAAGCCTTTATCGATGCAGGTGTTGATGCTGGGTATTTAGCAACTGCCGACTATAACGCATCACAGCAAGAAGGCTTTGGCCCAATGCACATGACCGTTAAAAACGGTGTGCGTTGGTCAACCGCAAATGCATATTTACGCCCAGCAATGAAGCGTGACAATTTAACCGTGGTGACTCATGCGCTGGTTCATAACGTCATTATGCAAGGCAAAACCGCTGTAGGTGTACGTTACGAGCGTAAAGGCCAAATGCAAGATGTAATGTGCAATAAAGAAGTTGTGTTGTCTGCAGGCTCTATTGGTTCGCCGCACATTTTGCAATTGTCTGGTATTGGCAACAAGCAAACCCTTGAAGATGCGGGTATTGAGCCTGTACATCATTTACCGGGTGTGGGGCAAAACCTGCAAGACCACCTTGAATTTTACTTTCAATTTAAATGCTTAAAGCCGATTTCACTCAACGGTAAGTTAGATCCACTGAATAAATTATTCATTGGTACCCGTTGGATTTTAAATAAATCAGGATTAGGCGCGACAAATCACTTTGAATCTTGTGGCTTTATCCGCTCAAAACCTGGGCTTGAATGGCCCGATCTGCAATACCACTTTTTGCCTGCAGCAATGCGTTATGACGGTAAAGAAGCCTTTGCAGGCCATGGTTTCCAGGTTCACATTGGTCATAACAAGCCTAAAAGCCGTGGTGCAGTAACAGTGGTATCAAAAGATGCCAAGGTTGCACCACAAATTCAGTTTAATTATTTATCACATCAAGATGATATTGAAGGCTTTAGAGCTTGCGTACGCTTAACCCGTGAAATCATTAACCAACCGGCACTGGATGAATACCGTGGTGAAGAAATTCAGCCTGGTTTAGCCGTTCAAACCGATGAGCAAATCGATGTGTTTGTACGCAGTTCAGTTGAGAGTGCTTACCACCCTTCTTGTTCATGCAAAATGGGTGAAGACGATATGGCGGTAGTGGACTCTGAAACTAAAGTTCACGGCATTAAGGGATTACGCGTTGTTGACTCGTCAATATTCCCAACCATTCCTAACGGAAATTTAAACTCGCCAACCATTATGGTTGCTGAACGTGCCGCCGACATCATTTTGGGTAACAAGTTATTAGCACCAAGCTTGGCCAAAGTGACTGTCGCTAATGATTGGCAGCAACAACAACGCCAACAAGCACAGAAAAGATCGGTAAGTTAATTGATGTCATTCGTTTTAAGGGTTCCTGGCCAACCTACAATTTTGTAAATGGCCAATTAAGCCAAGTTCAATCTATCAGGGTTTAACTATCGACAGCGATATTTAAGGCTTGAGGGCATGATTGTCTTTAAACATTGTTCTATGGCGAAATGAAAACATAAAACAAGGAGCTAACACTATGTTTGCACACACAATAAAAGCAGGAGTTAAGTAATGACGACCTGGTTATCAATAGGCATTTTATTTACTTTTGCCGCCATCGCCTTTGTGATTTATCGTTGGGGTAACATGCAATGTATCGGGGTGACGCCGGTACGTAAATTTACCTTTATCGCGATCTTATTTACCTCTGGATTAGATGTGGGGCTGATTATGTTCCCGCTGACCGAATTTGCAGGTTACGCAGATTTAGCTGCCAGTCCTGAATACGGTTTTACTAATCCATTGGCCATTGAATTTGGCTTTTGGGCTTGTTTAATATGGGCTTTTTACTTTTTAACTTGTTTCTATTTTTGTGTAATAGAACCAAGAGTGAAGTTCTTTGAAATCCCATTAATTAAGTTTATCAACAACTTAGTTATTATAGGCACCTGTGCGTTTACCGCTTACTTATTACTGTCTAATTTACCTTGGTATTTACCTAACCTTGGCGACGGTGAAACCATTGTTAGCTCATTCTATTTAATTGTATTTATGGTGATTGCCGCAGCGGTTTATTCAAGTACCAGCATTAAATATGTGCGCTACTTAAGTTTAGGTAGTACTTGGTTATTCTTTGGCTTAATCGCCATTATGTGGTCTGGGGCATTTTTGTCTGAAGATTCAAGTGTTGGTGAGTTCTTTAGTACCTTTGCGCTAATTGGTGGCTATTTTTCAAATATGCATGAATTTGTATTACCGATGAATGATTACCATGAGTTTTACCTATTCTGGTGGTTTGCTTGGAGCATCATGATTGGTCAATTTACCTCACGTTTTGTGGGCGGCATGAAAACCTACCAAGTGTTATTAGCGATGATGATTTTCCCGTCTATACCCATTGCAATTTGGTTTACTGTTCTTTATTACTACAGCGCAAATGGCATTGATACTACAGGGTTTTACAACCTGGCGATGGTGATTGTCGGCATTACCTTTGTGATCAATTCATTAGACTCACTGGTGCGCTTATACACTGACAACTTAAACCTTACTGTTGAGCGTTTAGGCAAAGTGCCTTACGTCATTGGCAATATCGTAGTGTTGAGTGGCTTAACTTTATTATTCAAATTAGATTTCTTAGCCATTCAATGGGTTGGCGCACTAGCTATCACGCTCATTTTAGGATGTTTTGTTTATATTCTGAAAGGTCACTTATCAAAAGTGGCAGACATTGAGCGCTCGCCAAAAGCCAACAAAATTGATTTTACAAAAATCGAACTACTAGATTAATACAATAACCAAAACAGGGATTGAAAATGAACACTAAAATAAAAACACTTGCGCTATTAAGCTTATTTGCACTACCAACAACAGTTATGGCAGATGAATTAAGTACCACAATTAATGCTACATCTGACTACACCTTTAACGGTGTGAGCCAAACTGACAACGACCCTGCATTACAAGCTAGCCTTGATTATGCATTAGACAGTGGTTGGTACATGGGTGCATGGGCGTCGAATGTTGATTTTGGTGACGGTGAAGATACTTGGCTGGAGCTCGATTTCTATGTGGGTAAATATATGGAGCTTACCGACCGAGTGTCACTCGATGCCGGTATCGCATATTACACTTACCATGGTGATGATGCGTCTGATGAATATTACTATCCAGAAGTTTACAGTAAATTTGGCTATACCTCGTCGTTAGGCCAAAGTGAGTTAAACTTTTGGTACTCATGGGATTACTTTGGCCTAGATGCTGGCCATTACATTGCCATGGTAGCCCATACTTTTAGCGTTGCTGAAGGGCATGACATCCGTGTGAGTTTTGACCGTTCAACATCAAACGATAAAGACAAGTGGTCATGGGATGGTGATAAGTCTTACAACCATTATCGTGCAGAGTACATGACTAGCTGGGAAGGCTTTGACTTTAACGTTGCCGTTGAGGATACCAGCATGGACACTGACTTAAGTGATACTCGTGCAGTGTTATCTGTGTCGCGTACATTCTCACTATAATTTGATCTAATCGTCAAAAGCAGAATAGCTGCATGCAGTTATTCTGCTTTTTTAATTTTGCGCATGAGTAATAGGCCATTTTCTGTTAAGGTGCAGGCTTAATTATTCTCAGACTAACCAAGTGATTGGTAAGAGGACATGATGGAAAAGTACGAACAACTATTAATTTCATTGCGCAGAGTGATTAGAGCTATCGATATTCATTCTCGCCAATTGAACAAACTGTCTGGCCTCACGGGTCCTCAGCTTATGGTGATGAAAAAAGTCAAAGAGTTGGATGCGCCGTTAGCTAAGCAGATTGCTCAAGAAATTAATTTAAGCGCAGCCACTGTCACCACCATTATTGATCGCTTAGAAAGCCGTAATCTGGTGATTCGTACTCGCAGTGAAACAGATAAACGCAAAGTGCATTTGTCGTTAAGCGAAGCCGGTGAAGAGTTACTCAGTGGATCGCCAAAACCACTTCAAGAGCATTTTATTAAGCATTATCAAAATCTTGAAGAGTGGGAGCAAAGCCAACTTTTATCAGCAGTGGAACGCATCGCCTCAATGATGGACGCAGACGAAATAGACGCAGCACCAGTATTATTGGTGGGTCAAATCCAGCCAGAAGTGCCGCAGTAAACTGCCCTACTTTATTGTTAAGCATTCAACCAGATACACAAACGCGAGCATGAGCTCGCGTTTTTTATATCTAGTTTCTCTGTTTATTACCAAGGTAACTCTTGGCCATTAGAATGTTTAAATACACCAGAATTTGCCATGGTTAACTGGTCTATTAGGCCAATCAACCGCGAGGCTGAGTCAGTGGCAGAAATATCACCACCGTGATTCACCATCTCAGTTTGCACATAGCCTGGATGATAAATACCCACAGCAATCTCTCTTGGAGCTAAGTCATGAGCTAATGACATTGACGCTGCATTTAACGCCGCCTTAGACATGCGGTAACCATAACGACCACCCGAAGTGTTATCGGTAATCGATCCCATGCGTGAGGTGATCATCGCCACTTTGGCTCCGTTAACTAAATTAGTTTGTAAACTGGCCACTACATGCAAAGGTGCTAACGCATTAACCTCAAACTGTTGGCGTATGGTGTCGAGATTAAGGTGCCCTAATTTTTCGTCACGTAAAATACCCGCATTACAAATTAACAGGTCAATTTTCACCCCATGTAAACTGTGTTGCATGGTTTCAATACCTGAAGCTTCTGTCACATCAACACCTTCAATCACCTTAACATTGTTGCCTAAGGCGGCGAGTTCTACCGACGATTGTCGACAAAGCGCATAAACAACGTGGTTTTGCTGTGCATATAATGTCGCAAACGCCAGACCGATGCCACGGTTTGCCCCGGTAATCACAATTGTTTTCATGTTAAATCCTTATTATCAGTTGTATCGGCCACAATCATTTTGCCTTTAAATACACCCAACAGTGCAATACAAGCACCAGCAAATGCCGCAAAAGAGCACATTAAGCGATAATCACTGTTTTCAATAAAAAAGTTAGCAACACTGAATATGAGCAATAGCAGCATGCCGATATTTTTTATCTGCATCATTTTAGGCTCAAACATCAACCAGGTTTCGCATTTAGGGCATTGCGCTTCAACGCCATGTTGACCTTTACGAACCACTTTTAACGATCGTCTTGCTAATTGACTGTTGCAGCTAGGACATTCCATTTAAATACACCTCACGTCTCTCAATGCCAATATGATAACGCGGCCTAACTGTCTGATAAAGTTACAATGCAGTTAAATATGATATATCGATAATCAAATCCGCTTACAATTTTTGAGTGTTCATTCAAATAAGTATTTGAACACTTGATACAGTTGGTTTATAGTCTGGCAATAGATTTAACGATTAAAGCGAATGTCTCGCGCAGATAACCGCTTTGATCATGTAGGAATGAAAAACGTATGAACTACTCTATTGGTTTTGATGTGTATGGCACTCTTGTCGACCCAGTTGATATGGGACTGCATCTTGAAAACCTTATTGGCGATAAAGCCTCGGAATTTGGTCAGTTGTGGCACGATAAAAAAGTAGAATATGCCTTTAGACGTGGGTTAATGCAGCAATATGCCGACTTTACCGTTTGCACTCAACAGGCGCTGCAATATTGTTTAAATGTATATCAGTTATCGTTGTCGACTGCAGACCAACAACAGTTAATGGCAAGATTTGCTGAGTTAAGCGCGTTTGATGATGTGATCCCAGGGCTTAAAAAGCTCGTACAGCAAGGGCATCAGTTAGCAGCATTTTCTAATGGGCCTGAATTGTCAGTACGAAAGTTAATGACTAATTCCCATGTTTTGCCACACTTGCAACACGTGATAAGTGTTGATGATTTACAGACTTATAAACCCAATCCTGACGTTTATCAGTATTTAATGAGACGAATGCACGCTGATATGAACTCATGCATGATGGTATCGAGCAACCCTTGGGATGTTATTGGGGCTAAATCGGCGGGTTTACAAGCAGTATGGGTAAAAAGAAGCCCAAGTAAATTATTTGACCCATGGGAAATTCAACCTGATTTAATCGTGAGTGATTTGTGTGAATTAGCCGAAGTTCTCAATAGTTAATTGCCAAATTTACCGTCTCGTGTTGACCACAGAGATTACACGGCGATAACAACAGACATTTAATTAACCGCAAGACATTGTAAGCATCATGGCATCAGCAATGACAGGCGACAAAACTTTATCAAGTAAGAGGATTTTTATGAGTAATCAATATGTTCCACCTAAAGTGTGGGTTAATGAACCAAGCAGTGCCAACAAGTGGGCTAACATAAACAGCCCTGATTCTGGCGCTCGTTTTGAAAAAACACTGCCTGTAGGTGAACATGCACTGCAGTTGTATTCACTTGGTACGCCTAATGGCCAAAAAGTGACGATTATGCTTGAGGAGCTTTTAGCGCTTGGTGTAAAAGAAGCCGAATATGATGCGTACCTCATTAATATCAGCGAACTTGACCAGTTCTCTTCAGGCTTTGTTGCTGTTAACCCTAACTCAAAAATCCCTGCCCTAGTTGATAACTCAGGTGATGAGGCCGTCAATGTATTTGAGTCAGCGTCTATCCTTGTGCATTTAGCTGAAAAATTTGGCCACTTCTTACCACAATCTGGGCCGGCGCGTACTCAAACCTTTAATTGGTTATTTTGGGCACAAGGTTCTGCACCATTTCTTGGTGGTGGATTTGGCCACTTTTATGCTTATGCTGATGAAAAACAAGAGTACCCAATTAATCGCTTTGCGATGGAAGCTAAGCGTCAGTTAGATGTACTCGACAAACAACTCGCCAACAACACCTTTATCGCTGGTGAAGAATTTACCGTAGCCGATATGGCTATTTGGCCTTGGTATGGCAACTTAGTTTTAGGCAACTTATACAGCGCGGCAGAGTTTTTAGATGTTGCCAGTTATAAAAATGTGATGCGTTGGGCAAATCTTGTATTACAACGCCCAGGTGTGCAACGTGGCAAAATTGTCAATACATCATGGGGTGATGTGAGCTTAGCTGAACGTCACAGTGCTGCAGACATTGACGCTGCACTTAACAGTGAAAAATAGCGTTTACTAAACAAAAAACCTAGCAATGATTGCTAGGTTTTTTTGTTATACAACGGCTTAACAGAGCTTAAATCACCATGGCCAACTCGGCACCTTGACGAATAGCGCGTTTAGCATCAAGTTCAGCGGCAACATCAACACCGCCAATAAGATGCACAGGCAATCCAGTGGCTTTCATTTCGTCAACCAGTGTGGTGTTCGACTCTTGACCTGCACACAAGACAACATTATCAACCGCGAGCACTTCAGCTTGCTCACCTACTTTGATGTGTAAACCTTGCTCATCAAATTTCTCGTAACTTACGCCAGTTTTCATTTTTACTTCATGCTGTTTAAGCACGCTGCGGTGGATCCAGCCGGTGGTTTTACCTAAACCTTTACCCATTTTAGTGGTTTTACGTTGCAGTAAATACACGTCGCGACTTGGGTGATGTTCACCTTCTTCCGTTAAGCCGCCAGCATGTTGATAAGTTTTATCAATGCCCCACTGCTCTAACCACTTGTCGGTTTGTAAACTGGTTGATTCACGTTCACATAAGAAGTGCGCAATATCAAAACCAATACCACCTGCACCTATAAGTGCAACGGTTTGACCAATTTCAACCTGACCATTAAGTACTTGTTGGTAATCAACCACTTTAGGATTATCAAAACCCGGAAGTTTCAGTTCGCGCGGTACGACACCCGATGAAATAACCACTTCATCAAATTTTTCAGTCGCCAGTACCGACGCATCCAGTTTAGTGTTTAAGCGTAAATCGATGTTATGTCGCTTAATCTGGTTAATAAAATAACGAATCGTTTCGTTAAATTCTTCTTTACCCGGGATTTTACGTGCCAGATTAAATTGGCCGCCCACTTCAAATTTGGCTTCAAACAATACCACTTCATGACCACGAGTGGCTGCATACACAGAGAACGCCATACCAGCAGGGCCAGCGCCCATCACTGCTATACGTTTTTTATTGGTCGTTGGGATAAAGTTAATCTCGGTTTCATAACAGGCACGAGGATTGACTAAACAGGTTGCCCGTTTCATTGAGAACGTATGGTCTAAACATGCTTGGTTACAGCCAATACAGGTGTTAATGAGCTCAGGGGTGTTGGCCGCGGCTTTGTTCACAAAATCTGCATCGGCTAAGAAAGGACGCGCCATTGACACCATATCAGCCTGACCAGAGGCAATAATCGACTCACCAATTTCTGGCGTGTTAATTCGGTTGGTGGCAATTAATGGCACCTTGACTTCTTTTTTCAGTTTTTCAGTTACCCATGCAAATGCGCCGCGCGGAACGCTAGTTGCAATAGTCGGTACACGCGCTTCATGCCAGCCAATACCGGTGTTAATAATGCTGACACCCGCTTGTTCTAACCATTTAGCTAACTTAACCACTTCATCCCATGTTGAGCCGTTATCAACTAAATCGAGCATCGATAAACGGAACACAATGATAAAATCTTTACCCACTTTTTCACGAATGGCTTCAACAATTTTTACTGGAAATTGTGCACGGTTATCGAAACTGCCGCCCCACTTATCAGTACGCTTGTTAGTACGTGAGCTGATAAATTGATTAATTAGGTAACCTTCGGAGCCCATCACTTCAACGCCGTCATAGCCTGCTTTTTTAGCTAGTGCTGCACTGGTTGCATAGTCTTTAATGGTGCTGCGTACCTGGCGACCAGACATCGCAGAAGGCGTAAACGGGGTAATAGGCGATTTAATTTTGCTCGGCGCTAAACTAAATGGATGGTAGCTGTAACGACCCGCATGTAAGATTTGCATACAAATTTTACCGCCCGCTTCATGTACAGCGTCGGTAACAATTTTATGCTTACCCACTTGCCATGAAAAACTCAGCTGACAAGCATTTGGGGCTAAGCGGCCGCGTAAATTTGGGGCGATACCACCGGTGACAATTAAGCCAACTCCGCCTTGAGCGCGTTCTTTATAAAACGCTGCCAGTTTCTCAAATCCGCCTTTTTCTTCTTCTAAGCCTGTGTGCATTGAGCCCATTAACACGCGATTTTTCAGCTGTGTAAAGCCTAGATCTAAAGGTTCTAATAAGTGTGGAAACGACATTCAAACATCCTTTTTAAACAAGTGATTTAAACCAGCATACAACGACATTACCGTTTGCTCAATCATTTAAACGGTCGTTTGTTAAAAACCTTTACAATTCAGTTTCACATTTAAATTGATATTCAGTTAGGATGACTATATTAGACTGATAAAGGAGTGGCTAATGTCCGCTAAACCCTCGTTTTTAAAAAGGATGTTTTTACTGTTGTGGAACACGGTAAACACTATTCGCAAGCTTATTATTAACTTCGTTTTTTTTGGTATCCTCGCCATCATCGGTGTGGTGTTACTGAGCAGTGATGACGAAATCATCGTCGAAGACCAATCAGCATTAGTACTAAACCTCTCTGGTAGCATTGTTGATCAAAAACATTATGTGGACCCTTTTGAAGCGGCATTGACCCAAGGCCAAGAAAACGATCCTAATGGTGAAATTTTATTATCTGACGTGCTTTACAGTATTAATAACGCCACTGAAGATAAGCGCATCACCAGCATCGTATTAGACTTAGCCAACCTGCAAAGTGCAGGGATAAGTAAAATGACTGCCATTGGCGAAGCGCTAACGCAATTTAAAGCCGCCAACAAATCAGTCATTGCCATGGCCAATGGTTATGATCAAAACCAATACTTTTTAGCCAGTTTTGCTGACAAAATTTACCTTAACAACAAAGGCATGGTGTCACTTGATGGCTTAAGCCGTTATCGCCTTTATTACAAAGCGGCGTTAGAAAAGCTCAAAATCACCACCCATGTTTTCCGTGTAGGTACGTTTAAGTCAGCGATAGAACCTTTTATTCGCGATGATATGTCTCAAGCAGACAAAGAAGCCAGCAAAGTGTTGCTAGGTGACATCTGGCAAAGTTATTCAACCATAGTGGCCAATAACCGTCAGATAGCACCTGATCAATTGGTATTGAGCACAGATGCATATCTAGAACAACTTGAACAAGCGGATGGCGATAGCGCCCAAATGGCCATTAACATGAAATGGGTTGATGAGCTGGTAACAGCTGATGCATTTCGTTTAGCCATGATGGAACGTGTTGGTAGCGACAAAGAAGGCAAAACCTTTAGACAGATTAGCTTTAACGACTATCGCAGTGTCACCGCACCGTTACCTAAGTTTGTTGAAAGTGACTCAGTTGCAGTGATTGTGGCCAAAGGTAATATTTTAAACGGTAAGCAACCAGCGGGTCAGATTGGCGGCGAAAGTACCTCTGACTTATTAATGAAAGCGCGTTTTGATCCTGTTGTTAAAGCGGTCGTGTTGCGTGTTGACAGCCCTGGCGGCAGTGCATTTGCATCAGAGCAAATTCGCCAAGAAGTATTAGCATTAAAAGCGGCGGGTAAACCGGTTGTGGTCAGTATGGGCAGCTTAGCCGCATCAGGTGGTTATTGGATCTCAGCTAGCGCAGATTACATTGTTGCGACACCAACAACGTTAACTGGCTCTATCGGTATTTTTGGTATGTTTGCCACGTTTGAACAGGCATTGACACATATTGGTGTTACATCTGATGGGGTAGCGACTTCAGATTGGGCAGGTTTATCGCCAGCGCGTGAACTCAGTCCACAAGTTGCTGCCGTTATTCAACGTCATATTGAGCGTGGATATCATGAGTTTATTTCGTTAGTGGCACAAGAACGTCATATGACCCTTGAGCAAGTTGATAATATTGCCCAAGGCCGTGTATGGACCGGTAAACGCGCCCTCACCTTAGGTTTAGTTGATGAACTCGGTGATATGGACGTTGCGCTGACTAAAGCGGCAGAGCTGGCTAACATGGATAAGTATGATGTTAAGTTGATTGAGCAAGAACTCAGTGCAGAGCAGCAGCTGATGCAAGAAATCTTCAATGCGACGGCGTCTTATATGCCAAGCAGCTTTAGCCAAAGCACTGTCGTTGAGAAGATGGTTCAGCAATGGGCGAGCGTTTATGAGGAATTTTCAAAATTTGACGACCCTAATAATGCTTACCTTTATTGTGAAGATTGCAGTTATTAATCGATGTGCTGACGCGACAATGTCTCACGGTTAACGATTCATATTTTTACTAATATGAAGATTATTCAAAAAAGGCCTGCTAAGCAGGCTTTTTTATTGGGGATCTGCAAATAAACTCGTATAATTTGCATTATCTTCATTTACAGTCTCTTTCGAGTGCACACTTCATGACAAAACGTTCAATCTATGTAGCCTATACTGGCGGTACTATCGGTATGCAAAAGACAGCTAATGGCTTTGTGCCTGTCGCAGGTTTTTTAACGGATTGTGTTCAATCTATGCCTGAATTTTACCATGACGAAATGCCATCATTTGTCATCCATGAGTATAGCCCACTGATTGACTCGTCAAACATGGCCCCTACAGACTGGCAAATGATTGCTGATGATATTCATGCAAATTATGACAAATACGATGGCTTTGTGATTTTGCACGGCACTGACACCATGGCTTACACTGCATCGGCATTGTCGTTTATGCTGCAAGGTTTATCTAAGCCAGTGATCGTCACGGGCTCGCAAATTCCATTAGCGCAACTCCGCTCAGACGGACAAACCAATTTACTCAACTCGTTATACATTGCCGCTAATTATCCTGTGGCCGAAGTATGCTTGTTTTTTAATAATAAATTGTTTCGTGGTAACCGCTCAACTAAAGCACATGCCGATGGTTTTGATGCATTTGCCTCGCCTAACTTTCCGATATTATTAGAAGCTGGGATTAAGATTAATGTCAAAGCAGGCAAGATTACCGTGCCGACGGAACAACCGTTAGAAGTGGTCACCATTAGCCCACAACCTGTTGGTGTGGTGACGTTATACCCTGGTATTTCTACTGAAATCTTTATGAATATTTTGCAGCAGCCCGTAAAAGCCTTGATCATGTTGACTTTTGGTGTGGGTAATGCTCCACAAGATAAAAACTTATTAGACACGTTAAAACAAGCTGATGAACGTGGAATTGTGCTGGTTAACCTAACACAATGCTTCCAGGGTAAAGTGAATATGGGTGGCTACGCTACCGGTAATGCATTAGCGCAAGCTGGAGTGATCAGCGGTTCAGATATGACCATTGAAGCAGCATTAGCTAAACTGCATTATTTGCTATCAATTGGTTTAACACCCAATCAAATAAAACAACGTATGCAGCAAAACCTTGTGGGTGAACTTACCGAAGGTTAATAAATTAAAGCACTGATTTTTATAGATTTAAAAAACAAAAAAACGCGAACCAAAGGGTTCGCGTTTTTGATTAAAAAATTTCACACAAATTTATAAATCAGCTTCTTTAAATTCAGCAATGGCTTCGCCTTTAAACTGTTTTTTTAATTCAGTCTTAGACAATTCGTTAATGTTGCCGCCTGCTGCAATGGTAAAGTGCTCCGTTTGATCCAATTTACGCGCTTGATACATCATTACCACTTGTAAGGTAGATTCACGCTGTTGCTCGGTCAACACTGTACCGTCATCCCATTTACCAAGTTCTGTGGCAGACAATAAGCGCTGGTACACTTCCTCTGGCATTTCATCGATGACTTTATTGATATCGTTCATACTGACTTCCGTTTATGTAACACAATTCTGACTCGAGTGATCAAGTAACCTGTAAACCCTGCAACAAAACTTGCAATGGCAATATAGGACGTTAAGCCTTGAGCAGGCTCGCCGCCCCAGAACCACACCACCACACCTGCAATAAACAAGGTTAAATAGATAAAGCTCTGATTCATTAAACTGTTTGAGCGCTCTATGTGGCTAATAACAGCTAATGATTCGGTGTTTCCGGTCAAGTCTGTTTTGCAATGTGGGCATTGCTTAGCCTGACTAGAAATACGCTTTTGACATTTAGGGCATGCAATTAACGCCATGAGATTGTACCTGCTATATCAACTGAATGATTATAAGCTGTCGACAACGGCCAACATGGCCACTAACGACGCTTCACCTAAATAAATGCTGCGCTCAGGAGACCAACCAACAAATGGGTCAGCTAAGTTCGCATTATCTTTAAATGGCATTTCTAATGTATTTGATAAGCACGAGAAAGTATTTGCAACCCAGTTGGAACCCACGGTTAAATTCGCTTTACCTGGCTCGTCTTTGTCATAGCCAAACTCTGTTTGAAAGTCTGCACTGGCAATGGTTAACGCACTCACAAACTGCTGCTGCAATGCGGCCATTTTGTCAGTAAAGTGTGGTACACCTTCACAGCCGGCTAAAAACACATAAGGTAAACCTTCATCACCATGCACATCGTAAAATAGATCTACGCCTGTTTGGTGCATTTTGTTCACTACGTAATACACTTCTGGGCTTTTTTCTAAACTTGGCGTTTGCCATTCACGGTTTAAGTTGGTGCCCACGGCATTAGTACGTAAGTGGCCACGTGCGCTTCCGTCTGGGTTCATGTTAGGTACAATATAAAAGTTAGCTTTGTCTAACAATGCTTTAGACGTTGGACAATCGCCATCAAGTAAACGATTAAGTAAGCCTTCGACTAACCATTCAGCCATGGTTTCACCTGGATGCTGGCGTGCAGTAATCCATATGTTTTTCTTATCTGGATTACCGTCACCGATTTTCAGTAAACTCATGTCACGGCCATCTAAGGTTAAGCCTAAATGCTCTAAGCTCACTGCTGGGTGAAGCTGTACTTCACTGATAAGATCTAAATGACGCTCGTAGCTGTATGGGGCAAAGTAAGCAATTTGAATAGCTTCACAATCTAATTCAGCTTGAATGGTCAATACACCATTCTCATATTGCGTTGGCAGTCTAAACCATGTTGCACGGTCATAACTGGCCACCGCTTGATAGTCTTCCCAACCTGCTGGATAAGATGCGCTGCCCGCATTAAGGATATTCATGGTGTAGGTCTGACCGACCTCACCTTCTAAACGGAAATTGAACCACTGATAAAATTCATCGCCAAAGTCAGGACGAATAGCGAGTTGAATATCATCGTGTTTGTCGATATTGATGACGTTAATATTGCCACCGTCAAAGTTTGCAGTAATCCGCATTAGAATTTCCTTTAGTTTGCTTGCGCTTTTATTTTACCGGTACTTGGGATAAGGAATGAACTTATGCTATTTAACATCAGCATGTTAACCAACAAAACTTTCAAGCTTGTCACTTGTTATGCTAAAAAGGCGAATTGACGCATCAACAGCAAGTCTATTGTGAGTCTATTTAACGCAGTTAGCAGGGCAAAGGGCTGTTTGAAAGGCGTGTAGTATCCCTCGTACAGGTTATTTAAGCATTTATATGCCTTATTTTATGCGCCATAGCTTACCAAATGCGGCTATTGCTGTGAACCTTTAAAAGCTAAAGCTATAGCCTCGCCCCCTCACGGTATTGATTAAATCACGAGGTAAATTACCTTTAGCTAATTTTCGACGAGTATTACTGATGTGCATGTCTAAATTTCGATCAAATCGACCGAGTTCTTTATGTAAAACACGTTGCTGCAATTCAGCTTTTGTCACCACAACCCCCTGGCGCTCATATAAATATTTAAACAAGCGATACTCAGTTTGGGTGAGTGTTAATGGTTTATCTTCGAGATAGACAGTGTAATTAATATCATCAAAACGTATCTGCTGCTCAGTGATATCATTGAGCGGCATTTGAGTTCGGCGTTTAAGGATATTAAGGCGTAATTGTAATTCTCGTACATTGACTGGCTGACTTAAGTAGTCGTCGGCTCCCAACTCGAGTGCGTTAATACGCTCTAGCTCATTATTGGCATCAGCAATCACGATTATAGGTGTTGGCGCTTGTCTTGTGACTAACAACCAAAAGGAATCCATTTTGGGTACGGCAAAGTCCAATAAAATGGCTTCTAGGGTTAAGGTTTCCATTTTGATCAACGCATCGAAGGCATTATTGACTTGATGGACGTAGTACCCTTGCGCTGTAAGTTGATGAAATAACTCATGAGACGCAGAATGTAGATCAATTAATAGAATATGTTTCATTGCAAACCACTTAATGATAACGATTTCTATTTAGATTATCACAACTATTAACATCAGACCATGTAGCAATATCACATTATTAGCAAATTTTGAGTCAGATATAAAAATGGCCTGAAGTATCAGGCCATTTTGTTTCCGTTACTTAATGAGGTGATTATTTTTCAATCATTAACTGTTTAATAAACTTAACGGGGGCGCTGCCGTAACTTAAAAACTGCTCATGAAACTGTTTTAAGTCGAAATCATCGCCTAACTTGGTTTTTTGCTGCTCACGGAAATCATAAATTTCACGATAACCCGCATAATAGCTAGTAAGCTGCACCTGGCTTAATGTTGCACGGCGCCATTTACCTTCTGCCTCAGCACGTTGTTGGAAGGCTTCGTTTTCAAGTAGGTTAATCACCTCTTGTTCACCCATGCCTTTAACCTGAATGCTGTAATCTAAGATGGTGTTACATATGACTCGCAGGTTCCATTTGTAATACATTAACCACATTTCAGGTTCAAAATCGCCATAGCCCTCTTCGAGCATCATGCGCTCTGTGTACACCGCCCAACCTTCAATCATGGCACCATTTCCAAACAAGCTTTTGACTAAACTTGGAGATTGATTCGAGTATACAAGCTGAGTGTAATGGCCTGGGATCGCCTCGTGAATATTCAGCACCTGTAAAATCCAGTGGTTATATTCACGTAAATAGCTTTCGGCTGACTCTTCGCTCATGCTATCTAATGGCGACACGTTATAGTAGGTATTACCGCCTTGATCATATGGTCCTGGAGCACTGATTGAAGCTCCTGCAAACCCGCGCATGTACTCAGGTGTTTCACGTACTATTAATGGTTTATTCGGGTCAAGGGTAACGAGTTGCTTGTCGTTGACGAATTTGATCAGCTCAGGGATTTGTTTACGCACTTCTTCAACAAAGTTTTCACGCTTAACATGTTTTGCCGATAGCACATCAATTAACTGACGAATCGCCACTTTGTCATCTGCAGGTTTGGGTGTGTCGATGTATTTTGACCAAATTTTTGAGGTGATTTTAGCCATTTCTTGCTGGATGTGATTTTTATCCGCTACGGCTTTGTCATATAGCTGTTTTGCTGTCATGCCTGACTGAATATCAAAAGCAAACTTTTCTTCATAGAGGGTTTCACCAATACGAAAATCACGTGCACCGTCTTTGGTGAGCTTTGCTTCAAGCTCAGTTAACCACTCAATATGTTGGGTAATTGCCGCGGTTGCCGCATCAAAGCGTGTAGTAAATAGCGCCTTTTGCTCTGCTGCTAAGCCTGAATCTGCCACTTGTTTCGCTAGTGCATCAGACAATACCGAAAACGCACCTTGGTTTTGCATAATCGCTAATTGTGTATGCTCAAGGGTAGGATCACTAATATTGGCTCTGGCAGCTTCATAATAAGCAGGCACATTTTCAAGGCGGGCAATCACTGACGCTAGGCGTTCATCAAGCGGAGCAAAGTCTTCGTTAATAATTTGGGCAAAGCCACCTGCCACATTATAGTTTGATGGATCCCACTGCCAGCTCTTAAAGCTTTGAACGTCCCATTTCATCGACTCTACGAGATTAACCAACAATTTATAATCTATCTGTTGATTAGGGGTTAATGTCAGTGGATCAAATTGGGCAAGGCCAGTTTGTTGCTTGTCAACAAAAGCCATGGTGTTGGCACGACTTTGTTTATTGGGAATATCAAGATAACCATCGTTAACATGTTTACCACTGTAAAGTGCCCATGTTGGCGACAACGCCCATAAATCATCGATAAACTGTTGTGAATATTGGTTAAAGTCTACCGCTTTTGGGGCGACAACTGAGGTAACGTCTTTTGTTGCTGGCGTTTGCTCTGTCGCGACACTCGCTTGATTGTCGCTACAGCCTAGCAAACTTGTTAGTGCCAAAGACACAGCTAAAGGCAATAATGCTTTGTTCATTTTATATCCCTAAATTTATTGTTTTTGTATTTTTGATTGCGATGTAATCGTTGTTTAATGACGTTAACCATCCAGTTAAGGCCAAAGCCTTAAATGATTTTTACTCTTAATATAGTTAACCATGTTCGTTGGTGTTTTGCAGCAACTAGACATCTTTTGTGACACAAAAATAACTGATGCCGTCAACGAATGATTAGGTGCAGTTGATCTTTATTGAGTGAATATCTGTGGAGAGGTAAATCGTGGCGATTGGATGCTATAGCAACCTATGCAAAATCACTTTGCAAGTGTCAACGGCCCTTTGAATCATTAGCGATAACTTTCATTTAAGCTTGTGGCAAGCCATACACAAACAAACAAATGCGCTTTGAAGTTGTACCACGCGCATTACGAATGGTATTGCCAGGTAACTGCCCTTGCCTATCAACAAACCCACGAGTTACAGCAACATCAATAAAGCGCTTAATGTGTAAGCGCTTTATGAGTAAAGGTTTCGCCAAAAAGTAATAAGCTTATAGATTCCACGGATTAGGCTTTGGGCCTTTTTTTACTGGTGCTTTCTGGGTTTTGGCTTTTCTAAAGTCTGTGCTGTCACTTTTAGATTTACCTAAACTTAAGGTCGGTCTTTCATCCTGCGTTTTGGGCTTATTTTGACGACTTTTAGGCATGTAGTTGAGGATTGACTCAGGTACAGGTTTTTTCGGCTCAAAGCCGTCAATCACTTTACGTTCTAGCAAATGACCTAAACGGCTTTCAATCATACAGAGGTTTTTAAAATCATCTTTAGAGACAAAGGATATTGCCTCACCGACAGCACCAGCACGGCCGGTACGACCAATACGATGAATGTAATCATCAGCTGGATACGGTAAATCGTAGTTTATGACTCGTGAAAGATCGTCAATATCAATACCACGCGATGCAATACCCGTTGCGACCAAGTATTGAATTTTACCGGATTTAAAATCAGCAAGAATTTGTTCACGCACTGGCTGGCTACGGCCACTGTGTATGCATTCAGCCTCAATATCGCGTTTTTCTAGTTGACTGACTAACTTGGCAGCGCCTTGCTTGGTTTCAATGAAAATCAGCGCTTGATCCCAGGCTTGGGTTTTGATCAAATGACTCAACAATGCTGATTTTTTGTCTTTATCGACCGTGGTTAACCATTGCGAAATTTTAGGTGCTGAGCTTTTATCAGTAATTACCGAGATTTCTACTGGACGATGAATGGCGGTTTTTGCCAAAGCACGGACTTGATTTGATAGCGTCGCCGAAAATAACAAGCTTTGGCGTTCTGATGGCAGTTTATCAATGATTTTATTGATGTCTTCAATAAAGCCCATGTCTAACATGCGGTCAGCTTCATCAAGCACTAACACTTCCAACTCGTCAAAGTGCACCGCTCTTTGGGTGTATAAATCAAGTAAACGACCAGGGGTTGCCACCAAAATATCCACGCCATCAATTAACGCTTGTTTTTGCGGCTTTTCATCAACACCACCGTAAATCACAAACGATGACACATCCACATGTTTGGCATACGCAACGATATTACTTTGAACCTGCACAGCAAGCTCGCGTGTCGGCGTTAAAATAAGCGCACGAATACGTTTTTTGCGCTGAGTTTGCGTGTCGGCTAAACGCTCTAATATTGGCAACACAAAACTGGCGGTTTTACCGGTACCGGTTTGCGCTGCGGCAAGTAGGTTTTTACCTTGTAAAATGACCGGAATAGTTTGTTGTTGAATAGGCGTTGGGTTGCTGTAACCCACTTCAGCTAAGGCTTTGACAATAGTGTCGCGTAATCCAAGTGTCGAAAATGGCATGAAATGAGTACTCAATAATAGAACAGAAAATAGCGTAGGCTCAGTATAGCATTCACTCAAAGGTCAATACACTTGAGTGACGTTATCTTATTAGAAATGAAAAAAGACGTCCGAAGACGTCTTTTTTCATATTTGGCGGTGAGCGAGAGATTCGAACTCTCGTTAGGGATAAACCTAAACACACTTTCCAGGCGTGCGCCTTCAGCCACTCAGCCAGCTCACCAATTTTGCAGATTCAAATACCTAACATATTCAAATCCATTTATTCGTTTTCATTAAATATACGCGTTATTAATCTAACCTTGCATATTTAATAAAGCATCACATTGTTGTAAACGTTATCGCCCAATAGCAGCTGTAATGTCAATCGTGCGGTACTTTACGCAAATGCCGATAGCGGGTCAAGCTAAATCACCCCCAGGATCAAGCGTTTGCACAATTGCTCGTCAACTTACGCAAAATCTATCCAATCAAGGTTGGAAACAAGCCTTTTACACCCGCTGAAATCACTTCAATACCTAACGACAACATCAATAAGCCCATTAGACGAGTAATAACGTTAATGCCGGTTTTACCTAAAAATTTAAACAACACTGGCGCCATACGAAATAGCCCCCAGCTCACTAACCCTAAAGTGACAATGGTTAAAAACATCCCAATAAAGTTAACCATTTTGTTATGTTCTGCAGCAAATACGATAACCGAACTAATTGCACCTGGGCCTGCCATTAAAGGCAACGCTAAAGGTACAACCGCAACAGACTCCATACCCGAAGACTCACGGTCTTCTTCCTGGTTACGTTTTACTTCACTGATTTTACCTTGCAACATCGACATCGCAATAATACAAATCAAGCTACCGCCAGCAATCCGAAATGCTGACAATGAAATACTGAACATACTCAAAATATGCTGACCGGCGATCATTGTCACCAATAAAATCACCACCACAGCAAAGTTAGCAACCCGATTAGTATGCTGGCGCTCAACTTCGGTTTGATGGCTCGTCAAGCTGACAAAAACAGGCAACAACCCTACCGGATTGATAATGGCTAACAGTCCTAAGAAGAACTTGATATAAAGCATGAAATCCACTAATTGAACCCTCTTGAAATTACCTGTTTTGACGCTCGATTCTGAGCGCGCTAATGTAGCCGAAACATGTTGATTTACATAATGAGATTTTTTGCTATTTTAATGCCACTTTGCCTTAGAAAAGCTAATGCGATTTGCTGCAAAATATTATAATTGCGATACTCCAATGATCTAGTGGATGAAATTTGGTGTAATTTTATTTCATAAACTGCTTTCAATATGTACTCTAAAGGCTTCAACAGATCAATAATGTTGGATATTTACGTGAAATGACATGTTTGAGGTCAATCTCGCTTTCAAATATGCATTTCAGTCATACCTCACAATATTGAACAGAAAACAACCATGATGAAAAATACTAACGTTAAGGTAAACTTAGGCATAAAAAAAGAGATGCCACCTAAGGTGACATCTCTTACTTAATCAGTAATACCGTTTTAAGTGGTATTAACGTTATCGATTTAGCTCATGGTAATACTATTTTGCGGTCCAGCGATCCATCCAACCGAGTACATTTTTGTACCATTGTTGTAAATTGTCTTGATTTAAAATCCAGTGATTTTCATCTGGGAACACTAACAATTCAGATGGAATACCATTACGTTGCATGTAAGTGTATGCCGCTAAGCCTTGACCATATGGTACGCGGTAATCTTTTTCACCGTGGATCACTAACATTGGCGTTTTCCAGTTTTCAACATAGTTCACTGGGTTAAACTTCTCAAACAGCTCTTTATTTTTGTCGTACGATCCACCAAATTCATATTCAGGGAACCAGAGCTCTTCAGTCACGTAGTACATTGAGCGCATATCAAATAAACCTGCGTGGTTAACAAGACACTGGAAGCCGTCGTTCCAATTACCTTGGAACCAGTTCATCATGTAACCACCGTATGAACCACCTAAGGCACATGCATTGTTGGCATCTAACCAAGGTTGTTGTGCGGTAACTGACGCCATGCCCTTTTTAAGATCTTCTAGCGGTTTTCCACCCCAATCTTTACCAATAGAGTCGGTAAACGCCTGGCCATAACCTGTAGAACCGTGGAAGTCGACCATCACGACGCCATAACCAGCACCGGCCCAAAGCTGTGCGTTCCAACGACCACTAAAACTGTTACCAAATGAACCTTGCGGACCACCGTGTACTAAATACGCAATCGGGTATTGTTTACCTTCTTCATAGTTAGCCGGTTTAATCCAGTAACCATGTACGGTTTCATCATTCCAACCTTTAAAGTTAAACTGCTCATACTCACCAAATTTGATATTAGCCAGTTTGTCTTTGTTGACGTCAGTTAGCTGTGTAAGCTGCTCACCTTCTGAGGTCACGCTAAATAAATCACCCGGTTCAACTAAAGATGATTTTTTGAAAATCAATTGATTGTTTGTTACAGCGATTAAGCTGTTACTGCCTTGATTGTAAATAGGACGCACATCACCAAATTGGGTGTTCACTTCAAAGATAGACACCTGACCAACATCTTGTGCGGTGACGTACAAAGTACGGCCGTCGGCACTGAATGTCAAAGAACTAGGGCTGCGATCCCACAGTGGCGCAACTTCTTTTTCTTGGCCAGTCACGTTGTCACGTAACATAATGCGATAACGGTCTGCTTCATAACCTGGCTTGGTCATGGCTAAATACGCTAAATAACGGCCATCAGCTGAAAATGTTGGCTGTGAGTCCCATGCGGTGTTTGCTTCGGTTAAGTTAACGGTTTCACCGCCGGTAACAGGCACTTGCCATAAATCGTAGTTAGTGGTCCAAGCTTGATCGAGACTTGGCGCTTTTGCGCTATACACCACGTGTTTACCATCAGGGGTAAAGGTCACTTCTTCCATGCCAGAAAACGGCTTTGGCGGCGTTTCTGTATCGCGATTCGCAGTAACGTTGGTTGGCTCGGTAATTTTTTTACCGTTTAATTGACCAACAAATAAATGATTACGGGCATGGTCTTCCCAAGTATCCCAGTGACGAACCATTAACTGCTTATATTCACGGCCAGAGGTTTTGCTTTCATCAATGGCAGTGAACTTGTCTTTAGAACAAGCTAAGTCTTTGCATTCAGGGAACACACGCATGGTCAAAACAACTTGCTTGCCATCCTGCGACAATTTATAACCATTGATATCTAATGGTAAATCGGTAACCGCCATTGCTTCACCGCCATTAAGCGCCAATTGATATAATTGGCTGCTGCCCGAGCGGCTGGCAAGGAAATAAATCGATTTATTATCGGCAGAAAAACTCACATCATGTTCAGTACCTGCCGCAGCGGTTATCTGTTTTGGCTGCGCATTTTTATTGGTTAAATCGAGTAGATACAGATCAGAGCTGGCTTCGCCTTGATCATCAACCACTTTAACGCCATAAACCAGGCTTTTACCGTCGTTTGACACAGCGGCTGAATGTAATTTATTTAAATTAACTAATTGTTGCACATTAAAAGGGGTCGGCTCAGCCGCAAGCGCTGACGTTGCCATTCCGGCGGCAACCAGTGCAAATAATACAGTGGACTTTTTCATTGTTATGGAGTCTCAATTGTTTTAGTAGTGATTGTGAGCCGTGTTGTGCATGGCTTACGATAAATATGTATTGCAGACTAGCGAAAGCAAAACGCTCAGGCAACAGGCCTTTTGTAAAAAGCTGTAAACCTGAGCGTCTTATCACATTGACATCTTATTGTTTAACAAGCTTGTCGATGTTTTCTAGCAACTTGCTCTTACTTAGCTTTGCTATTGGCAATATTGACTTTCCATATTGCAGGGCCAGTCTCGTGGGCATTAACGCCATTAGAATCTACGGCAACGGTCACTGGCATATCTTGTACTTCAAACTCGTAAATAGCTTCCATTCCCAAGTCTTCAAATGCCACAACACGGGCTTTTTTAATGGCTTTAGACACTAAATAAGCCGCACCGCCCACTGCCATCAAATATACAGCTTTGTGCTTTTTAATTGACGCGACGGTTTCAGGACCACGCTCAGACTTACCAATCATGCCCATTAGACCTGTTTTGTCTAACATCATGTCGGTAAATTTATCCATACGGGTTGCCGTTGTTGGGCCTGCTGGGCCAACCACTTCTTCACGCACAGGATCAACTGGGCCAACGTAGTAAATAAACTTACCGGTAAAATCGACACCCTCAGGTAGACCTTCGCCAGAATCTAATAGCGATTGAATGCGTTTATGCGCAGCATCACGACCGGTTAACATTTTACCGTTAAGTAATAAGGTATCACCGCTCTTCCAGGTTTCGATTTCAGCTTGTGTGATGTTATCAAGGTTAACACGGTGAGTGTTCTCGCCCGCTTCACGAGTGATTTCAGGCCAATCAGATAAGGATGGTGGTGCTAAATCAACTGGACCTGTACCGTCTAAATGAAAATGCACATGACGGGTTGCAGCACAATTTGGGATCATCACCACAGGCTTAGAGGCAGCATGGGTTGGCGCTGACTTGATTTTAATGTCTAGCACTGTGGTTAAACCACCTAAACCTTGAGCGCCTATGCCTAAATTGTTAGCACGCTCAAAAATATCGAGACGTAACTTCTCTTCAGTTGTTTCTGCGCCGCGCGCAATTAACTCGTGAATATCAACCGGATCCATTAATGACTCTTTTGCCATTACCGCGGCTTTTTCAGCCGTGCCGCCAATACCTATGCCGAGCATGCCTGGTGGACACCAACCCGCGCCCATTGTCGGTAAGGTTTTTTCAACCCAGGCTGCAATGTCATCAGACGGGTTTAACATCGCCATTTTAGATTTGTTTTCAGAACCGCCACCTTTTGCTGCAATCATCACTTCAACTTGATTACCGGCAACCATGTCAATGTGTACCACCGACGGGGTGTTGTCTTTGGTATTTTTACGCGTGCCAGCAGGATCTGCGACAATCGATGCGCGCAGTGGGTTATCTGGATTAGTATAAGCGCGGCGTACACCTTCATCGACCATTTCTTGTACTGTCATGTCTGTTTTATCCCACTGTACAGACATACCAATTTTAACAAATGTGGTCACAATACCCGTGTCTTGACACAGCGGACGTTTGCCTTCTGCTGACATGCGCGAGTTAATTAAGATTTGCGCAATCGCATCTTTAGCTGCAGCACTTTGTTCACGCTTGTAAGCATTGAACATCGCATCAACAAAATCTTTTGGGTGATAGTAAGAAATGTATTGCAGTGAATCAGCAATACTTTCAATAAAGTCGGCCTGTTTAATTACAACAGGAGTATTGGAAGTAGTTGTAGGGGTATTGCTCGACATATGGGGCGCTCCAGCAGCCATTGCGGCCTAACATTATTATCTTTATCAACAGAAACGTTTGGGTAACCATCTCGTTATTATTAACTGACTCAATCACGCGTCATTAAACGGCTACCAAACGAGGTTAACTATTTAGACCAATATGATACTCTTTCCATCCTTTTTGGGCTACATCACATTTTTAGATAAGGGTAATCGATGTTTGCGCGGGTAAAAAACGCACTCTATGGGCAAAAATTAGATTGGAAAGTTGACACTAAACAACTGTTTGCATTATTTAGTGATACCCCCTGGGCCATATTACTCGACTCCGCCAATGCCGCGCACCCTGATGCGAAGTTTGACATTATTGCCTTTAACCCTATTGCGACCTTAACCAGCGATGATGGCCTGTGCCAATTTACCCCTATCCATCACGATATTGGGCAACTGAATATTACGCCTTCAGCTGCGCTGTCGCCTCTTGAAAACTTAGCCCGCATTCACACTTTGCTTTATCCCACTCAACAAGCATGTGAACACCCATTTAGTGTCGGTGCAGTCGGCGCATGGGGTTATGATTTAGGCCGCAGTATTGAAAAACTGCCACAAACAGCCGACAAAGATATTCACTTACAAGAGATGAATATCGGTTTTTACGATTTCTGCTTGCTTTACAGCTATCAAGATAACTGCTGGTATGCTTATCACTATAGCGGAAAGACCGCGCTTGAAACTGAAGTGAATTTAATTCAATCAAAAATAAGATCTCAGTCTAACATCAAGAAACCGTCTCATGCGGTCACACAAGATTTTACTTTAACCTCAGCATGGCAAAATCAACTCACTGAGCAGCAATACCAGCAAAAATTTGCTCAGGTACATGAGTATTTACTCAGCGGTGATTGCTATCAAATCAATTTAACTCAGCGTTTTGAAGCACATTATCAAGGTGACGAATGGCAAGCTTATTGTGCATTGTCGCATGCTAACCAAGCGCCCTTTTCAGCATTTATGCGTTTACCCGAGCATTGTGTGTTATCGATATCGCCAGAGCGCTTTATTCGGTTACAGCAAAAACATATTGAAACCAAACCCATTAAAGGCACCTTGCCGCGCAGTCTTGACCCCGCTCTTGACCAACTTGCCGCCGATACATTGAGTACATCTGAAAAAGATCGCGCTGAAAATGTCATGATTGTGGATTTACTGCGTAACGATATAGGTAAAGTTGCAGCGCCTGGCAGTGTTAAAGTGCCGACATTATTCGCGATTGAAAGCTTTCCTGCGGTGCACCATTTGGTGAGCACGGTAACCGCTACTTTGGCAGCCGATCATAATGCCTTTGATTTACTCCAGGCCGCTTTTCCTGGCGGTTCTATTACTGGCGCGCCCAAAATACGCGCTATGCAAATTATTGAAGAGTTAGAACCATCAAGACGTAATCTTTATTGTGGCAGTATTGGGTACATCAGCCAGGACGGCAATATGGACACCAGCATTACTATTCGCACCTTAGTGACCGAGCAAAACCGCATTTATTGTTGGGCTGGTGGCGGTATTGTGGCGGATTCTGATGCGAAAGCGGAATATCAAGAAAGCTTTGATAAAGTCAGTAAAATCTTACCCTTACTAGAGAATCTTAACAAATAATAATACGCTGATATTTGCTAGCGCGTTAAATCTCAGTATTTAATTGAGCCAAAAAGCTTTTCATATACTCAATCCTTTTGCTAGCTTCTATTTTTGCAGATGGGGTGTGCATAGTGTCAGCAAGCTTAAATAATTTTGTGTAGAAGTGGTCAATCGCATAAAGACGATCATTAGCTTGTCTGTTTATGCAAAATGGATCATCAACATCATATAAGCTCACATCAAGGCTGGTGCTAACTTGAAGACACCTTGCAATCCCGATGGCGCCTAATGCATCTAACCTGTCGGCATCTTGAACAATTTTCGCTTCGACACTTTGTGGCGCAACATTGGCGCTAAAGCTATGCGCAACTATCGCATGGTGAATGGCAGGTAAAAATTGAATTGGATAATCAATATTCTGTAAAAATGCGATGGCTTTATCTGCCGCATAACGTGAGCTTTGAGCACGGTCGGGATGATTTTTAGCAAACGAGAAACAATCGTGTAAATAAGCTGCTGGCAGCACTACTTCGGCCATACCACCTTCACTCAAACACAATGCTTTAGCGGTGTTAACCACTCTGTATACATGATTAAGATCATGCGCCAAGTCTTGTTGCATTTGTGCATTAATAAACCCAATTAAATGGGTCTCATACATTTCAACCATTTACACCCTCTTAGTGAATCTATTATTAGCGTGGTTTAGCATACCTTAAGTTGGCAAACACATCACAATAACACCATTTACGATTTAACATTTATTGAATAGCTTAAAACGCAATCTCAGAACCTAATTGACCATTCGCTCAAAAACATCTTGAGCATTCACTCAAAATTTGTTTCAATATCATCATTAACAGAAAAGGAGTGACCCATGATTAAGTTTTATTTCCATCCAGGCCCTAATCCAATGAAAGTCGCGTTGTTTCTTGCTGAAACCGGTTTACCATTTGAACTGGTACCGGTTGATACCCTTAAAGGTGAGCAACATACTGCTGAATTTAAGGCGATTAATCCAAACGCTAAGACCCCTGCTATTGATGACAATGGCGTAAGAGTATTCGACTCAAACGCAATATTACTCTACCTTGCAGATAAACATGACCAGCTTTTAGGTAAAGCAGAAGATCGTGGTGAATTACTGTCATGGTTAATGTTTATCGCTACTGGTTTGGGTCCTTTTTCTGGTCAATCAGTTCACTTTAGACACTTTGCACCAGAAGAAATGACTTATGCAACCAACCGTTATTTACGTGAAGCACAGCGCCATTATGAAGTACTAAACGACCATTTAGCGGGTCGTGAATACCTTGTCGGTGATGAATACACCATTGCAGATGTATCAGCCTGGGGCTGGATTGATAAAGCAACAGTTGTGTTAGGAGAAGAAGGTTTAGCACCTTATCCAAATCTACAACGTTGGTTTGACAGCGTAAGTGCACGACCTGCAATTGAATCTGCACGTAACCTTGGTAAAGATATCGCCTTTAAAGGTGAATTTGATGATGAAGCAAAACGCGCTTTCTTCCCACAGAATTTCCCTAAAACCTAGAGCCTGTTAATCTTTGTTTATTTTTTATGTTGAGAGATAAAATGGCTTAAGGCAAAGCGGATAATGGCTGGCATAGTTACGGACATAGTTATCCTACGTCGAGATTATTCAACGCGGCATAAAGCCATTTTAGCCTCAACCCGACTAGCAGAGCTATTTTGACAAATTCACTTTTTTAGCGGGGCAAATGGCGCTAAATTAGCGATTGTCTAACAGAAAAATTGCAGACTGCATAATTTATCCACAAAGATAAACAAGCACTAGCAAAACCAATATCTAGTTTAAGCAGCTCAAGTAATCAAAAACGCGTAATGCCCTGCACTACGCGTTTTTATTTGGCCAATTTTACCATAAAGACCACAACGCAATGAGTGAGGTATTCAATATGCTAGGTTGTGATTATTTACTATTGATATAGTACGATTTAACTTGTTCTTATCAGGTAATTTTTCTACTGTTAGTATAGCGTTTGAAAATGATTATCAATGAGGTTGATCATGAATACTCACTTACAACATCAAGTTAACCAATGGTTACAACAAGACCCAGATCCTAAAACCCAACAAGCATTACAAACCCTAGTCGACAACCAAGATGAAGCAGCATTAACAGCAATGTTTTCTGGCCGGCTAGCATTTGGTACTGCCGGACTGCGGGGTGTAGTAGGCCCAGGGCCAATGGCCATGAATCGTTTAGTCGTAAGGCAAACAACCGCAGGTTTAGGCGCATATTTGTTATCTCAAATTAGTCATGTTGCAACGCGCGGTGTCATTATCGGTTATGACGGCCGTCATGACTCCTATGTTTTTG
Organism: Shewanella saliphila; assembly: GCF_014648295.1. Lineage (GTDB taxonomy): Bacteria > Pseudomonadota > Gammaproteobacteria > Enterobacterales > Shewanellaceae > Shewanella > Shewanella saliphila. The sequence goes on from NZ_BMQV01000001.1 coordinate 123,567, forward strand.
CTCATGATGCTGCCAGCGTGCTCACCGCAATGGGAATTACCGTTCGTTTAACCACACAGGTAGCAGCAACGCCACTTGTGGCGTTTGGCGTAAAACACTTTAATGCTGCGGCAGGTATTGTGGTTACTGCTAGCCACAACCCGCCACAATATAATGGTTATAAAGTGTATTGGGAAAATGGCGCACAGATTATTCCACCGCACGACTCAGGTATTGCAGCCAGAATTACACAGGCTGCAAACCAAACTATTCCATTTATGGAACTCAGTGCCGCCAAAGCACAAGATAAACTCATTTGGCTTAAAGATGATTTTTATCAGACGTATCGTCAAGGCGTTCACAGCGCCAGTGAGTTACAACAACATGCAGACCCCAAAGGTGTCAGTCTAGCCTATACCGCCATGCATGGCGTTGGAGCTAATATGGCTGAAGCTGTGTTACACGATGCAGGCTTTAAGCAAGTGTATTCTGTTACGGCGCAGCGCGAACCAGACGGTGACTTCCCTACGGTGAACTTCCCTAACCCGGAAGAAAAAGGCGCGATGGATTTAGTCATTGCTGAGGCGAAAAAGCATCAAGCCATGCTTGCATGCGCGAACGATCCTGATGCCGATCGCTTTGCTGTAGCCGTTCGCACGGCAGACAACGACTATAAAATGCTAACTGGCGATCAAGTTGGCGTGTTATTTGGTGAGTATTTATTATCTCATGCGCCAGCACACCAACGGTTAGTGGGCACCACAATTGTGTCTTCGAGCTTATTGTCTAAGGTGGCTCAGTCATTACATGCAAGCTGTTACACCACCCTTACTGGCTTTAAATGGTTAATGAATGTTGGGATTAACAAATGCGAGGCTGATAACCAATTCTTGTTCGCTTATGAAGAAGCACTTGGTTATACCGTAGGCAGCATGGTGTGGGACAAAGACGGTTTGTCTGCATTAGTGGCATTTGCCCAACTTTGTGCTGAATTAGCCGAAAAAGGTCGAACCGTTTGGGATAAGTTAGAACAAATTTATCGCCAGCATGGCTTTCACCTTAATGCGCAAGTGAGTATTGCCCTTAAACCCGACACACCCAATATCGGTGAGTTTTTACGCCAACAACCGCCAACAGCAATTGCTGATTATGCTGTGCTGTCATGTGATGATTTAAGCCAGTCGCTTCGTACTTTTGCTAATGGTACGACTGCCGTTATTGATTTACCCAAAAGCGATGTATTAATTTATTGTCTGGAGAATGGCGCTCGCGTCATTGTTAGGCCCTCGGGAACAGAGCCTAAAATTAAGTGCTATTACGAAGTAGTAGAAACCATGAACGTGACTGATACCTGGGAAAGCGCACAACAACGTGCTAAACAAGCAATGTCGCAATTTATTCAAGCTCATCAAGCAAGTTTGCCAAGCTAGCTTAGTTGAAATAATCCATCACTAAAGCATTAATGTTAAACGCCCGTTAACAAAACGGGCGTTTTTATTTGTTTTAAACATCTTATTAACATCCTGTAAGTATGAGTAAATTTCACTATAACTGTGTGTCATTAGTTATGCATCTTTAAACTAATTGACACTAGATGAAACTGATCTATTAAACGATAAAAGTGCTCTATAATGTTATAAAAATTACCGTAACGTTAAAGCAGGATGACTAAATGTATAAAAGTCTCGTCAGTTTGGCAGTTATTGCCAGTATTACCGCACCGACAGCATTTGCTGCTGAACAAGGTGAAAATGTAGAGCGCATTGAAGTAATTGGTTCACGTATTGCCCTGCGCACAGCAACTGACAGCCCTACGCCAGTTGATATTATTACCTCTGAGCAACTTGAAGCGACGGGTATTACTGAAACCGCTAAAGCCCTTCAGTTTGCCGCGCCAAGCTATAGTGTGCCGTTTTCATCCATTACTGATGGTAGCGATGCAGTACGTCCGGCAAGTTTACGAGGCATGTCGCCAGACCACACTTTAGTGTTAGTGAACGGTAAGCGCCGTCACGGTTCTGCCCTAGTGCATTTATCAGGTACTGTGGGCAAAGGGTCGTCAAACGTAGACTTAAACGCCATTCCGATGACTGCGATTAAACGCATTGAAATTCTGCGTGATGGTGCTTCTGCTTTATATGGCTCAGACGCCATTGCCGGTGTGATTAACGTTGTACTAAAAGACAGCGCCGAAGGCGGTAGCATTTCAACCCAAATCGGCCAAACCTACGAAGGTGACGGTGAGCAAGTCCGTGTAGGTGTTAACCAAGGCTTTAGCTTTAGCGATGATGGCTTTGTGAATGTGTCTTTAGAAGCGCATCAAAAAAATGCCACCAACCGTGCAGGTCTTGATAGCCGTCAACAATACCCAACGTTAGCAGATGGTAGCTTAGATCCACGCGAAGAAACCTTTGATCGTCAAAACCACCACGTTGGCGACAGCGAATATGAAAACTATGGTTTATTTGTTAATGCTGAACAAGCCATTAATGACACCAGTAAAGTGTATGCTTTTGGTGGCGTTAGCCAACGCGAATCTACCTCTGGTGCTTTTTACCGTCGCGCATTAGATTCACGTAATATTATTGAAGTATACCCAGACGGTTATTTACCGCAAATTAGCCCTGAGATCCTCGATTACTCATTTGTTATGGGTTATGACGCTGAATTAGGTGATTGGAACATTGATGCCTCAGCCGGTTACGGTAGCAACAGCTTTGAATACCATGTTGAAAACACCATTAACGCCTCTTTAGGCCCAACCAGTCCAACTGATTTTTATGCTGGCACCCTGTCTAATAGTGAGTTAAACCTCAATCTTGATGCGTCTACTTATTATGATTTTTACAATGATTCAGAAATCATGGTCGCAACCGGTTTTACTTTCCGCGAAAGTGGCTATGAAATTGAAGCAGGCCAAGAAGAATCATACATTCAAGGGGATTACGAAGATAAAGCGGGTGGAAGCCAGGGTTTTGGTGGTTTTACTGAAGAATCAGAAGTGGATGAAGACCGTACCAATACCGGTATATACATCGAACTTGAAAACCAGCTAACCAATGATTTTTATTGGGCTGCTGCAGTGCGTTATGAAGACTATTCAGATTTTGGCAGTAACACCAGCTGGAAGTTGTCTGGCCGTTATGACATTACTGACAATGTTGCACTACGTTTAACTACAGATACGGGTTTCCGGGCACCAAGTGTACAGCAGCTTTACTTTACCAACGTATCGACTTTCTTTGACCCTGACCCAGTAACCGGTGAGTTTGTACCACGCGAATCAGGCACCTTTAACCAGTTATCGCCAATCAAAGATGCATTAGATATTCCAGATCTTAAAGCTGAGGTCTCGCACTCATTCAGTGCGGGTTTAGTGTATAACGGTGGTAATGGCTTTACGGCGACTTTAGATGCGTATCAAATTAACGTTGATGACCGTATTATTTTATCGGGTTCGGTAGACCAAGAAAGTTCACCTGTGATTGCTGAAGCCTTAGCCGGTACCAATGCCGACTCAGCGCGTTTCTTTATGAACGCAGTTGATACTGAAACTCAAGGGGTTGATTTGGTCATGACCCAGGAGTTTGATCTTGGCCAATTTGGTGATGTGAGTGCAAACCTTGCTTATTCATACAAAAAAACCAAAATTGAATCAATTAACTTACCGTCTATTCTTGATGGGTTAGAAGATGAGCTATTTGATCGTATTGAAGTTATCCGTATGACTGAAGCGACGCCTAAAAACACCGGTAATATTGGCTTTACTCATCGTTATGATGACTTCACCACTAACTTACGTTTTAGCTATTTCGGCAAATACACCGTAGGCTATTCGTCAAGTGAAGTAGAATATGACGCAAAATGGGTAACAGACATCAGCACGCGTTACCAAGCAACTGATTCATTAGCGGTAACACTCGGTGTACAAAACTTGTTTGATACCTACCCAGAGAAACGTCCTGAAGACAATAACTTCAATGGTATTTTTGTTTACCCATTAACCAATACACCATTTGGATTTAACGGTGGATATTACTACTTAGATCTACGTTACACTTACTAAACTCACTTTGAGATTAGGTCAAAACGAAAAAGCACCGATGCGTCGGTGCTTTTTATTTAACTGTATTATACCCAAACAACCTGAAGATGCTCGATTTCAGCAAGAATTTACACGCGTTTAGGCAAGGCATTGATTGCGAGTAATGGTTGTTCCCTTTCCAAAATCAATAACACAGCATAAACGCGTATAAAACTTGCCCTTTGGGAGTTTCACCGTGTTCCCACTACGTTGTTGCGTTAATTTATAAGGTACCCACATTACAGCATTAACGCGCCTAGTATTGAAAACACGGTGAAGCTCTGAAACACGTATCTTCAAGTTGATTGGGTATAAAGGTTATGTTTCAGTAATGGCTTATAAACTAGAGCCGATAGAGTTTTTCAATATAGTCTTTCGCCACACTGTCCCAGGTGAAACGTTGTTTAGCCGCATTTTTAGCTACCTTTCGCCATGTCGGTGTACCGTACAAAGCCAGCACTTGTCTAAAGCGCTCAACCAATGCTTCACTTTGCTCTGGTAAAGATGCACCCGTAAATGCCCAACCACTGACATTGTCTTCAATGGTATCTTTGAGTCCACCCACAGCATGCACTAAACATGGCTGCCCTTCCCGCATCGCCAGCATTTGGCTAATACCACAAGGCTCAAATGAGCTAGGCATTAAAAACAAATCACCTTGTTGATATAAACGGTCAGACAATAACTCATCATAACCATGCATAAAGACCAGATTATCAAATCGCGCCGCGACCGTTTGCAAATCCTTGGCAATTTGATCATCACCACTGCCTAACAACAATAATACCCCATTAGGTTGCAGTTGCTTAAACGCTTGCAGCAATGCTTCGAGTACGGTGATATCAGACTGGCCATTGGGGCTGTCATAAGGTTGTAGCAATAGCAGCACTTTTTGCTCTGTTAATCGGCCGACAGAGGTTAATAAAAATGGTGTTTGAGCACCTTTTTCAGCCAGACTCATTGCCAGTTTTAATTGTGATATGCGTGATAATGCAATGCTGTCTAACGCCGACACATGCTCTACTTTTGTTTGCCAAGATAAAACGGCATTTTCAGCTAACGTGAGTAAGTCCAACACGGTATTATCTGCAGTTGATGTTTGCGTCTGTGAACTGTCGTCATACATGCAACCATTTATAATGCCGATTAATTGTTGATGTTCGGCTTTAAGCGCTAAATCGGCTTCTAAACCTTCACCGCCAAAAAAGCCCTTTTGATGATCGGACGGCAATAACACTTCTTGGGCATAAGTCGGTGACACTAAATGCACTTTATCACTTAGTACAATCCCCATTCGCATTGGATTAATGCAATTGGAATAACGCGGGTCATAAATACTTTGGTTAGCGACAGGCTTAAGCTGACTCGCATATTGCGGAAACCAAGCTTGAAACGATGAATGATCGCCACTAAAAGGCCGTACACCTTGCAGGGCTAAATTATGAATGGTGTAAATACACTCCATGGAATTGAGGCTATCAAAATAATCGACGCATTTTCTGAGCATTGCCACCATGGCAGCATGCCAATCATGCAAATGAAGTACATCGTAACGCGGTAAAATATTGTCGACTAAACACGTAGCAACACTGAGTGAAAACAAAGCAAACTTGGTTGCATCTTCTGCAAATGGGCGGTCATGGGCACCATTACAATACACTTGGCCATTATGATTAAATAATGGATGGTCAAATAAATACACCATCGGCGGATTAGTTTGCAGCTGTTGGGGCTGTAAATCTGCCTCTGACATCCTGCTGATGGCAGAGGCATCCGTTTTATGTGTGGGTCTTGGCATGCAAAACACTTTAACGGTGTGTTTTGAGCCTGCAAAATCTAACGAAATATTAGCAAAATGCTTAGCATGGTAGTGTTCAGCCAAAAAACCATAATTTGGCATTGCGACATCAGCAATGACTCCACATTGTGCTAATGCAGGCGGTAGATCACGGATTACATCCGCCATCCCGCCAACTTTCGCCCCATACAATGCATCGTTTTCTGCTGCCACCAGCAAAACGCGGTTGACATTTTCTTGGGTCATTCAGGGTTCCTTATTAGTAACCTTCGGGTAAACCGAGCATTTTACGGGTCACCAAGGTGACCCCCTTCTCTGACACTCTAAATCCTCGAGCGATATCATGCTCTTTGCTGTGCCCAATGAACGTGCCTTCAGGAATGATACAACCTCGGTCAATAATTGCATTTTGAATATTACAATTTTTTAATACCACGACATCAGGAAGCAGTACCGAGTCTTTAACCGATGAGTAAGAACACACTCGGACTTCGTCAAACAATACGCTGCGTTTGACTTTGGCACCAGAGATAATACAACCGCCTGACACGATTGAGTCTACGGCCATCCCGCGGCGATCGTCATCATCAAAGACAAATTTTGCCGGTGGCAATTGCTCCTGATAAGTCCAAATAGGCCATTTAGCATCATATAAGTTCAGCTGTGGCGTAGGTGACAATAGCTCCATATTCGCCTGGAAAAATGAGTCAAGGGTACCCACATCTCGCCAGTATGCTGGTTGCTCTGGTACCGCGCTGGTAAATGGAAAAGCGTAAACATTAAATTGTTCAATGATGGACGGAATAATGTCTTTACCAAAATCGCGATCAGAGGCGACGTTGTCGGCATCTTTTTTTAATTGATCAAACAAAAACTTGGTATTAAAGACATAATTACCCATCGATGCCAAACACTTTTCAGGATCATTAGGCGTAGGTTTAGGGTGCTCAGGTTTTTCTTGAAAGCCAATCACTCGCATATTTTCATCAACTTCCATGACACCAAATGCCCCAGCGGCTTCAGGTATGGGTGTTTCTAAACAACATACCGTCATATCGGCACCCGACTCGGCATGTGCAGCCAATAAACCGGCATAATCCATACGATACACATGATCGCCGGATAAAATCATCACGTATTTTGGGATTTCATGACGAATAATATCGATATTTTGAAACACGGCATCGGCAGTTCCTTGATACCAATTACCTGACGTTTGTTGCGACGCCGGTAAAATCTCAACCGATTCACCCAGTTCTTTTTTAAAGTGGCCCCAACCACGTGTAACATGTCGTATCAGTGAGTGAGACTTGTATTGTGTCACCACACCCACACGACGAATACCTGAGTTAATACAGTTTGATAGCGGAAAATCGATAATTCGAAATTTACCCCCAAAGTACAACGCAGGCTTTGCACGCCAATCGGTTAACTCATACAAACGCGAACCACGGCCACCAGCAAGAATAATTGCATAGGTATCACGGGTTAAATTACTAATATAACGAACATTACTCATAAACAGACTCCATTCGGCTTTTAATCAAAAGCCACGATTATTAAGCATCTATCCACGTTCACTGTGTTTATGTAGCGGTGCGAACACCGCCGGTTTTTCAGTTTACTTTTTCATCCAGATATCGTCGCGGTAGCCCGCTATGGTGTTATCACTAGAGAAACGGCCACTGGCGGCGCTGTTTCTGATACTGATTTGTTGCCAGGTGTCCTGGTCTAAATAGGTTTGCGCGACTTTTTCTTGTGCAATGCGATAGCTCTCAAAATCTGCGGCGGTCATCCATTGATCGTATGGGTCGATAATTGAGGCAATAATATGATCAAAGATACCCGGCTCAACCAAATTAAAGTGACCACTTTTAAGCATACTCATTACCCCACTGAGGGCTTCAGATTGAGCAATAATGTGTTGTGGTTGATAATTCACTTTGGCTTGTGCTACTTGAGCAGCGTCTAAACCAAACAGGAAGAAGTTTTCGTGCCCCACCTCTTCTAACATTTCAATGTTTGCGCCATCTAACGTACCAATGGTTAATGCACCGTTCATCATAAACTTCATATTGCCCGTGCCCGAGGCTTCTTTCCCTGCGGTAGAAATTTGTTCAGACAAATCGGTACCAGGACAAATTTTTTCCATTGCACTGACATTATAGTTTGGTAAAAATGCCATCCGCAGATAAGGCGTCACTAATGGGTCTGAGTTGACCATATGGGCAACACTGTTAGCTAATTTGATGATTTGTTTCGCCATGGCATAACCCGGCGCAGCTTTACCGCCAATTAACACACAACGCGGTACCATGCCTTCGGTATCACCATTTAAAATACGACGGTACAAATGAATCACATGCAAAATATTTAATAGTTGGCGCTTGTATTCGTGTATGCGCTTAACCTGCACATCAAACATCATGCTTGGGTCAAATTTAACTCCGCATTCTTGTTCAACAAATTCACTTAACGCTTGTTTATTTGCGAGCTTAATTTCGGCCCACTCCTTCACAAAGGCTTTATCGCTGGTAAAGGCATTTAATGCAGCAAGGCGTGATAAATCAGTGATCCACTCTTTGCCTAAGCGACGAGTAATTAAACCAGCCAACTTCGGATTACAATAAGCAAGCCAACGCCTTGGAGTAACACCATTGGTTTTATTATTAAATTTCTCTGGCCATAATTGGTAAAAATCACTAAATAGACCGTCTTTTAATAATTGCGTATGTAAACCGGCAACGCCATTGACAGAAAAACTCGCGACGATGGCCAAGTAGGCCATTCTGATGTGTTGCTCTGGTCCTTCTTCGATAATTGACATACTCGTCAATTTTTCAATGTTTCCTGGCCAGTGATGTGCTACTTGTTCAAGATAACGAGAGTTGATTTCAAAAATGATTTCAACAATACGTGGCAACATGTATTTCATCATCGGCACTGACCATCGCTCTAACGCTTCAGGTAGTAGTGTGTGGTTAGTGTAGGCCATTGATTCACTGGTAATAGCCCAGGCTTCATCCCATGTGAGTTCGTATTGGTCAAGTAGTAGGCGCATCAGCTCAGGCACCGCAATACTTGGGTGTGTATCGTTAAGTTGCAAAACATTATGCTGGCTAAATTGGCTGAAATCTTTGCCATAATGGGCAACATAACGCGCTAACAAATCTTGTAAACTGGCTGACGATAAAAAATACTGCTGTCTTAATCTTAGCTCTTTACCATTCACACTGGCGTCATTTGGATACAGTACCATGGTGATTTGCTCGGCCAAATTTTTGGTGGCTACCGCTTCAGCGTAATCACCTTCATTAAACTCGGCTAAGTCAAACTCATCGTTTGCTTCTGCTTTCCATAACCGTAGCGTATTGATCCGGCCATTATTAAAACCTGGAATGGGCACGTCGTAAGGTACTGCTAACACATTTTGGGTGTCTGTCCATACATGATGCCGGCGTCCGTGTTTATCCACATAGTTTTCGGTATGACCAAAGAAAGGCACCGTGACAATTTTATGGGCAATCCTGACTTCCCATGGATTACCATGACGTAACCAACGATCGGGTTGCTCAATTTGATAACCGTCGACAATTTTTTGCATAAACATGCCATATTGATAGCGAATACCATAACCTGTTACCGATAAATCCAAGCTGGCACAACTGTCTAAAAAGCAAGCGGCCAAACGCCCTAAGCCACCATTACCTAAACCAGCATCATGTTCGACTTGCTCAATATCTTCTAGGGTTGTTGCGTAATCGGTTAATACGGCTTTAGCTTCGTCGGTTAAATTTAAACTCAATAACGCATTGCCTAACGCTCGGCCCATTAAAAACTCAAGCGATAAATAGGCCACTTGCTTTTGCTGGTATTGGTTGTCTTTAATCCGAGTTTGTCGCCAGTCATCTAACATTTGTTCTTTTACACTTTTACCCACTGCGGTAAATAGTTCTTCAGGATCATGATCATCACGGCATAAACCGTAACGAATATGCCGCGCAAGTGATGCACCTAAGGTATCACATGGTTCACACGTGTCTGCAGGGACCGCAGGCTCCACAATAGGATCCGCTTTTACCTTGGTCTTTTTAACTGGTTTTTTGCGTGGCGTAGAGGCTTTCTTTTCATTGGCACTTTCTTTAGCTGTGGTCATCCATCACTCCTTGGTAAATTCGGTATGAAATAACATTAAACTGCGATCGATTAGCTTCACTTGTTGATTGTTATCAACGGCAGGCTCAGAGGATTGGGTATGTATTAAACAGTGCCAATGCTTAAGGTGAGCGAGTTGCGGTAATGTGAACGTATGAGATTGATAATCTACATTGATGAGTAACAATAATGCTTCGGTACTTTCAGGCCCTGCACCGATATCTGCATGGCCTAAATTACCGGTAATAATGACACTGAGTGTGCGAGTATGGTGTTCGCACCAATGAGATTTGGTCATCACTTCACCTTGGCGATTAAACCAGGCTAAGCCATTGTCAAAGAGGGCTTCAGGTTTATGAATAAACGCCTGATGACATAACATAGGAAAGCGTTTACGTAAGCTAATCAGCTTTGCAGTGTAGCTCACCAATGACCAGTCAATCACATCCCAATCAAACCATCCAAGTGGGTTGTCCTGACAGTAGGCGTTATTGTTTCCTTGTTGACTTTGGCCAGATTCATCACCGGCAAGCAGCATAGGAACCCCTTGGGATAGCAATAGACAGGTGAGTAAATTGCGTTTTTGGCGTTCACGAATGGCGTTAATTTCTTGGTCATTGGTTTCACCTTCAACACCGTAATTATCACTGCAATTTTCTTGGTGTCCGTCGCGATTTTCTTCACCATTGGCAAGATTATGTCGTTGCTGATAACTCACTAAATCATGCAAGGTAAAGCCGTCATGACTAGTGATAAAGTTAATACTGGCAGAAGGACCACGGCCATTGTGCTCAAAAAAGTCACTTGAACCATGAAAACGTTTGGCAAACTCTGGAAGCATGCCACTGTCACCGCGCCAAAAACGGCGCATAGCATCACGGTAGCGGTCATTCCATTCACTAAAGGCAACAGGATAGTTACCGAGTTGATAACCGCCTGGGCCAATATCCCACGGCTCTGCAATCAGTTTGACTTTACACAATACGGGGTCTTGGGTAATGGCATCAAAAAAACCACTACCTGGGTCAAAACCATACACTTCGCGGCCAAGGCAACTGGCAAGATCGAAACGGAAACCATCAACGCCCATCACTTCAACCCAGTATCGTAATGAGTCCATGACTAGCATGAGTGTTTGTGGGTGGTTGAGGTTAAATGTGTTACCACAGCCAGTATCGTTAATGTTAAAGCGCTTATCATTAGGCAATAATCGATAATAGCTGGCGTTGTCTATGCCGCGAAAACTGTAAGTGGGGCCAAGATGGTTTCCTTCTGCAGTGTGGTTAAACACCACATCGAGTATCACTTCAATCCCAGCTTGATGTAGCCGCGAAACCATGTGTCTAAATTCGGCAATATCACCGTTTTTATTGGCTAAATATCCACTGTGTGGCGCCATAAATGCAATGCTATTGTAACCCCAATAATTATTCAGGCCTTTTTCTGTTAAAAACGGCTCATCAAAAAATCCGTGTACTGGGAGCAATTCCACTCCCGTCACGCCAAGCTCTTGCAAATAATCAATAACCGCCTGGCTCGAAAGCCCTGCAAAAGTGCCTTGTTTTGCTGTGTCGACTAATGGATGTTGCTTAGTAAAACCCTTAACATGGGTTTCAAATAACACACTTTTGTAAAGTGGAGTCTGTAAAGGCGCAATAGGTATATCATCAACAAAATCGTGATTAATCACTTGGCATTTAGGCATATATGCCGCGCTGTCCTGAGTATCAAACGATAAATCTTCTGTTGGATCATCAACATCATAACCATATAACGCGGGATGTTGGATTACCTCACCTACCAGTTTTTTTGCGTAAGGGTCGAGCAGTAATTTATGATGATTAAATCGATGCCCGAGCTCAGGCTGATACGGGCCAAACACACGATAACCATATAACAAGCCCGCTTTAGCATCCGCAAGATGGCAATGCCAAATTTGGCGGGTACTGTCTCGCATAATATACTGTGCAACTTCAACTTGTCCGCTAGGGTCAAATAGACATAACACCACCTTGGTTGCGTGGGCTGAAAACAACGAAAAGTTGACTCCATAGTCATCAATTGTTGCCCCTAAAGGATAGGGGTAACCACTGGTCATATCCATACTGAATCCCTACATGTAAATAAGCCTAAAGACTGTTTAGCGCTAATATTACTCAGCGGGTTCGAGTGCTTCTGGCACAAAAATAGTACAACCTAGAGGGGGAACAGTAATCACGATACTGTTATCCATACCCTGCCATGGCGTGGTTTGTGTTTCCAATGGGCCTTCATTAATCACATGACTGCCACCGTAATAGTGGTGATCGCTGTTGAGTGCTTCGGTATATTGCCCTGCACTGGGTAGCCCAAGACGGAAACCCTGATGCACTTGCGGAGACATATTCACTACAATTATCGCGTGTTGTTGTTTGTCTTTAGCGTAACGGCAGTAAACCAAAATGTTGTTGTCAGCATTGTTGCAATCAAACCAAGCAAACCCGTCACTTTGATGGTCACATTCGTATAACGCGGGGGTTTGTTGGTAAAGCTGATTAAGGTCACGAACCCAATCTTGCATGCCTTGATGAGGTGCAAATTCGAGTAAATGCCAATCCAGGCTTTGGTTATGATTCCATTCATTACGTTGAGCAAACTCATTGCCCATAAACAGCAGTTTTTTTCCTGGATGTGACCACATATAGCCATAATATGCGCGTAATGTGGCAAATTTTTGCCAATCATCACCTGGAATTTTGTGCAGTAAAGACCCTTTGCCGTGCACCACTTCATCATGGCTTAACGATAAAATGAATTGTTCGGTAAAGGCATACACTAAGCTAAATGTGAGCTCACCATGGTGAAAACGACGGTAAAGTGGATCACAACTGATATAACGTAACGTGTCATTCATCCAGCCCATGTTCCACTTAAACCCAAAACCTAAACCATTTTGGTCAGTTGCTTGAGTGACACCCGGCCATGCTGTTGATTCTTCTGCAATCATATTGATACCCGGAAAACACTGGTACATACGCGCATTCAACTCTTGCAAAAATTGAATGGCTTGCAGGTTTTCACGCCCGCCAAACTCATTGGGTACCCATTGATCAGCATTACGGCTGTAATCAAGGTATAACATCGATGACACCGCATCTAAACGTAGACCATCAAAATGGAATTCATCGAGCCAATAATGGGCATTACTGTATAAAAAGCTGCGCACTTCAGCGCGGCCATAGTTATAAATTAACGTGTCCCAATCAGGGTGTTCACCTTTACGTGGATCTTGATGCTCGTACAAACAACTGCCATCAAAACGCACTAGACCATGGGGATCGCGAGGAAAATGCGCCGGTACCCAGTCGAGTAACACGGCAATATCTTGTTGATGGCAAGCATCAATAAACGCTTTAAGGCCGTTTGCATCACCAAAACGATACGTTGGTGCATATAGGCCAACGGGTTGATACCCCCATGAACCGTCAAAGGGAAACTCGCTAATAGGCATCAATTGTAAATGGGTAAACCCCATTTCTTTTACATAGGGCACCAACTCATTAATTAACTGCACATAATCTGTGTATTCTTGGCCTTCATCGCCTGTTCTGCGCCAAGACGCTAAATGCACCTCATAAATCGACATTGGCTGATTATGATTATGGCTTTGGCTACGATCCTTAAGCCATTGCTCGTCTTGCCATTGATATAATGCAGGTGAAGGAATTTTAGAGGCGTTATGTGGCGATGGTTGCATCGATACGGCATAAGGATCTGACTTTACGACCACATGACCATGCTCATCGGTAATCGCAAATTTGTAATGCTGATCGGCTTCGACTTCAACGATAAAGATATCCCACAAACCACTCCCTGGATGAAAACGCAGAATATGTCGTTTTTGATCCCATGCGTTAAAATCGCCTATTAATGCGACTTTTTTAGCATTTGGCGCCCACACACAAAAATGCACACCAGTGACACCTTCATGTTCACGCCAGTTAGCGCCTTGAAAACGGTATGTCTGTAACTGGCTTCCTTCACCAAATAAATACACATCTTGTGGGTCTAATAAACTGTCGTATTGATATGGGTCACTGATTAGTTGCTCACAAAGTGGAAATTGTACCCGCAGTTGATAAGTAAAAGGTTTCACTCTGCGGCCCATTTTGCCGGCAAATAATCCCTGATCATTAAGCTGTTCAAGGCTCGCTACTTTACGGCCATCTTTAAAACTAATGACATCAATGGATATCGCACCGGGTAAATAACAACGAACAATTAATCCTTTGCCGTCATTACTTCTGTGCATGCCAAGCAATGAAAACACATCTGTGTAATCACCATTTAATAACGCGATATCGCTACCTTGATGAAAATATGCAGTTGCTACAGTCATATACAATGATCCATTATTGTTCTGAATTGTTGGATGAAGACATATTGGCAGCAAATTGATGGCTGCTAGCTTGTCTTGATTGTTTAATCGCATTCAACCTTTGCTGTACTTTAACGCTTTGTGACATTTGTTGAATGCTCAATGGCAAACGACGTTGCCAGTTTGGAAACTCTTTCCATGTACCAGGAATATTAACCCCGTGCTTATCTGCGACTAAATCACTTAATTGCACACTGAATAATTGTGCATTGCCTCTAGCTGCTACCGACATCCACGCCAGTAATAACACCTCAAAATCAACTTGATCAATATTGTCATCAGCGACAGGATCAATCGCCTCCTGCTCAACCAATAATTGAATTAACTGTTGTTTTTCAAGCTGACGAGTATGCAAAACCTGAAGTAATCGTTCGTCGTTATCAATTAACTGCAGCTGTCGTCGTAATTTAAGATCATCACCCGTCCACCACGCTTTAATGGTGGGCACATCATGATTAGCCAGCATCATTAAACTTTGATGTTTGTAATCTTTTGGTGATTTAAAGCGGTCGTAGTCTTTGCAGAAATAAAATAGCTCATTAGAGAACACCCCTGCTTGTGCTAAGCGCGATACAATTTCTGGCGGTACAATGCCAAGATCCTCACCAATGACAACACAGCGAGCACGTTGGCTTTCAAGACACACAATCGCTAATAAGGTTTCGACTGGGTAATACACGTAACTCCCCTCGCCTAACTCGCGATTAAGTGGCCACCACCATAAACGTAATAAGCCCATGACATGATCGATGCGTAATGCACCGCAATGTTGCATATTACTGCGCACCAATTGGATAAAATGGCTAAAATCATGTTGCTTTAATTTTACTGGGTCAAATGGCGTTAACCCCCAATTTTGCCCTTGCTCAGCAAAAGGGTCTGGCGGTGCACCGATACTGGCGTTATCACAAAAAAACGATAAATTGGCACTCACTTCAGCACCATGGCTCACTGCACCTACGGCTAAATCACGTATAAGGCCAATGCTCATACCGCATTGTTTTGCGTTAAGCTGACATGCTTCTAATTGTTCACTTGCAACAAATTGCAAGTACAAATAAAAGCCTTCTTCCTGAGTGAAATATTTTGAAGCCAACTCAATCTCTTTATGAACAAACTGCATCAATGCAACTTTATCCTGTTCAACAAAATGCAAGTAAGCATGATATCTGGTGGTTTCATTCTTTACATGTTGCTGACAAAATATTTGATACAACTTTTCAAACGCTGTGTATTTGAGTAGTTGCACTTCTTCATAATTAATCAATTGCGCTTGATTTAACGCATGTTTTTTTTGTTGCCACTGTTGAGTCGAGAGCTCTTTTTGCACTGCTTTGTATTCATAAACCGCTTCGATTTGAATATACAAAGGATTTAAACGGCGGCGATCGGTAGGACTATATGGACTCGGGTTTTCTGGCTGACTGATGTCTAACGCGTGCAGTGGGTTAAGCAGAATAAAATCGGCTCCAGCATGGGCGGCATAGTCAATAAGTTCAGCGAGGTTGCCGAAATCACCCACTCCCCATTGTTGATCGCTACGCATTGCATACAATTGTGCATTTAAGCCCCAAGGCTGCTTTTGTGTTTCAGAATGCGCTGTAAGTCGTCCTTGATATGCGGTTTGTGGTGCCAGCATAATTTG
This sequence comes from Shewanella saliphila, assembly GCF_014648295.1. Classification (GTDB taxonomy): domain Bacteria; phylum Pseudomonadota; class Gammaproteobacteria; order Enterobacterales; family Shewanellaceae; genus Shewanella; species Shewanella saliphila. The sequence goes on from NZ_BMQV01000001.1 coordinate 139,645, forward strand.
ACCGTATAAGGTATTTACCCGAGTAGAATCCCCAATAAACGCCAAGCTAATATGATGGTAACCTAAGTGTAAATTGGGTTTGTCTAACACTAAACGATACTGACAATAACGTTGCCCACCATAATAGTACTCACCGACGACAGCACAATCTTGGCAGTAAGCGGTCACCGTTAATGTGTCTATACCTTCACCATATATAGTGACTTTAAACGCAAAAGGATAATTGTCGGGTAATTGCACATCAATGTGTGGTTTGTCGATTTCACACCATTGAAAACGGTGTAATGGCACCAACCAAGGATCGATATCTAACTGCTCAATACGTTGAGCCATTTTATGTTCATTCAGTAAATGTGGATATTCGGACGGATCACATTGATGTTGATTGAATGATGTGGGTATTAACATCGTGGTTAATATGCCCTGCCTATCCTTAGCAGGTATGTGAACCAGTTTACCGACACAATCGATAAACTCTGCGCCAACGCCTTGCAAATACAGCAACTTCTCCAGTCCCATATTTGTCTTCCCTCGCGATTATTAACTGCATTAATTCCAGCAGTTACCATGCCAGTTAATCGTAACAATATAGCGACAGATTAATGGCAGATAAATGACAGAAACAATTTTCATCAAATCAATTGGTTAAATAAACAACCCAGGTTTTAAACAACTATTTAATACATGTGTTTTAGACCATATCATTGCACTATAACAGCGCATAACAAACAAAGGTAGTGCAATAAACAACCAGAAAAAGGATGATATTGCAATAAAAAAGCGCAGCCAATATTGGACAAGATTATGCAAGTTTCCAAAGAGTTACAGAGCATCGAAAGCTATATTTCAACACCTTATACCTGCTTATCAGGCCTTGTCTGTGAGCTTCGTCCTGTTATGATAATAAAATCAGACAATTGTCACGGGAATTAATGCCTCTTGAATAAATACGAGTTTACAATACGCTATAATTTACATCAGCTCAGTGCAGCAATTGTGTCTGCACCTACCTCGTATTTAGGCCGTCAAGCTGCCGTGTTAATCCCAATTATTGAAATCGATCAACAACTGCAATTGATATTAACGCAGCGACCACTTCATTTACGTCATCACCCTGGGCAAATTAGTTTCCCCGGTGGTAAAGCAGAGCCGACAGACGTTAATTTGATCCACACAGCTTTAAGGGAAGCCAATGAAGAAATTGGTTTATTAGCAGATAATGTGGATGTGTTAGGGATATTCCCGGCGCACAAAACCTTTACTGGCTTTGAAATCACCCCTGTAGTGGGCTTAGTTAAACAGCCCTTTGAGTTAATGATTGATCCTGGGGAAGTTGCAGATTGCTTTACCGTACCTTTGAGTTTTTTTATTGAAAAAGACAACCGGCATGAGGTGTTTCATTACCGTCATGGTAAACGATACCGTGTCCATTTTATGCCATTTGAAGACCGCTTTATTTGGGGCGTTACTGCTGCCATTATTGATTTATTATGCCGTCATGTGACTCACGAATAACCGCATAGTCGCCATCACACGACATAGCGGATATATAACCCGGCAGACAATGACACGACTAACAACAGAGGAATATTGACCCAAAAACCCATTCTAGTGGTGGTTTTAGCATAAAAATTGACCAGTAAATTTAAAAAACTCACCGCAGCGCAACACCAAATCAAATATTCCAACTTAATGGTTAAGTCCGGATCCCAATACAAACGCACAGACACACCTTTACTTAAAAAGTAACCGACGGCGCGATCTGGCCTAGCCTCACCGTAAATAATCAGAGCATAAATGGCTAAACTCCAGCCTAACAGCGACAACACGGTTAATATGACTTGCAATACGCCTAATCGAGACATGTCCTGTTCCTTGGTTAATACCACATATTTGTGCATACAAAACAAACAGTGTGTAACCGTTTTATATGCCAGTGATAAATTGAGTACTCACTATTGAGTGTCTTTTCTCATTATATCGGCTAAATCAGCGAATAAGCTTTGGCTTAACCCACTCATTTGCCAAATATTTAACCGACTTATTTAAAAGTAACACATTAATCGCATTAGAAAAGCGTTTTCAGCTTGAGAAAAGCCACCAGCAAGGTAAGATAAACCCCAAATTTATATTCATAATTCGATACGTTGGAGAATTAAGCAACAATGAGCATTACATCTGTCGCTTCTGTATTTAAAGGTGAACACGCCATCGGTTCGCAAGTCACGGTTCGTGGCTGGGTTAGAACTCGTCGTGATTCTAAAGCTGGTATCTCATTCTTGGCCGTTTATGACGGTTCATGTTTCGACCCAATTCAAGGTGTCGTGCCAAATAGCCTAGCCAATTACAATGACGATGTATTGAAATTGACTGCCGGCTGTTCTGTCGTCATGACCGGTGAAGTTGTGGCTTCTCCAGGTGCTGGCCAGGCATTTGAGCTACAAGTGAGTGAAGTGGTTGTCACCGGTTTTGTTGATGACCCAGATACCTACCCAATGTCAGCTAAGCGCCACTCTATTGAGCATTTACGTGAACTTGCCCATTTGCGCCCACGTACTAACATTATTGGTGCTGTGGCTCGCGTTCGTAACTGTTTATCACAAGCAATTCACCGCTTCTATCACCAAGAAGGTTTCATTTGGGTATCAACCCCATTGATCACCGCATCTGACTGTGAAGGTGCTGGCGAAATGTTCCGTGTATCAACATTAGACATGGAAAACCTGCCGCGCACTGACGCTGGTAAAGTGGACTACGATAAAGACTTTTTTGGTAAAGAATCGTTCTTAACGGTCTCTGGTCAGTTAAACGCTGAAACCTACGCTTGTGCATTGTCTAAAGTATATACCTTTGGCCCAACCTTCCGTGCTGAAAACTCAAACACCACGCGTCACCTTGCTGAATTCTGGATGGTTGAGCCAGAAGTGGCATTCGCGACATTAGATGATGCAGCTGAACTCGCTGAAAAAATGCTTAAATTTGCATTCAACGCCGTGCTTGAAGAACGTATGGACGATTTGAACTTCTTTAACCAACGTGTAGATAACACCGTGGTTGAGCGTTTGCAGTCGTTTGTGAGTAGCGATTTTGCTCAGGTTGATTACACTGACGCGGTTGAAATCCTGAAAAACTGTGGTAAGACTTTTGAATTCCCAGTTGAATGGGGTATCGATTTACAGTCTGAACATGAGCGTTACCTAGCAGAAGAACACTTTAAAGCACCGGTTGTTGTGAAAAACTACCCGAAAGACATTAAAGCCTTCTACATGCGTTTAAACGATGACGGTAAAACCGTTGCTGCAATGGATGTACTAGCACCGGGTATCGGTGAAATCATTGGCGGTGCGCAGCGTGAAGAGCGTTTAGATGTATTAGATGCCCGTCTAGCTGAAATGGAATTAAGCCAGGAAGATTACTGGTGGTACCGTGATCTGCGCCGTTATGGCACAGTGCCTCATTCAGGATTTGGTTTAGGGTTTGAACGTTTAGTGTCTTACGTGACTGGCGTGAACAACATCCGCGATGTTATTCCGTTCCCACGTGCACCACGTTCGGCTAACTTCTAATACGCTAATACCATAGGCAAATAGATGTTAAAACGCGCCTTGATGGCGCGTTTTTCATTATTTGATTATGCCTTGAGCAATGTAAAATCAATTTCGGGCAAAGATTCAAAACCGGGCTTAGCAAAAAGATAACCTTGCATCAGTTCGATTCCGGCATTTTTTAACCAAAGATACTCATCCATAGTTTCTATCCCTTCGGCTAAAACCGTGATATTGAGTTCTTGCATCATATTCAAGCAGTGGTTGACGATGACCTGACGAGTACTATTTAAGTCAATATTGCGGATAAGCCCCATGTCGAGTTTAATAATATCAGTTTGAAAATCTGCGAGTAAATTTAACCCAGAAAACCCAGAACCAAAATCATCGGTTGCCGTTTTAAAACCTAATGCTTGATAATAATTAACGATTCTTTTGATGTGTTCACTGTCTTCTATTTTTTCAACCTCGGTAAACTCAAACATAATCTGCTGGGTGGGAAACTGATACTGTTTAGCCGCCTCGAGCGTGGTACGAATGCACCTTTCTGGCTTATAGATAGCATTAGGTAAAAAATTAATACTCAACATTGAGGTGATGCCCAGTTTAGCCGCTAGGGCGATAGCTTTAATTCGACAAAGCTGATCAAATAGGTATCGGTTATCGTCATTCACTTGAGAAATGATAGAGTAAGCCGACTCATTATTGAGCCCGCGAACTAAGGCTTCGTAGCCAAACACCTGTCGAGTTTGGCAATTAATAATGGGCTGAAATGCCATGGTAAAGTCAAAATCGAGTTCATTGGCATCGATACATTGAATACACACCACTTTGTCGCAATTTATATCGTCGGATTTCATATTTTTTACCCGTTTATTCTCTGTGTTTTTCGCATCAATACGTCACAAGTCATTCAATTAAAGTACGTTATATAAAATGTTGTCTACTAAAATAAATTAACTGTTTAAGATAATTTGTTCGCGCAGATGTTTCACTTCATCACGCAGTGCAGCAGCTTGTTCAAACTCGAGGTTTTTGGCATGTTCGTGCATTTGTTTTTCTAGGGCATCTATTTGATGACTAAGATCGGCAACACTGGCATAAGTTGCACGTTTATCTGCCACCTCAGCATATTTACCAGATTGGTTGCGTTGGCCTTTAGCTTGTTTCACTTCACCGACATCCATTACATCAGTAATGCTCTTCACCACACCGCGTGGCACAATTCCGAGTTTAAGATTATGCTGGTGTTGTTTTTCGCGTCGACGTTCAGTTTCTCCCATGGCTTTAGCCATTGAATTTGTAATTCTGTCTGCATAAAGGATCACTTTACCGTTAACGTTACGTGCAGCGCGGCCAATTGTCTGAATAAGTGAACGTTCTGATCGTAAAAAGCCTTCTTTATCCGCGTCGAGAATACACACCAACGAGACTTCAGGTAAATCTAACCCTTCACGTAATAAGTTAATCCCAACTAATACATCAAAGTGACCTAAGCGAAGATCGCGAATAATTTCGATACGTTCAACGGTATCGATATCAGAATGCAAATAGCGTACTTTAACACCGTGTTCGTCTAGGTATTCGGTCAAATCTTCTGACATACGTTTGGTTAACGTAGTGACTAATACCCGTTCATTCACTGCTACGCGTTTATGAATCTCAGATAATAAGTCATCAACCTGAATCGCCACGGGGCGCACTTCTAATACGGGGTCAAGTAATCCGGTTGGCCGCACCACCTGCTCGGCAACTTCGCCGTCACTTTTATCAAGTTCGTACTGGCTTGGTGTCGCTGACACAAAAATGGTTTGTGGCATTAAGCGCTCGAATTCTTCGAACATTAACGGTCGATTGTCTAACGCGGATGGTAAGCGAAATCCATATTCAACTAGATTCATTTTACGGCTACGATCGCCTTTGTACATGGCACCAATTTGCGGAACGGTCACATGAGACTCGTCAATAATTAACAAACCGTCTGCAGGGAGATAATCCAATAATGTTGGCGGCCCTTCTCCGGTGCTGCGCCCTGACAAGTAACGTGAGTAGTTTTCGATACCTGAGCAATAGCCTAACTCAACCATCATTTCAACGTCGTACTGTACGCGTTCAGTGATCCGTTGTGCTTCTATCAATTTATTATTGTCGAGCAAAAATTGCCGGCGTTCACGCAACTCTTCTTTAATCTCTTCCGTTGCTGCTAAGATTTTTTCACGAGGCGTGACATAATGCGTTTTAGGGTAAATAGTGGTTCTAACGATGCGCTTATTAATTTGCCCTGTGAGTGGGTCAAATTCGCTTAAACGTTCAATCTCGTCATCAAACAATTCTATCCGAATGGCTTCACGTTCAGATTCAGCAGGAAAGATATCAATCACCTCGCCGCGCACACGGTAAGTGCCTCGCTGCAGTTCAATGTCATTACGGGTATATTGCAGCTCACTTAAGCGAATAAGTATGTCACGCTGCCCCATAAAGTCGCCTTGACGAAGGTGCAACAGCATCTTCATATACGAGTCAGGATCGCCCAGACCATAAATAGCTGACACTGAGGCAATCAGTACTACGTCTTTACGTTCTAACAGCGCTTTGGTTGCTGACAGTCGCATTTGTTCTATATGAGCATTAACAGATGCGTCTTTTTCGATAAAAGTATTAGAGGCAGGCACATAAGCTTCAGGTTGATAATAGTCATAATAAGAGACAAAGTATTCAACCGCATTGTGAGGAAAAAACTCTTTCATTTCGCCATAAAGCTGGGCAGCGAGGGTTTTATTAGGGGCCATAATTATGGTTGGCCGCCCCATTTGTTTAATCACATTGGCAATGGTGTACGTTTTACCAGATCCTGTCACACCGAGTAAGGTTTGGCTGGCAATGCCAGACTGTAAACCATCGACAAGTTGGTTAATTGCAGTGGGCTGATCGCCCGCAGGTTCAAATTTGGACTCTAAGGTAAAAACAGACTCTGACACAACGTACATCCCTTATAAATAGAACCCGACATAATATACCTAAACACGGAGTATTGGCGATATCTAATGCTCAATTTACCCCGTATAAATAAGATCATTACAGGGTCTACACTTTATTTATGACAAAATGACTAACATAATGTGAAAGTGGCAAACAAATTCATAAATCATGGAAAAACCCCCTGAAATCCGCTGAAAAACCAAGCTTGAATGCAATTTAATGCACAATCTGTCATGCAAAGTGATTACAATTTTGCTGTTGACAGAACAGTAGGAAAATAAAACAGTTGATTTTTATATCATATTGAAAGTAAATAACTTTATATATCACTAATTAAAAAGTACATTTTAAGTCCAATCCATGCTCAGCAAGGGTTAGCAGCGTATTTACAGCAGAAGTCCACATGTTTATCCACAGATTTAGTGGATAAGTCACTAAAGCCCAATACGAATGCGGGGTCGAGCACATCGCCAATTCATAAATCCGTAAGATAATGTTGATGTAATTTAATTACATTTGTAGGTAAATACGCAATGGTAAGACAATTGGATCAAGCGAGTTACTTAATTAGTTTTAGATATTATAGATTTACCTTTACACGGCAATAAGCGAGATAGATAAGGTGATGATCAAAATAGTGCATAAGTTAACCTGAGATCGGGTTAAATTAAGCGTTAAGACTTATTTATTCAGTAAAATGCACTAATTTGGACGGTATAGCGACTTTTAAGCAATGACCACCGTTCTGTCAATGGGATAAGATGCGATACTTGTTATTGTATGAAGATCGGATGGTGCTACTTACTCTGCTAGCATTAACTGACTTTGATTAACAAGCTCTGATTAACTGATTGAGCAACAACTTAACCTACACAGCCGTTAACAACTCATGCCTAAACGTTCTTGCTAATGCCTACTGTGTTAGTGCCAATCTTTAATGCATTTCTGAAATGACATTGTCGTAATGCTTTTGCACCAACGACGTTTCGGTATGTATGACAAACAAACCCTATTGATGGCTGCTTAGCAAATTCATTAACGCGGTTTATTAGTCACTCTTTTTCTATATACCCAATCAACTTGAAGATCCGTGTTTCAGAGCTTCACCGTGTTTTCAATACTAGGCGCGTTAATGCGGTAATGTAGGTACCTTATAAGTTAACGTAACAACGCTCTTGATTTAATAATCAGGGAAGCACGGTGAAACTCCCAAAGGGCAAGTTTTACACGCGTTTATGCTGCGTTATTGATTTTGGAAAGGGAATAACCATTACCCGCAATCAATGCCTTGTCTAAACGCGTGTAAATTCTTGCTGAAATCGAGCATCTTCAGGTTGTTTGGGTATAGACACATTATTATGCCATTCCACTTTATAATGGCAGTGTGAGATTTTGCTCTCGCAATGGTGTAAACAATATAAGCATCGAGTTGATCACCGTCATAGCAAGCCAATGTCACTCAACACTCTTTTGATGTGTCCATGAAATGGATATTTGAACCGACCGAGCGAATTCACATAGCGAGTAGGTAAGTGATTCATTTTATATTCATTGTTCAAAAATCGGCATAAATGCCCAAAAGTCGTGCACGATGTGTAATTGGTAACCAATTAGTCACATAATTGCGTTTTTTTTTATAACTCGAGTTGACTCAGTTACCAGAGCGTTTTACTATGCGCTCCGTTCTCAGCAATACATTGCTAAAAACGTTTCCCCAGTAGTTCAGTTGGTAGAACGCCGGACTGTTAATCCGTATGTCACTGGTTCGAGTCCAGTCTGGGGAGCCAATTTAGTCAGTAAGTGAGAATATAAGCGTAATTCCCCAATAGTTCAGTTGGTAGAACGGCGGACTGTTAATCCGTATGTCACTGGTTCGAGTCCAGTTTGGGGAGCCAACGTTTAATGTTATCGAGAATTCCCCAATAGTTCAGTTGGTAGAACGGCGGACTGTTAATCCGTATGTCACTGGTTCGAGTCCAGTTTGGGGAGCCATCGAGATAACAAATTTGAAATGCCCAATTCCCCAATAGTTCAGTTGGTAGAACGGCGGACTGTTAATCCGTATGTCACTGGTTCGAGTCCAGTTTGGGGAGCCATTTCAATATAATAGTTAATAATGATCAATTCCCCAATAGTTCAGTTGGTAGAACGGCGGACTGTTAATCCGTATGTCACTGGTTCGAGTCCAGTTTGGGGAGCCATTATTTAATCACGTTATCCCGTCCTGCTTATCTGTAACTTTCCCATTTTCGCACAATCTTAACTTACATTTTATACTTCATTGTTTGTTTTCGTTTTCTCTCATAAAAATAGTGCTTTAGGTTAATCATATATTAATCTAAAATCTGCTATGATACCTCTGTTCAAAAATAAAACACATTGATTGAATTGCGAGCATTTCAGCCATCAACATTATGCCAATCCCGAATGGGAACGCACAATGTCATGCTGAATATTTTGTTAAAGGCAGTTAATGGCGCAAGCTTCAATAACCATAAATATAAACTATCATTAACATCATAACCTTAAGCAGAACATCATCAGCAACCACTCATGCTGATAGTGAATCAAAATCAAACTGACTTATTATTGTAAACTCGTAGGGAATGGAAGTTTTATGGGCTTATCAAAATCCTTTCAGATGGTGTTGTTTATTGTTTTCGGCTTATTGATCTTCAGGATCTATAGCGTTGAAAATAGTGAAGTGCAAGAGCAAGGACAAGTTGCTCAGGAGCATTATCAGCAATATGTACAAACTTACCGACACTGGGAAGGTAGCGGTGAAGCGTTATACCAAAAAATGACTCAAGATTTTACCTTTCAGTTTTTTCAATTTATACACAATACAGACAGTAACCTTAACTACACACACGGTAGTTTAAAGCGCCCAAGCGATGATTTTCCAAGTAAAATATTTAACATCCAATTAGGCCATATTCAGACCCTTGGTGATGCTCGTTTACAAGTTCGTTTAGACACCGCAAGTGTACTCTCCTCTAGTTTTGCCGACTTAGAGCAAACTGCCATACTTTTAATTGGTGCATATCTATTGTTGATGGTGTTATTTGCCTTGTTAGTGCAATTACATCGCTCTCGTATTAAATACGCGGCAGAATACATTAACCATATCCCGGAACTGTCATTTTTAGCATTAGAGCGTTCTCGATTCCCTGGGGTGTTACGCCCATTAGGTAATGCATTAGAAGCCTGTCGTAATCAGTTAAAGCTCAGTCTCGACAGAGTACGAAAAGAAAATGAGCAGCTGACTAAAGCCGCTTACCAAGATCCTGTTAGCGGTTTTTCAACTCGACAACGTTTCACTCAACATTTAGATGCCTTAAACAAATCAGATAAACAACAATATGGTGTGCTAATGATGGTTAAGGCGGCAGAACTTGCCAGTATAAACCAATTACATGGGCGTGCAGCGGGTGATGATTATCTCGCAAAGTTAGCGACCTGCATTCGTAAATCAGTTGCAAGTTTTGGTGTTACTGAGTGCTTTAGGGTATCTAGTGGCGATTTTGCTGTATTCATCGACAATATTACCTTAAAAGAAGGCGAAAAATGTTTAGAGCAACTCAAAGTTCAACTCGATGAATATGCACAAAGCGCTCGCAGTGACTCTATTGCCCACGCCGGTATGGTGCCCTATAAAGAAGGCAGTGAACCATTGGCGTTAATGTCATTAGCTGACACCGCTGTCAGTGTCGCGCAAACCTTAGGACCTAACCGTTATTATCAACTCGAAAAACTCTCTGGTGATGAGCAACATGGCGATGACCACTGGAAACTGACCATTAATGACTTAATTAAACGCCGCAGTATTCATTTTTATCAGCAACCAATCCAACCCTGTAACAATCAAACTGATGTGTATCGCGAATTGCTCGCTCGCTTCACCAATTCAGATGGTAAGTATTTGCCTACTACAACGGTGATTGCCATGGCTGAACGCTATGGGCTTAATGTCGAATTAGACCAAATGATTGTGATTCAAACGATTGAGGTGCTGAGTAAAAATCCCAACTTAACAGGTAATATGGGGGTTAATATTAGCGCCTCATCTGCATTGCAGGATAATTTTACCAGTTGGCTTAAAGATTTATTGTCCAAGCATCGTCAAATAGCTTCCCGTTTGGTGTTTGAACTCAACGAAGCCGGCATGCAAGCGAATCTTTTATCTAGCCGGCAATTTGTCAGTCAAATGCACAAGGTCGGCGCTAAAGTCGCCATTGAACGCTTTGGTTTAGGGTTTACGTCGTTTAAGTTTTTCCGCGAAGTGCGTCCAGACTTCATTAAATTAGACAGTAGCTACAGTGATAATATTGAACAAGATAACAACAATAAGTTCTTTGTACGGATGATTGTTGATATCGCCAAGCGGATTAGTATTCGGGTTATCGCCACAGGTGTTGAAAAACAAGATGAAAAATTAACCTTAGAAAAATTATTAGTGGATGGCCTGCAGGGATATTATATTGCCAAACCTGAAACACTGGTCAAAAAACAGTAACTTTGGGGTTAATAAGACGTAAAAAACACGATTTTATTCTGAGGTTAAGCATTTTATGTTTAACCTTATTTTTTATCCGTTGTTTCTCAACGCTAAACCTTAGATAATACCCAGATCTATTGGTCAAAAAAATGTAGCAATGACAGAGTATCTTCTCTTATTAATCGGCACTGTACTGGTTAATAACTTCGTCCTAGTGAAATTCTTAGGTCTATGCCCTTTTATGGGGGTGTCGAGCAAATTAGCGTCTGCTATTGGCATGTCTATGGCAACCACCTTTGTATTAACCCTTGCATCTATTCTTAGCTATCTCACCAATGAGTTTTTGTTGCAGCCCTTTGACCTGAGCTACTTGCGCACCATGAGCTTTATTTTGGTCATTGCCGTGGTGGTTCAGTTTACTGAAATGGTCGTACAAAAAACCAGTGCATCTTTACATCGCGCTTTAGGTATTTATCTACCGTTAATCACCACTAATTGTGCAGTATTAGGCGTAGCATTATTAAACGTCAACGAAGACCATAACTTTATTCAGTCGGCCATTTACGGTTTTGGAGCTGCGGTGGGTTTTTCATTAGTATTAATTTTATTTTCGGCAATGCGTGAACGTTTAGCTGCGGCGGATGTGCCTGTCCCCTTTAAAGGCGGCGCAATCGCCATGATCACCGCCGGATTAATGTCGTTAGCATTTATGGGATTTGCGGGGCTGGTTAATTAGCATGACGAGTATTTTTATTGCCGTTGCGGTATTAAGTATATTGGCATTAGTGTTTGGGGTGATTTTAGGCTTTGCGTCTAAAAAGTTTAAAGTTGAAGGTAACCCTGTCATCGACCAAGTTGAAGCCTTATTACCACAAACTCAATGTGGCCAGTGTGGCTACCCAGGTTGTAGACCTTACGCTGAAGCGATTGCCAATGGCGATCATATCAATAAGTGCCCGCCTGGCGGCACAGCCACCATGGAAAAAATAGCTGAGTTAATGGGCGTTGAACAAGAACCGTTAAATGCCGAAGCTCAATCTAGTGTAAAAAAAGTGGCTTATATTCGTGAAGATGAATGCATTGGTTGCACTAAGTGTATTCAAGCCTGCCCTGTCGATGCCATTTTAGGCGCGGGTAAGCTAATGCATACCGTCATTGCCAAAGACTGTACTGGCTGTGACTTGTGTGTTGAACCTTGTCCTGTTGACTGTATTGATATGATCCCTGTTGAAACAACGCTGCAAAACTGGGATTGGAAATTAAATAGCATCCCAGTCAAGGTGATCCAACCAGAGCAAGAGGAACAAACGTGCTAACGTTATTAGAACAACTCGATAAAGGAACTTTGTGGCAATCTCCTGGTGGGATCCACCCTCCCCAATTAAAGACATTATCGAATCAATCAACCATTGCTCGTTTACCACTAGCACAGCGCTTTGTTGTACCCGTGCCCTTAGTTGGTGAGCAAGCCATTTTGACTGTTGCAGTGGGCGATCAGGTACTCAAAGGCCAAATGTTGACTGAAGGCACAGGCTTTATTTATTTACCTGTGCACTCACCCACCTCTGGCCGTGTAATCGCGATAGAGCAACACGCAACCAATCACCCTTCTTCATTACCGACATTAAGCTGTATCATTGAAGCCGATGGCCAAGACGCTTGGTGCGAACTGATACCGCACTCACTCGAACAATTATCCAAAAACCAAATATTAGACAAGATAAAATACGCAGGTATTGCGGGTATGGGCGGCGCGGCTTTTCCAAGCCATGTAAAACTAAACCCAGCCAGTGAAATCGATTTAGTGATTATTAATGGTGTTGAATGCGAACCTTACATCAGTTCAGATGACCGGTTAATGCGCGATTACAGTGATGAAATCTTAAAAGGAATTGGAGTAATACATCACTTACTTAATCCGCAGCGGATCATCATCGCCATTGAAGATAATAAGCCTGAAGCCGCAAAGGCCATGCAAGATGCTGTGCAACGCAGTACATTACCTACAGGAGTAGTACGGGTTACGGTTATCCCGACCAAATACCCATCAGGTGGTGAAAAGCAACTTATCCAAATTATTACCGGCAAAGAAGTGCCCAGCGGTCATATCCCTGCACAACTGGGCATAGTGGTCCACAATGTCGGCACCGCTTACGCAATTCAAGAGGCGATATATCAGGGTAAACCCTTGATTGAACGAGTTGTCACTTTAACGGGTGAACAAATTGGCCAACCTGGCAATTATTGGTTGCCTATTGGCACAACCATTACAGATGCCTTAAGCGCTGTGAACTTTAGTCAATCAAACGCTCAAAAGGTCATCGTAGGCGGCCCAATGATGGGTTACGCTCTCGCAGATTTAGATGTGCCGATATTGAAAGGGACAAACTGTTTATTAGCACCAAGCCACAATGAAATTGCCCCAGATGTTGATGAAAAAGCCTGTATCCGTTGTGGTGAATGTGCCATTGCTTGCCCTGCATTATTACTGCCACAACAGCTATTTTGGCATGCAAAAGCTGAAGAATATGACAAAGCGGCCAGCTTTAATTTAAAAGATTGCATTGAATGTGGTTGTTGCAGTTATGTCTGTCCTAGCGATATCCCCCTAGTTGAATATTATCGTGTAGCAAAGTCAGCATTAAAAATTGAAGCTGAAGAAAAACACCAAGCTGAACAAGCTAAAATTCGTTTTGAAGCGCGTTTACAGCGTTTAGAAGATGAAAAAAATGCACGGGAAGCCAAAGCTAAAGAAGCTGCAGCTAAACGTCAAGCTAGCATGAAATCAACAGATAAAGATGCCGTAGCGGCCGCCATGGCGCGCATTGCAGCGAAAAAAGCCCAAGCGACATCAGCTACTACCACACCTGAAGCACCGCAAAGTACAGTGGACCCGAAAAAGGCCGCCATTAATGCAGCCATTGAACGTGCTAAGGCCAAAAAAGCGACTCAGGCGAATACTGTGAGTCGTGATGATGAGCTCGTCACCAGTACTGCTGACGAGAATGTCGACGACAAGCAAGCTAAAATTGCCGCCGCCGTTGCACGCGCCAAAGCTAAGAAAGCCGCACAAGCAAATTCTGAATCAACGGCTCAAACACCCAACTCAGTTGAGACGACAGTCGCAGGAACTGAACCTTCAGCAGACGCAGTTGACGATAAAAAAGCCCGCGTTGCAGCAGCAGTCGCCAAAGCCAAGGCAAAAAAATTGGCTCAAGCTAATCAAACTGACGACACAGTAATTGAAGCAGAACCGACAACAGACGCAGTTGACGACAAAAAAGCCCGTGTTGCCGCAGCAGTCGCCAAAGCCAAGGCAAAAAAATTGGCTCAAGCTAATCAAACTGACGACACAGTAATTGAAGCAGAACCGACAACAGACGCAGTTGATGACAAAAAAGCCCGCGTTGCAGCAGCTGTCGCCAAGGCTAAGGCAAAAAAACTGGCTCAAGCTAATCAAACTGACGACACTGTAATTGAGGCAGCACCTTCAGTAGATGTGGTTGACGACAAAAAAGCCCGCGTTGCCGCAGCCGTCGCTAAAGCCAAGGCAAAAAAACTGGCTCAAGCTAATCAAACTGATGACACTGTAATTGAGGCAGCACCTTCAGTAGATGTGGTTGACGACAAAAAAGCCCGCGTTGCCGCAGCCGTCGCTAAAGCCAAGGCAAAAAAACTGGCTCAAGCCAGTCAGCCCGATATCGACGAAGCTGCGTCTCAACCTACAGTTGATGTCGAGTCTACTGTCAATATAAAACCAGATGTTGCATTAACTGACGCGTCTGACTCAGCAGATTTGTCTCCAGAGCAAGTCAAAAAAGCCAAAGTCGCTGCGGCAGTAGCCAAAGCAAAAGCGAAACAGCTCGCCAAACGTGCTGAGCAAGAGGAACAATAATCATGGCATTTAAAATTGCCTCATCACCCCATGTGAGCACCAGTTTACACACCAATACCGTGATGAAACGGGTCGCTTTGTGTCTTATTCCGGGTATTGCTGTGCAAAGTTATTACTTTGGTTTTGGCACACTGGTGCAAATTTTGTTAGCCGTCAGTGTGGCCTATTTAGCCGAAGCCGCGGTGATGAAACTGCGTAACAAAAACATCAAAGCCACCTTAAGCGACAACAGCGCATTAGTTACCGCTTGTTTATTAGCCGTGGCCATTCCGCCGTTGGCCCCCTGGTGGTTAATCGTTATAGGCACTTTATTTGCCATCGTTATCGTTAAACAGCTTTATGGCGGTTTAGGTAACAATGTTTTCAATCCGGCTATGGCTGCTTATGTATTACTGCTTATTTCATTTCCGGTTCAAATGACATCATGGGTTGCACCGCAAACCATTGCGATTAATCCGGCATCTATGCTCACCAGTGTGCAAACCATTTTTGAAATTAATCCATCTTTTACAGCTGAATATTTTCGTTTAGGCGTTGATGGCATCGCAATGGCAACCCCGCTTGATACGTTAAAAACCGATTTATCAATGGGCTTAACCACCACTGAAAGCCTGGCAAAACCGATTTTCACTGGCATGGGCGCTGAAGGCTGGTTTTGGGTCAACTTAGCCTATCTTGTCGGCGGTTTAGTTATGCTAAAGCTAAAGGTGATCCGTTGGCATATCAGTGTTGCAATCATTGCCAGTTTATTCCTGTGTGCCAGTTTTGGTTTTTTAGTCAGCCCAGATACCTTTGTTAGCCCGTTAATGCACCTATTCAGTGGCGGTACTATGTTAGCGGCATTTTTTATTGCCACAGATCCGGTCACAGCCGCAACGAGCCCTAGAGGCAGGTTAATATTTGGCGCCATGATAGGCGTGCTAATTTATTTAATTCGTACCTTTGGTGGCTATCCTGATGCGGTAGCCTTTGCAGTATTACTTGCCAACATGTGCGCCCCCTTTATTGATTATTATGTGCGACCACGCAGTTACGGTCATCGTACAGGAAACTAATTATGTCTATTACTGATAACCCGATGCTCAAAAATGGCTTATTACTAGGCTTGTTTGCTTTATGCTGTACGGGTTTAGTGGCGTTAGTCAACGCCCTCACTTATGACACCATTGCCATGCAACAACAAAAGCAGTTAACAGAAACGCTTACTCAGGTTATTCCTAATGAACTGCATGATAATGCCCTATTTGACCAATGTATTTTGGTGCACTCCCCTGAGTTATTAGGCAGTAAAAAAGCCTTACCAGCGTATTTAGCATACAAAAACCAGCAACCTGTAGCCATTGCCATTGAAGCGATTGCACCCGATGGGTATAACGGCGAAATTAAGCTTATTATTGGTGTTGATAATAACAGCCAGGTTTTAGGTGTACGAACGCTGTCTCATCAAGAAACCCCAGGGCTTGGGGATAAAATCGATTTACGAAAATCTGATTGGGTTACACACTTTAGTGGTCTGTTTTTTAAAGACAATACCAATTTATGGAAAGTCAAAAAAGACGGCGGTCAATTTGACCAATTTACAGGGGCAACCATTACGCCACGGGCGTATGTTAACGCCATCAGTAAGGCACTAACCTTTGTTGAGCAAAACCGCAAAGCCTTGTACCAAAGTCATGTAAAATGTGAGGGTAATCATGAGTAATTATCGCGATATTGCCACCCAAGGATTATGGAAGAACAACCCAGGCTTAGTTCAGTTACTCGGTTTATGTCCTTTATTAGCGGTGACAGCAACGGTAGCCAATGCTTTAGGGCTTGGGGTTGCAACCTTACTAGTATTAGTCGGTTCAAACATTTTAGTGTCATTAGTGCGTGATTATGTTCCCAAAGAAATCCGCATACCTGTGTTTGTGATGATCATTGCTGCACTTGTGACCTGCGTGCAATTATTGATTAATGCCTATGCTTACAATTTGTACCTTTCATTAGGGATCTTCTTGCCGCTGATTGTCACTAACTGTGTGATTATCGGCCGAGCAGAAGCCTTTGCATCGCGAAATTCATTAGCACACTCAGCCTTTGATGGGTTGATGATGGGCCTTGGATTTACGGCGGTATTGATGGTATTAGGCGCGACACGTGAACTATTAGGCCAAGGCACATTATTTGATGGCGCCGATTTATTATTAGGCGAATGGGCAAGCGTATTGACCATTCATGTATGGCAAGTCGATACTCCATTTTTACTCGCCATGCTGCCACCGGGGGCATTTATTGGCATGGGGCTATTAATTGCCTTAAAAAATGTCATCGACAGCAACATAAAAGCCAGACAACCGAAAGCGGAATCAGTTGGCGTAACCCGTGCACGGATCACCAAGGTAAGTTAATACAAATATTATGAATAAAGAAAAACGCATTCAGATCTTAACGCGATTACGAGATAACAATCCAAAGCCTGAAACTGAGTTGAATTTTTCCAGCCCATTTGAATTGTTAGTGGCAGTTACCCTATCCGCGCAAGCCACCGATGTCAGCGTAAACAAAGCCACCGATAAGTTATTTCCGGTGGCCAACACAGCCCAAGCTATTTATGACTTAGGGATAGACGGCTTAAAGCAGTATATTAAAACCATTGGTTTGTATAACAATAAAGCCATCAATGTCATTAACGCCTGTAAAATGCTGATTGATTTACACGGTGGCGAAGTCCCAGAAAACCGTGAAGCATTAGAAGCCTTACCGGGCGTTGGCCGTAAAACGGCTAATGTGGTGCTCAACACCGCTTTTGGCTGGCCCACAATTGCAGTTGATACGCATATTTTTCGTATGGCGAACCGAACTAAATTTGCCTCAGGTAAAAATGTCGACCAAGTAGAGCAAAAAATGCTAAAGGTCGTGCCTGCAGAATTTAAAGTGGATGTACATCATTGGTTTATCTTACATGGTCGCTACACGTGTTTAGCGCGTAAACCACGCTGCGGCAGCTGTATGATCGAAGATTTATGTGAGTTTAAAGAAAAAGTCTATCCTGAGGATTAGCTGAAACAATAAAGACCAAAACACCTATGATGCTTTGGTCTTTATTAAGTAATTTATTGTAGGTTAACTCATCAACTAACGTGCAATAAACTAATATTTTTTGCTACATCTAACAACATGTAGCGCTAGCAATGGAGCTTATTGTTGCTTAATACATTGCAACAAAAAATGCGCTAAAACAAATTGCGATTACAAGGGTAGTGCCTAAGGCCATTTTTAATTCTGTAGTCATTGTGCTGCCTCCATGTGGGTATGAAACAAGAATAACGCCTTTTGCTTATGAACCCAAAAAATATCATCACAAATGTGAGCTAATGCAAAAAAAATATGCATTTATAGCAGAACGTATTTGTCTGTGATGTATTCATGTGGTCGCACTAATCTTTTCATTGTCATCTGAGCTTGTTACAGTCAGGTTTATTTTAAATAAGAGAGTAAAACATGTCGCAATTACTACACACGATGATCCGCGTTGGCGATTTGGACCGCAGCATTGCTTTTTATACTGACATTATGGGTATGAAGTTACTGCGAAAATCAGAAAATACTGAATATAAGTATACCCTTGCCTTCGTGGGTTTTGGTGAAGAAACCACTGGTCAAGCCGTAATCGAATTAACCTATAACTGGGGCGTAGACAGCTACGACCTAGGCAATGGTTTTGGTCACTTAGCCATTGGCGAAGAAGACATTTACGCCCGTTGTGATGCCATTACGGCTGCAGGCGGTAAAGTCACGCGTGCACCAGGGCCAGTTGCAGGCGGTACAACAGAAATTGCTTTTGTTGAAGATCCTGATGGATATAAAATTGAATTGATCCAGAAGAAGTCAGCGACTGCTGCTCTAGGTTAATCACAACATGAATCTAAAACAAAGCCAGCTAAATGCTGGCTTTGTTATTTATTCTGAACTTAGGTTATTTATTCTGGCTTGACCAAACTAAAATGGTCATAAGCACGTTGGGTCGCGATACGCCCTCTTGGGGTGCGCTGAATAAAACCTTGTTGAATTAAAAATGGCTCAAGCACATCTTCAATAGTCTCTCTGTCTTCACCAATGGCCGCAGCAACGTTATCTAAGCCCACAGGCCCGCCCATAAACTTATCAATAATCGCTAACAAGAGTTTGCGGTCTAAGTAATCAAAGCCTTGCATATCAACGTCAAGTAAATCGAGCGCATACTCTGCTACTTTCTGGGTCACTTTACCATCGTGTTTCACTTCTGCGTAGTCGCGAACACGGCGTAATAAGCGATTGGCAATTCGTGGTGTTCCGCGTGAACGAGTGGCAATTTCTATCGCACCTTGCTCATCAATTTCTAATTCCATCACTTTGGCTGAACGCGTTACAATCGTAGTAAGGTCTTTGACGTTATAAAACTCTAATCGCAGAGGAATACCAAAACGAGCCCGCAGTGGTGAGGTTAACGCACCAGCTCTTGTGGTGGCACCCACTAAGGTAAAAGGCGGTAAGTCGAGTTTAATTGAACGTGCAGCTGGGCCTTCACCAATCATAATATCGAGCTGATAGTCTTCCATAGCAGGATAAAGGATTTCTTCAACAACTGGGCTCAAACGATGAATTTCATCAATAAAAAGGACGTCACCTTGTTCAAGGTTTGTCAGTAATGCTGCTAAATCACCTGCTTTTTCAAGTACTGGGCCTGAGGTGGATTTAATATTTACGCCCATCTCATTGGCCACAATCATCGCAAGCGTGGTTTTACCTAAACCAGGAGGACCAAAAATCAGCATATGGTCTAATGCTTCACCACGATTAATAGCGGCTTGAATAAAGACCTTTAATTGTGCACGAGTATCATCTTGGCCGGTATACTCATCCAACATTTTTGGCCGCATAGCCCGGTCAATCAATTCATCTTGACCTTGTACTTGCGGTTGGATCAGGCGATCTGCTTCAATCATTTTTACATACCTTAGTCATGATGTTCATCGAGTTATAGCATTGACTTTAACGCAGCTTTAATTAGGGTTTCTGAACTCATGCCTTCCGTAAATGCAGCTGACACAGCTTTACTCGCCTGTGCAGGCTTATAACCTAATGACAATAAAGCAGAAATAGCATCCTCTTCTGCGCTGTCAACAATCGCAGCAGGTTTATAGTTACTTTGCAGTACAAATTCTCGCTCGGAGCCCACTGATGCCTCAAGTAGGCTTTTAAGTTTGTCACGCATTTCAATGACTAAGCGCTCGGCTGTTTTCTTTCCCACACCCGGTAATTTGACCAAAGTGACAATATCATCACGTTCAACACAAGAGACAAATTCACTGGCGGTCATGCCCGATAAAATCGTTAACGCCAGTTTAGGGCCTACGCCATTGGTTTTAATTAGCAATCTAAATAAGGCGCGTTCTTGCTTGGTGATAAAGCCATATAACAACTGCGCGTCTTCACGCACCACAAAATGGGTGAACAAACTGGCATGTTGGTTGAGTTCAGGTAACTCATAAAAACTGGTCATCGGTACTTGTAACTCATAACCCACACCACTCACGTCAAGCACAATTTCAGGTGCTTGTTTTTCTATTAATGTACCACTGAGACGACCAATCATTTGTATCTTCCGTAAGTTCTGCTGTTGGCTTTGCCGCCCATAGCAATAAGGCTTTGATAAGTATGAAAATGACAAACTGCCACGCCAAGGGCATCTGCGGCGTCGGCTTGCGGCGCGGCGGGCAATTTGAGCAGTTGTTTAATCATATGCTGTACTTGTGTTTTTTGCGCTCTGCCGGTACCAACCACAGCACTTTTGATTTGGGTGGCACTGTATTCGGCTACAGGTAAGTTAGCACAGGTTGCCGCCACAATGGCTGCCCCACGGGCTTGGCCAAGTTTAAGTGCTGAGTCAGCATTTTTTGCCATAAACACACGCTCGATTGCAAATTCATTGGGTTGATACTGAGTAATAATTTCAGTTAAACCGGCATAGATTTGCTGCAAACGCTGGGGTAAATCATCGGCTGAAGTGCGAATACAACCGCTGCCTAAGTATATTTGTTGTCTACCTTGGCATTGGATCACACCATAGCCAGTAATACGCGAGCCGGGATCGACCCCTAATATGATCATAGATTATCTAATGCTTCCATGACGTCATCGGAAATGTCAGCGTTATGATATACCTCTTGTACATCATCGTGATCTTCTAAATTATCAATTAAGCGTAAGAATTTTTCAGCGGTATCAGCATCTAATTCGGCTTTAGTTGAGGCTACCATAGTGACCTCTGCGTTGACAGATTCAAGTTCACCGCTGTCAAGTGCATCTTTAACTTGGCCAAAAGCATCTGGGCTGGTAAACACATCCATTGAACCATCATCGTGGGTGACCACGTCATCGGCACCGGCCTCTAGTGCTAACTCCATTAAGGTGTCTTCGTCAGTGTCACTGTCGTATGAAATCACCCCTGATTTGGTAAAGAGGTACGCTACAGAGCCGTCGGTGCCTAAATTACCGCCCGATTTATTAAACGCATTACGTACACCTGATACAGTACGATTGCGATTATCTGTCATGGTTTCGACCATAACAGCTGTGCCACCTGGCCCGTAGCCTTCATAGATAATGGTTTCAAGTTGCTGACCATCAAGTTCACCGGCACCACGTTTAATTGCACGCTCAACGGTGTCACGAGTCATGTTATTTGATAGGGCTTTATCTATTGCTGCGCGAAGACGGGGATTGGAATCTGGATCGGATCCGCCTTCTCTTGCGGCGACGGTAAGTTCACGGATGAATTTGGTAAACAACTTACCGCGCTTGGCGTCTTGCGCCGCTTTACGGTGTTTAATATTGGCCCATTTACTGTGTCCTGCCACATTAAGCTCCTTTTTCATTCAAGTAGAAACGCTACTTGTCAAAAACAGACCGAGGCATCAGCCTCGGTATGTGTTGCTCATTTAGAGCGAGTTATGCTGAACGGTATAAATTATTCTTCAGTTTTTGGCTTTTCAATAACCGCAATACCGAGTTCAGTTAATTGTACTGGATTAGCGAAACCTGGCGCGTTCGTTAGCGGACACGCTGCAGTTGTTGTTTTAGGGAATGCCATTACATCACGAATTGACGTTGCCCCCGTCATTAGCATGATAATACGGTCTAAACCAAACGCTAAACCAGCATGCGGTGGTGTGCCATAACGTAAGGCTTCAAGTAAGAAGCCAAATTTCTCTTTTGCTTCTTCTGCTTCAATACCTAAAATATTAAACACTGCGCTTTGCATTTCAGCATTATGGATACGCACAGAACCGCCGCCTAATTCACAACCGTTCAGTACCATGTCATACGCATCTGAGATCGCAGCGCCGGGATCGGCAGCTAATTCTTCAGGGCTGATGCCGCGCGGTGCGGTAAACGGATGGTGAACGGCATGGAAACTGCCATTGATTTTCTCAAACATTGGGAAATCAACAACCCACATTGGGCGCCATTCGCCTTCAAGTAAATCAAAGTCTTCACCGGCTTTTAAGCGCAATGCGCCCATGGCTTCAGCAACCACGTTAGCTTTGTCTGCACCAAATAAAATGATGTCACCAGTTTGTGCACCTGTGCGGCTAATAATGTTTTTAGCGATGTCTTCAGATAAAAACTTAAGTACAGGAGACTGAATACCGTCTATACCCGCATCTAAATCGTTAATCTTCATCCACGCTAAGCCTTTAGCACCATAAATGCCGGCATATTTGGTGTAGTCGTCAATTTGCTTACGAGACAACGATGCACCCGTTGGAATGCGAAGTGCGGCAACGCGGCCATCTGCATCATTTGCTGGGCCATTAAATACCGCAAACTCTACATCTTTTACTAAGTCGGCAATATCGACTAACTCAAGAGGGTTACGTAAGTCTGGTTTATCAGAACCGTAACGCTGCATGGCTTCTGCGTATGACATACGTGGAAACTCACCTAAATCAACATTGAGTAAGTCTTGGAACAAACCACGCATCATTTGCTCAGTTTTTTCCATCACTTGCTCGGCGCTCATGAATGAGGTTTCGATATCGATTTGAGTAAATTCAGGTTGACGGTCAGCACGTAAATCTTCATCACGGAAACATTTAACAATTTGATAGTAACGGTCAAAACCCGACATCATCAGTAACTGTTTAAATAACTGTGGTGATTGTGGTAACGCAAAGAATTGACCTTTATAAGTACGGCTAGGCACTAAATAGTCACGTGCACCTTCTGGCGTCGCTTTGGTTAAAATTGGCGTTTCAATGTCTAAAAAGCCATTAGCATCTAAGAAACGGCGCACAGCACTGGTCACTTTAGCGCGGAAGATTAAACGCTCAGCCATTTCTGGACGACGTAAATCTAAGTAGCGGTATTTAAGACGTTGCTCTTCGCTATTGTTTTGATAATTATCCATGCTCAATGGCAGTGGTGCTGCCACATTGATGATGTTCAGTTGCTTACCTAGAATTTCAATTTCGCCGGTTTTCATTTGTGCATTAACTTGGCTGTCAGGCCGTGCACGGACAACGCCGGTCACTTGAACACAAAATTCACTGCGCAATGTGCTGGCAACGTCAAAGACTTCTTTTAAGTCTGGATCATAAACAACCTGTACTAGCCCTTCTCTGTCGCGTAAGTCTAAAAACACAACTCCGCCTAAATCACGACTACGGTTAACCCAACCGACTAAAGTAACTTCTTGACCAAGATGAGACTGATTAATGTCTCCACAATAATGACTGCGCATTGAACTCTATCCTTTATCCACAAAGCGGTATTTTTGGAAATCGAAAACGATAAAAACGGCATTATATACCGTGACTCGCACTTATGCATTGCAGTATCAGTCAGTTTGCGTCAATTGACCATAGTTGTGGTTGATAAACATGGTTGATTGACGGAAAAATCTACAAGCATTAATTCATTTTATATTGATGACCGCCAATCTTCTTAGCTTGATACATTAATTGGTCGGCCGTTTTAAGTAATGTTGCCGGTGTGTCGGCATCTTCATTAAACATGGCAATACCGATACTGGCTGAAATATTCACCTGGCGACCGTCAATGACGGTAATTCTTTTTAATGCCAGCAAAATATTATCAGCAACTTGACGAGTATTTTCTTTGCTGTCGATATGTTGAAGTAATAATACAAACTCATCACCGCCGAATCGGGCTACTGTGTCTGATTCACGGACACATTTAGACAACATTAACCCTACCCGGTGTAATAATTTATCACCTATATGATGACCGTGCATATCATTGACCGCTTTAAAGCCATCAAGGTCGACAAACAATACTGCAAAACGAGATTTATCTCGCTGATGAGTCATGACAGCTTGGCTTAATCTGTCGTCTAGTAAACTGCGGTTGGGTAAGCCTGTCACATTGTCGTGATTTGCCATAAATTTAAGGTTTTCTTCAGCTTTAATTCGCTTTTGTATTTCAACATTCAAACGACGATTTGACATATATATCATCAATGCGATGAATGACAATACCAGCAAACTCACGATTAATATTTGTAACCAGCGTTGGTACCGCAAAGTATCACTATTAACGTCTAATGAAACCCACTTTTGGTACATGTTTTGTTGCTCTGTTTCATCGATTGTCGCTATGACTCTGTCGATTAACGGCACTAAGTCTTTCACTCCTGGGAACAGTCCTATACGGCTATGCTGCTCGGTTAATTCCGCCACAAGTGACATTTTAAGACTCGGATATTGACCACTTTTTAGTGTTGTCGCTAATGTTGCAACTTGATCAACAAACATATCTGCACTGCCATTGATGACAGCATTGATACCCTGTTCAGTATCAGCAACTATCACCAAATCAATACCAGGGTATTGCTGCCTTAATTGGTCGATAATGTGGTAACCATCAACCACCGCCAGCCGTTTACCGACAACTTGTGAGATATTAAAGATGGGTGGTTGAGTTAACGAAGTCACGATTGCCCAAGGTGAGGGCCAGTAAGGAGCCGAAAAAGCCAAGGCGTTTTCACGTTCATTGGTTTGCGCCATACTGGCCACCAGATGAATTTCGCCTTTAATCAAATCATTGACCATTTTACCAAAATCATCATAAGACACTGGAATAATCGTCAGGTTTAGCTGTTTAACGAGTAGATTTTTAATATCAGCATTAACCCCTAAAAACTGGCCATTTTTACCTTGAAATTCCATCGGCGCCCAATTTTTAAGGTAGCCCATCTTAATGGCACCTAAACTACTGATATATTGCTTTTGCTGGGTGGTTAATTTTATTTTACTGCCACTGCCCGTGAAGAAACGATCGTCCGGGTTAATCAACCACTTACGTTCAATTTGGATTTGCTCTTCTACCGAAATCAAATTAAAACCAGCTTGAATACGATCTGCGAGGCCACTGTCGTCAATACGGGTTAACGCATACATGTCGGTCGTAAATTCAATATCGAAATATTGCCGAAATTCAGCCCAGAGTTTATTTGCTAACAGATAATGCGATGTCATCGCAGCAGAAGAAATAAACCCGCTAATTTCGTCATTATGAGCCGCTTTAACCATCTCATCGAGTGTGTGATAAAAACGCAATTGTGCTTCAGGAAATGCAGACTTAACTTGACTAATATAAGGTGCGGTAGGAAATACCCCAATACGTATTGCGCTTTTCTGAATGTCTTTAATATTTTGTTTGCCACTAAAAAAGCGACTTTTAACTGATGTAATATGCCAAGCCTGTTTTAACCCGCTACGCATATCTTGGCTTTCAGGGTAACCAATATGTACATCAGCCACACCACGTTTTACATCGTCAATAGTGCTGTTCATGTCGCCAGTGGCAAAGTCGATATTAATACCGGTTTTTTTAGACCACAATTTCCATAAATCAACCAGCATCCCTGTAGGTAAACCGTCAACACCAAGATCGGCATAGGGCTCAACACCCGTTTGCATGGCAATAATGACCCCAGATGTTTGTTTATGATAACCGAGCCAGCGGCGTTCGATATGCTTAATCGTTTGAGGTGAAATTAATCCAAAGCCATGGTTAATGTTATCGACCAAAGCTTGATTACCTTTTACCACGGCAGGAACTAACTGAACCTTTTTGATGAGGATACGCGAAGAACTGTAAAAGTTAGCGGCAATATCTTGCTCTAGGGCAAGGTTACGTTGATAACCTTCAATCCCAGCAAACACCAACAGCTCGTCCTTCGCCGCCGCTTGCAGTAATTGCTCTCGATTTGTAAAACGTTTAAAACTTAAACGAGGTTCTATTGAACGCAGCATTGCCTCGTGAGAAGAACCATCAACTATGCCGATCTGATATGGAATTAAATCACTGATCTGTTTTTTGCTATTGAGTGATTTGTGTAGATAGAGGTATGTATTTAATGACGTAAATGGCGTAGCAAAATCGAATTTTTTAGCACGAGCTTCAGTTATCGTCATACCAATATGAACATCGGCATTATGTTGCTCGAGTTGATCTAATGATTGCTGCCAATGACGAGTTACAAAGCGAATTTTAGTGTCACTGACGATTGACCACTCGCGCCATAAATCCACTAAAATACCCGCTGGATTTCCTTTATCATCCAAATATTCAAACGGATATGTATCTTCACCCATGACGATAATTAGCGGCGATGCTGGTTCTAAGGCATTATCGTCATTATGAAAGCCGTATGCGGGCAAAATGAGCATCCACAGAAGCGATGCCAGCACCCAAGATATCAATTTCAAGTTTTTTCCCTAATACTTTTATTTTGATGATTACGTCGTTTTTATCGTTATTAAGACAAGCTGCAGCAATATTATACCGTGATACATATATCGTTAAGCACCACTGTAATGCACAATTTGTTATCAATTTGTAGCTGTTTCACAAATAATATCATTATTTAGACTGAGTTAATGTATGTTTTGTCAAATTTTGCTGTCATTCCCCGCTTTTATAAGCAAAGCAAACAAAAAGGTTGATAATAGAATTCAATAATCGCAAATAACGACTAAACATCCAGCAAGGATTAATTCTTGTTAATATTAACAGCAATAAAACCCATGCAGAACCAAAAGTATTAACACTATGGCGAACTATTTTAAAAAAAACACACAAATTACCAGTAGGATACTTGCTGCACTTAACCATGATTAGCTAAAATACATGCTGAATTTTTACCACATTACAGCTCATGAACTCTCAACAAGATAAAATTTACGCAAATGCCGCAGATCAAATAACAGATTTTCAATTTGATCAACGTGTTGCGGGCGTATTTAATGACATGATCCGTCGTTCTGTCCCAGGTTACGCGCAAATTATCAATACATTGGGTGATTTTGCTCACCGCTTTGTTATTCCCAACAGTAATATTTATGACCTTGGCAGTTCTTTAGGCTCTGCGACATTAAGTATTCGACGTCAAATTGAAGGACGCGATTGCCAAATTTTTGCTGTTGATAATAGTCAATCCATGATTGACCGCTGCAAAGAAAATTTATCAGCTTATGTTAGTGATACCCAAGTAAACTTATTGTGTGCCGATATACGAGAGATCGAGATTGAGAATGCCTCAATGGTAGTACTCAACTTTACTTTACAATTTTTGCCGGTAAACGATCGTAATGCGTTAATTAAACGTATTTATGATGGTTTGTTGCCTGGCGGCGTATTGGTTATTTCTGAAAAGCTGTTTTTTGAAGACAATCAAATCCAAACCCTTTTGGATGAACAGCATTTAGATTTTAAACGCGCCAATGGCTACAGTGAACTCGAGATAAGCCAAAAACGTAGTGCGCTTGAAAACGTAATGCGTCCAGACAGCCTAACGACTCACCAACAACGTCTGAATGATAATGGTTTTTCACACTTCTCAGTGTGGTTCCAATGCTTTAATTTTGCATCTATGGTAGCGATTAAATGATAAGTTTTAGCTCTTTTTACAAAGACATTGCCGACTCTAACCTGCAACACTGGTTAGAAACATTGCCCTCTATATTAGGCCAATGGCAACGTGACCATAAACATGGCAACTTACCTAAGTGGGAAAAAGTCCTTAATAAGTTTAATTACCCGCAACCCGATACCATAGAACTGACGTCAAGCGTTACCATTGGCAGCGGTGATCAATTAACGCCCGGTCAGGTAGAAAAGCTCACTAATTTGCTCGGCATGTTTCAACCCTGGCGTAAAGGCCCATTTACTGTCCATGGTATTGAAATAGATACTGAATGGCGCAGCGACTGGAAATGGGATAGAGTAAAAGGCCATATTTCTCCGCTTAAAAATCGTACTGTGTTAGATGTGGGTTGTGGCAGTGGTTATCATATGTGGCGAATGTTAGGTGAAGGTGCATCTCGCGTAGTCGGGGTTGACCCTTCGCCATTATTTTTATGCCAGTTTGAAGCGATAAAACGCCTCGCGGGCAATCAACACCCAATACATTTGTTGCCTTTAGGTATTCAAGAGTTACCCCCTCTTGATGCATTTGACACCGTGTTTTCGATGGGGGTGTTGTACCACCGTCGTTCGCCGATAGACCATTTGCTGCAATTACGCGATCAACTGCGTATGGGCGGTGAGTTGGTGCTTGAAACCTTAGTGATTGATGGCGATGAAAACGCAGTGTTAGTGCCACAAGATCGTTACGGAAAAATGAACAATGTGTGGTTTATACCGTCTGTGGCCGCACTGATGTTATGGTTAAAAAAATGTGAGTTTACCGATATACGTTGTGTTGATATCGATACGACTTCACTTGCAGAGCAACGTAGTACAAACTGGATGAAAAATGAATCACTAGTCGATTATCTCGATCCAAATGATGCAACCTTAACGGTAGAAGGTTACCCCGCACCAAAACGGGCCATCATTATTGCTACTAAGAATCAACCGAATCACGATTTAGTTTAACGAATACTATTCAACAGGAATTGACATGTTAAAGCAGGTAATTGCTCTATCCATTGCGACGGCTTTATTAGTAGGTTGTACCACTACAGAAAAACCAACGACACCTCCGCTAACCAATGCTGATTTGAATAGCAGTTTGCTGAATACACAAACAGCAGTAATTGACGCCATAAAAAGCAGTTGTATTGATCAGACTGCTGAAATGAGCGAATTATCAGCGGAAATGAGGAAGTTAAAAACTCAAGTTAGTACCGCCATGGCTGAAAGACCTAAAACAATCGTGATGCCAGCACCGCCAATGCCAAAACCTGTTGCCGTGCCAGAGCAATGCCCTGAAGCCATGATAGGTGAAAAGTTTTTATTAGGCGAAGTTGAAAGTGTCTTCGTTGATGAAGTCAAAGCCATGTTTGCAACCCGTATTGATACCGGTGCTGAATCATCATCACTTGATGCACGTAATATTGTGTTATTTGAGCGTGATGGTGTGCAATGGGTGCGCTATGACGTGATGTCTAACGGCATTGATCAACCCGCAAACACCTTTGAAACAAAAGTGGTTAAGTTTGTGCGAATTAAACAAGATGCCGAATCAGATGATGATCGTCGCCCAGTTATTCATGCGCATTTAAAAATAGGTAAATATTCAGCCGAAACCGATTTAAACCTTGTCGACCGTAGCCACCTAGATTACCCGTTACTACTTGGTCGCAAGTTTATGAAAGATATTGCAATTGTTGATGTAGGCCAAATCTATATCCACGGTAAAGCAAAAAAACAAATCACAACATTAAATAAGTAGGATCAGTAATGCATTCTCGTAAACCGTTTTACATTTTTGTTGCACTGCTCTTTATCATCGGCATCAGCACGAGTATTTATCGTGGGGTTGAACACAGCGTGCCCTTTTTACCAGGCGAACAAGTTCAAAGCTGGGCTGTAGATGCAAAAGTGAGTTTTATGGGCAGTAACCAACCTGCCGAAGTGAACTTTTCTTTACCTAATGACCCTGCATTTGACGTGTTGGTCGAAAATGCCACATCACCAGGTTATGGGTTAAGCATTTCTAACGATGTTGCCAATCGCCGTGCGGTATGGTCAATTCGTGAAGCCACGGGACCACAAGCGTTATACTACCGCGTGACCTTGGTGCCTACCGGTAAACTTGATATTCAAACAACAGAAACACCATTGGCTCCTGAGCCGTATTTATGGCCTGCCACCGAGAAATCAGCTGCAGATCAAGTGATTGAAGATGTTTGGGGCCGCAGTGCAACCAATTTATCGTTTGCACAACAATTGATGAATCTTATCAATGACACAGAACAAAGCCAAAATATGGCGCTGTTATTGTCGGCTAACAC
Source organism: Shewanella saliphila (assembly GCF_014648295.1). GTDB lineage: Bacteria > Pseudomonadota > Gammaproteobacteria > Enterobacterales > Shewanellaceae > Shewanella > Shewanella saliphila. The sequence continues at coordinate 169,852 of NZ_BMQV01000001.1, forward strand.
GTCAACCAACCTGTTTGTGCAGATGCTGCACTCTAAAGGTGTACCTGCTCGGATAGTCAATGGTTTACAGTTAGAAGATCAACGTCGCCGTCAGCAACTCACCCCGTATGTGCAGGTGTATAACAATGGCGAGTGGGTGTTATTTGATATACCCAATAACAAAAAAGGCCGTGATAATACCTTAGTGTTATGGGAATACTCCGGCCATTCAGTCTTAGATGTCATGGGCGGAATTAACTCACAAGTTAATTTCTCAATGCTGCAAGATACCCGTTCAGCATTGGCCACCTCTATAGACATGATGATGAATGACGATGCATTAGACTTCTCGCTTTATCAACTACCGCTAGAAGAACAAAGCTTGTTTAAAGGTATTTTACTGATCCCTATCGGGGTTTTAGTGGTGGTATTTTTACGCGTCATCGTCGGCATTAAAACTTCGGGCACCTTTATGCCTGTGTTAATTGCCTTAGCGTTTATTCAAACGACATTATTAACTGGCTTAATCGGTTTCTTATTGATTGTGGCCTTTGGATTAATGATCCGCTCGTATTTGTCTACCCTCAACTTACTGCTTATATCCCGAATATCAGCGGTGATTATTGTGGTTATTTTCATTATTGGGTTATTCACACTTATTTCGTTTAAATTAGGCTTAAGTGAAGGCTTAACAGTGACGTTCTTCCCGATGATCATTCTGGCATGGACCATCGAACGTATGTCTATACTATGGGAAGAAGAAGGCCCTAAAAAAGTATTCGTTTCAGGCGGCGGCAGTTTATTTGTAGCCACCCTAGCCTACTTAGCAATGGACAATGACCTAGTGCAACATTGGGTATTTAACTTCTTAGGTATTCACCTGGTTATTTTGGCGCTTGTGTTAGTGATGGGCCAATACACAGGATACCGCTTAACAGAGTTAAAACGCTTTAAACCATTGGTTGGAGAGAAATAATGAAGTACGCCTGGCCTTGGGAGTTGAGCCGTAGCGGTGTACTGAATATGAACAGGCGCAATATTAGCTATATTGGTCGTTATAATCAGCGTAAATTTTATAAACGCGTTGATGATAAGTTGATCACTAAGCAACTTGCGCTTGCTAATAACATTGCGGTTCCAGACCTGATTGGTGTTGTCCACGAACAACATAAAATTCAAGAAATTCCAGCCATGGTCAGCGACCGTACTGGTTTTGTTATCAAACCAGCCAAAGGTTCTGGCGGTAAAGGCATTATGGTGATCACTAAAGTGAACAATGGCTGTTATTACAAGCCAAATGGTCATGAAGTGACTCACAATGAAATTTACCGACATGTATCTAACATACTCAGTGGTTTGTTTTCTCTGGGCGGCAAGCCTGACGTGGCCATTGTTGAAGGGTTAATTGAGTTCGACCCGGTATTTGAAGGCTTCAGTTATGAAGGCGTACCAGACATTCGCTTGATTGTGTTTAAAGGTTTTCCAGTCATGGGGATGTTGCGTTTATCAACAGCTGCATCCGACGGTAAAGCTAACTTGCACCAGGGCGCTGTGGGCGTAGGTTTAGACATTGCTACCGGTAAAAGTTTACATGCGGTGCAGTTTGACTTGCCAGTTGATAAACACCCAGACACTCATTTTCCATTGAATAACATGTCTGTACCACACTGGGAAACCTTATTACATACGGCATCAAGTGCCTATGAAATGTGTGAGCTGGGATACCTTGGAACCGACATGGTATTGGATAAAAACAAAGGCCCATTGCTACTTGAATTGAACGCCCGTCCAGGGTTAACCATTCAAATTGCCAATGGTAGAGGCATTTTACCTCGACTCAAACACGTTGAAGCCATGAAAGGCCCTGCGATGTCAGTTGAAGAACGTGTGGCTTATGCTAAAAAGCATTTCTCTAGTAATCCTAAGTTTTAGTTTATTGGCCACAGCAAATGCTGTGGCTAATCCGTTGGCACTGTTTGTAGAGCAGTGCCTTCAATATCAACCAAAACTCACGTCTTTGTCGCAGAATGATAGCTTATCTCCGGCTCACCAAGCTGTTGAGTTTGAAAAAAACACGCTCGCATTAAACAACATAAATGATCGGATACAATACTACCGTCCTTTTGCCACTGACAGCCTAAGCAAGCAAGGTTTATTGTGGTGTCAATTGCACCTTGCTGATGAACTATATATGCTCACTCAAGCAACACAAACCCAAGCACTTATCGATGTATTACAAACCGAACCAGCTCCTTACAAACAATTAAGTGAACGGCTGTTAACCGTCAAACAAAACCAATGGGATATCGAGCAAAAATCCAAACTGCATAGTGCTCAGGCTTCGGTAAACCAAGCATTGTCACAGCGTCAGTTACAAATGCAATTCAATGATGAACAATGTGTATTGCCGCAAGCCACACCGCAAACAGATACAAACAATATCGATATTCACATTGCTCAATACCTGATTAAACAAAACGATGAAAACTGCCGTAAACAAGCTTGGTTTGCTTATCAAACGCGTGCCAAACATAAAATAAAATCTGCGATTTCCTATATTCAGCAATTACAGCAACAACGAGCATTAACCCTAGGTTACCAAAATACTGCTGAATATGTATTGGCAACACATGGACTTAATGCTGACTTACTTTCTCAGTTTTTAAACGACCAAACCGAACAACTTGATATTGCCCCTTGGAATATTGCGCGCGCCCTATCGCAAACAGCAAAACCAGAAGCAATAGAGGCGGTTTCTGCCCAAGCCTATTTACTGCAATTACTCAGTAACCTTGCCCCACTTGGGCTACGTGTTGAACTGCTAGCAGACAAGACTACAGCGGAACAACAAACTAATAAACAATCAACCGATGACGCGCCTACCATTAGTATTATTCGACTTTGGCATAAACAAAGGTTACTTGGAGAACTGTATACATATCCGCTTGCACAAGATGCATTGTCTAAGAGGATCAATGCCCAGCTGATAAAACAATCGGTTATCGGCCATCAGTTTGGCCAATATTCAATCACATACCCTAAAACCTTAAACAGCCAAAAACAACAACAAAAATTGATTGAAGCGTTAAGCCAGGCCATTGTCTCGCTAGCACAAGGCAGTCAATATTATTTACTCGCCAATAAGACCCAAAACAGTCAGCAATATGCCATCGCCAGCTTATGGTTGAGTCAATATTTACGCTCAAGCCTGCACTTTGCACCTCTTTCTAGCCGTGCACAATTAGCATTACATTATCAAACCCAAATGCGAGTCTTTAGAACAAAGGTGGCTCTACACTTTTACCAATTTACTGGCGATATTGATAATACAGAATGGTTAAGTCATAACGCCAAATTATCTGCCGAATTTGCCAACAGCTTTGGTCAACCTTGGCCGCAGGCAACAGATGTAATATATAGTTATCAAGCTATTGCTAATCAAGGAATTAGCGATTATCTTCCATTGTGGCAACAGGCATTAATGCAACTCATTACCCAACAAGGTAACGACCGACTGTCAAACTCAGCTATTTTTGATTTGTTAATGATTAATGAAACCTATTCACCCCTACACGATCAACTTGAGCAGCTTATTGGCGCGCCAATTGACCCACATTCACTTATTTGGAGATTTAAACATGCTGGAACGATGCAAGAGTAAAACACTCTCGTACTTATTTTTATCAGCTAGCTTATTAAGTAGTGTGGCGCTGGCGAAACAGCCAACAGAAGACATTGCTCATCAGTTAACCGCTGAACAAGTGTACCAGGGTATCAAAACCACATTAGAAACTAACCTGTATTCACTGCCACCTCGAGTTCAAGGGCACTATGCCATCCGTCAATATCGTATGACAGGTGAAAACAAGTATGCCAATGGCTCATTAATTGACTTACTCACCATTGCAGAGCGCCAAGCTTACTATGCATGTAATTTGGACAAGCCCGGTTTTATCAAAACAGAATCGCAAATTGAAGTGAATAAACTCAAACCTGGGATCCGTGGTGATGCACGCAAATTAGCCATCGCGCCCTACCCTGAGTTTATGATGTACAGCAATGTGCTATTGCGTTATGCCAGCCGTATTGATGAGTTTGGTTTTACCGGACCTTGCCATGATTTATTAATCACTACGTTAAAGAAGGCTGATTTAACCCCAGCGTTAACCGACAAGCAGATGATCAAGGCGTGGGCGGCACAATTAATTAACTATGTATTCTGGGCTAAACAAATTGGTCTAGGAGACTATTATGACGCTTATAAAGCAGCCTTTATCGCAACTTACCCAAATGATCAAGACGCTAGACTTAGCAATAGCCAATACAAAAATAAAATATATGGCATGACACATTTTATTTTTGCTGCCAGTGAATACTACCAGTACCCTGTTGACCCAAAAGAATACCAATGGATTCTGGATTATTTTGAAAAAAACATCGATCGTATTTTGACTGACACCACAGAAGACATTATTACAGAAGTGGGCATTAGCTTTTTAATTACAGGTAACCCAAACAACCCGGTTGTAAACAAGGTAAAACAGCATGTCATCGCAGCGTACGATCCGAAAGTAAACATGATCCCATCACCACATGGCGATGCTATTTTGTCTTCGGGAGAGCACAGAAACGTACTGGCGATGATGCTATTAGATTGGCCTGAAACCTTACATCAAGGGCCTTATCTGAATAATATTTCAAGCACCAAAAAACATTTGCCCAAGTTAGTGACACCCAAACCGACACTTGGCAAATCAATAACACACTAAAATAATCGTGTTTTCATTAGCGATGATTGCTCATCACAGTTAATGGTTCATCCCCACTGCTAAGCGGTATGAGTCACAGTAACTGAGCAAAGGCAAATGCACTGCATTTGCCTTTTTTATATGCCAAAATAAGCATTTTAAACATTAGATTTGGAACAAAGCATGAGCCGAGCAAAATCAACGTTAGAACAATGGCGTATAGTGCAAGCGGTGGTTGATTTTGGCGGATACGCCCAAGCCGCTGAAAAGCTTAATAAGAGTCAATCTTCGCTTAATCATGCAGTAGCTAAATTGCAGCATCAACTTGGTATTAATTTACTCGAAGTCAAAGGTCGTAAAGCATATTTAACTGAACAAGGTGAAGTCTTATTACGTCGGTCTCGTCACTTAACCCAATCCGTAGATGAACTGGAGCAACTGGCCACAAATTTAGGTCAAGGCTGGGAGCCCAACCTAACCATTGCCCGTGAACTTATCTACCCAATGGAAACACTCGTAGAAGCTCTCAAGGTATTTTTGCCACAAAGCCGCGGCACACGAGTGACCATTATCGATTCAGTAATCTCCGGAACCCATGAGTTAATTAATAACAAACAAGTCGATATTGCTATTTGTACCACCCCCCCTAAAGGCCATATTAGCGAGCCCCTCTGTGAAGCCAAATTTGAACTAGTGTGTCATCCTAATCATCCCCTTGCACAAGTAGGTTACATAGAGGATGACAAACAATTAGCTCAACACTTGCAAATTGTGATTAAAGATACAGCAACCAATACAGCAAACGATATTGGCTGGCTAAAAGCCGAGCAGCGATGGACGGTATCTAACTTTCACGAAGCAAAAACCATTCTGGCCAGTAATATTGGTTTTTGTTGGATCCCAAACTTTGTTGTACAACAAGAATTAGCCAGCAAACAATTAATCCGCCTACGTTTACGTGGCAGCTCACAGCGAAAAATCATTATGAATCTACTGATCCCTGACCGGGACAATCAAGGGCCTGCATGTAAGCTATTAGAAAGTTTGATTTTACAGCAACATAATGAACATTAAGTCTGTGCTTGTAGTGACTAGGCCATAGCGTTATTAACATGAGCTAAAACGGATGTAATGATGGAAACTAAAAAACCTAGACGTAAAAAGCAATGCTTGTGTAAGAAGTGTACTGATCATTAGCGGCTATCGCGTTTTGATAACCACGATGCTGGCCAGCATTATGAGACTGCGCTGCTGATTCAAAGTCACCAGAGTCCGATAAATCAGTTTGTGAAGGACTTACAACATCTGATTGAGCATTGGCCGTAAGGGTTGACTGTGAGGAGGTCACTTGAGTTATCTTTGTCGCCGCTTCATTGGTTATATTGTTGGCAAGGTTATCTATTACACTTGAAGCTTCAGTGGTTTTATTCATAAACGGGGCTAAAGGGTCTTCCGCATCAGAGTCGGCAAAAACATCACCTAATTCGATTATTTTTTGGCTTTCTTCCGTGGTCATGACCGACTGTTGACGCTCTACGGCTAATGCTTGTTTGGCTTCGCTAATATTTTGTAACGCCTGCGCCGCAACCCTAATATCTGCCATTGATGGCTGAACTGGTGCCATTGCCGCAGCATATACTTTTTGCATTTTAGTCAAGGTCGCTTGTGGATCGCCCGCAACCGTTGACACATCAATACTGACTTCGCCGTCAACAGCATATCGACGACCATCGGGTCCCTTTTCATATTCATAACTTGGGCTTTGTGCCAAGCTACCACCCACCGCAGCATGGGCTTGCTCATGAGTTTTAACCTCTACGTCTCGCTTAGCAAGCTCTGCTATCTGTGCAGCTTCTGCGAGCTCTATTTGTTGCTGCTTTTGTTCTATCTGTTTGTCGATTTCTTGCTGTTTTGCACTTTGCTCAGATGTTTCGTCTTCTACTTGCGTGCTGGGATCTGCTGATGATGCTTGTGAGCTTGGCATTGTTTCAATAGCATCTGTTTGAGCTTGCTCGTCAACTTTGGCTTCATCTGCCGTTGCTGGATTATTGGTTTCGGCGGCAAAGATATTAACAGGCGTTTGAGCAGCAGTATTGGCTTGCTGTGTAAGGCTGGGTTGATAAGGGATCTGAGTATTTGCATCGCTTGTTTGAGCACTAAAACTGCCATACCTCGTAGTAACAGGCTCAGTGGACCCACTTGAAGTGGCTTGCTGTAATACTGCAGCAACTGTTTTAGGGCCACTTTTAAGACTGTAACTCCCGCTCAATGGTTGTGCTACTTCACGGTTTATTGACGGCGGTAACGCTGTAGAAGTGACATTGCTATGAACTTCGGCTTTAGCCGTTGCAACATGTAGATTACGAGATGAAGATAGCACCGCAGAAACAGATGAATGACTAGGTTGAGCTAATGAGGTTTGAACGCTTGTTGATACCGAAGCAGTAGATAAAGTGACAGTAGATGAAGAGGCTGTAGATTGTGTGAGGCCAGCGGAAGAATGCTTGCTTGCATCAAGCTTATGGGGAGCAACACTCGCTCCCCCCACCGAAACAGCACTCATGGCTGAAGACATATTTACACTTCGATATCAATCAAGCTACCGACGGTTTCTGAAGCAGCTTCAATGACTTTAGTTGAAGCTTGAGCTTGATTAACCGACTGCGTAGCATCAATGAGTGCTGAAGTTTGATCGCTTTGACTCACCGCTTGTGAGCTCAATGTAACCGTATCTTGAGTCGAAGCAGATACAGCTGGTTTTTGCTGATCAGGAATGGCAACTGCGGTGGTAGCTTGCGCTAAACCTTGTTGTGCACTTTGCAATCCCTGCATTCCTGATGCATACGCTGATTGAACTTGCATATTTTTGCTCCTGATAGCGTTTATAAACGTGATATTAAGATTTAGACAAGCAGCTAGAATGCGAGCGTTAAACTAGCCTAAAAGTCGATTTAGTATGGCCTAAATCGACATAAATGTACAGTTTTTAGGCGCTGCGCGACGCTGATATTAGTCACTTATCCAACCCATCTCCCAATCTTTCCATAAAGGGTTGAAGCCACGATGTTTTAGTTGTGTCACAACTTGCTCGACCGTGCGCTCATCGCTAATGTCAAATTGGTCTAACTCACTGCTTGGGTTTTGATACCCCCCAGGTTGGGTTGAACTCCCCGCGCTTAAATGAGTGATCCCCAAGGGCAGTAAATTATCGCGCAAACTGGGTGATTCACGGGTCGACAAACTGATTTCTAACTGAGGGTTAAATAACCTAAAGGCACAAATCAATTGCACAAGACCCGCATCCGACAACGTCACTTTTGGGCTTATCCCACCTGTACAAGGCCGTAAACGGGGTAAAGAAATGCTGTAACGAGTGCGCCAGTAAGTGTTTTCTAGATAGGCTAAATGGTGGCCCATCAATAACGCATCTACTCGCCAATCATCTAACCCAAGTAATACCCCTAAGCCTATTTTATCAACTCCCGCTTGCGCCACTCTGTCCGGTGTGGTGAGCCGATAACTGAAGTCTTGCTTATTGCCTCTTGTGTGGTGTTTTGCATAAGTCTGCGGATGGTATGTCTCTTGATATATCATCACAGCATCAAGCCCTAATTGTCTTAAACGCTGATACTCAGATGTGTTAAGCGGTTGCACCTCCATCGCAACCTGACTAAATGCAGCTTTCACTTGAGGCAACATTGATTCAAAATATTTCATGCCGACTTTGGTTTCATGTTCACCAGAAACCAGCAATACCGAATCAAAGCCACGTTGTTTGATAATGGCGATTTCTTGCTCAAGTTCTAATGGTGACAAGGTTTTACGCTTAAGTTTATTGCTCATGCTAAAACCACAATAATCACACTCATTAGCACATAAGTTAGACAAATAAAGGGGTAAATATAAGCCGATATTGGCGCCAAAACGTTGTCGCGTTAAAGCTGCAGCTTGTTGAGCCATGGGTTCTAAATATGCCATCGCAGCTGGCGATAATAATGTCATTAAGCTGTTTAAGTTAGCGGTAGGATTTTGTAACGCCCGCTCTACATCACTGGCAGTACAGCTTTTCATTGTTAATGACATATTACTTATCGATATCTGCTTAAATTGCTCAGCAAACGTGGTCATAGTCCACCGCCTAAAAATCCGGTTAATGGGCTGGTTGCATAAGCCTGTCGATTAATCTGTCCAAGCCCAGCTTCATAGGCTAACCTTCCGGTTTCAACGGCTTGAGCAAAGCATCGTGCCATTTTGATAGGCTCAGCGCTACTGGCAATGGCAGTATTAACCAATACGGCATCGGCCCCCATCTCCATGGCCCGACAGGCTTGAGAAGGTGCGCCAATACCGGCATCGATAATCACAGGCACCGTTGCTTGCTCAATAATAATCTTTAAAAATGGCTCGCTAGCTAGGCCTTGATTACTGCCGATAGGGCTACCTAATGGCATCACTGCAGCACAACCTACATCAGCTAAGCGTCGACATAATACGGGGTCAGCGTGCACATAAGGCAGCACAATAAACCCTTCATCACACAGTTGCTTAGCGGCCAATAAGGTTTCAACAGGATCAGGCATCAGATATTTAGGGTCAGGGTGTATTTCTAATTTAATCCAGTTTGTGGCTAACATTTCTCGGCCAAGATGTGCAGCAAATATAGCTTCTTTGGCGTTGCGAGCCCCTGCAGTATTAGGCAATAACTTAACGCCCATTGATTGCAGTGGCGCTAATAAATCATCATGTTTACTGTGTAAATTGATGCGCTTCATTGCCAAGGTCACCAGCTGTGATTGAGACGCAGCGATGGCTGCCAGCATGGTTTGCTGATCGCTAAACTTACCGGTGCCGGTGAACAGGCGAGAACTAAATTGATGGTTGGCTATCGTCAACATGGTTTAACCTCCTGCCACGGCTGAAAATACGTTAATACGATCATTTGCCTTACATTGAATGTGTTGCCAACCACTGCGGGGGATCACAGTGTCATTAACCACAATGGCCACACTCGCGAGATCAATATTGTTAGCGGCCAATAGCCCTGACAAACATAAGTCTGGCTCAAGCATCACGGTTGTGCCATTGAGCTCTAGACTAATCAAATCTGTTGTAACGGTTATAGACGGTGTTGCGTTAATTAGTGACATATTCTGCTCCCTGATCTTGCGCGCTAATGTTCAATGGCTTACAAACCTGGCATTGATGATCTCGACTCATTTGAGCTTGCTGCCATAAAAAAGATTTCGCATTAAAGCAATGCAATACCCCATATTGGTTGAGCGTAGAGCTAATATGCTGCAATCCCATCAAGGCTTGCATACTCGCTATCACGCCCACAGCAGGACCAAGGACGCCTTGCTGAGTGCAGTTTTGTTCAATATGAGTCTGACTGGGGTATAAACAGCGATAACAGCCAGACAATGCCGCTGAAGTGTGGTCTGCAAAGTTGAGGCAAAATACTTGCCCTAGGTAACCGCTAATGGCGCCGCTGACTAACATTAACTGATGCTGTACACATAATTGATTAATCACATGCCGACTGGGCAAGTTATCGGTGCAATCAAATACCACATCAACTGCTGCGAGTTTGTTAGTGATTAGCTGAAGGTTGGCTTTAATCGTGTCATCGGTGAGTTTGATATTCACAGCATCAATGTGAATATCGCTGTGTATACGACTTAATGTGCGCTTTGCCGCTGCCACCTTTGGCTTGCCAATATCGGTTGGTGTATAAAGTATCTGCCTTGGTAGATTTGAAATATCCACAACATCATGATCAATAAAGAGCAGATGCTTAACACCCGCCGCAGCAAGATACTGGGCCACCAGCTGACCTAAACCGCCCATTCCAATAATAGCGACCTGACTATTCATTATCGCTATTTGTCCCGCTTCACCAATATCACTGAGCAACATTGTCCGAGAATACTGCAAGTACTCTCTGTCAGTTAAGCTTTTCATATTGCCTCCTGATCGTCGTTGTTGCGCTGATGAACAGTGAGATATTTACGAGTCCTTGTGAGCTGAAGCCATGCTTGGTGTAATTGGCGATAGGCCTCTGCCACATCGCTAGCGTGTGATATCGCCCTGACGACGGCAACATCAGCCACGCCTGAGTTAGCAACATCTGCAAGACGATCTAGATTTATGCCGCCTATGGCCACGGTTGGGTAATGCTTAGCCACTAAACTGACATAACGACCTAGCTTGGCTAACCCTTGTGGCGCTGAGGGCATTTGTTTGGTGGTGGTTGGGTAAATATGCCCAAGAGCAATGTAAGTCGGTGAACATTGATGCGCGATTAAGATTTCAAAATAACTGTGACTTGAAATGCCAAGAGCCAGTCCAGCTTGTTGTATGGCTTCTATATTGGCACAAGCTAAATCTTCTTGGCCTAAATGCACGCCAAAAGCATGATGTTTGATCGCGAGTTGCCAATGGTCATTAATAAATATCTGGGCCTTAAATGCTTTACCAATCTTAATCACTTCACAAATATCGGCCTCTAACTGTTGCTGTTGTATTGGATCATCTTCATCAATGAGTTTCGCTCTAAATTGCACGGTTTTACAGCCTGCAACCAGTACCTGTGTTAATTGACTTAAGCAATCTAGCACGGGGTAAACCCCTAACGGTGCAACTCGAGGCGCTTTTATGGGATTAACATTATTGTGGCAATGCTGAGCATTAACGCCACTGATTTGCGGCATTAACAGCAAATTATCTGGCCAGCCTGTGCGCGCTAATACACCAGGTCCGTTGCCTACAGCACGGCTATGGATTAATCCATTAGTGACATAAGCCTTAGCCAACACGATGGCATCATGCACCACGTAATCATGGGCGACAAAGCTTGCAATTGCCGACGATAATGTACAACCACTACCATGATGATTAGTGGTATCGACTCGGGCGCTGCTTAATAAAAACACCTGATTATCATAAAGCGTACTTGCCCCCTGCACTTGCTTGCTGACATATACATCAATCGCACGCTGTTGCTGCCAACTGGCATCTCCACCTTTGGCAACCACATGACAATTAAAATGTTCAGCCAAACTTTGCGCGGCTAATATCATGTTGTGTTGTTGACTGTGTTTCTGCGTAGGCGGCTCACACGCTGGCAGTAAATTTGTACTTAGGTGGTAAAGCTCATGATAATTAGGCGTTATTAAGCTAACTACCCCCGCAAGCGGGCTAAAGTCGATACGACTATCACTTAAATAATCGCCACTACTGGCCACTAGCACCGGATCGAGTACCACAAAAGGCAACTGTGATTGTTGTTGCAACCGCCTTAACCACTCAGCAATTAATCCTAACTGTTGTTGGTTGGCGATAAGGCCAATTTTAATCACTTTAGCGGGCAAATCTGACCATAAGGTATCAAGCTGCGCTAATAACATACTGGCAGATACGGGTTCGACCAGATTAACGCACAGTGAGTTTTGTGCTGTAATCGCACTCATCACACAGCAGCCGTGACATTCTAAGTCATTCATGGTCAGTAAATCGGCTTGTATTCCCGCGCCGCCGCCACTATCAGAACCCGCAATGGTCCATACAATTGGGCGGGGACTGACATTAGTGCTGGTAGGATTTTGAGGTTGATTCATTATGATTCAACCTCTTCATTGGTTGCATTAACTTCATGATAAAGCGCTGAACCAGAAGCTTTAAATTCGGCTGACTTTTGCGCCATGGCTAATGTTTGATAAGTATTCGCCTCGGTGAGTTCAATCGCTTGTCCTGAGGAATGTTTGTCTGAATGAATTAACGTTTGTGCGTAATCACGTACTTCTTGGCTGATTTTCATAGAGCAAAACTTAGGGCCACACATAGAACAAAAATGGGCCACTTTTGCAGACTCTTGTGGTAAAGACTCATCATGATAAGCACGAGCGGTGTCGGGATCTAACCCCAGGTTATATTGGTCTTCCCAACGAAACTCAAAACGGGCTTTAGACAATGCATTGTCGCGAACCTGTGCTCCTGGGTGCCCTTTTGCTACATCGGCAGCATGAGCGGCAATCTTATAAGCAATAAGACCTTGTTTAACATCTTCTTTATTGGGTAAACCAAGGTGTTCCTTAGGTGTGACATAGCACAGCATTGCGACGCCATACCAGGCCATCATTGCAGCGCCAATGCCTGAGGTAAAATGATCATACCCTGGTGCGATATCCGTGGTTTGTGGACCTAATGTATAAAATGGTGCTTCATCACAATGAGCAAGTTGCTTTTCCATGTTAATTTTAATCAACTGCATTGGCACATGCCCAGGGCCTTCTATGATGGTTTGTACATCATACCGCCACGCCACTTTGACTAATTCACCTAAAGTGGCCAGCTCTGCAAACTGCGCTTCATCGTTAGCATCGGCAATCGAGCCGGGGCGCATGCCATCACCTAACGACAGCGACACATCATACTGAGCACAAATCTGACAAATTTCTTCAAAGTGTTGGTATAAAAAGCTCTCTTTGTGATGGCTTAAACACCACTTTGCCATGATTGAACCACCGCGAGAAACAATGCCAGTTACACGCTTGGCCGTCATCGGCACATAACGTAATAACACACCTGCATGGATGGTAAAGTAATCAACGCCTTGCTCAGCTTGCTCAATTAACGTGTCTTTAAACACTTCCCAGCTTAGGTCTTCAGCTACGCCATTAACTTTCTCAAGTGCCTGGTATATGGGCACTGTGCCAATTGGCACCGGTGAATTACGAATAATCCACTCACGGGTTTCATGGATATAACGCCCAGTGGATAAATCCATGACAGTATCGGCGCCCCACCGGGTTGACCACACTAATTTTTCAACCTCTTCTTCAATTGATGACGTGACTGCCGAATTACCAATATTGGCATTCACTTTAACCAAAAAGTTACGTCCAATAATCATCGGTTCGGCTTCAGGGTGGTTGATATTAAGCGGGATAATCGCGCGGCCACGTGCTACTTCATCGCGAACAAATTCAGGCGTGATTAACTGACCTATTTGAGCGCCAAATGCTTCGCCAGCGGCTTGCTGAGTAAGAACCGCATCCGTTACCTGCTCACGTGCCATATTTTCACGTATCGCAATGTATTCCATTTCTGGAGTAATGATTCCCTGGCGGGCATAGTGCATTTGCGTGACTCTTCGACCCGGTTTTGCCCGCCTTGGGGCATTAACCGCATCAAAGCGCAAATGATCTAATCCATCATCGGCTAACCGTTGTTGGGTAAAACCAGAACTGACGTGGCTGAGTTGTTCACTGTCTTGTCGCTCTTCAATCCAAGCTTGGCGAAATTTATTTAGGCCGCGGCGTACATCAATCTCAGCGTTAGGATCAGAGTATGCACCGGCGCAGTCATATACCATCACTGGTGGATTAACTTGGGTTATGGGATCAGTATTGCTGCCACCAATAAGAGTATCGCTTTGGCGGATTTGACGCATCGCAACACGGATGTCGGGGCGACTGCCAACTAAATAGACTTTTTCAGAATTTGGGTGTTGTAAAGGCGTTAAGGTATCAATAAATTGTTGCGCATTGGCGCGAGTTTGACGACGGTGTAGTGTTGACATTAGCAACCTCATTAATAAGAGTTAAGTTGCTTGTCAGGAGAGGTGTTGAGTAACGCTGCGGCGCAAATATGGGCTATTTGCGACATCAATAATGGCTCTTTTACAATGGGGTAATCTTGATTGAATCAACAGTTAGAACAGACTGTTATGATTAAAAAACCAGCCTAGCTCGATCAATAACACAATCAATAATACAACTAAATTAACACCGTAAAATATACATTATTACGCTTGTTTCCTTCGCAGGTTCTAGCCTGATCAGGTTCAACGGATCCCGAATAAACGGTCTCAGCCATAATGGCACTCCGACAAGATGTCACGCAGTATAAGCAAGCTTGATGGCAAATAACAAGCCCTTAAAAAAATGAATGTTAGGTTTAATGTCAGCGAGAAAAGCGTGGCGAGGGTCTTTTATATACGACAAATCCCCAGTGCTGCGACATTATGTCGCATACCGAGTGTTCATTAGCAGGATATAATTTATCTGATAACAAATGCAGTGAAATTAATTCACTATAAAAATAATATCAGGTGATAACATTGACAACACATAACACACAAACATCTATTTTAAATATTAATTCTCTTCATAAACTTTCATCAATATCATTAGTCATATCATTTGCCATTTCATCACAAGTGGCAGCTATACCACTCAATACTGTTAACACTGACAACATTGAGCGGCTGGAAGTACATGGTCAGCAATCCAATAATAAGGATTTAATAGGTTCTGCTGAAGCATTATTGACGCAACAAGGGGTCGATTTTTCGCAAGCTGGTGGTGTGTCAGCATTACCCATATTAAATGGCATGATGGGCGATAGAATTAAAGTATCGATAGATGGCAGTGATATTACCGCCTCTTGCGCCAATCAAATGAATCCACCACTCTCATATATATCTGCAAATCAAATTGTATCTACGCAAGTTGTCGCCGGCGTATCACCTGTCAGTGCTGGCGGTGATAACATTGCGGGCGTGATAAAGGTGAACAGTTTACAGCCCGTATTTAATCAAAGTGACGATGTAATTTGGCAAAGTGGCAATGTGTCTGGCGGATACAAAAGTGTTAGCGACGCCACTCTCGCGGCGGTCAATGCTACCGTAGCGAGTAAAACATTAAGTTTTAGTTATCAAGGTTCATACGAAGATGCTAATAGCTATGTTGATGGCCATGGCGATAAAGTACTCGACACCTTATATCAATCACAAAAACATTCCTTAATGGCCGCCTGGCAAGATGAGACACAGCAACTGGCAGTAAAACTCACTCACCAACATATTCCCTTTCAAGGCTTTGCTAACCAATATATGGATATGACCAATAATGATAGCTTTGGTGCAATCGTGCGCTATCAATTGGACCTCGACAATGACGGTTTATTTAGTGCCCAAATGAACTGGCACAGAGTTGAACATGAAATGGGATTCTTTAGTGAAGAAAAAACCGGCAAGATGCCAATGGAAACCACGGGACAAGATTTAAGTTATCAACTTCATTGGCAATTACCCATCAATAAAGATGCCATACTTTTACTTGGCCAAGAGTACTATTTATATCAACTTGACGATAGCTGGCCAGCGGTGACAGGCTCAACTATGATGAGCCCAAATGACTATATCAATATCAACAATGGTGAGCGAAAACGTGCTGCAGTATTTGCTGAATGGCAACAAACGCTCAACAGTCGCTGGTGGTTGTCAGCAGGCTTACGCTATGAATATGTCTCCACCGATGCTGATGAAGTACAACCCTATAACACCATGAGCATGATGGGGATGACCAATGTAAATGCTGCTGCGGCCGAGGCATTTAACGCCCTTGAGCGGCAACGCGATGACCATATTATTGATGCCACCCTATTAGCGCGTTACCAACTCAGTGATACCGAAACCCTTGAGCTAGGATTAGCACGTAAAGGCCGAGCTCCGAATCTGTACGAGCGTTATAGTTGGGGGCAAAGCACCATGGCAACCACCATGATTGGTTGGTATGGCGACGGTAATGGCTACATTGGCAACCCCGATCTTAATCAAGAAACCGCCCACACATTGAGTGCAGCATATAAGCAAATCAATGATAACTTTTCACTGACTACCACCGCTTGGTATAGCGATATCAATGATTACATTGACGCCAATGTGGTGGGGAGTTTCAATAGTAGTGGACTCGACGGTAACAGCCGCAATATTTTACAATTCACTAATGTAGACGCCACACTATACGGCGCTAAAATTGATGCGGAGTATCAATTTGCACAACAAACGACTGGTAAGTGGTCAGTAACCGCCAATGTGAGTGCCACACACGGTGAACGAGATGATACTCACCAACCCCTTTATCAAATCAAACCGCTACAAACGGAGCTAGGTCTACACCATCAACGTGGCTACTGGCAAAACAGTGTGATATGGCAATGGGTGGCAGAAAAGGATCGTGTGGACAACACTCGCCTCGAAAACACCACAGACAGTTATTCATTGTTAAATTTAAGCAGTAGTATCACTTGGCAACAAGCGACTATAACGGTCGCTGTAAAGAACCTACTTGATGAATACTATCAACTCCCTCTGGGTGGTGTCAGTATTGCAGAATATAAAGCAGATAATAGTCATGGCTTTGAGCAAATAGCAGGAGCTGGACGTTCACTCGAACTGAGCGTTAATTATTCTTTTTAGCCTTGTTGCGATAAACATTCACCATAAAGCCCTTTCTTAGTAGTCAGGGCTTTATTATTTAGCAGAGCGACCACTCCGCTTGAATGAGCAAACACGCGACTAGTGTCGAGGTCAAATGTAGAAGTTGTTGGAGATTTAGAAGTTGTTGGAGATTTAGAAGTTGTTGAAGGTGTTTGAGGTTTTGAGGTTTTGAAGATGTTGAAGATGTTGAAGATGTTGAAGATGTTGAAGATGTTGAAGATGTTGAAGATTTAAAACCAATAAAAAAGCCCTTACATTGCTGTAAGGGCTTGTTTATTTGGCGGAGCGGACGGGACTCGAACCCGCGACCCCCGGCGTGACAGGCCGGTATTCTAACCAACTGAACTACCGCTCCAAAACGGTTTGTTTACACTTAATAAAATAACAACATGATAAAATATAAGCATGGTAAATATTTTATTAAGTACAAACAGGCACTTGATTGGCGGAGCGGACGGGACTCGAACCCGCGACCCCCGGCGTGACAGGCCGGTATTCTAACCAACTGAACTACCGCTCCACTCAAGTGCGATGAATAATAAAGTTGTGATAATTAATCGTCAACTGTTTTTTAACTGTTTTAACGCGTTTAGCTAAAAAATGTGCAATTATTCATTTTAAGTACAAAATTCAAGCAGTAATATTACCAATAAGCACATTTAAGCTAGCAGCTATTTTTCGTCTGGCATGGTCAAATCGATGTCATCCAAATCGATACTCTCAGGTTGTTGATCTGTTGCGCTTTCTTCTACTGCCGGGTTTTCTTTTAACCTTTTTTCAGCTGCGGCCATCGCTTTAGCTAATGTTTGTCTTTTGCGCCATACCACTAACCCAACAATTCCGAGCAATAATAACGTCAGATTCACGGTAACAATCCAAAATATGGCATCATCTTTTGCTTGTTGCTCTTCTACCTTTGCTTGTTCAGCCGCTTGTAAAGCTAACTCTTCAACTGTTGGCCCTGGTGTTGGTGGCTCAATTAAGTTAAAAAACATCTCCGGTAGATTTAATACAATCTCTCGGCCATCAATGGTGGTCGATACCGCGGTTCCTTTCACCCTGTAGCTGCCGAAATCACTGACTTTAGGTAAATACAAGATTTGATCAACACTGGTGAGATCTTGCAGTGTGATAGGCATTTGTAAACCGGCAGGCCCAACTAACTCAAACAAAAAATGGGTTTGATCAAGTAACACTTGCGTGTCGTCTATTGACGTCTGAATTTGCCAAATGCCTTTTAATGGGTCGTTATTGGGTACCATTTCAACCGTGATTGGCTGCTCTGATAATACAAACGGCATGACATATTCGCGTTCAAACAGGTTATTGCGCGCCGTGACGTTTAACGTATAGTGACCTGTCGGTTGATCAAGATTTTTCGCACCGGTAAATACCCCATCGTCAGGCACTTCATCTAAATCTTCACCATTGTCTTTGTATGCACCAACAATAATAGTTCCGGTAACAAAGTTATCCTCGCCATTAATATGTTGACTTGAAAACTTCGCAGTCCATTCCACCATAAAATCAAGACCTGGCATTCTCATGGTTAAGTTATCACCAAGCAGCCTGGCAGTAACTTTAAGTCTTTCTCCTTGAAATAACGGTTGGGGAAAAGGCTCAACATCAATATCAAGTTCAGAGATTTTTTGAATCGTTGAACCTTCGGTAATGTCACCTAATAGCTGCCAAGGGCCAGGCATAGGTTTTTCGATATAAATCATATCAGCAGCCAGACCATCCACCCATTTGACTGTTTGAGGATGACGATTTGAATACCACTTACTGCCATCAGGCAATACGACAACCACAGGTGCAGAACCGTAACTACGCTGGATAACGAGGGTTAGCTTGTCGACCATATAATCGATTCTAAAGCGGTTTTTAAGTTCGGCTGCCTGTGATGCTTTTATTGTTTCAGCGTGAACGAAAGGCTGCCAAGTCCCAATAGGACTCAACAGAAGAAGGCAAATAATGATCAAACGGCGCAAGCGGCTAGCAGTCATAAAGGTAAAATTACCCTCTCCAAAGACATTTTCCAGACTTGGCAACTAAGTCAAGTCGTTGTTCGTGTAGTAATATTTCATCGGCCGATGCGCCCACGACTTTAAGATTAAACGCTGATGTGTCTATTTTTTTTATCCCACCGCCCTCTTGGCCGGCTTTTTCATTAGACAAATTAAACTTAATTTGTCCGCCGGTCATAATTAAGTAAACGTCAGCTAGGATTTCAGCATCGAGTAACGCGCCATGGTAGGTCCGACGGCCGTTATCAATCCCATAACGACGGCATAAGGCATCAAGGTTATTCTTTTGCCCTGGATGTAATCGTTTGGCGATGGCTAAACTGTCTAAAATACTGCAAATATCTTTCGTTTTCGGCCCGAGAGGATTGAGTTTTGAAAACTCATGGTCCATAAAGCTCACGTCAAAGTTTGCGTTATGTGCAACAATCTCTGCGCCATCAATAAAATCGATAAATTCTTGTGCTATTTGATGAAAACGTGGTTCATTTGCAACACGTTCATTGGTAATGCCGTGAACCTCGATGGCCTCGGGATCAATAGCTTGACCAGGATTAATGTATTGGTGATAAGTCCGGCCTGTTAAACGGCGGTTAATCACTTCTACACAGCCGATTTCAATGATCCTGTGGCCAATATATACCGGTCCACCTGCTTGGTTCATACCTGTAGTTTCGGTATCAAGAATAACTTGACGACTCGTACTTGAAATAATGTTCATAATTTTTACTCTTTAAGCCCTCGCCACTACCTAAATTGAGTATACTGGCGCGAATATTTTGCTATGGTAACAACTTGATGGCCGAACTCAAACAGCTGTATATTTTTACTGATGGTTCTTGTTTAGGCAACCCTGGTCCTGGCGGCTATGGTGTCGTGATGAAATACAAAAATCAAACCCATGAAATTGCCGATGGATTTGCTCTCACTACTAATAATCGCATGGAGCTTCTTGCCCCTATCATTGCCCTCGAAGCACTGTATGAACCGTGTAATATTATTTTAACCAGCGACAGCCAGTATATGCGTCAAGGGATAACATCTTGGATCCATGGCTGGAAAAAAAAAGGTTGGCTCACATCCACTAAGCAACCCGTTAAAAACGTAGATTTGTGGAAACGTTTAGATACGGTAAGTCAAAAACATAAAATTGATTGGCGCTGGGTTAAAGGTCATGCTGGCCACATTGAAAACGAACGTTGTGACACCCTAGCGAGACAAGCTGCTGAAGCTAAACCTAAACAAGCGGATGTGGGGTATCAGGCAGAATAATGATATCAGCTTAATGTCATGTAGCACTAATGCATGCACGTTAACCCTTGTATACTATTGGGTTTTAGATAAACCTGTACGTCCAGCACTTGGCGCAGTAGACCAATTGGGGGCGCTCACTTTAGCTTTATCTTTTATTGGGGTTAATGGAACGGTCATTTTACGCGCCACAATCACATAAACACTGCCGGTGCTTGGTAACCAGTTAGCCAAGGTTTTTTGCCACCAGGGCGTTTGATTATTACTACCCACTGGCCCTAGCAAAGAGTGATGCATTAAGCGTTCGTCGGCTAATACCTGATAACCTAATAAACCCAACCAATCTTTAACTCTAGAAGGCATAAAAAATTGCCCACTCCAAGGGAGCTTATCTTGGTACTTGGGTAAGATTTTGCCCACAAAAGCCGGACTGACCGGATTAAAGCCTACAATAAACACATAACCACTGTTGATCAGTACGCGGTCAAATTCACGTAATATCTGGTATGGGTCTTGCTCAAAATCTAATAAAAAACAGCTAACAACGGCATCAATACTATTTTGTTGCAACGGTAAGTAATGAGGGTCAGCTTGTATATTGCCTCCCTCACCATCAAATAACGAAAAATGACGATTAATATTACACTGTAAGCTATTTATTTGGCTGCTTAAGCTACCCACTTTCAGTAAGTGATAGCCAAATATACGCGGCCACCATGGGGCTAACGTGGTTTCTATTTCAGCTTGTAATACTTCACCAAATGGTAAGTCATCCCAGTGCTGTGGTGTTAACCTCGAGCTTGCCACGTTTTACTCCTCAAACTGTTAAAATAAACCGCTTTGCTTGATGTCATTTAGTCTTATCGTTACCCTAACAGATTATCAATCATCACTCGAGCCAGATTATGCTTAACGTTCATACCATTCCAGCATTTAATGATAATTATCTGTGGTTAGTCCACCAATCGACAAGCCAAGATGCTTATATTGTTGATCCTGGCTGTGCTCAGACTGTGATTGATTATTTGGCCACAACAAACTTAAATTTAGTTGGCATACTGATCACTCACCATCATGCTGATCACACTGGTGGTATTGAGCAACTACAACAGCACTTTAATCACACCTTAGCGGTATACGGCCCAAGTAATGAACACATTAAAGGCATTACACAGCCATTAACCATTGCCAGCCAAGACACGATTGTCATCCCCTCATTAGGCCAGATACAAGTCATGGCGGTGCCCGGTCATACATTAGGTCATATTGCCTATTATATTGAGAATAAATTGTTTTGCGGCGATACATTATTTAGTGGCGGTTGTGGGCGTTTATTTGAGGGCACCCCAGAGCAAATGTTGCAATCATTAAGCATGCTAGCCCTATTACCTGACGACACTCTAGTCTATTGCGCACATGAATACACCCGCGCCAATCTTGACTTTGCCTTGCATGTCGATGCAACCAACCCTGATTTGATTACATATTCGGCAAAGGTGGACAAATTACGCGCAAAAAACATCCCTTCCATACCTAGCACAATCGCCATAGAAAAAGCCATAAACCCTTTTTTACGTTGTCATAAAAATGCGATTCAGGTCGCAATATCAGCACAATTCAACATAGTTAATATTGATGAAATTCAAACCTTTACACTGCTTAGGCAGTGGAAGAATAGTTTTTAAATCAACATGAAAACAGTTTAATAAGACAAGCTAAAAATTTTAATCTACAATGCCAAACTGAACTAAAGCATGACCAAAAGAGTCTCATAGGCATTTGGTATGTTCTACCCTTTTTTAGCCCTAGAGAACTTGAGGAAGTGTATCTTCA
This sequence comes from Shewanella saliphila, assembly GCF_014648295.1. Lineage (GTDB taxonomy): Bacteria > Pseudomonadota > Gammaproteobacteria > Enterobacterales > Shewanellaceae > Shewanella > Shewanella saliphila. The sequence continues at coordinate 191,970 of NZ_BMQV01000001.1, forward strand.
AATGAAAGCAAATTTATTTATTATTGCCGGCAGTATCCTGGCAGTGACGGGGTGCCAAACGCTCCAAACCACTGTGCCGCAAACAGATAGCGAGCAACAAACTGTTGCGGTAAGTGCCAAATCGAAAAAATCTTCCACCGTCACCATTGAAGAAATAGAAGAGCAAGTCGCAGAGATTAATAACTTGTGGTTGCTGATCAGCAATAAAATGGCATTTCCAATCCCCGACAACGCCTTAGTTGCTCAATATCGTCAATGGTATATAGACAACCCTAAGCATTTAGAAATCGTCACTCAGCGTGCTACCCCATTTTTATATTATATTGTCGAGCAACTTGAGCAACGTAACATGCCAATTGAGCTGGCATTATTACCCATCGTAGAAAGTGGCTTTGATCCCCTAGCCTATTCAGGAAGTCATGCTTCTGGTTTATGGCAATTAACACCACCAACAGCATTATCTTTTGGGGTTAAAACTAACTGGTGGTTTGATGGTCGTCAAGATGTAGCCTCCTCAACCAAAGCAGCCTTAGATTTACTCGAGTATTTGTACCCTAAAATGGATCAAAATTGGAATTACACCATAGCGGCGTACAATTCTGGTGAAGGCCGGGTTTTAAATGCAGTTAAAAATAATCAGGCAAAAGGAAAACCAACCGATTTTTGGTCACTAAAATTACCAAGAGAAACAGCGCATTATGTCCCACAATTATTGGCCTTAGCAGATGTGATAAAACATGCCGATAAATATGGCATCACATTAACGCCAATCGATAACGCTGCTCAAATTGAAGTCGTGAACATTGAGAGTCAACTAGATATCACATTAGCGGCAGATTTAGCGCAAGTTAATATTGATGATTTAAAAGCGATTAATCCAGGTTTAAAGCGTTGGGCAACGGCCCCACAAGGGCCACATCAATTGGTGGTACCTAGCGACAAAGCAGCAAACTTTAAACGTGCATTAGCCGCTATTGAACCAAACTCTCGCATAAACTGGGTACGCTATAAAATTAAGTCTGGTGACAGTATCAGTGAAATAGCAGACCAATTTGAAACCACGGCGACGTTAATTCGTAGCAGTAACGGGATCAAAGGCAATAATATTATTGCCGGAAAATTCTTAATTATTCCGGTTGCAGCTAAAGATCCTGATTTAGCCACCATGACAGCCGATCAAGTATTAGCGCGTCAAAAAGTCATTAAGTCTAGTCCAAACAAGCAAACATATACGGTTAAGTCCGGTGATTCTTTATGGAAGATAGCGCAAACTCAACAGGTTACTGTTGCTCAATTAATGCGTTGGAATAACCTTAAACAACAATCAACCCTGTCTGTTGGCAAAAACCTAGTGATTTACCCTAACGAAGTGACTGCAAGTAACAGCAGCAAAGAGAAAACGGTAAACTACCGTGTGCAATCTGGCGATTCATTAGCGCGAATTGCCACTAAGTATAACGTCACCGTTGATGAGTTAATCGAATGGAACAGTTTACAAAAAAGTAAGTACATTCAACCTGGTCAAATATTAAAATTAATCGTGACCAACAGTTAACATAACCGCTTCGCTCATATAAAAACGGACAAGCTATGCTTGTCCGTTTTTGTTTGTATTACGCTTTGTTGATTAAATGCCTAACTTTTTAAACAAACCATCTTTAAGCTTTTCTTTGGCTTTATCGGCTTCTTCTTTAAACTGTCCTTCGAGTAACGCTTTAGTATCTATACCAAACTTAGGCTCTTGGAAAGTACCTTTAATGGTTAACGGCACATCAATGCCTTTTAACGACTCATCAGTAGCATCACTCTGACCTGAAAGCGACCCTACAACACTGGTCGTTAAGTTATAATTTAACGCTTCTGAAGCAATATTGGCTGTACCTTCGCCTTTGATCCGCAATAAAGGCGAAGCCATTGCAAGATCAGGGTTGGTCACTACGGCCTCTTTCACCGTAAAGCTGCCCGTTAAACTGGTAAAGTCGGTTTTTAACTCTTCTTTATCGGCTGAAGATAAATCACCTGTTAATTTTTGCTGTGCACTGCGGATCATTTGCGGGATATTCACTCCGTATAATGAACCATCAGCCACTTCAAACTGACCTACAGCATCAAGATTCTTTTTCAGTTTCTCAGGAATTAAACTTGAGCCACTGCCCTTAACTTGAAAACTAGCTTGGCCTGAAAGTAAATCAACCTCGGCAGCATCAATTAATAGTGGACGAATATTCACGCCAGTCAGTGTTTTATCAAACTGATAAGTTGGTACGGCTTGGCGGCCATCAAGTTTAGCACTAAGCGCTAATTTACCTTCATATAAGTCTGCAGTTAATGACGATAACGTTAATATACCATTTTTGATCGCCATGTTCATTTGCCAATTTTGAGTGAGCATATTGCTAACTTTAATTGACTTAGCGCTAAGGTTAACCGTTAAATCAACTGTCTTAAGTGCTGATAAATCGGGTTCGCTACTTGTCGCTGACGCTGTAGCCTCTGGCGCTTCATTTATGGCAGTGTCTTCAGTTGCCGTTTCTTGAGGTAACAACGCATCTACATCAATATCACCAACATCTAAAGTCATGGCTATTTTAGGTACTGAATTGCCATAATTAACATCCACTTTACCTGTAGCGGCGATGTCCATAGCTGACAATTTTGTCAATTGCAGTTCAATTGTTTGCGCATCTAAGGCCATTTGCAACTGGGTGGTCATATCTACCGTGACTGACTTTTTAGGTAGGCTGTCACCTTGAGCATTGTGGCTCATGGTAAAGTCATTAATGGTGATATGCTTTAGGGCTTGGTCAACTTGTATTTTACCTTGTCCTGACGATGCTAATTGCATATCCGGTAAAGTCGCTGCAAACTCGTAAGCAAAATCAGCAAACTTACCTAAGCTAAATTGACCTAGCGTAAAGCTTTTTAAGCTAAAGGTTTGGCTGGTATCCGTTGCCATATCGATTAAGTTAATATTGGTATTGGTGAGTTCAATCCCGCCAATATCTAACGTTTGCAGTGACATTTTGCTATCACCACTGTTAGATTCTGTTGCCGTATCGCCAGCAGGCTCTGAAACGCCCTCACCCGATAAGCCATCAAAACTGGTTTTACCATTTTTTTGTGTGACTAAATTTAGGGTTAATCCATCGAGTTTTAATAAATCAACTTCAATTTGTTGGCTAAACAGCGGCATTAACGCCACATTGGCCACGGCTTCATTAACATCTAACATTGATGCCGGTGAAAAGTTTTCAGGGTTAGACAGCGATATCCCGCCCAGCTTAATGCCGATAGAAGGAAAAACACTCCAGCTCAAATCATCTTTAATTTGTAAGTCTCGCCCAGTTTGCTTTTTAACAGCATCGACAATTTGCGGCTTAAAATTATTTAAGTCAAAAAACATCGTTAAATAGACAGTAATGCCTACTATGAGGATGAGCACAATTGCTAAGAACCACTTTACTGCTTTCATTGTTGCTTCCTTGTCTGTATTTTTTCTATTGTAAAATAGACAGGTCTAAGGGGTGTTTACTGACTGCAATCCCATTTAAATCAGCATAAATCATCATGCCGGGAACAATATTAACCCCTGCGATGTCGATATTTATGTTCACTTCACCTACGTCTTTTTTTTCTGTTTTTATCGGGTTGCTTCCTAAGGCCTGCACACCAATTTGAATTTCATTAATGGTACCCACATCACGAACACAACCATTGATAATGATGCCTTCCCAACCATTTTCATAAGCATTGAGTGCTATCATATCGCCCAGTAATGCACGACGGCTTGAGCCACCACCATCGACAACTAATACTTTACCTTGTCCCGGTTTGGCTAACTCAGATTTCACCATCGAATTATCTTCAAAACATTTCACGGTGACGACTTCGCCAAAAAATATCGACTTTGCACCAAAGCTGCGCCATGGATTGGTTAACAAGGTCAATTTTTCGGGGTAATGATCAAATAGGTCTGGTAATAGATCTAACATAAGCCCTCCTTGGGAATCAAAATCTTAGATTACTAATAATGAAACAATTCAACAAGTTTTGTTAACGATAGATCATCTATTGCTATTTTCAACACCCAAAAGACTCAAACTTTTTACATTAATAATCATCAACACGTTAAAAGGTGACTTACCCTTTAATTTTGAATATAATTTTAGAAAATAATCTAGAACACCACACTTATGAGCAACGATTTAAATTTACAACAAATGATGAATGCGTTTGATGAGTTAGACTTTGAGCAACGCACTACAACAAACCTTGAAAATGCCCGTAATAAACAACAGATGACAGCTTATATTACGTCACTGGATTTCAGTTTACGTCGCTTACTCATCTTACAAGATTCGATTAATAGCATAGTAGAAGAAAAGCAACTCGACCTTGTAAAACAGGAACATATTCAAACATACAAAACTAAAATTATTAATTTATCTCGCCAATATAATATCGCTTACCAAGATGTCATTAATATTATGGTACAACTACGCAAATAAGCTTGGGTTAATCATTTAAATTTAATCATATTGTGGGTTTTATTAACGATGTCATTTACATTGCCCATTAATCTTAAATAAGCACAGAAAACACCACTCACCTGCTTTAGCTATTACATCATTGTTATAGGGAAAGGATCCCCTACAACTGTTGTCGTGGATACACTACAACCCTATTTTTGCCGTCATTTTTTGCTTGATATAATGCTTCGTCAGCTTGCTCAATTAATTTAAAATCACCCGATTTATGTAAGGTATTTGTCGAGACACCAATCGATACGGTAACGATGAGTTGTTTAATTGGCCATGTTATTTGAGTTATTGCATGACAAATCGTTTCAGCTAATTCTGCTGTGTTATTTGCGGTTTCATCAATCACTAAACACAAAAACTCTTCACCGCCGTAGCGCACAGCAATTTTATTACGCCCATGACAATATTGGCCAATTGTGTCAGCAACTCTTAAAATGACTTCGTCACCGAATGGATGCCCATAGGTATCATTAATCTGTTTAAAGTTATCAATGTCGATCATTAAAACGGTTAAGGTGTTGGCTGATGAAGATATCCGCTCTAAGTTTGCTGATAAAAATAACCGGTTTTTAAGGCCCGTTAGCGGATCGGTTTGATTTTGTTTTGATAAGAATTGTTGGTTTTTACGTAACGCTAACTGTTGGTTACGTATTTTTGTAAATTTTAAAAAACTTTTTTGTGACTCTGACCAACGCCGTAAACACCCTATAACAGCCACAAAATACACAGCAATAAATAGGGTTAAATTATCAACCGCATTGGCAAAATCCTGACTCAATTTTACAGATGAAATCAACGCAAGATGGGTCAATAACATTAATGTTAACAACATAAATGCCTTGTTAAAGGCCATGCGCGACAATGAGCCGACATACACTAATGCCAGCAAGCCTGCTGATTGATAATGCTCATCACCAAAAATCATTGCCAACTGGGCAACATAGGTCAGTGATGCAAAAACACTAAATACCAATACAAATTCACCAAGCTCTAAATACTGTGGCGCGCGATTACGCAATAACAACAATATCAATACACAACCCAGCGACAATAAAATTTTCACCGTGATAACCAACCATAAATCTACGTCAATATGATGAAAATCGGACACAATGAAAAACAAATAAATAGGTATAACGCTCAAAGTGTATAGTGCATAAGGCAGTAGCAAATGGTGAATTTGATAATGCCTAAAACGTAATTGAGTAAACGGTGTTGCTGCTATTAATGGCTTGATATTCAAAATCACCTCAATATGCGAATGCGGCTATTACTGTCTTGTTGAAAGACAACATCAATCTGTCATCTTAGTTTGATTAATTTGCACGACACGGACAACTTGCTGCCTAAGCCAGCTTAAGGCTTGATCAGTTTCTGTGTTACTGTGCCAATAAAGGTGCGTATCGATGTCAGTTAAGCTAAATGGCATTGCACAAACCAATAAATTGGGATCAATAAATTGTTCAGCAATTGAGCGAGGCAGTGTCAGTATCAATCGAGAACCTAGCACCATCTTGGCCGCTGTTTGATAACTTTGGCAACGGTATTTTATTAACCGATTTATCCCTTGCTGCTGCAACAATAAATCCTCCATAACCCGCCCAATAGGCCGACTAGAAACAGCAACATGCTCTGCCGATAAATAAGCCTGTTGGTTAAAGTTGTTGGCAAGCTCAGGTTGCTGACTTGCATCAATCAACACACAAAATGGATCCGATAAAAGCGGCATATGCATTAAAGGCGCATTGACGGCCCTTGCCACATCAATCGCTAAATCAACCTCCCCATTAGAAAGTTGACGCGATATATGTTCACGAGATAAAGCCATACTGCAAATTTTAGCATGTGGGATCAATTTTGCTACGTGAGTGATCAACGCAGGCATCAACTGACTTTCTAATGCTTCATGAATGGCAATGTTGAAGGTTTGTTCGGTGGTGAGTGGGTCAAACTCACCACACTGTTGCAATACTTGCCTAATACGATTGAGGGCATTAATCAATTGTGGCGCCATACGTTGACACGCGGCAGTGGCTTGCATTTGCTGACCTTGACGCACAAATAGTGGGTCATTTAACACTAAACGAAGTCGTTTTATGGCATGACTGACCGCCGAAGGCGTAATAAATAACGACTTTGCTGCTAACGTCATATTTTGTTCAAAATACAAGGCTTCAAAAATTTTTAATAAATTTAAGTCAAGTTGCTGAATTGCTTTGGTATCGGCCATGCTTCTCTCAATGTGCAGCTTAACTGCGCTTAAACAACTATGAATTACATTCATTAATTGCTAGCAAGTTATTTCATTTCGTTCACTTAGAATACTACGTTATGCTGACAACATAAACAGGCTTTGATCACGTTATTCAGCTTTTTACACTTTAGATCACACAGGACGATCGAATGAACATTTACACCACAGAAAAATCACAACAATATTTAACCAGAGTAAAATCGTTTATTGATCAACACATTCTACCTATCGAAGCCGATATTCTCGCTGAAAATAGACGGCTTAATCACAGCAGTGATTGGACTCAATGGCAATTATCACAACAAATAGAAGCCCTTAAAGCACAAGCTAAAGCCGACGGATTATGGAATTTGTTTTTGCCTGATGCCACTCTAGCTCAAGGCTTAACGTGTGTTGAATACGCTTGTTTAGCAGAAGAAATGGGCCGCTCAATCCTGGCTCCAGAGATTTTTAATTGTAATGCACCTGATACCGGCAACATGGAAGTGCTCTATCATTTTGGCAATGAACAACAAAAGGCCCAATGGCTTTCACCACTCCTTTCTGGTGATATCCGCTCTGTGTTTGCCATGACAGAGCCTGATGTCGCTTCATCAGATGCCACTAACATGCAAGCCACCATTATTGAAGACGGAGATGATGTCATCGTTAATGGCCGTAAATGGTGGTCTACGGGTTTAGGCCATCCAAACTGTAAGGTCATGATATTTATGGGGTTGTCTCACCTTGATGCAGCAAAACATCAACGTCACAGCATGGTATTAGTGCCGCTTGATACACCAGGTGTCAATATCACGCGCATGTTAACCGCTTATGGTGACTACGATGCACCTTATGGCCATGGTGAAATGGAGCTCGTTAATGTACGAGTGCCTAAGGGGAATGTCATTATGGGGCTCGGCAAAGGGTTTGAAATTGCCCAAGGTCGCTTAGGGCCTGGTCGTATTCACCATTGTATGCGAGCTATCGGCGCTGCTGAACGGGCGTTGTCGTTGGCCATTGAACGTGGCCAATCACGGGTTGCATTTGGTCAACCTATTATCAAACTCGGTGGTAACCTTGAGCGTATAGCACAAGCGAGAATAGCTATCGAACAAGCAAGACTGTTAACCCTCAATGCTGCATGGAAAATCGATAACCTTGGTGTTAAGCATGCTATGACTGATATTTCTGCGATTAAGGTTGCAGTGCCTAACATGTTAACTCAAGTGGTTGATATGGCTATTCAATTGTATGGTGGTGCGGGCATGAATCACGATACGCCATTAGCCGGTTTTGCCACAATGGCGCGTAGCTTACGCCTAGCAGACGGTCCAGATGAAGTGCACATGGCGATGGTATCTCGTCTTGAGTTGGCTAAATACAAATAAGGTAAACCAATGAAATCGAAACAACATGTGGTGATTACCGGTGCCGCTTCTGGCTTAGGTAAAGCATTAGCTCTCAAATGGTCAGCTATGAATGCTGAAGTGTGTGTTGCCGATATTAATCAGCAAGCGGGTGAGCAAGTGTGCGAGCAAATTATTGCCCAAGGCGGTAAGGCATTTTTTAGCGCATGCGATATCACCGACCCCACCAGTATCAAAGCATTGACGCATGACCTGCAATCTCGTTGGCCGCAAATTGATTTATTAATTAATAATGCCGGCGTGGCATCTGCAGATAAAATTGCCGCCGAACCTATTTCGCAATGGCACTGGGTAATGGAAATCAATCTGTTTGGTATCGTGAATATGTGCCAACAATTTGTGCCTATTTTTCAGCAGCAAGGTTTCGGCAGTATTGTTAACGTGGCATCACAAGCGGGCTTAACCCCTATTCCATTTATGGCCAGTTATAACGCTTCAAAAGCCGCGGTAGTGTCGTTATCTGAAACTCTCAGGCTTGAACTCGCTGACGACAATATTAATGTGAGTGTATTGTGCCCCGGCTTTTTTAAAACCAACCTCGGCACAAGTTTACGCACTCAATTACCGACAATGGAAAAGCTCTTAGGCAAATTGTTTGATAAGTCGCCAATCGATGCCACCCAAGTGGCTAATATTGCTTACCAAGGTGAGGCCAATAAACAATTTTTGCTGCTAACCCATCAACAAGGCAAACGTTTATACCAACTCAAGCGATTGTTACCACTACGCTGGTACTTTACTATTGTCCTAAAGCAAACATTGCGCTTACGCCAATTGCTAAGGGAGGAGCAAGCTTAATGAACCAACAATATTTAGATAAAGCCAAGTCTGTTCGCTCTGGTGAAGAGCTTGACCCAGACATAATCAACCCATGGTTAAAACAACATATCGGCGGGCTTGAAGGCGAGCTAACAATAACCCAATACACCGGTGGGGCTTCAAACTGGACTTATTGCCTCACTTATGACAATTGTGAGCTTATATTGCGCCGAGCGCCAATGGGGACTAAAGCCAAAGGCGCCCACGATATGGGGCGAGAGTATCGTTTACAGCAAGCACTCAAGCCTGTTTATCCTTATGTACCAGCTATGCTTGCTCATTGCGAAGACGAGACGGTGTTAGGTACTGAATTTTATGTGATGGAAAAATTGAATGGCATCATTCCAAGACAAAATCTACCCAAAGGCTTAAACGTTGATAAACAACAAGCTCAAACACTGTGTACCAATGTCATTGATTGTTTAATAGAGTTACACAAAGTAGACGTAGATGCCGCCAACCTCAATCACATCGGCAAAGGTGAAGGTTACACACAACGCCAAATCGATGGATGGAGCCAACGTTACACCCAGGCTAAAACCTGGAATGTGCCCTCGGGTAAAAAAGTTATGGCTTGGTTGCAGCAACATAAGCCCGAACAAGAAACCATTTGCTTAACTCACAATGACTTTAGATTTGATAACGTAGTACTCGACCCTGATAACATCAGCAAAGTGAATGGCGTACTTGATTGGGAGCTGGCGACCTTAGGTAATCCATTAATGGATTTAGGTAACACCCTTGCCTACTGGGTTGAAGCTGATGATGACTTTCTTGCGCAAATGACTCGTCGCCAACCTACCCACTTACAAGGCATGTTAACGCGTAAACAAGTGGTTGAATATTATTGCAATAAAATGAATATCACCATTGATGATTTTCGATTTTACGAAGTCTTCGGTTTATTCCGCTTAGCAGGGATTGTGCAACAAATATATTATCGTTATCACCATAAGCAAACCCGAAACCCAGCTTTTAAACAGTTTTGGATTTTTTCGCATTACTTAATGTGGCGCTGTCACCGCGCGATGAAACAACAAGGATAACCATGGCAAACATCTATTTAATCCGCCACGGTCAGGCAAGTTTTGGCAGTGACAATTACGATAACTTGTCGCCATTAGGTCAAAGCCAAGCGCAACATTTGGCTAAGCATTTTAATCAACGTAATATTCGCCCCGATCAGATTATTTGTGGTGATATGGCACGTCATCAACAAACCCGGGATGCGTGTTTAGCCAGCTTGTCGCCACCTTTAATTCATCGTGACATGCAAATAAACCGTGCATGGAATGAATTTGATCACGAACAAGTGATTGCCGTTTACCGCCCAGATTTAGCGAATCCAGAAGCGATGAAACACTACCTAAGCCAGCAACCTTCACCTGCTAAGGCCTTTATTACTCTGTTTAGCCAAGCGATTCAACAATGGCAGCACACTGATAATATTGCCCAATACACCGAATCTTGGCTGCATTTTAGCCAACGCGTTAGCCAAGGATTAACCCAGTTGGTGCAACAAGCTGATAATGGTAAAACCTTATTTGTATTTACTTCAGGCGGTGTCATTAGCACGGTAATAATGCAAATATTATCGATACCTGAAAGCCAGTTTTTCAACATTAACAAACAAGTGGTTAATGCTAGCGTCACTCAATTACAAGTTAAACATCAACGTTTAAGTGTGATTACCATGAACGAACATGGTTATTTTGACGGTGATAACCGTCATTTATACAGTTTACTGTAGGCAATAAAAGATACTGCCAACAATGCATAAGTCATGATAAATAATCCAATCAAAACAATAAAAAAGAGCATAATATGAAACGGACAAACATACTAATAACTGGAGCAAGTTCGGGTTTAGGGCGTGGCATGGCGATTGAGTTTGCTAAACAAAACCATAATTTAGCATTGTGCGCGCGTCGTATAGATCGCTTAGAAGAATTAAAACAAGAGTTACTTAGCGTAAACCCTAATATCACTGTGTTAATTAAAGCACTAGACGTTAACGACCACCCACAAGTTTTTGACGTGTTCAGCCAATTTAAACAAGAGTTTGGTCAGTTAGATCGCGTCATTGTTAATGCGGGCATGGGCAAAGGGGCTTCGATTGGCACCGGGTATTTTGAGGCTAACCTACAAACAGCGCAAACTAACTTTATCGCCGCGATAGCCCAATGTGAAGCCGCAATGGCTATTTTTCGTGAACAAAACAACGGTCACCTAGTCACCATTTCTTCAATCAGTGCCGTCCGTGGCTTTAGACGCGCAATGACAGTCTATGCCGCAACAAAGGCTGCGTTAACATCACTCACAGAAGGTATCCGTATTGATGTGATGGGAACCCCCATTAAAGTCAGTTGTATTCACCCAGGCTTTATTCGTACCGAAATTAATGAAAAAGTGAAAACGGTTCCGTTTATTGTCGATACCGAAACGGGGTGTAAAGCGATGGTCAGCGCAATTCAAAAAGAAAAAGCGACCGCCTATGTCCCTAGTTATCCATGGGCCCTGTTACATTGGGTATTACGTATTGCACCAATAAGCACCATTCGTAAAATGAGTTAACCGCACGATAAGTTATAAGGTTAATGAATGGCAAAACGCTTATTACATCTTAAACATATCGATGTAATAAGCGTCATTCAATGGAGTAAAAATGGTGAGTGAGCCTGCGGTAGTTTTTATGTCGTAGAGTCTGATTGATTTTGTTTAATGAGAAGTTGCTCAAAATCACTTACAGAAAGTGGTTTTGCTAACAAGTAACCTTGGCCTAGTGTGCAACCAGCATCAATAAGTAATTGTTTTTGCTCTTCAGTTTCAATCCCCTCGGCAATGACTTGCATATTAAGCTTACCCGCCATGACAATAATCGCTTCGCACAGTGCTGCATCTTTATTATCGATAGACATATTTTGCACAAAACTTTGATCAATTTTTAAGTAATCAAAGGCAAAATTCTTTAAATAAGAAAAAGAACAATATCCTGTACCAAAGTCATCGATCGATATGGTTATCCCCTGTTGGCGTAATGTTTCAAGCGCTTCGACCACTTCAACCTGATTATCCATGAGCAAATGTTCGGTAATTTCAATCGATATGGCTTCATAGGGTATCCCTTGTGCAAGTAGAGAGTCAGCCCAAGCTTTAACCAGTTTGCCATCATTTCGGTATTGCACTGGAGAAGTGTTAATACTGATGGATAAATCTGCACAATACCGCTGACGCCACTCATGCACCTGTTGTGACACCTGGGTGAATATCCATTCACTGATCTCTACAATAAGGCCAATCTCTTCAGCTATCGGAATAAACTCCATCGGAGAAATCAACCCTTTTTGTGGGTGTTGCCAACGGATTAATGCTTCAGCTTTTGCAATACGATGAGTATGTAAATCAACAATAGGCTGGTAAACCAAATGAAATTGTTTTTGTTCAACCGCGATGCGTAAATCGTCGATGAGCGCCATTCTTTTTAGAAAGTCAGTACTCATATTTTCGGTAAAATAATGAATGCTATTACGACCACGTGTTTTGGCTCGATACATCGCTTGGTCTGCGTTAGTCATTAAAGCGTCAATGGTTAAACCATCATTAGGGTAACAAGCCAGACCTATACTGGCTGTGCAATAAAAGTTTTTATGTTCTATTACATAAGGTTGTGCCAGTGTGGTTAACAATTTTTGGCCAATTTTATCGATATCTTCTGCTGACGTTGTCCCCACAAAAGCGATGATAAATTCATCACCACCTAAACGTGCGACAATATCGTTTTTTCGGATGCTGTTTTTAATTCGGCTAGCGCACTCAATAAGCACGCTATCGCCGGCAGTATGACCTAAAGAATCATTCACATCTTTAAAATTATCCAAATCAAGCATCGCTATTACCAATTGTTTTTTGTCACGCTCGGCATTATCAATCGCGATAGATAAGTGTTCATGTAATAAATGTCGATTAGGTAATTTGGTTAAATTATCAAAGTTAGCCTGATGCCAAATAATGGTATCCGCTTTGTCACGTTCTATGGCTATGCGAGTCAGATTGACAAATTGTTCAACCAAATCAAATTCATTTTCGGTGGGAGTCGCTAGCGTTTTAAAATAGATCGCAATTGTGCCTATGATAGTGCCATGATGGCTAATAATCGGTTCTGACCAACACGACACCAGTTGAGCTTTATGGGCTAAGTTTGCCCACGGTGCCCAGTTAGGGTGTGTTGCAATATCGGTTACAAGGACTCTTTTTCCGAGCGATGCCGCCTCCCCGCACGAACCGACTCCCGTTGCGATGGGAATAACGTCTACAGCCTCTATATAAAATTCAGGCAAACTGGGAGCGGCAGCTAAACGTAATTGTGAGCCTTTATCGTCCATTAAAGAAATACTGCACATTGTCCCTGGCAGTTCATTTTCAATGCCTTCCACCACAGCGGATAACACTTTAGATAATTTGCTCGAACTGGCTATTAATTCCAAAATATTATTACGAAGTTGGTTTATTTTATCTTTTTCTAAAAGTTGGCGGTTTTTACGCTGCATAAATATCGAAAAGATTAATGAAAAAATCCCGGTAACCACAAACGACGCCATGATGAGAGGCAAGGAAAAATGCTCAAAATGTTGGTAAGTTAATACTCCAGCAATGGAGATTAATAAGCCATTAAGCACACATGCGATTACTGTCGGTAATAAATAAAAACTTGCGATAATAATAGGAAACAGCCAAAAAATTAAATCGCTGCCCACAATATAAATACCGAATAAAATATTTACATAAGCAATAATGGCAAAAAGGCCGCTAAAGAGTTTAACTTTGCTGGTAAACCAGACACCAATAAAAATGATGGAAATGCCGCCTACAGCAACAAGATCAACAAGAATCCGTAACTTATTGTGTTCTAATATACTTTTAATCAAAAATGGCGATAGAATGAATATTGCTGCTGCGGTCACACCAAGTAATATTTTTTCTTCTATCGAGCGGTTTTCCATTTTCACGGTCATATTTGAAGGGCGTCCCACGAGAGTCCAAACAACTAAATATGCTACATTAGCACATATGAAAAAACATACTTGTACCGAGTTAACATTTTTCAACTAAATGTTATAATTTACTATGTTATACAAATACTTCTGTAATGTAGTCAAGTTGTTTTATCACATATATTCGTCTATTAACCATAGTCCAAAAGGGATAAAGTCGGTACAAACTTGTACAACGAATACATCAACTCGTACATTAACTAACCTGAGCTCAGGTTAACTAAATTGATTAAAGTGTTGTGAAGCTTAGTCGTTATGCAACAGAATACAAAAATGCTGAACTTAATGTTCAGCATTTCAGGGTGGTGTTAAGTCAAAATGGTCAATTGTGGTCGTCAATTATCCGCTATGCTGCAACAACTTGCCGGGCTTTACGTAATGGATGTAAACGATTATGCATCACTTTAATGGTATCAAACTGAGATAATGATTTACTGTCTGATAACTGGCATTGCTGAGATAAAATCATCACGGTGGCAGCCTGTAAACCATTATCGATTACAAGCGCTAACACTTTAGAATAACCGCACTTTAACTGAAATAATTTGCCGACGTCGCAAAATACGCATTCATCACTTTCATCAAAAAACCAAGATTTAGGCATTTGTGATTGTAATAAAAAATGGGCGGCTGTGGCATTTAACGCTGTTTGCACAATACCCGCATCAGAGACATGCAGAACTTTAGGCAGAGTTTCGAGCATTTTAATATAAAATTTTGCGTGTTCTATGCTGAATTCAGCTGCACTTAATGCATCTGGAATGAGGATTTTTGATTTGTATGGGGTTAAGAACTCCATCTCGGAACCCAATGAAATACTCAGCTGCTTGCAAGTCTCATTGTATTCCCAATGCCAGTCCTTATTTGGCATTAATAACATGGCCGTCTGCACCTAAATAAAAATGAACACCAGAGCATAATAGATGAATTTTCACGCAATATCAAAATTTAATTATAAATTATAACATAAGTATCAGGATGTTAGCGCGATCGAACGATCAAAAGTTCGATCGCGGCATGATTTTTGATCAATGACTTAGCAATTTAGATGCTATTTCGCACAATAGGCATTAACGATCTGATCAATTAATTTGGGACCCTGGTAAATAAAACCAGAGTAAATTTGTACCATCGTAGAGCCAGCATCAAATTTAGCCAGTGCATCTTCAGCACTATTGATCCCACCGACACCAATGATCGGGATCTTACCTTGCAAACAGATCGACAATTGTTTGATCACTTGAGTCGATAAATCAGTCAAAGGTTTACCGCTTAAGCCGCCAGTTTCTTCAGCATGCAACAATCCTGTTACAGCATCACGATTTAATGTGGTATTGGTTGCAATAACGCCATCAATTTGATTATTAATTAACGAGTCAGCAATGGCTTGGATTTCATCACCAGTTAAATCAGGGGCAATTTTTAACGCTACAGGGACATATTTGCCGTGTTTGTCGGCTAATTCTTTTTGTTTATGTTTAATTGAACTCAGTAAATCATCTAATAATTCACCGTATTGCATTGCACGTAAACCAGGCGTATTGGGCGATGAAATATTCACTGCGATATAACTGGCGTATTGATACACTTTTTCCATGCAAATAAGGTAGTCATCTTTACCCTGCTCTACAGGCGTGTCTTTATTTTTACCAATATTAACTCCCACCATAATATCTGATTTTTTTGCCATCAGATTGCGCACTAAATTATCTACGCCTTTATTGTTAAAGCCCATGCGATTAATAATGCCTTTCGCTGGCTTTAATCTAAACAAACGAGGTTGGTCATTACCAGGCTGTGGACGAGGCGTTACTGTACCGACTTCAATATGGCCAAATCCCATCGCGTGAAACGCATCCATCGACTCGCCATCTTTGTCCATACCGGCAGCAAGCCCAACAGGATTAGGAAATGTTAGCCCCATGCACGTTACAGGTGCGGATTTAACGTGTTGACGATAAAAACAGTTTAACGGTGTGTTTCCGGTCATTTTCAAGCTGCCAATCGCGACGTTATGCGCTAGCTCTGGGTCCATCTGAAACATGACTTTTTGTGCGAGTGTGTAAAACATGGTTTCTCCTAGACCTAAAAAAAGCCCCGGCAATCGCCAGGGCTTGTTTACATTATATACCCAAACTACTTGAAGATACGTGTTTCAGAGCTTCACCGTGTTTTCAATACTAGGCGCGTTAATGCGGTAATGTAGGTACCTTATAAATTAACGCAACAACGTAGTGGAAACACGGTGAAACTCCCAAGGGGCAAGTTTTACACGCGTTTATGCTGCGTTATTGATTTTGGAAAGGGAATAACCATTACCCGCAATCAATGCCTTGCCTAAACGTGTGTAAATTCTTGCTGAAATCTAACATCTTCAGGTTGTTTGGGTATCAATTACTTCTGACCTTCGCAATGTAAAATCAGTAAGTTCAGTTCTCTTAGGGCGACTGAGAACTTAGCAAATTCATGATTTTGAGAAACTTTAAAATCAGCAAGCATATGATACCAACGCTCCAGCAATGGCTTATTGAGTGTTATCCATTCATTAATGACACTGTCTGCATCGCAGTTATCAGAACACGTACGTAATACAGCAGAACTTAACGCACGTTGTTGCCAATCTAACTCTTCTCTAAATGCTGCACGGGCAAGCGCTTGCCAATGATTCGCAACCGGTTGCGCACTGATTTGTTCTAAGAACCAATGCAGTTCAACTTTGGCGCCGAGTTTAAAGTATGTTTCAGACACTAACTCAAGCGTTTTGTCTTCAAGTTGCGCGATTTGGGCAATGTCTAACGCAGAGAATAACGTGCTCATTTTTGAGACAATTTGCGCTACTGACTCTGGTACATTTTCGTTGGTTAGTGCAGTAATCTCAGCAGAAATGGCAGTCACTTCGGCTTCAATCATGTACTGTTCAACGTTAGCTTTAAGCTGTTCAAATACAGGCTTAAAGAATGCGACGGTTTGCTCAATATCATGGGCACGATTACGGTGACGAATAAACCAGCGACATGCACGGCGCATATTACGGCGCAATTGGTGTAACATTTCACCTTGCACATGGGCAGGTACGACACCATTTAAATCCGTAATTGAAGTGGTTAACTCATCAAGTCCAAACACTTCTCGAGCCATAGTATAACAAATTGCGGCTTCGGCAACTGTTGCACCGGTCTCATCTTGCATACGTTGTACAAAATTAAAGCCCATATCATTCACTAACTCATTAGCTAATGAAGTGGCAATAATTTCACCACGCAGTGGATGTGCAGTCATTCTATCGGCATATTTGGCTTGTAACTTTTTCGGGAAATAAGCCACTAACAATTTACTTAAAAATGCATCTTCAGTGATTTCTGGCGTCACTAATTGCTCTTTAAGTACCATCTTAGCGTAAGCCACTAATACTGACAGTTCTGGACGCGTTAATGCACGGCCATTCGCTAAACGTTCAGCTAAGTCATCATCGTTTGGTAAAAACTCGAGGGCACGGTCTAGTTTTCCATCTTTTTCAAGGTACTGAATAAAGCGGATTTGCTCTTTAAGCTGTGAAACACCATGTACTTGCGTTACCGAAATGGTGCGAGTTTGGTCTTTACAGTCTTGAATGACAATGTCGCTTACTTCATCGGTCATATCTTCAAGTAAACGGTTACGTTGTTTAACCGTTAACTCGCCTTCAGCGACTAGCGTGTTCAAGAAAATCTTGATGTTTACTTCGTTATCAGAACAATCAACCCCGCCGACGTTATCGACGAAATCTGTGTTCATGCGGCCACCGTTAGCACAGTATTCAATACGGCCTAACTGGGTACAACCTAGGTTGCCACCTTCGCCGATGATTTTAGCGCGAACTTCTTTGCCGTTAACACGTAATGCGTCGTTTGCACGGTCACCCACTTCGGCATGAGTTTCTTTGCTCGACTTAACATAAGTACCAATACCACCGTTCCAAATGAGATCCACTGGCATTTTCAGTAGCTCTTTTAACAGCTCTGTTGGATTCATGCTGTCTTTTTCAGTTGCCAGCATCTTTTTAATTTCTGGCGTCAATTTAATTGACTTAGCAGAACGCAAGAAAATGCCGCCGCCTTTAGAAATCAGTTTGGCATTGTAGTCTTCCCAACTTGAACGAGGTAATGCAAATAAACGCTGACGCTCAATATAACTTTGTTCAATATTTGGCGTGGGATCAATAAAGATATGCATATGGTTAAAGGCTGCCACTAACTGAGTTTGCTCAGATAACAACATACCATTACCAAATACGTCTCCGGCCATGTCACCAATGGCTAAAGCAGTAAAGGGGCTTGTTTGACAATCTACACCAATTTCACGGAAATGACGTTTAACTGATTCCCATGCACCGCGCGCCGTGATCCCCATCTTCTTGTGGTCATAACCGTTACTGCCACCAGAGGCAAACGCATCACCTAACCAGAAGTTGTATTCAATCGCAATGGCGTTGGCAATGTCAGAGAACGTTGCGGTACCTTTATCTGCGGCAACAACAAGGTAGGCATCGTCTTCATCGTGACGCACCACATCAACAGGAGGAACGACTTCACCATTAATAATATTGTCAGAAATATCTAATAACGCACGGATAAAGATGCGGTAACATTCTTGCCCTTCAGTGAAAAATGCTTCGCGTCCGCCTTCTGTTGGCAGTTGTTTACACACAAAACCACCTTTTGCACCAACAGGCACAATCACGGTGTTTTTAACTTGTTGTGCTTTTACTAAACCTAATACTT
Organism: Shewanella saliphila; assembly: GCF_014648295.1. GTDB lineage: Bacteria > Pseudomonadota > Gammaproteobacteria > Enterobacterales > Shewanellaceae > Shewanella > Shewanella saliphila. The sequence continues at coordinate 210,804 of NZ_BMQV01000001.1, forward strand.
CTGTACGGAAGTCTTCGCGACGATCTGACCAACGTAAACCACCACGAGCCACTTTTCCGCCGCGTAAATGTACACCTTCAACACGCGGTGAATACACGAAAATTTCAAATTTAGGCAATGGCTTAGGCATTTCAGGGATTAAACCTGGCGCAAACTTAAATGAAATATAATCTTTTGCTAACCCGCCAACAGCAGTTTGATAGAAGTTAGTCCGTAAGGTCGCGTTAATTAAATCGAGGTAGCGACGAATAATACGGTCATCATCAAGACTTGACACGTCATCGAGTTGAATATCGATTTGTTCTAGAAACTTACTCAACGTGCGCGTTTTAAGCTTAGGATTAAACTTACGGATGAACATTTTCACCAGTAAATCAGCCAATTTAGGATAACGGCTGAACGTTTCTTCGATATAAGACTGACTGAAGGTTGCATCAATTTGACGCATATACTTGGCATAGGCGCGTAAAATAGACACTTCACGACCGCTTAATCCAGTAGACAACACCATGCGGTTAAAACCATCATCTTCAAGTTTCTTTTGCCACACTTGTAGTAATGCGGTTTGGAAACGATCTTGGCTGTCTGCAAGATTCTCTGTGGCTGCACCTTGCACTGTCATTAAGAAATCTAAAATCCAGAACGTCGCACCGTCATTGGTTTTTACTTCGTACGGACGTTCGTTAATTACGCGCAAACCAAAGTTTTCAAGCATAGGTAACACGTCAGACAAATGGATCGGTTCATCTTTATGGAATAGCTTTAAGCGGACTTTATTGTCGTTTAACGTTGTTTCTTGTGGCTGATAGAACAACATACCCAGTTTATGGCCGTCGTCTAATGCTTCTAAGTGTTGCATATCGACTACGGCAGAACTTGGCAGTACATCGTCTTTATAGCTTTGCGGGAACGCATTTAAATAGCGTTTAGTTAACCCGGTACCCGCTTGCTCACCCACTTCATTATTTAACGCTGTGTGTAACTTGTCTTCCCATGAGCGAGCGGCTTCGATGAGATTTTTTTCAATTGCAGCCACATCAACATCCATATTGTTATTATCAACTTTGATAATGTAATGAGTTCGAGCCAACGTTGACTCAGAAAAGTAGGTTGTGAACTCAACGTCTTCATTACTATTGAAATGTTGAGCCAAAATGCGTTGGGTATCTTGACGCAACTTAGTGTTGTAACGATCTTTCGACACATAAACTAAACACGATAAGAAACGACCAAAACCATCTTTGCGAACAAATAGTTTTAATTTATCACGGTCTTGCATTTCCAAAACGCCATGAGCCATAGCAGCCAGCTCATGATCTTTGGCTTGAATTAACTCATCGCGAGGCAAGTTTTCAAGAATATTCATTAACGCTTTGTAATCGTGCGAGCGCGGTGTTAACCCAGAGTTATCAAGGATACGTTGAACCTTTTCACCTAATAGCGGTATTTCGCGTGGGCTACGGTTATAAAGATTCGATGCATATAAACCAATAAAGCGATCTTCACCAATCACGTTGCCTTTTTTGTCAAAACGCTTAACGCCCACGTAATCGACATAAGCCGGACGATGTACGCGGCTTTTAGCAGAACTTTTGGTTAATACTAATAGGCTATCATTTAACGCTTCTTTACGGGCGGTATCGGATAACGTCGATAATAATAACCCACGCTCTGAATGCGAGTGTTTAGAACGGTTCATTAACCCAAGGCTTGATTCAAGATCGGGCACAAGTTCAACATCGCCTTCTACACGCTTAAGTTCGTAGTAACGGTAACCTAATAACGTGAAGTGATGTGCGTTTAAGTAATTTAAAAAATCAACAGACTCTTGTAATTCAGCTTTTGCACCAGGAAAAGGGCGTGAAGGTAATTGTGCGATAGTATCCGTTAATCTGTCTGTCATTAATTGCCAGTCGTGAACCGACGCGGCAACATCTGCAAGTACCGACTGTATTTCTTTTTCTATCGTTTTAATGTCGGCATCGCTATTTTGCTTATCAATTTCAATCAAAAATACGGCAATACTGCCACTGTCCTCAGTCGCGTCATTTAAAAAAGACACGCCAGAAACAATATTGCTTTCACGGCTTACAGCCAACGGCGTATGTAACATCACATGAGCTGTAATACCCATCCGATTTAACGCCATGGATAAAGAGTCAACTAAAAACGGCATATCGGGTTGAATAATCTCGATAATACTGTGAGTTGACTGCCAACCATGTTTTGCCTGGCTTGGGTTAAACACGCGAATGTGGGTGTCATCCGGTGCAGTTTTATTAAGCGCATTCCAAAGGCTTACTACAGCACCATATAAATCGCTGTCATTACGAGCATTAAGATCGTCTTTTGACATATGGGTGTAGAGACAATTAGCGAGTTGCTCAACTTGTTTGGCTTGAGAATGAGGGATTTTGGTGTGAATTAGGCTAACTACATTTTCAAGTAGTACTGAAGGCATTGCATCTTTCAAGGCCATGTTGCAGATTCCTTAAGCGTCTATGGCAGCGCTCTTATCATTATATGGATGCTTCGGCTTGTTGATTCAGTCGGTCCGAGTCATTTTTTAATTATCACGTATACAACTGTTTTATGTTTAACAATAGAAACTCATATTTGAGATCTGCAGCAAAGTTTATTACTAAATTGCTGCTATATCGAGGAAAATTTTAGTGGTAGACCCTGTAAGAATGTCGCTCAACGTATAGTTTTTCGTTTTAAATGACAATAAAATCGTTTGTAGAGACTAACTATGCAAAATAAAAAAGGGAGCTAAGCTCCCTTTTTTATTTAATGCTCTGTTTTAGTTACTTTTTACGCCAAAACATCGCCGACAGTGCAGGCAGAATAATAATTGCACCTAACATATTCACTAAAAACATAAAGGTAAGCAAAATTCCCATGTCCATTTGGAATTTAAGGTCTGAGAAAAACCAAGTACTCACCCCAATGGCTAATGTTAACCCGGTAAAGATAACCGCACTTCCGCGCTCAACCAATGCTTCAAAGTAGGCTTGCTGCACTGGCATACCGTTCGTCAGCTTATTAGACATGGTCGATAAGATATAAATACCATAATCGACACCAATCCCTACACCTAATGCAATTACTGGCAACGTGCTTACAGCAAGGCCAATATCCAGTAATGTCATTAATGCCTGGGCTAATGTTGACACCACATATAAAGGAATAATCACAGCAACAGTCGCTTTAAGTGATTTAAAGCTAATTAAACACAATACAAACACTGCTCCATACACGTAAAGCATCATAGGTAACTGTGCTTCACTTACTGCTTCGTTCGTCGCGGCCATTACACCTACAGGACCTGAAGCCAGTTTAAACTGCAAACTGTCACTGTTTAATTGAGCGGCCACAGCTTTCACTTTTTTGACAACCACTTCAATGGTTTCTGCTTTGTGATCTTTTAAGAACAAATACACAGGCATCACTGAACAGTTACCGTTGAGCAAGCCGGAAGTAGTTGGCACCTGTCCTACCGCTTGGACTAAACTGGCTGTCGTGCGCGGTAGAATTTCCCAACGTGGATTACCCTCGTTAAAGCCTGCATTCACTTTTTTAGCCACCGAGGCAAGACTCGCCGTTGACTCAACACCCGGAGTATTTGCCACCATCCACTCAAATTGGTCAATTTGCGTTAATACCGAATGGTAAGTACAGGCTTCAGGCGTTGCTTCAACAATCACTGTCATCACATCGGTTGTGATAGAGAAATGATCAGTAATAAAGAACGTATCTTGGTTATAACGTGAGTCTTGATGTAATGCCGGCGCCCCACCCTGTAAGTCACCAATTTTCATCTTAGAAGACTGTTGAAATCCGATCCCATAAAGCACTGCCGTTGAAATTAATACAATTATGGCATATTTTGGCGTCGCAAAATTAGAGAGCCAACGCCATAGATTTTCAATTTGCTGCGTTTTTTGTGGGTTATCCGGTTTTTTAGGTAATTCAAAATATGAAATAACCAAAGGTAACAAGATAAGGTTAGTGAGAATAATGACCGCTACACCCAGCGAAGCTGAAATAGCCAGTTCACGAATAATCCCAATATCAATGGCTAGCAAGGTTAAAAACCCTACCGTGTCAGACAATAGCGCCACACCACCAGGAACTAATAAACTGCGAAATGCTGAAGCCGAAGCCGCTTTGGTGGTTTGTCCATCAAGTACACGACGGCGCACAGCGTTAATCATCTGTACCCCGTGACTCACGCCGATGGCGAACACCAAAAATGGCACCAAAATAGACATAGGGTCTAAGCCAAAGCCAACAACGGTCAATAAACCCAGTTGCCAACATACAGCCACTAAGCTGCAAGTTAACGGCAAAATGGTTAACATAATGGATTTAGAAAACAGATAAACCATGACTGCAGTAATAGCTATCGCGATTAAGAAAAACAGCAATACGCCTTTAGCGCCTTCTGCAACATCACCTGCCATTTTGGCAAAGCCGATAATATGAATCTTAATCTTATCGTTTTCAAACTTCCCGCGAAGCTCTTGCTCTAACTGATTAGCAAACGCAATAGTATCAATTGGTTTACCGGTTTGCGGGTCAAACTCCATTAACTGTGCAGAGACCATCGCTGAGGTGTAATCGTTGCCAATTAACCGCCCTACGATACCTGCTTTTTCGATGTTATCGCGCACAATCTGCAAACTGTAATCATCGTTGCGAAAGTCTGCCGGAATAACGGGGCCACCGGCAAAGCCATCTTCGACCACCTCGGTAAACCGAGTTGAAGGTGAAAACAAAGATTTAACTTGTGAGCGTTCAACACCAGGAATAAAAAATAATTGATCATGCACATTTTTCAGTGCGTCAAAAAATACCGGGTTAAAAATATTGCCGCTCGTGTCTTCTACCGCCACCATGATGCTGTTCGCACCACCAAAGTCTTTTTGGTGTTTGGTGTAGGTTTGCATATACGAATGATTAAGCGGGATATTTTTACTAAATGCCGCATCCATTTTTAATTGGCTAGCTTGATAGCCTAAAAAAATCGTAATAAAAATAAACGAAATGATGACCCACTTCCGATTGCGGAATAAATGAGATTCAAATCCATTGACCAGTTTTTCTAACATCTTATCGGCCCTATTATTGTTGTTTTAATTATCCAATCTAACCTTAAGGTTAGTTAAGCTGGAACAGTCCTTTAGAACCGGCAAACCATAACTGGCCTTTACTGTCCTTAGCAACTGCCACAATGTTTTCACCTTGACGTCGGGTAATAATTTCTGCCTTGGTATCATCAACAGACAATACAACCCCAGCATTCCCCACAAGGTAAAGATCATTATTTTGTGTTACCAATGCACCATTGATTGATGATTCAACAGGTAAATCGACCTGTTGCCAATCGGATAAACTTAAATCTGACTTAAATACATTACCACGTAACCCCATGACATAGATGTCGTCAGCAACTTGAATCGCATTAAACATCGACCCCTCATAGCCAAAATCCACTTTAGTAAATGTTTGGCCATTATCATCAGATACGGCAACCATACCTAATTCGCCGACCAACAGTAGACGGCTATCAGCAAGACGGATTAAGCGATTAAAGTGTGGTAATAATGCAGCGCGCTCAGACAAATAAAGTGCTTCATCTTCCGCTTTTAAGTCGTTTAGATAACCGATATCTTCTTCAAATAGTAACTCTTGATGAAATTCATCAGTCCAGGTTTTCCCACCATCAGCGGTGCGATAAAACAATCCATAAGCCCCAACCGCAATACCGTCATTTTCGCTATAAAAACGAATATCCATAAATGGCTTTTCTATTTTTGTCGATTGCATTTGCACTGACCAGGTTTCACCGCCATCTTTTGTGTGAATAATGGTGGCATCATGACCAACGGCCCAGCCATTTAAGTCATCAAAAAAGAACACCTTGGTGAGATGTGTTATTACCGGTGTCGCGACTTGTTGCCATTGCTCGTTTTTATAAAGTAAAACATTACCACGCTGCCCTACAGCAACCAGATTGTCACCGGCATTAGCAATATCAAGCAATAAAGAGGATTGAGCTAAAGGTTGAATTTGAACAGTAAGTGGATCGAGTTGGGCATCTACTGAAGCAGTATATAAACATGCACTAATCCCAATCGCCACTGCACTGCGAAGCATGCTAAACGTCATACAAACTTCCTTAACAATGAAGGGGCGCTAAGCGCCCCATTTATGGCTATTAACGAATACCTGCACGTCTTAATGCATCAGGCGTAAAGTTAGATTCTGAAAGTGACGCATCAAAGTTATACATGCGGCCTTCGTTGTCTAATCCCATTGCCAAGTAACGACGTGATTGTAAGTCATGGAATACTTCTAACGTACTCCAATTTGTTAATACATCATAGTAGTTAATGGTATGTGCAACACCAACGCGATATAACTCGTCACGGTTGTCGTACATATCCGTTAATGATACCTGCCATGAATCTTCGTCAATATAGAAAACACGGGTTTTATAGATGTGACGCATGCCGTCTTTCAACGTCGCTTTCACTTCCCATACGCGATGTTTTTCATAACGAGCATATTCAGGGTTAATATGACCAGGTTGCAAAATTTGGTCATACTTTAACTGGTCTGAATGCAGCTTGTAATCATTGTAAGGAATATAAACTTCTTTTTTACCAACAAGTTCCCAGTTATAGCGCGAAGGCGAACCGTTGAACATGTCAAAGTCATCTGTGGTTCTTAAGCCATCAGATACTGTGCCTGGCGTATCAAATGCGACGTTAGGCGCTTTACGAACGCGGCGCTGTCCAGTGTTATAAGTCCATGCTTGGCGAGGCAAAGCCTCTTGGTCCATGGTTTCTTTTACTAACAGTGCTGTACCTGCTAATCGAGCTGGCTGCGTAACAACCTGCTTAAAGTAAAATAATGTATTTGTTTCTTTCAGTTTGTCTAAAGTGATCTCTGGGCGAGTATATTCGAAACGGATCTCTTCAGCATTTTCAACTAAGGTATATGACCCTCCAGACGTTGGTGCAGCCTGGCTACGATAAGTTTCTACATCAACACCACGATAGCGTAAAATGTGGTTCCAAATCACTTCTAAACCAGAAGCAGGAATAGGGAAAGGTGTGCCTATTGTTGCACCCGTAATACCGTTTCCTTGAGAAACTAAATCTGCATTGAGCGCATTGCTCTTCGTTGCATCGTATACGTACTGAGGGACTGATGCACTTCGACGAGTTTGATACACGTTCATTTTGTAACTGTCTGGGTAAAGCTCAAATAACTTGTTTTGCCCTGGCGTTAAAAACTCAGCGTACTGCGCTTTATTTGCATTGGTAATGGTAAATAATACTTTATCTTCTGGAAACGGATCAGGGTGATGCATTCCCTTAGTGTAGCCGGCAACAGGTTCAGTGATACCACCATCCCATGCAGGAATAGAACCATCGGCATTAGCCGCTTTTTCAGCTCCTAATGGGGTTAAGCTTGTACCTAATTTGTCAGCGTCAGCTTGTGATACTTTCGCCAGCGCAGCAGGTGCACCAAGTGCCATAATCACTGCTGCCGATAATATCGTCAGTTTCTTCATTATAATTATCCTTTTAGATCGAATACTTGACGTTGAAAGAGACATAATCTCTGTCAGCCATAGCATTTGTTGTTCCTACACCACCAAAAAAGTTGTTGTAAGAAAGGTCCGCGCCCCAACGACTTTGATAATCAAAGTTCAAACCAATCGCAACCGATTTTCTGCCCTCAGTAAATAAGAACATTGGATCAGGTGTAATACCATCAACGTCGTGTGAGAAAATGACTCGCGGATACATGTTCACCCCAGCAAACACGTTGTTGAAGTCAGCTTTAGCAACGATACGATATCCCCATGCAAAATCTGTTGGGAATGGATTCGTTTCTGGACCATTGTGTAATGCTTCAATGATCCCTGGCATATCTGGATTACCACCAGAACGTGCTGTGCCAGGACCGCTTAGACGTAATTCATCAAAACCAGGCATATCGTGGATCCAAACACCACCCACTTCAGCAAGCATGGTTAAGTTATCTAAGCCTAACGTTGGGCCAAATAAATGAGTGAATGTCATTTGCGCCTGAGTGGTATCACGGGTGATATACCCGTCAACCGTTTCACCTGGATCGTAAACATCCATTTGTGAAATGCCATCAAGATCTGGGCGAAGGCCTGCATTGGCTAACTGCTGAGGCATTGCGGCAAACAGTAATTCGACATCATCGATCTGTAAAGGCTCATCTACACGGTGAGCAATTTCACCCGCAACAGATGTGTCACCGACTAAGGTGTTAAAACTGAAACCATATAATTGGATGTCTTCAGGATACACAATTTGCGCTTTAGTGAAGGTTTCCATGCTTAGCAATAAATCACGGTCAATATTCCCGCCACTTGCTGCTAATCGGCCATAATCACGGCCAATGGCTTCAGAGGTAAAATTAGACGCTGTACCACTGATAATTGGACGGCGGCTATGGTAGTTCATATAGTAAAAGCCAAATTCAGTTTCACCCAACTCTGGTGAGTAATAACCGAGCTTAATACCATACTGGCCATCATCACTAGCTTTTGCTGAATCTTGAGTTAAGGCCACTTTAGTAGAATATGCCGTCATGTACGCAGCATAAGCGGGGTCAAAACCACTCGCAGCAGCAGCTTCATATAAACGTGAGTATTCTGAAATTAAGAAGTCTTGATTGATATCTGGGTTAGCGTTAAAGCCTAACTGAGCATTCTGGTTATACCCGCCATAACCGGCAAAGTCATTGGTTGCAAAGTTAGAACCTGGCGTAGGTACCCAAATTTCTTGCCAATCATATTGGTAAAACGCTTCAACGTTAAGGTTATCTGTTAACCCTAAAGAAGCCCACACCATGCCCTGAGGACGAAATGCTTCTTTAAGTTCAGCACCTGGTGCGTTTAGAATATTTAAATCTACAGCGTTAATTACCGCAATACCATGAGAGATAAGTGCGCTTTCACCCCATGACACAACTTGATTACCGACACGAACGCTTAATGGGTTCGCGCCATCGTTTAAATCCCAGTTGGCATAAACGAATGCGTCAAGTAAACGGATATCTTTACACTGCACTTCAGACGCTTTGCTGTCTTCACAAGGATCAAATTCTTGACCAGTGAGTGGATCATTAAAATCATAATCAGCGTCGTTTAATTTGCGGTCGTAAAAATACATACCACGCAAAAATAAACCGTAATTTTTGTATTTTAATGACAGCTCATGCAAACCTTTGACGATTTCAGATGTGGTATCACCTTTGGCATACAATAAATTACTCAAGTCATTGTTACTTGAGTAAGAACCCGGCTGTTCCCAAATCTCAGCCGAAGTGTATTTAGTTGAGCCAAATGCGCCGCCAAACGCTGAGTAACCAGACCAATCAAATTGTGGCTGATTCACCTTACCAATTTGACCATCCCAGTCACGGTCAGACACGCGCCAGCTAGCACCTGCTGTCCATGTAGAATCGAATGTGCCTCGTACTTCACCCCAATCAAATGACACCGCTGATGCAGGAGCGCTCATACCGAAACATAGTGCCGACACCACCCCCAAAGCGAGTGCCGATTTGTTAAATCTTTTGTTAACAATATTCATTTTAGTTAATCTCCGTAACCTGTTGGATTAGTTGTTATAGGAATTAAAACCAACATCTTGTTAGCCCACAGGCAACACCATTGTTACAGCATTTAACTATATTGAGCAAGGTCAAAAAACAGAAAATGTTTAAGAAAATTAACGATGTCTAACGAAAAAGATAGGAATTTTTTACAGTGATATTTGAATTAATTCTAAGAACAACCATCCCAAAAACGAACTATTATCGAAAAAAGTTTATTTTCATGCACTTATAGATTTTCATCTTGTTAACTTTACTGTTACATTAATCAATCAAACGTTTGAAGTAAATACTCTATAATTTATTGAGAGATTTGAAACTACCATCGGGATTTAACACCAATTTAAACTTTCCTTGTATACCTTGAGAGGTTAAAAATGGTCTAAAATATTTACCATTGATGTGTAACACCCTTGCATATTGATCACGCACTTGGACTTTTTCTGCAACTCCTTGGTAGTAAGGTAAAAAAGCCTCATAACTGACATTTAATGAAAAAAATAATTCCACAGTATTCTCCACAAAAAAGGAGAGCAAGCTCTCCTTTTTACCTGTTAACACGACCACTTTATTTTGCTAAAAAAGTGGCCATGACAATACGATTATTCGGCCAATGATTTTGTGACTTTTTCGTATAAATCTTTTGATAAATCGGGTAGGTTTTGCAGCTCTTGCAAACACTGCTTCATTAATTGTTGGCGAGAGGCATCAAATTTCGCAAATTGAATTAATGGGGTAATCATCCGCGAAGCCACTTGTGGGTTACTCTTGTTTAACTTAATCAAAATTTGAGTTAAGTAGCGATAACCTTCACCATCAGCACGGTGGAACTGATATGTGTTTGCCGAAGCAAATGCCCCAATTAATGAGCGCACTCTGTTGGGGTTTGAAAAACTAAAGCTGTTATGTTTAGTTAACTGTTTAATTTGCTCAATCACATCATCTGTATTGATCAACGCCTGCAATGTTAGCCACTTATCCATAACTAAAGGTGTTGAATGCCACTTAGATTCAAAGTCACTCAATAATGCCGGTAAACAAGTTAATTGTGCGCTTGTGGCCGCTTTTAATGCACCAAGACAATCTGTCATATTTTGCGCATTGTAGTATTGTTTCTCAACAACACTCTCATGGACATCAGACACCTGGCATAGCAAACTTAACGCGATATTTTTAAATGCACGCGCTCCTGCAGCATCAAGAGTACTGAGCTCACGATAACGAGCGAGTAACTCATCTTCACAAGCACTGGCTAATTCTTCAACCACAAACTCTCTGGCTTTTGCTAAAGCATCTAAATCAACGCTATCAACCTGTTCGATCAATGCCGAGGCTGATGGAATAGACAAGATCTCAGCTACCAATGCTTGGTCAAGATTGACATCAAGTATGATACCTCTGAAAGCTTCAATGACGCGGCTGTCAACGGTCATCACTTGTTGCTGTTGCAATTGAGCGATGTTGTGCCAAATGGTTTGACTAATTAATTGCACTGAAGCTTCCCAGCGCGCGACTTCGCTCGAGGCATGACGCATTAAGTGAACCAGCTGATCGATAGAGAAATCATAAACCAATTTTACTGGAGCTGAAAAGTCTTGTAACAACGAAGCCGTTGGGGCACTGCTAAGGCCATCAAATACAAAGGTTTGACTCGCTTTCGTGACATCAAGTACTTTATTGACTATCGATTCTCCGGCATTGTCCAGTAGTTCAAGACTGAACGGAATATGTAAGGTTTGCCCCTTAACGCCTTTAGAGACAACTTGCTGACTCACCGTTAAGTGATACTCGCCATTGTCGGCATCATACTTATCTGTGACGGTCACAACAGGGGTACCAGCCTGGCTGTACCAACGACGGAACAAAGTTAAATCTTTGCCACTGGCATCTTGCATCGCATTGACAAAATCATCACAGGTCACCGCTTGACCGTCATGACGTTCAAAGTAACACTTCATTCCAGCCTGAAAGCCTTCCTCACCCAAGATGGTGTGCATCATACGGATGACTTCAGCGCCTTTGTCATAAACGGTCACTGTGTAGAAGTTGTTCATTTCTATTACGCTTTCAGGACGGATCGGATGCGACATTGGCCCTGCATCTTCAGCAAACTGTTGGTTTTTCATCACGCGGATCGCTTGAATACGATTAACGGCGCGAGAGCCAACGTCTGAGCTAAATTCTTGATCTCGAAAAACGGTTAAGCCTTCTTTTAAGCTTAATTGAAACCAGTCACGACAAGTGACACGGTTACCGGTCCAGTTATGGAAGTACTCATGCCCTACTACCGACTCAATACCGTGATAGTCATCATCTGTGGCACTGGCTTTGTCCGCTAATACGTATTTAGTGTTAAAGACGTTTAAGCCTTTGTTCTCCATCGCACCCATATTGAAAAAGTCGACAGCGACGATCATATAAATATCTAAGTCGTACTCTAAACCAAAGCGGGTTTCATCCCATTTCATTGATTTTTTCAATGAGGCCATCGCATGATCGGCTTTATGCAAGTTGCCTTTATCGACAAACACTTGCAGTTTAACTTGGCGGCCTGATTGCGTGGTAAAGCTGTCGTTAAGTAAATCAAAATCGCCCGCGACTAGCGCAAATAAATAGCTCGGTTTTGGGAATGGGTCATGCCATTTAACAAAATGACGGCCTGAACGTGGCATTTCACCTTTATCGATTAAGTTACCGTTACTTAATAAAAATGGAAATGCCGCTTTATCGGCTTCAATACGAACGGTATAAATGGCCAGTACATCTGGACGGTCTAAAAAGTAGGTAATACGGCGAAAACCTTCTGCCTCACATTGTGTACAGTAGGCTCCGTCTGACATGTATAAGCCTTCAAGACTAGAGTTTGCTTCTGGGTCGAGCAAGCTCACTACTTCTAAATCAAATTCATTAAGTTCTGTGGCAATGAATAATTGATTGTCATGTTGACGATAATCAGCTGAACTGCCATTAAGCTTGACTGAACCTAACGATATTTGCTCGCCATCTAACACAAGTTCGTGTTGGTGCTCACCATTACGGATCACTTTACTGGTAGTCGTCACTTTGGTGTTTTTGCCATCTAAGATGACATTTAAATCAACATGGGTAATCGTGAAGGCAGGCTTTGCGTAATCTTTTAAATGTTTTTCTTGTGCTTGACTCATACTCGATCCTTTTCAAACAAACTCATTTTTACTTAGTAACATTGATTGTCAATATAACTTAGCATCTTGATAATATTAAGAAAAAACGCGCCTTAAGCGCGTTTTTTTTGTCATATTACTGCTTACTTAGCAGTAGCTTTCGCCATTTTTTCTGCATCTGCCATATCAAGAGTGATATAGGCGGTTTCATCTAAAAATGCATCAGGTAATTTGCTGTCGTCAGTGGTTTCAATGTCATCAAGTGATTTAACCACTTCAAGACCTTGTTGCACTCGACGTGCATTGGCACGGTCTAGGGCACGTTTATCATCTGACTCGCTAGATGCAACACGCTCACTTTCAACCAATGAAATGGTCTTATCTTTGTGATGCTTTTTAAACTCATTAATGTCTTCGTAAATATAACTGAACTCAGTATCAGTGCTAATACGCGCTTTGTGTTTTGCATCAAGATTACTGATTAAACTTGGGCTGATATTACCTAGCGTGTTGTATTGCGCCACAGGTACTTTATCCCAAGGTAGTGCGTTTTTCTCTTCAGACTCGCCGTATTCACCTGGCTCTAAAGCACTTGGGAAACGCAAATCTGGAGTGACACCTTTTAACTGGGTACTGCCGCCATTGATGCGGTAAAACTTAGCAATCGTGTACTGTACATGGCCAATAGGCTTTTCGTACATGTCATAAATTCGACCTAAGCTTTTATGTTGCTGCACGGTACCTTTACCAAAGGTTGACTCACCAACAATTAACGCACGGTCGTAGTCTTGTAAGGCCGCTGCAAAAATCTCCGAGGCCGAAGCACTGTAACGGTCAACCATGACGGTTAATGGACCGGTGTATGCACTCTTGCCGTCGTTATCACGGTTTTCATTAACCCCGCCATTGGCATCGCGTATTTGTACAACTGGGCCCATATCAATAAATAAGCCTGTTAACAAGGTTGCTTCAGTTAATGCCCCGCCGCCATTACCACGAAGGTCGATAATAATCCCTTCAACGTTATCTTGTTCAAGCTTAGTAATTTCTTTAGCAACGTCTTGTGACAAATTCATATAAAAACCAGGAATTTGAATCACACCGACTTTACGGTTAGCGTATTGGCCTTCTGTTGGCTCAACCACTTTTGAAGTTGCGGCTCTGTCTTCTAAACGAATTTTGTCACGAGTGATGGTCACTTCAAACGTTTTTGCGTTAGCGCCACCTTTTTTAGGCAAAATTTGCAGTACAACTTCACTGCCTTTTGGCCCTTTAATCAAATCAACAACATCGTCTAAACGCCAGCCAATAACATCGACAATGTCATTGTCTTTTTGTCCTACACCGACGATTTTATCTTCTGGCGATAACTTTTCGCTGTTAGCCGCTGGGCCTCCAGCAACCAGGCTTTTAATCACGGTATAATCATCGTCCATTTGCAACACAGCACCAATACCCTCAAGGCTTAGGTTCATCTCCATTTGGAAACGTTCTGCATTACGTGGCGACAAATAACTGGTGTGTGGTTCAACGCTGCGGGCAAAAGCGTTCATGACGCTTTGAAACACATCTTCGCTTTGGGTTTGGCTTAAACGTTTAATGGCGTTGTTGTAGCGTTTCTCTAACACTTCAACAATTTCAGGCCATTTTTTACCGGTTAACTTAAGGTTTAACGCATCGTATTTAACGCGTTGTCGCCATAACTCGTTAACTTCAGCAAGATCTTTTGGCCATACGGCATCTTCGCGGTCGAACTCGTAGGCATCACCGGCTTTGGTGAAATCAAACTCTTTGTCGAGTAAAGTTAACGCATAAGCAAAACGTTCATAACGGCGCTTTTGTACTAAATCATACATAGTAAACGCTGGGCTAATATCGCCACTGGTCACCATGTCATCAAATTGATTTTTATACTGATCAAAGCTGGCAATGTCTTCTGCGGTTAGCACATTACGGCGATAGTCTAATTGCTCAAGAAAACGTGAGTAGATTTGCTCTGAGAAGGCATCATCTAGGTTAAAGCGATGATAGTGCGAGCGAGTAAACAATGTGGTTACTCGCTTGCTAGCCACTTTGTGTTGCGGCTCTTGTGCTAGCTTGGGTAACTCGCTGATTTGAATCGTTGGTGATATTGCCCACGCCGAAAAGCCGACAAATAAGCTGGCAATCGACACGGCCAAGGTAAGTTTTCGCATCAACAAGTACTCCTTAAATTTCTATAATAGTATGTGCTCTACACGTACTTTGATGGTCAAGCCAGTGTCTAACTGAACAAGCACATCTTCTTTGTTAATGTCGGTAACGACACCCGGTACTGGTGTGGCGCCTAATTTAACATTGACTCGTTGCTTTTGTTTTAACTCTTCAAGCTTTGCAGGCTCTAATTTAACAACAGGCGCAGCGACAGGTGCTGGACGTTCTTTTTTCACTGGTGCACGTTTAGGTGCGGCTTTCTTTGCAGGCTTTTTAGCTGCATTTTTTGGTGCCTGAGCTTGACGTTTAGCTTTAGCCTTTTCTTGGCTTTCTTTTAACGTTACTTGAGCGTGATCAATGTGCTCTTGCTCTAATTCACCGCATTCATTGCCATCAAGATCGATACGCTGGGCACCGGCTTTAACACCTTTAAGGTAGCGCCAGCTGCTTGTGTAACGACGTAGTGCAACACGTAATTGTGTCTTACTGACTTTAGAATCATCAGCTAACCGTTCAGCCAAGTCTTGAAATAGACCAATTTTTAATGGTTTAGTTTCACCTTCAGCAATAAAGCATAAAGGAAAGGTTTCATATAAATACGCTAATATTGCGTTGGTGTCGGTCAACTTGTCTGTTGATTCCATTTTTACTTCCACGTTAATAAAGGGACTGTTCTACGGCAGAGTATGCCATACAGTCGTTCATCTTTCGCTAAGCTTTGTATTTAAAGCTTAACGTACAAATTATCACTATCCGCCTGTTTGCTAAAGTCATTGAAACAAACCTTAACAATTTAACCAAACTTGTAATCAGCTTAAATCATCGCTGACACTGAAATCCAGTACAAATGCGTATTGCTGCGTATTATAAAGCTCACAGCAGCGAATGCGACTATGATTTAGCCTTATTTGTTCGCTATTTAAGCAAATAAGCCAGATTCGAAACTTTTTACCATCATTTCTAGGCCAATTTGATCATCTTCATCAAAACGATTCAATAAAGGACTGTCAATGTCTAAAACGGCAACCACTTCTTCACCTTGGCGAACTGGGATAACTATTTCAGAATTACTGGCCGAATCGCATGCAATGTGACCATCGAATGCATGTACATCAGCGACACGTTGAGTTGTATTTAATGCGGCAGCCGTGCCACATACACCTTTGCCCATAGCAATTCGAGTACACGCAACTTTACCTTGAAACGGGCCTAATACTAATTGATCACCACGTTTAATGTAAAAGCCAGCCCAGTTTAAATCAGCAAGGTTATCATTGAGTAATGCTGAAAAGTTAGCCATTGCCGCAATTAAGTCGTCCTCACCTTCAAGTAATGCTTGGGCTTGACGATTTAATGTTTGGTAAAATTCGGTTTTCATTTTCGTTCCTTTGACACTGACGTTAATGCTGGCTGATAGAATTAACGTCGTTATTCTGTTGGCGTATTTTTCGCAGCGGTCTTTTTGACTTTGGCTGCAGGAGGGGTTTTAACCTTTACTGTGCCTTTTAGCAAGTTAGAAAGCTCATCTTTATTGTTTGCCATGTAAAATGCGAGCTGTTCGCACTTATTTTCATCAAGTTCGATGTCTGCTTGGGCTAAAAAAGGTAGCAGATTGTCGGCAATATCAAGCATCTTATCGTAGGCATCGGCCTCCTTCTTCGATGTGAATGTCATCTTTTCCACCCCTTCTCTGACCACGACAAATTGGGTAATCACTGCCATGATATAATCCTCACTGTTTTTATATACAGTGCATAGAATCTCACAGAGTTAACTTATGATGCAAGTGTTCTGATTATTCTGATATTATCAAGCAGCATTGGAATTTTTGTCAGGTGAGTATTAACGACAATTATTCAAGCAAACAGATAACAAGGCAGCCGTTATAGCCTTATTTTTACTCAGCGCTTTTGATATGGATTAAACCACTTTTGATGCATGAACTTGATGATCATGATTCAATAATTTTATGCCGTTCATGTGATTTGGCAGTAAGAAAACGTGCGCTTCCTTCTAGTGCACGAGCGCTCTGTCCTCGTTGCGATACCGCATTATATGATGCACCTTATTGTTCTATTAATGGCATGCTGGCGCTGTGTGTAGCCGCATTGATTATTTTTATTCCTGCCAATTTATTACCCGTTCTTGAAATTCATTTTTTAGGCAGCATTAGAACCACCACTGTTTTTGAGGCGGCCATTGCGGTGTGGGCACAAGGTTATTGGGTTGTTGGACTGGCTGTAATGGTAGCGGCAGTGATTGCCCCAGCAGTATTGATTTTATCAATTTTGACACAAGTCTTAATTGTAAAATTAAAGCTGCAACAATCGTTTTGGCAACGCACTTATACAACCTTACTTAAAAACCAGGGACTAATTGCTCAAATGACCATGTTAGAAATATATGTGATTAGTTTTTTAGTGTCTGCATTTCAACTTTCTGATTTCTCAGACGTTTACTTTGGTATGGGCACATTCAGTTTTACGATGTTATTTGTGATTATTTTATTTTTACAGCGCGAATATAATCTCGAACATATGTGGAGTTTTGTTGATGACAACTAAACACACTACCGAGGACATTATCAGCAACCTACCCCCTGTGCTAAGCCATACTGATGCAGCCCCTGTGCATATCCAGGGAAACCAAATGGGCTTATGCTTATGCCCTGTGTGTAAAAAACTCAATCGAACTACAAACAGTAATTGCCGACGTTGCTACAGTAAATTAGCTACTCGCAATTATGCCAGTGTGCAACAAAGCTGGGCTTTATTGGTCACGGCAACTATTTTATTAGTTTTGGCTAATGTGTATCCTATTACCCTACTCACCAATCGCGGGGTCGTGACTAACGACACCATTTTTAGTGGCATTAGCCACTTGGTGCAAACAGGCATGTTCCCGATTGCCATTATTGTATTCACCGCCAGTATTTTAGTGCCATGGTTAAAGATTTTTGGCCTCGCGACTTATTTGGCAGCGATTAGTTTTAATTTACCCATATCAAAAAGAAAACTCATGGTGGGCTTCCATGTCATTGAATGGATTGGTCGCTGGTCGATGCTTGATTTATTTGTTATTTCGTTGACGGTTGCCCTGGTTAATATGGGGCAATTACTTGACGCTAAACCCGCACCTGCAGCGACGGCTTTTGCCTTGGTGATTTTACTCACTCAATTAGCCGCCAAAGTGCTTGATACTCGTTTACTCTGGGACCGCTTGGAAAAAACACATGACACAAATTGAATCACCTAAAGTTGTGAAGAAAAAATTATTCTCGCCAATTTGGTTATTGCCTGTAGTCGCGTTGATTTTAGGCGCTTGGCTTGGGGTAAAAAGTATCAAAGAATCTGGTATCGAAATTATGATCCACTTTCCTAGTGCTGCCGGTATCGACATTGGAAAAACCCTCGTGAAATACCAAGGGCTAACTGTGGGTAAAGTGTCTGATATTGGCATTGACGATGATCTTAAAGGGGTTAACGTCAAAGTGATTATGGATTATCGCGCAGACCCATTTTTAAACCAAAACACCCTATTTTGGTTAGTGAAACCCAAAGCCAGTATCACTGGTGTTGAAGGCTTAGACACTCTCTTCTCTGGTAACTATATTGCGATTCAACCCGGCGAAGGCCGCTCGACCACAGAGTTTGAAGCGCAGCGTGAAGCACCAGCAATTTTGCCTGGTAGCGAAGGGATTATGGTAGAACTTAAAGCACCTAAACTCGGATCAATTGATGTTGGGTCTCCGGTTTTTTTCCGCCAAGTACCTGTCGGCAGTGTCGTGAGTTACCGTTTAGACGGTAAAAAACAAATTATTATCAGTGCATTTGTCCAAGAACAATACACCCATTTAGTGCATAAAGATTCGCGTTTTTGGAATGTCTCAGGGTTAAAAATAGATGCTTCATTAAGTGGCGTTAAAATCAACACTGAAAGTATTGCCTCAATTCTAGCCGGCGGAATTAGCTTCGATAGTGGTTCAGAAACCGAGCTCGCTAAAAATGGCGATAGTTATCCGTTATTTCATGACGAGCAATCGGCCATTGGAGGGATTAACGTCACCTTAACGGCCGCCAATGCTGATGATATCAGTGAAGGAACTGCGCTCGAGTATCGCGGCATTAAAATTGGTCAGGTAGATAGTAAACAATTAACTGATGATGGTGTTCAATTTACCGCACAAGTTAATCATAAATACAAAGACTTAATCACCCCTGACAGCCGTTTTTGGTTAAGTGGGGCTGAGCTTTCACTTAAAGCGATGAAAAATATCGGCCGATTAGTTACCGGCAGTGTCATCAGTGTATTACCCGGTAGCCAAATTGCCACTGAGTCAATGCAATTTGAGATAGCCCCGCAAGCACCGGATTTACTCACTGCAGACAAATTAGCATTGACCGTTGAGGCAAATACTCATACCGGCGTCAGTAATGGTGCACAAGTGCGCTATAAACAATTGCCGATTGGTCAAATCATTAACGTTAACCTCAGTGAAGACTTTGCTAAGGTTGAATATCAAATCGAAATCTTGCCTGAGTTCACCCGTTTAGTGACTCAAGGAAGCTTTTTTGTACCAGAAAGCGCCCTCGCCATTAACGCGTCACTTGATGGTGTGAGTGTCGCCACACGCGATCTCACCACCATGCTTGAAGGGGCTATCAGTTTAGTGCCAGCTAAAAGTAAAACATTAGTGACGGCCAATGACACATTAACCTTATATGAGTCAATTGAAGCGGCGAAAAGCATGTTTGCTAAGCAACAAATGCGCACAATGACATTAACCAGTATCGATGGCGCAGACTTAGCTGAAGGCTCACCTATTTACTATAAAAAAATGCAAATTGGCGCCGTCAGTAAAGTCAATTGGCAGGCAGAAACAGACAAGTTCACTGTTGATATCAGTATCGATAAAAAGTTCACACCTTTAATCAAACCTAATACGGTCTTTTGGCGAAATAATGCAGTGGCCATTAATGCCAGTCTTGCCGGAGTTGATATTGATGTCGCGCCGCTAAAAGGAGCAATAAATGGCAGTATTACTCTTGGTCATTTAAACACTGAGTTAGCAAATGACACTCAAGCTAATTTACGGCTCTATGACAGTCAAGCATTAGCATTAATGCAGGCAAAAGTTATCGATTTGATTTTACCTGTCAGTGCAAAAATCACGGCTAATGCAGCCATTCGTTACCAAGGTCATCAAATCGGTGAAATTTCACAAGTTAAACTTGACCCAACATTGACCACACTTAACGCCAAAGCCTACCTTTATGGCGACTATGCTGAGCGTTTCAGCCGCGATGACAGTGAATTTTTTATCGTCGAAGCGCAAATATCTCTTGCTGGTATCCAGGCACCAGACACACTACTTACAGGACCGTATATAGGTGTGATCCCAGGGAACAATACTTTCACTACAAACCAATTCACGGCATTAAATCATGCCCGCTTAGATGCTAACGTCCCAGCTGATGCGGTGAGGTTTCAGTTGGTAGATAATCAATTAGGTTCAATTAAGGTCGGTACGCCATTGTTTTTCCGGGGCATTAATATTGGCCAAATTGATGGCTACCAATTAGCTGATAGCGGCATCGATATTACCCTGTATGCTCATGTCGAAACGCAATATCGCCATTTAGTGAATCAAAGCAGTCAATTTTGGGATGCATCAGGGATCAAATTAGATGTTGGCTTATTTTCTGGCGCACAATTAGAAGCCCAGTCGCTTGAAACCATTCTTGCTGGCGGCATAGCCATTGCCACGCGCGATGTCACTAATGACAGTAATCGTTTATCAGCAAATGACCGTATTAAGCTGCAACATAAAATGTTACCTGAATGGGCCGAATGGCAACCAGTACAAGCTAGGTAATTAATAGCTCGATCATTAATCAATAAAGGCCGATATCACTATCGGCCTTTATTTTCTTTACGTTTAATCCAGCGTCAAACAAACTGATCCGTACTAAGTGAAATCATTTAGTAATACCAATTCCATTAATTATCTGGTCATTCAGCGGGAGTTCTGTGTCTTCTAGGCAAGTAATAGAATTGTAGGCATAGTTGTTCTACGTCAAAATGCTATTAAGCAGCATAGAAGGCACAGAAACCCGCCTTACTGGAGACACTCAGACCGTTCATTTCTTTGTTGCATTGCCTTAGAAGGGAATAACCATTATTTCAACAATGCGCCTCAAACTGAACAATCTGAGTGACTCTGATTGGTCACATAATTAATGGAATTGGTATAATAAGTGCTAACCATAAAACCAATAGCACACACCGATCGCAGCACTGATCCCGGCCGCATCAGCAGCAAGACCACAACTAAGCGCATGGCGACCGTTACGAATACCTACGGAGCCGAAATAAACGGCCAACACATAAAAAGTAGTTTCGGTACTGCCCTGTAAAATCGCAGCTAAACGGCCCGCAAATGAATCGACCCCATGATGGTCCATCGTTTCTAACATCATGGCTCTGGCTCCTGAGCCACTAAATGGTTTCATCAATGCTGTCGGTATCGCATCAATAAAACGCGTGTCCCAACCAAAGCCATTAATAACCGAAGCTAATACATGTAATGCATAATCTAACGCACCAGATGCACGCAATACTCCAATGGCCAGTAACATCGCAATTAGGTAAGGAATAAGCGTTATCGCCTGATTAAAACCTTGTTTCGCGCCCTCAACAAATTCATCATAAACCGCAATTTTTCGATATCCTGCCGCCAAGATAAAACTGAAAATTAATATCAATAATATGCCATTACCCAACACCATAGAGACTTGCCCAATCGCATCGACAGACAAGGTTGCTAAATATGCAACACCCGCCATTAATGAGCCAATAATCAACCCGGCATAAGCTAACATCACACTATTAAACAGTGAAATTCGCTGAACGGTTGCCACCACTAATAAACCCACAATGGTAGAGGCACTTGTTGCCAATAATATAGGTAAAAAAACATCAGCTGGATTGGGGGCGCCCTGCTGTGCGCGATATAGAAACACCGTTACCGGCACCAAGGTGACCGAAGAGGTATTGAGCACTAAAAAGAGAATTTGTGCATTTGTTGCCACGGTTTTAATTGGGTTCAAACTTTGCAAATCGTGCATTGCTTTTAACCCCAACGGCGTTGCGGCGTTATCTAGACCTAAAATGTTAGCCGTTAAGTTCATGCTGATACTGCCATAAGCCACATGCCCACGGGGAACCTCTGGCATCAATTTAGACAACAAGGGTTCAAACACGCGGGCAAACAGGCTGACAACACCGGCTTTTTCACCCACCTGCATTAAGCCCATCCACAGGGCTAATACACCAATTAACCCTAGCGAAATATCTGCGGCTAATTTGGCGCTGGCGAATAGTGCCGTGACGGTTTCGCCCAAGACCTCGTTATTGCCACCAAACAATTGGATGATAATAGAAACGGCAGCCACAATAAAAAATAAAAGCCAGACCCGATTTAACACACTTAACTCCGTCACACAGTCGTAATTTTTGCATAATATACAGTATTCATAGGGATTGAGGGGCAACAATTACGTGTTATGATCGACACAATTCTGCTTAAAAAAGTGTAACTTGATTATTATGGTCCAATTAAACCCAAATTTTATCAGCCACATAGAGAAAGAACTGCCGGCTCATTTATCTATAGAAGAGTTTATCTCTATTTGTGATAAACCATTACGAAAATCTATAAGGGTCAATACCTTAAAAATATCCACCGCAGAATTTACCGAAATAATGACCCAAGCAGGTTGGCAATTACACCCCATCCCTTGGTGTGCTGATGGTTTTTGGATTGACGGTAAAGATGATGTGCAATTAGGCAACACCATTGAGCACATACAAGGGCTATTTTATATTCAAGAAGCCAGTTCAATGTTACCGCCCACAGCATTATTTGCTGACGGACTTAATCCAGATTTAGTGTTAGACGTAGCCTCTGCCCCTGGCTCTAAAACCACTCAAATTGCCGCGTTAATGCAAAATAAAGGCTTATTGATTGCCAATGAATATTCTGCCAGCAGAGTGAAAGTATTGCATGCCAATGTTCTGCGAATGGGCGCGAGTCATACTGCACTAACTCATTTTGATGGTCGTGTATTTGGCGAATATTTATATGAGTCATTTGATACCATTTTATTGGATGCCCCCTGTGGCGGCGAAGGTACGGTTCGCAAAGACCCTCTAGCATTAAAACATTGGGATATTCAAGATGTTACTGCAATCGGCGAAACCCAAAAAGACTTAATTGAATCGGCATTTTTAGCGTTAAAACCAGGTGGCACATTAGTCTATTCAACCTGCACCTTAAGCCAATTAGAAAACCAACATATTTGCCAGCATTTACAACAAACCTATCCTGATGCCGTGGAGTTTGTTTCACTTAAAAACCTGTTTGATGGCGCTCATAAAGCCTGTACTGAAGAAGGTTTTTTGCATGTTTGGCCGCAGATATTCGATAGTGAAGGCTTTTTTGTCGCAAAAATCCGTAAAACCGCTTCAGTTGAACGTACCAAGAAACAACCTAAATTACAGAAAAACTTTCCTTTTTCCATTGCACCAGATAAGCAACAGCACGCACTGAAACAATACTTTGCTGACACTTTTGCAATCGATTTGCCTCAAGATGACATCATTATGCTTCGCGATGATGAATTTTGGTTATTTCCAGCCATGTTTATGCCTTTTATCGGCAAAATGCGATTTCAAAGGATTGGCTTAAAACTCGCCGATGCGCTTAAAAAAGGCTACAAAGCTAAACACGAGGCCATTATTGCACTATCAGCTGATGCAAGCCGCAATCCTCGTTGTATCGAGCTGTCAGATACACAAGCACAAGACTATTTGATGGGCCGGGACATTGCTAGCAATAGCTTTTCAGCTGCAGTGCAGGAGCAACTAACCGAAATGGCTCAAGGAGAAATGTTAGTGAGTTACCATAATGTGGTTATCGGAGTGGTAAAACATTTGGGACATAGACTTAAAAATAATTTGCCGCGCGATTTAGTACGCGACAATGTCAATTTGAGCTTATAAACACATAATAATGCGAACAAGGTCACACTTACTTGGCACTCAAAATGATCCAGATCAAATTTTTTTGAATATCTTTTAGGCAAAGCCCAATAACCATGACTATAATTTATTCATAGTTCATAGTTCATAGCTCATTGAGTATTCGGCATCGCCAACTAATGTCATTGTTTCCACAAAAGCATGTGCATAAATGATGATGCCACACAGTAGCGCAAGGCTCTTAATAGAGCCCTTTCCCTAGGCCCAAAACAATTGGATCGTTTTGGGTCTTTTTTTATGTGTTTGTTACCGGCCGATTAACGTCGCAGCATCTTTAAACAGGTTAAAGAAGTTATCTGTGGTGTATTGAGCTAAATCATCAAATTTCTCACCGCGCAATTCAGCAACAAATTCAGCAACGTCACGCACATAAGCAGGCTGATTTTCTTGGCCGCGATGTGGCACAGGCGCTAAATAAGGTGAATCGGTTTCGACCAGTAATCTGTCTTTTGGCACTTGGCGAATAACACTACGTAGCTCTGCGGCATTTTTAAAAGTCACAATGCCAGAAACCGAAATGTAAAAACCTAAATCAATCGCCGCTTTAGCCATTTCCCAATTTTCAGTAAAACAATGTAATACACCGCCGACGTTATCTGCATTACCTGCTTTAAGCATATTAATGGTGTCTTCTCGGGCATCACGCGTATGAACAATTAATGGTTTATTGACTTCAACCGCGAGTGCTATTTGCTGTTCAAAACATTGTTGTTGCAACGTTTTAGTGTCATTTGAATAAAAATAATCAAGGCCCGTTTCACCAATGGCAACCACACGCGGGTCGGTTGCAAAACGCTTAATGTCTTCAATGTTTAAGCCTTCTTGAACATCTAACGGGTGTACTCCAGACGATAAAAACACGTTATTAAACGCGGCAACTTTATCGCGCATGGCTTCAAAGCCTTGCTGGCGAACGTTGACACATAATAAATAATCAACGCCTTGTGCTTTAGCGTTGTCCATTATGGTGTGAAGGCTTGCGGTATTGGGAGCCGCTTTTAGGCGGTCAAGGTGACAATGAGAATCAATTAGCATGGGTATTCTTTCACAACAGTGTTAGCAACTAAATCAGATGCGCAAGAATACCTAGCTACATGGTGCAGGTCAAATCGCTCGAAGACAGTTCGCTCGATAATAATTTTTCGATATGGTGTTTGTGGCTTTCAACATCGGTTTTAATTTTAACGCCAATACCCGCAGGACGACCGCCTGAAGCACCTAATGGGTTAATCCACACCACTGTGCCTTGAAACTCATTAGCTTGTGTCGCATTAGGTAAACGATACGAAATGGTCAGTTCTTGGCCTAGATAATGACTTTCTGTAGTCGAAATAAATAAGCCTGCCGGTTTAATAAATGGCATATATGCACGATAAAGCTTATGTATATTATCGTAGTTGACTACAAGATCGACCATAAGTAATTCTTTCTATTCCGTAAAAGAGTTAAAATTTCGTTTAGCATTATCCGTTTGTAAGCTGCTTAAACGTGAGGATATATTGTTGGCATAAAGCCTGTGTATTAACGCTTGGCATTGTTTGCAACTTTTGGCACATCTGCATCACAGTACCCGCGAATTCAATCAACTTACCTTGTACCAATGGATTCAATTGCAAAGCCGGCTTACCTTGCAACTGCATCTTACTATTACTTTTTAACACATATTGGCGTAAGTACAAATACAAAACATTAAGTGCATCAACAATTTGTTGTTCTGTTAATGTCAGCAGACTATTGGTTAAATGTCCTGATTGTAAACTTTGAGCCCAATCTTGTCGGTACGTTAACAATTGTTGGTAATGTTTACTACGCAAACTTTCGGCCAATGATAGCGGGCCACCCACCACACTTAAGCACCAGGTGACGTCATGGGTTTTACCCTGCTCGTTTGGTGCAGGCAACAAATGTTGTTGAGCTAACCATTGTTGGATCTGTTGTTTGTCAGGCGCATTAAAAGCTAGCGTGTGACAGCGGCTAGTAATAGTAGGAAGCAGTTGTGATGTATGATTGGTTTGTAAAATCAATACAACATCATTACCCGGTTCTTCTAGCGTTTTAAGCAGTGCATTAGCTGCAGCAATATTGAGCCGTTCTACATCGGTGATAAGTGCGACCCTTGCGCCACCTTGCTGCGCCGTCTGAGTTAATGACTGACACAACAGCCTAATTTGGTCGACTTTAATTTGATTTCCATCAGGCTTAACAACGTGCAAATCTGGATGATTATTTGCGCTTAACAATAAACAACTTTTACATTGGCCGCAGGCGCCAACGGGCGTCAACTGTTGACACAACACCGTTTCGGCACATGCGTTTGCCAGTACTACCCCGCCTAAAGCATTGTCGACATTAAGCAAATGAGCATGACTGTTTTTGCCACGATAATGCACATCCACAAAACGTTGGTGCGCATCGGCTAACCAAGGAAGTTGTGCTAATTGATAGTCGCTCATGTCAATAATGTCCTTTAGCGCAAGTGCTAAGCTTTATGGTGCAGCATAGGTAAACGTTGTTGCAATTGAGTGCGAATATCTTGATGGACTTTATCTATCGGTTGACTCGCATCAATCACAACAATGCTGTCATCTTGCGCTGCCAACTGTAAATAAGTTTGTCTTGCTCGCTCAAAAAATTCGATGGCTTGCTGCTCAATTCTGTCTAATTCACCGCGATTTGCTGCGCGGGTAAGGCCAAGCTTTGGGTCAATATCTAAATACAGAGTGAAATCGGGCGTAAACCCGCCAAGACAAGCATCACTTACCGCTTTGACTAAGGGCATGAGTCCACGGCCGCCACCTTGATAAGCTAGCGATGATAGATTATGACGGTCTCCTAATACCCATTGACCTTTGGCAAGTGCAGGCTTAATCACGTTAGCAATGAGCTGCGAGCGTGCGGCATAAATAAGTAAGCATTCTGCCTCATCGCAAAGTGGGTCTGTTTCGTCTGCAATTTTAACCAAGTCGCGCATTTTTTCAGCCAATGGCGTACCACCAGGCTCACGGGTACACACCGGAGCTTGGCCAACATGTTGTTGGATTAAATCATTCACAAGTGCAATAGCACTGGATTTTCCTGCGCCCTCAAGCCCTTCAATTACAATAAATTTTCCTACTTGGCTCATCATTTTCTTTTTCTCTGAAATTCGTTTACCGCTTTGTTATGTGCTTTTAATGTCGCTGAAAATACGTGGCTACCGTCATTACGTGATACAAAATATAAATAATTAACTTTCGCTGGGTTTGCCGCGGCAAATAACGATGCACGGCTCGGCGCCGCAATAGGGGTTGGCGGTAGTCCGTCTATTTTGTAGGTATTAAATGCCGTGGCTTCACGCAAGTCTTTACGCGTAATGTTGCCTTTATAGCGCTCGCCCATACCATAAATCACTGTCGGGTCGGTTTGTAAGCGCATGCCCTTTTTAAGGCGATTGTTAAATACCGCTGACACCCAATCACGTTCTTCTGGTTTGCCCGTTTCTTTTTCAATAATGGAGGCAATAATCAATAACTCATAAGGTGAGTTTAACGCCAAGTCTTTATCACGCCCTGCCCATGCTTGCTTGAGACTCATTTGCATCATATCAAAACTGCGTTGCAACACGGTTTGCACGTTATCATCGGCATGATAGTGAAACGTTTCAGGATAAAACTTACCCTCTGGTAAGCCCGAGGTATCGCCATTGGCCAGCAACACTTGATTAAAGTCGTCGTGACCGACAATTAACCGCTCACTTTTTGCTAACGCTTGTTGCCACTCTTTAATTGATTTACCTTCAATTAAAGTGACACTAAATACTGCTTCTTGACCTAAACGAACACGCTTGAACACACTCTCAAGGGTATCACCCGGGATAAGTTGATAATAACCCGTTTTAATCTGTGCCAGTTTAGGCTCAAGCTTGACTAGATATTTTACTTTCCAGCTGTCGGTTATTAACGCTTGTTGTTCTAAGTGTTGCGCCAGTTTGATTATAGAAGTACCAGGTTCAACATTTAGTGGTTCGACTTGATCAAGTTGTAAAGCTTGTTTTTGAAAGACGATTAATTCGTTAACAAACCAATAGCCTGAGAGACAAACTACGGCAAATAGTGGAATTAAACTTGC
Source organism: Shewanella saliphila (assembly GCF_014648295.1). Lineage (GTDB taxonomy): Bacteria > Pseudomonadota > Gammaproteobacteria > Enterobacterales > Shewanellaceae > Shewanella > Shewanella saliphila. The sequence continues at coordinate 239,021 of NZ_BMQV01000001.1, forward strand.
CAATAAACGTGTTGTTATTGTTTTTATCATGATGGTAAATTTACACTCAAAACATGCCTGAATCGCGACGTATGCGTCCAACGGCTAAATTGAAATTGATCAATGGTGTGCACATCAACTACACCAAATAAACTGTTAGTCAGAACGATATGTTCAGCGGCAGTAAGATCTTCATAACGCATAGGTTTAACCATAACCTTGAGGCCATCTTGTAGTAATACATCGATAAATTGCTCGCGCATCACCCCGCTTACCCCAGCATGTGTTATTGCAGGGGTCACTACCTTGCCACCTATTATCGCAAAGATATTTGCCATTGATGATTCTATCACCCAACCATCTGTATCACATACCAGCCAATCTTGAGTATTAGCCACTAACGGCTGTGATTTAATCAGAACTTGCTCTAACCGGTTAAGGTGCTTCATGCCTGCCAGTAGCGGTTGGCGAGCAAGTGCGATGGGAGATGTTGCGAGTGCTATCCCCTGTTGCTGCCATTGTTGATAATGCTCAGGGATTGGAGTGACACTGACGATTTCATTGATTTGGGTTTGCGCTGGCGCTTGATATCCACGCCCACCTTCACCACGAGTCAGTAGTAACTTGATACAATGTTGAGGGTATTGAGTGGCCAAAGACAAGAGCTGACTAGTTAATGCCTCACTTGCTTGCCAATGCATGCCTAATCGCAAACAACTTTGTTGTAAGCGCGACAGGTGATTGTCCATAAACAAAACCGCCGCTAGCTGATTAGTAGCAGCGGTGCGCATTGTTGCAAACACGCCATCACCGTATGCCAATCCGCGGTCAAAAGGACTGACTGTGCCTTGTGCTACCTGGTTAACCCAAACCAATGCCATTATTTGTCCTGGCTGATCCGGCTAGCCACAGCGTCTTGCTGATCTTTGTACTTAGCGTTTTTACGTGTGTTATAAGGCCGTGCAACGGGTGAGCTTAAACGTTCAAAGTTAAGCGCACCAATTGTCATGCCAGGGCGAAGCGCCAACGGCAATTTACCACTGTTATAAAACTCTAATACAATTTTACCCTGCCAACCGGGATCAATACGATGTGCAGTCACATGGACCATTAAGCCTAAACGAGCCAATGATGAGCGACCATCTAACCAACCCACAATATCTGGCGGTAAAGTGACGCTCTCATAAGTTATCGCCAGAGCTAATTCACCTGGGTGAAGAAAAAAAGCATTATCGTCAGTTATTTCGATTTTATCGCTCATAACACGATCAAGTGCTAACTGCATTTCTGCACTTGGGCCACTTAAATCAATGTAAGGTGCTGTATGGTCTTCAAATACTCGAAATTGACTCCCTAAACGGACATCAACACTGACTCCCGATATAGCATCAATACCAGGGCGTGGATCGATAATAATGGTGCCATTATCTAAACACTGCTCAATTTCGATATCTGTTAAACGCATGCGGCACTTTCTCCCTGAAAGGCTATTTAGCCAATAAATGCTGTATTCTTGCTTTTAAAATATCAGTGGCGATACGGTTTTTACCGCCACGAGGCACAATAATGTCAGCATATTGTTTAGACGGTTCAATGAACTGTAAAAACATTGGACGAACAGTTCTTTTATATTGCGAAATAACCGACTCCATGGTTCTGCCACGTTCAGCTACGTCACGGGTTAAACGACGAAGGAAACAGATATCCAGAGGGGTGTCCATAAACACACTCGCGTCCATTAAATCACGTAATTTAGGATCTGTTAGTAATAAGATCCCTTCTAAAATAATGACTTTTTTAGGTTGCATGACTAACGTGTCACTCGTGCGAGTGTGCTCTGTATAGCTATAACAAGGAATATGAACAGCTTCACCCTGTTTAAGTTGCGTTAAATGTGTCGCTAATAATTGATGGTCTAACGCTTTAGGATGGTCATAGTTTGTTTTAACTCGTTCATCCATGGTCATATGACTTTGATCACGGTAGTAGGCATCTTCGTTAATCACCCCAATTTGGTTGGTGCCTAAATCGCTGCACAACTCTTCAAAAATGGTTTTGGCAATTAAACTTTTACCTGAAGCCGACGCACCGGCGATCCCAATAATGACACACTGCTGAGAATTCATCTCTTAACCTTATTCGTCGTCTGATATGCTAATGTTTACGGTTGATGTAACTTGTTGAAGTGCTAATTCTGCCCCTAATTTACGGGCAATTTCGCGATATATCCCTGACACTTCACTTTCTGGCTCACTGATCACACTTGGAGCGCCGTTATCCATAGATTCACGAATATTAATATGCAGTGGTAATGCGCCTAATAATGGCACATTGTACCTTTGGGCGATTTGGCTGCCGCCATGCGTCCCAAATGGGTGTTCTTTATGGCCACATTCAGGACATAAATGAAAACTCATATTTTCAATAATACCGAGCACCGGAATGTTCACTTTATTGAACATAGTGATGCCTTTTTTCGCATCCGCTAAGGCGATGTCTTGTGGTGTTGTCACAATGACTGCGCCACTCACAGGGACTTTTTGCGATAAGGTAAGCTGAATGTCACCGGTTCCTGGTGGCATGTCGATAATTAAATAGTCAAGTTCAGGCCACTGCGTTTCATTTAAAAGTTGAGCTAACGCTCCAGCAGCCATAGGTCCGCGCCATACTGCAGCTTCATCACCGCTAAGCATAAAGCCAATGGACTGAGCTGAAATGCCATGGGCAGATGCTGCTGTCATGTGCTTGCCATCTGGCGATTGTGGACGAAAGTTTGGGATCCCTAACATCAGCGGAATTGAAGGTCCGTAAATATCGGCATCTAAAATGCCCACTTCTGCGCCTTCAGCTTTTAACGCTAATGCAAGATTGACAGCCGTAGTTGATTTACCCACACCGCCTTTACCAGATGCAACAGCAATCACTTGCTTAACGTTTGGGATAGGAGGAATGGCAGGAAGGGCTGAATAAACACGAGGTTGAAAATCGATTTCACATTCAACTTCGTCAATGGCATCTAATACCGCTAAACGATTGGTTATCGCCATAACAGTATCGCGATATTGGGTCATACAAGGATAAGGATAAACTAGACCTAATTGTAAACGTTTATCCGTGATAGCGAGCGAACTAACACACTCGGCAGAGACTAAGCCTTTTTTCAGATAAGGATCAACAAAGGCCTCTAAAATATCTAAAACAGGTGACAGTAATTCATCACTTAATTGATAATTTGTTTGCGTTTTAATCAAAACCGCAGCTCCAAACGTGAAATTTTTACAAGTGTATCAGAACTTGGTAAAAAAATAGCGATTAATACACTTTTTAAGTCATGTTTTGATGAAAAATTTAAGTCAATCGGTTAGGATTGGAGCATATTTTGAGTGTAATTTGATATAGAGATAACATGACAACATCACAGCGAAAAATACTGGTCACAAGTGCCCTACCTTACGCTAACGGTCCAATCCATTTAGGCCACATGCTTGAATATATCCAAACGGATATCTGGTCTCGTTTCCAAAAGCTACGTGGTCATGAATGCCACTACATTTGTGCAGATGATGCTCACGGCACGCCGATTATGCTTAAAGCCCAGCAAATGGGGATCACACCAGAAGAAATGATTGCTCAAGTGCAAAAAGAGCATCAACAAGATTTCGCTGACTTCAATATCCAATTTGATAATTTTCATAGCACCCATAGCGATGAAAACCGTGAATTAGCCAACGACATCTACCTAAAGCTACGTGATGCGGGTTACATTAAAACCAAAACCATCTCACAACTTTACGATCCTGAAAAAAACATGTTTTTGCCAGACCGTTTTGTTAAAGGCACCTGCCCAAAATGTAAGTCTGAAGATCAATATGGCGACAACTGTGATAACTGCGGTGCAACCTATAGCACGACTGATTTAATCAATCCTAAATCAGCGGTGTCTGGTGCCACGCCTGTAATGAAAGACACTGAACACTTCTTTTTTGACTTACCTGCATTTGAAGGCATGTTGAAAGAATGGATCCAATCAGGCTCATTACAGCAAGAAATGGCTAACAAATTGGGCGAGTGGTTTGAGCAAGGCCTGCAACAGTGGGACATCTCACGTGATGCTCCTTATTTTGGTTTTGAAATTCCAGACGCGCCAGGCAAATTCTTTTACGTTTGGTTAGACGCCCCTATCGGTTACATGGGTTCATTTAAAAACTTATGCGATAAACGTGACGACCTAAACTTTGATGACTTTTGGAGCCTAGACTCAACAGCTGAAGTGTATCACTTCATCGGAAAAGACATTGTTTACTTCCACAGCTTGTTTTGGCCTGCCATGTTAGATGGTGCGGGTATTCGTAAACCAACCAGTGTTTATGCCCACGGTTATGTCACTGTAAACGGCGCAAAAATGTCTAAATCTAAAGGGACGTTTATTAAAGCCCGTACTTATTTAGATAACTTGGACCCTGAATACTTGCGTTATTACTATGCCGCTAAGCTTAATAGCCGTATTGATGACTTAGACTTAAACCTTGAAGACTTTGCCCAACGCGTTAACTCTGATTTAGTGGGTAAGTTAGTCAATCTTGCTTCTCGTACCGCAGGTTTTATCAGTAAACGTTTTGACGGTAAGCTAGCCAAAGTCGCTGACAACAGCCTGGCTGAATCGTTTTTAGCTAAAAGTGAAACCATTGCCGAATTTTACGAAACCCGTGAGTTTGGTAAGGCCATGCGCGAAATTATGGCATTAGCTGACATTGCAAATGGCTACGTTGCCGACGCTGCACCTTGGCAGTTAGTTAAACAAGATGACAAGCAAGAAGAAGCGCACCAAGTGTGCAGTAATGCATTAAACTTGTTCCGTATTTTGGTGACCTATCTTAAACCCGTACTGCCAAAACTTGCCCAAGATGTTGAAGGTTTCTTACAACTGACATTAACGTGGGACAATTTAGCGCAAGATTTATCTGGTCATGAAATTGCACCGTTTAAAGCCTTAATGCAACGTATTGACATGAAGAGCATTGAAGCGATTATTGAAGCGTCAAAAGAAAACCTGCAAGTGACTCAAGCGCCAGCGCCGACACAAACGGTTGACCAATTAGCGCAAGACCCCATCAGCCCAGAAATCACCTTCGATGACTTTGCTAAAATTGATTTGCGTATTGCGCGCATCAGCAAAGCTGAACACATCGAAAAGGCCAATAAGTTATTGCGCCTTGAGCTTGATTTAGGCGGCGAGACTAAACAAGTGTTTGCAGGGATTAAATCAGCCTACGCGCCTGAAGATTTAGTCGGCAAGTTAACGGTTATGGTGGCTAACCTTGCACCGCGCACCATGAAATTTGGCGAGTCAGAGGGTATGGTGTTAGCTGCAGGACCTGGTGGTAAAGACTTGTTTATTTTAGAGCCTCACGAAGGTGCACAACCAGGTATGCGCGTTAAATAGACCACAAAGTTGTGTTGTAAAAAACCAATATTAAAAAAGACCGCCTCGACGGTCTTTTTTAATGGTTTACTCAATGACGTTTTGCTCTTACGGCTTAATAGGGTTATCGACGGGTTCAACTTGGGCTGAATCGACATCACCGTTATGATTTACCACAAGACTCTCTTCAACATCATCTTGATGAGCAGCATTATCTTCATCCATGGCCTGCTTTAGGCGTTCTTCATACAACATAAATAACTTAATAAAGTCATTACTAAAACGCTCACCTGCAGACTCTTTTAACCAAAAATCATATAGCCGCTTTGATGCTTCTTTTTCTACGCGTTTATAAGTGGCTTTGCGCCTCATGGCATATTCTTCACTGTGCCCCAGCAACTGCAATGACGATACACTCAGCTCTAGTGCAGAGTGATGTGTTTCTGATTCAACCACATCTGCCCCAGCCTCTTTCAGCAAGTGTCCGTGGCCTCTATCAAATGCTCTGGCCACAATCTTAAGTTTGGGGTAACTGTGATGTAAATATTTCACTAGCTCAACACTGCTCTCACGATTATCAATCGCCACCACAAATAGTGACGCCTCTTCAATACCCGCCGTTTTCAGTAAATCTGGCCGCGTTGCATCACCGTAATAAGCTTTAGTGTTAATCCGTCTAATGGTATCCACTTGCGACACCTGATAATCCAGCACAACGGTTTTAATGTTATTTGAAATTAAAAACCGATTCACCACCTGGCCAAATCGGCCAATCCCGGCAATAATCACTGTCCCTTCATCATCAATATTGTCTTGTTCGCGCTGATTGGTTTTCACCTGAAAACGCGGATAAATCACTTTATCAAATAAGATGAATAAACCAGGGGTTAAAAACATCGACAAAGCGACGACTATTGATAAGGTTTGCGCTAAATCGGTTGGAATAACATGTTGCTGAACACTGAAGCTGAGTAATACAAAACCAAATTCTCCGGCTTGAGCAAGACTTAATGCAAACAACCAACGGTCGCTGCCTTTAATCCTGAATATCAAGGCTAATAAATACAGCACAAACGCTTTTATTAACATCACACTAAAGGTGATCAAGATAATTTCACCAAAACTTGCGAACAACACAGCAAAATCGATACCGGCACCAACGGTGATAAAGAAAAGCCCTAACAGTAAGCCTTTAAAAGGGCCAATATTGGCCTCTAATTCGTGCTTAAACTCACTGTTTGCTAGCACCACGCCCGCGAGAAAAGTTCCTAAAGCCGGAGAAATTCCCACTAAACTCATCAGCGCCGCAATACCAATCACCAGCATTAATGCTGCTGCAGTTGAAATTTCGCGCGCGCCAGATTCAGCGACCATTTTAAACAGTGGCCGGCTCAGGTAATGTCCACCTAGCACCACCACGGCAATCGCCAATAACAGCACAATGGCATAGGCCCAACCCGGTAATGATGCCACCAGACTTAATTGTTCATGTTGCTCACTCAAACTACTGGCCGCAGCCTGAGCTTTTTCGACTAGTTCAGGTAAAGCCAATAACGGAATAAACGCCAGCATGGGAATAACGGCAATATCTTGAAACAATAATACCGAAAAGGCATTTTTACCCGCATGGGTTTTGTTAAGACGCTTTTCTGACAGGGTTTGTAATACAATCGCTGTCGACGATAACGAGAAAATTAATCCTATTGTCAGTGCAATACTGGTTTGGTATCCGGCATAAATCGCACAGGCCATAACCGCAACCACTGAGCCACTGACTTGCAAGCCACCAAGGCCTAGCAAGCGATTACGCATCGCCCAGAGCATTTTGGGCTCAAGCTCTAAGCCGACTAAAAACAACATCATTACCACACCGAACTCAGCAAAGTGTTGAATCGTATTGGTTTCGCTGCCCACAAGCCCAACAATAGGGCCAATAACCACACCAGCAATCAAGTAACCTAATACTGACCCTAAACCCAATTTATTCGCTAACGGTACAGCAATCACCGCTGCGGTGAGGTAAATAAAAGCCTGTAAAAAATATTCCGTCATTAACGTTCCTTATTAACCCACCACATTTTCTCACCGCGATTAGGCTATAAAACCCAATTACACTGGATTAACGATATCGATAAAGTGATGAGTTAAATCAAATTTACTGGCGAGGTGTTGACCAAGTGCCTTAATGCCAAATTGTTCCGTGGCGTGATGCCCTGCTGCAAAGTAATGTATCCCTTGCTCCATTGCAGCATGGTAAGTTCGCTCTGAGACTTCTCCGCTAATAAATGCATCCACCCCCATTTGCGCCGCTTGATCAATATAATCTTGTGCCCCGCCAGTACACCAGGCAATGGTTGAAATGGATTTGCTGTTATCACCGATATGCAACGGTTCACGTTTAAGCACGTTATTGAGTAACTGGCTAAATTCAGTTGCAGTTACAGGATGCTCTAGGTGACCGTGCCACAATAAATCTTGCGCTACGGGTTCATACACTCGTGGGCTTAAAATCCCCAATTGATAAGCTAACTGAGCATTATTACCAATGCCATGATGCGCATCTAAAGGTAAATGATAACCAAACAAGCTGATGTCATGATCCATTAAGGCTTTAATTCGGCGGTATTTCATGCCGGTGATCACTTCAGGTTCATTTTTCCAAAAGAAACCATGATGCACCAAAATAGCATCAGCATTAACGGCAATGGCTTGTTCTATTAATGCCTGACAAGCCGTAACCCCAGTGACTATAGTGCGAATTTGCCCTTTGCCCTCAACTTGCAATCCATTTGGGGCATAGTCTTTAAACGCTGAAACATTCAAAAAAGTGTCTAAATACGACGAGAGATCTTGTCGCGAGATAACGGACTTTCCTTGCTGATGTGTAGACATAATATTCCTAAAAGTACTGTGAAACTGAACGGGTTCACTCGATTGAGTGTGACCGAAAATAATGGGGTGATGACTTTACTAAGCGATTAACATTAACAGTAAAAATCATGTCGAGTTAACGCCTCAATGTGATGACCTACAGTTTAACTCAAGCCCGAATATTTCAGCAATAGCAGTGAAATATGTCGATAAAAACGACTTTATGAGTGATAAACCAACAATTTTAGCAGTCAATTGGACTTTTGTAGTGTTAACACTTTAAAATTCATTACAACCTTCATTTAACATGATAACAAATAGGTTATTAACTATGACAACATTGACTAAAGAAGAGGTCATCAGCCAACTGCAAATGGCACTTGAAAAACAATCAGGCAAAGCGGTGTCGATTGAGCAAGCTGGCAGCTGGTATAAAATCGACGGTGGTAAATCGGTACGTTTTAGCGAACTTGAAACCATGCATGGCGAGTTGTGTGCAGCAAGCACAGCCTCTGAAGTAAAAGCCTCTAGCGCAAAAGCTGTGGTGAAAGCAGAAGTTAAACCTGCTAAGACGCAACCCAGTAAAAAAGCCACTGCGACATCTGATGGGTTAACGCCTAAACAATTATGGCGTCAAAAGCTTGAAAACGCAGCTGGCAGCCAAACCTTGCCACGAGGATTCTAATTTATTACGGCTTATTCGTATAAAATAAATTAGCATCAACACAAAAGGAGCCTAGGCTCCTTTTATGTTATTGATACTTTCTTGTTTGATCGATTGTTGTCAGATTAATCGAGTTACATGGCTAAATCGACTCGGACATAACCTTTTAAATATACCACTCGCACTTCATTTCCAGCACTAAAGCTCATGCCTGGGTCGAGATCTTGAATCACCATCACTTGGGTGCCATCTTCTTGAGTGATCATTAATTCTACCAGTTTATTTTCAAGATAATAGGCCGATTGTCCATGCTGACTGCCTAAACCGCCACCAATTAACGCACCCAATACCGTAGCCACATCCTGGCCTGAACCGCTACCAAATTGATGACCAATCACCCCACCGATTAAGGCTCCGCCAAATGTTTTCCAACCGCTGCGGCTGTCTTCGACTAATTGCTTTTCACTCACCTGTCGTACTGACTCAATGTTGCCGTACAATACTTTCTCAACCGGCACAGCCTGGTTACGCTCATAAGCGGCTTGTGCCAGGCTACTAAACAAGCAAAATGTCAGTAATACAGCAAAAAAACTCTTTCCGGTGACGGTTATGATTTTAAACATCGCTATTTTCCGCTAAGTTAACGATAAGGTATGACAATTAATATACTCAATTGTGAACTCACTGTCTTATTTAAATCGATCTATCGGCTTCCCGCCGCCAGAACATGCGCTCACCGACCCAAATGGCTTACTTGCCATTGGAGGAGACTTGCAGCCTCAACGCTTACTAAAAGCGTATTATGAGGGCATATTCCCGTGGTTTAATAGTAGCGACCCTATTTTATGGTGGTCGCCCGATCCGCGTGCCGTGTTTATTCCCACTTATCCTTTTGGCAGCAAAAGCTTGCTAAAGTTCCTTAAAAAATCCACCTGGCGCTATACCATTAATCATGCTTTTTTAGACGTGGTTGCGGGCTGCGCAGCCCCTCGCAGTGCACAAGATGGCACCTGGATTTCAGCTGAAATTCAAATGGCCTATTACGAGTTACATTTACAAGGCAAAGCCCATTCGATAGAAGTATGGGATGGCGAGCACCTCGTGGGCGGTTTATATGGTATTGCGGTTGGCGGTGTTTTTTGTGGCGAATCAATGTTTCATCGACAAACCAATGCATCAAAAGCCGCTTTTGCTATACTTAACCAGCATGTGGTGCAGCATGATTTTAAACTCATCGATGCACAAGTAATGAACCCACATCTAGTCAGTTTGGGCGCAAAAGCGCTACCAAGACATGATTTTTTAACCTTACTTCACCGTTATCGAGACCAATCAATATCGCCATCGATATGGAACAAACAAGAGGTCTTAATTGAATTCTAAATCTGTGAGTGTCGGAATAAGCCAACCATTTGATTGCAATTATATTGAAGGCAACAAAGAGCAATTACTCGTTATCCAAGAACCGCATATTGACGGAGCTTTATTTGAGCAATTGCTGGGGATGGGCTTTCGTCGTAATGGTAATTCAATCTATAAACCGCGCTGTCCGAGTTGCCAAGCGTGTCAATCGATACGCCTAAATGTGCACGATTTTGTATTGTCTAAACGCCAAAAGAGAACCTTAAAAAATAGTCAAGATTTGCACTGGAAAGTAAATTACCAGACTCGCCCTGAACATTTTGAGCTTTATCAGCGTTATATTAACGAACGTCATAACGACGGGCCAATGTATCCTGCCTCTCAAACCCAGTATGATGATTTTTTATTGTCTGATTGGCTACCGCCCATGTTTATTGAAGTGTTTGATAAAGACCAACTGATTGGGGTTGCAGTCACCGACAACATGGTCCACAGCTTTTCGGCTATCTACAGTTATTTTGATCCTGACTATGCAGACCGCTCATTGGGCTCGTTGATGATCTTAATTCAATGCCAACTGGCTAAGTCTATGGGCAAGCGTTATTTGTATTTAGGCTATCAAATTGATCAAAATCGGAAAATGCGTTACAAGCGTCAATATCGACCTTATCAAATATTAACACCACAAGGTTGGCAGGTTGGTGAACAACTTGAGCCTCTTTCTTGCTAACACCCTTTACAGTTACGCGATTTTGGGGCATGATACGCCCGATTTTTCATATTTGAAGGCTAATGGGATAACTTATTAATGGCGAAAGAAGACAACATTGAAATGCAGGGCACTATCCTTGAGACCTTGCCAAACACAATGTTCCGCGTAGAGCTTGAAAATGGACATGTGGTGATAGCCCACATCTCTGGCAAAATGCGCAAAAACTACATCCGTATTTTAACGGGTGACAAAGTCACGGTTCAGTTGACTCCTTATGACTTATCAAAAGGTCGTATCGTCTTCCGCGCACGTTAATCGCTAGCCTCAACATTGTAAAAGCCGACTGTAAGTCGGTTTTTTTGTTGTTGAGTCTACTCTCCATCCTATTCATTATCTGGTCAGGCAGCAAACCAACTTTTGCTGTATAAAGAACCATAAAACATCTGAACGGATGACATAATTAATGTGGTGGAAATAGTGATTCTGCGGATAAAAAAAGATGACCATGTGGTCATCTTTTTATTGTCATTTTACTGAGTAAACCGACTGTTTAAGACACTTTCTCAGTGGCCTCACAATCAATATTAATCTCACCGTCTTTAACATCAATGTGCGCAATGCCGCCACGCTCAAGGACCCCAAATAAAATCTCATCCGCTAATGGACGTTTGATTAATTCGGTCACCACCCGCGACATAGGACGAGCACCCATTGACTTATCATAGCCTTTCTCGGCTAACAAGGTACGAGCTTCATCACTCACTTCTAAGGTGACTCGTTTATCATCTAGCTGCGCTTGAAGCTCTACTAAGAACTTATCTACCACTTTAGCGATGACTGTCATGTCTAGGTGATTAAACCAGACAATTGAATCTAAACGGTTACGGAACTCAGGTGAAAATACTTTGTTGATTTCCGCTAACGCATCTTGAGTATGATCTTGCTGCTGGAAACCAATCGACTTACGAATCGTCTCCTGCACACCGGCATTGGTGGTCATTACCAAGGTGACGTTTCTAAAGTCAGCTTTGCGGCCATTATTGTCGGTTAATGTACCGTGATCCATGACTTGTAAAAGTAAGTTGAACACATCTGGATGCGCCTTCTCAATTTCATCAAGTAGAACCACGCAATGTGGATTTTTAATCACAGCATCTGTTAACAACCCGCCTTGGTCATAACCCACATACCCTGGAGGCGCGCCAATGAGGCGTGACACAGTGTGGCGTTCCATATACTCAGACATATCAAAACGGATAAGCTTCAAGTTTAAACACGAAGCAAGCTGGCTGGTGACCTCTGTTTTACCCACACCAGTCGGACCGGCAAACATAAAACTACCCACAGGTCTTTTTTCTGAACCTAAACCACTGCGCGACAAACGGATGGCAGCACTAAGGCTCTCAATCGCTTTATCCTGACCAAACACCACCATCTTAAGATTACGTTCAAGATTACGTAACATATCCTTGTCAGTCGACGATACCGACTTCTCAGGAATACGCGCCAATTTAGCAATAATCGCTTCGATTTCAGGCTGGCCAATGGTTTTTTTGCGTTTACTTTGCGGCATCATCACCATTCGAGCACCCGCCTCGTCAATCACATCAATGGCTTTGTCAGGTAAGTGACGGTCATTAATGTGCTTCGCCGACAAGCTAGCAGCGCTGCTGATGGCGGCTTGGGTATAACGCACACCGTGATATTCTTCGTATTTTGACTTAAGTCCCATCAAAATCTTGGTGGTTTCAGCCACTGACGGCTCATTAATATCAATTTTTTGGAATCGACGCGCTAACGCGCGGTCCTTCTCAAAAATACTTTGATACTCCTGGAAAGTCGTTGAGCCCATGCAACGTAACTTGCCACTCGATAACAAGGGTTTTAATAAGTTAGAGGCGTCCATAACACCGCCAGACGCTGCACCTGCACCAATGATGGTATGAATTTCATCAATAAATAAAATGGCATGTTCGTCTGCAGACAATTCTTTTAATAAGCTTTTAAAGCGCTTTTCAAAGTCGCCACGGTATTTGGTGCCGGCCAATAATGAACCTAAATCTAACGAGTACACGGTGGCATCAGCCATCACATCAGGCACTTGCTCTGTAACGATGCGATAGGCTAAGCCTTCAGCAATCGCCGTTTTACCCACGCCCGCTTCGCCGACCAACAATGGATTATTTTTACGGCGACGACATAAGGTTTGAATAGCGCGTTCAATTTCAGCATCACGGCCAATTAATGGATCAATGGTGCCGTCTTTAGCAAGCTGATTAAGATTAGAGGCAAACTGCGCTAACATGCTGCGCTCTTCGCTATTTTCAGATTGATCTTCGATGCGCTCTTGATCCGACGATTCGCCAGATTCTTCATCTTTGCTCATGCCGTGGGAAATAAAATTAACCACATCTAAACGAGTAATTTCGCTACGACGTAATAAATACACGGCTTGTGATTCTTGTTCACTAAAGATAGCCACCAGCACATTCGCGCCGGTCACTTCGTTACGACCAGATGATTGCACATGAAAAACAGCCCGTTGAAGTACTCGCTGAAACCCTAATGTCGGTTGGGTTTCACGCTCTTCTGGTGACTCGGCAATGATAGGTGTGGTTTGTTGAATGAAATTAGCCACTTCTTCACGAAGACGATTAACATCCGCACCGCAGGCAATTAACGCCTCATACGCGGCTGGATTATCAATAAGCGCTAATAATAAATGTTCTACCGTCATGTATTCATGACGTGAATCTCTAGCTTGCTGAAACGCTAGGTTCAAGGTGACTTCCAGATCTTTGTTCAGCATAAGCACCCCCTAAATTTAACCACAGACTGTAAGAAAACGATTTTTTTATGCTTTCTCTAATGTACACAGTAACGGATGTTGGTTTTCTCTTGCAAACTGATTTACTTGAAAAACTTTAGTTTCGGCGATCCCAAATGGGAAAACCCCACACAATCCTTTGCCCTGGTGATGTATCGCTAACATGATATCAACAGCTTGCTGCTCATTTTTCTCAAAGAAGCGTTGTAATACTTCAACCACAAAATCCATCGGGGTGTAATCATCATTGTTTAGCACCACTTTATACATATGGGGTGGTTGTAGCTCAGATTCAACCTTTTCTTCGGTATGTTCTACACTGCCTAATTTAGCCATTGTTTAATACTAGCCTCTCGTTTGGTTCCCGACCACTTGATATTATTAAATTAATTAAATGTTGTCTTTTTGTTAATTTATGCTTGACATCTTTTCGTACAAATTTCATTCTATTTATTAGGCGGCGAATACTAGACCGCTGGATAATAAGTTTTACTATCTTACTGGTAAGTAGACAACAGAAGGAAGTGGAAGTATGGCAAACGGAACTGTAAAGTGGTTCAACAACGCCAAAGGATTCGGGTTTATTTGCCCAGATCAGGGTGGCGAGGATGTATTTGCGCACTATTCAACTATCGAAATGGAAGGTTATCGTACCTTAAAAGCAGGTCAACCTGTGTGCTTCGAAGTTGAAGAAGGTCCTAAAGGAATGCATACTTCAGCCATCTCACCTACAAAATAGTAGGTAGAGACTATAAAACAAAAAGACAGGGATTTTAATCCCTGTCTTTTTTATTGCCTAAAAATAAAGCATAAACTTGTTATTAATAAGGGCACAGCTTCAAATTCAAACTCAATTCAAAGTAATGCCCCATTAATTAATAAGCAAATTAACCAATAAATTTATTCAATGTTGCACTTGGGCGCATGGCTTTTTCAGCTTTAGCGGCATCTAAACGGTAGTAACCGCCTAAATCAACGGCTGGGCCTTGTGAACCATTTAGCTCTGCTAAAATAACCGTCTCATTGGCTGCTAACGATTGTGCCAAAGGTGCAAAATGTTCAGCTAATTGCGCATCTGCGGTTTGGTTAACAAGTGCATTCGCCCAGTAAAGACCAAGGTAGAAGTGGCTACCACGGTTGTCTAACTCACCGACACGACGCGAAGGCGACTTGTTGCTGTCTAAGAACTCACCAATCGCGACATCTAAGGTATCGGCCAGTACTTGTGCTTTAGGGTTGTTCGCCGTTTGGCTTAAGTGCTCTAAAGAAGCTGCAAGTGCTAAAAACTCACCTAAAGAATCCCAACGTAAGTGACCTTCTTTTTCTACCTGTTGAACATGCTTAGGTGCACTACCACCCGCGCCTGTTTCAAATAATCCGCCGCCATTCATTAACGGCACGATAGATAGCATTTTAGCACTTGTGCCTAATTCAAGAATTGGGAACAAATCGGTTAGGTAGTCACGTAATACGTTGCCGGTAACAGAAATGGTATCTTCGCCTTTAATGATACGCTCTAAAGTAACACGCGTTGCATCAACAGGAGACATGATTTGAATATCTAGGCCTGAAGTATCTTCTTCTGCGAGGTATTTAGTCACTTTTTTGATTAACTCAGCATCGTGTGCACGAGCACTGTCTAACCAGAAAATAGCAGGTGTGTTGCTTAAACGTGAACGTCTAACCGCAAGCTTAACCCAGTCAAGAATAGGTGCATCTTTAACTTGGCACATACGGTAAATATCGCCAGCTTCAACCTTGTGGCTCATTAATACATCGCCAGCTTGGTTAATCACATTGACAGTACCGGCAGCGCCAATTTCAAATGTTTTGTCGTGGCTACCGTATTCTTCAGCTTTTTGAGCCATAAGACCCACGTTTGGCACACTGCCCATTGTGGTTGGATCAAACGCACCGTGTTTTTTACAAAATGCGATAGTCTCTTGATAAACACCAGCATAACAACGATCTGGGATCATGGCTTTAGTATCTTGTAGCTGACCGTCTGGCCCCCACATTTTTCCAGATGAACGAATAGCCGCTGGCATAGACGCATCAATGATGATGTCACTTGGTACGTGTAAGTTAGTGATACCTTTATCAGAATCAACCATTGCTAGGGCTGGGCGAGCAGCATAAACAGCTGCGATATCAGCTTCGATTTCGCTACGTTTTGCTTCAGGAAGCGTACTAATTTTAGCGTAAACGTCACCAAAGCCATTGTTAACATCGACACCGAGTTCAGCAAATAGCTCGCCATACTTGTCAAATACATCTTTAAAGAACACTTTAACAGCGTGACCAAATAAAATAGGGTCAGACACTTTCATCATGGTGGCTTTTAAGTGAAGTGATAATAAAACATCTTCAGACTTAGCCGCTTCAATTTCGCGAGCATAAAAATCAACTAACGCTTTCTTGCTCATCACCGATGAGTCAATCACTTCTTCAGCCAGTAATGCTAGGCCGCTTTTAAGCACAACTTCTTTGCCATCATCTTGGGTTAATACGATATTCACTTTGTCTGCAGCGGGTAAAGTGACAGATTGCTCGCTACCGTAAAAGTCACCTTCATTCATGTGCGCAACATGAGACTGTGAATCACTTGCCCATTTACCCATTGAATGTGGGTTTTTCTTGGCATAGTTTTTAACTGACGTTGGCGCACGACGATCTGAGTTACCTTCACGTAATACTGGGTTTACCGCACTGCCTTTAATTTTGTCATAACGCGATTGAGTTTCTCTTTCTGCGTCAGTTTTAGGCTCATCAGGGTAGTTAGGGATGTCATAGCCTTTGGCTTGTAGTTCAGCAATACACGCTTTTAGCTGTGGAATTGACGCACTGATATTAGGCAACTTAATGATGTTAGCTTCTGGCTGATTAGCCAATTCGCCTAACTCAGTTAATGCATCAGCAATTTTCTGTTCAGCAGTTAATTTTTCAGGGAAGTTAGCAATAACACGACCTGACAAAGAAATATCGCGAGTTTCTACTTTTACGCCAGCAGCGTCTGTAAAGTTACGGATAATAGGTAATAAAGACAGTGTAGCAAGGGCTGGAGCTTCATCAGTTTCTGTGTATATGATCGTTGGAGTGTTATCTTTCATTATATTTCCTACATTATTGTAAATTAATAACTTATTAGAATAAATTGTATAAGCATTTGATGGGCTTTGGTGGATAACACTCACGCGAGCGAACCTTGATTTGCAACGAGGGCTCACATCCAATGTGAACACTGTATGTGAAATCCCCTATCCCATTTTTTATTATATTTTTTCCACATTGCAACGGTATATTTTGCTAAAAACACACCATAAGCAGTGATAAATTAGGTACAGATCACAATTTTTAGGCGGACATCATAGATCATTCTTGGCAATTTTCAAATTCCACTAAGGGCGAATACACAGTAAACTGACATAAAAGATGTTAATTCTTATTACAAACCCTTTATTACAAACCCCCTTAAACGACGAAGGATAATATCCAAACCTTTATGGCAAACTCAGGTAAATTCAGTTCATTTAAAAAAACGGCTGCCAAAAATAGCCGTCCCTTGTCGCAAACGTCTAAGTCTACACACGCGGGCAAAACAACTCGACGTAAAAGCCCAGCGAAACCACCTGTCGAAAACCTCATTATCGTGTTGTTTAATAAACCGTTTGACGTGCTTTGCCAATTTACCGATGAATCAGGTCGCCAAACACTAAAAGACTTTATCCCCATTAGTGACGTGTACGCCGCCGGACGATTAGACCGAGACAGCGAAGGCTTATTACTGCTCACTAACGATGGTCAACTGCAAGCTAAGTTAACGCAGCCAAATAAAAAAACCTTTAAAACCTATTGGGTGCAAGTCGAAGGTGAGCCAACAGAAGACGCTATAAATGCATTACGCAATGGGATCGAACTTAAAGACGGAATGACTCTACCTGCAAAGGTAAAAATAATGGACTCACCCGCTATTTGGCCCCGAGTACCGCCAGTACGAGAGCGAAAATCAATAGCCACTACCTGGCTTGAAGTGCAAATCTGTGAAGGTCGAAATCGTCAAGTCAGACGCATGACTGCCCATGTAGGCCACCCAACCTTAAGATTAATCCGTTATAAAATAGGTCAATGGTGTCTAGATGATTTACAAAATGGTCAATACAAACAAATCAGCCAACGCTAACCGTTAATCATAAATAACATTAGCGATACACGCATAAGGGATTAAATAAATGACTCAACGTTATAAACCCAATACCACTGTCGCCTGTGTTGTGTACAGCCAGGGTAAGTTTTTACTGGTTGAAGAAATGATTAATGGCCGGGTTAAATTTAATCAGCCCGCAGGACATTTAGAAGCCAATGAGTCACTTATTGATGCCTGCTCACGGGAGGTATTAGAAGAAACGGGACTGGCCATTGTACCGCAAGCCATTGTGGGGATTTATCAATTTAGTGCCAGTGATGAACTCGCGTTTGTACGATATACCTTCTGCATTACTCTAGAGCGACCTATTGAGGCCACGCCACTCGATAGCGCCATTACCCGAACTCATTGGTTATCTCGCAAACAAATTAGTGAGTTAGGCGATCAATTACGCAGCCCGCTCGTGCTCAAAAGTATTGATGATTATATACAACAAGCCGGATTGTTAGACCAATCCCCTCCGGCAACCAGAGATTTAACGCCCAAAAGCAATACAAAACCGAGTCCGCACCATTTACCATTATCTTTACTTAATGCGGATTATTTGCACACGTGTTAGCTCAGTTTTAGCCCTATATTGACTGTCCTTCAAGATAGCCCAGCGCTCGAATGCGTGGTAGAATATGCGCCGCACAAATGCAATGTTTACTCGATAAGATAAGGTTTATCTCTCTTTTACTTTATTTTTGACCTTGTTTAACGGCTTTCAAGCTCAGTCAATTGTTATCATTACCTTGAAACCGTAAACAGACACCACCATATACATACTCTCTATATTCAATGGTTTTAGGATTTATGACATCAATCACCCCAACTTCTAATGGTAAAAAAGTCATTGTCGGCATGTCCGGCGGTGTAGATTCTTCTGTTTCGGCCTATTTGCTTATCCAGCAAGGTTACGAGGTTGAAGGTCTATTTATGAAGAACTGGGAAGAAGACGACACCGACGAATATTGCGCTGCTGCCGATGATTTAAAAGATGCGCAAGCGGTATGTGACAAGCTTGGCATTAAAATGCACACCGTCAACTTTGCCGCCGAATACTGGGACAACGTGTTCGAGTACTTCTTAGCTGAATACAAAGCAGGCCGTACGCCTAACCCAGACATCATGTGCAACAAAGAAATTAAATTCAAAGCATTCTTAGAATTTGCTGACGAAATTTTAGACGCCGATTATATCGCTATGGGCCATTATGTTCGTCGTCGCGACAACAGCGATGGCAGCGTTGAAATGCTTCGTGGTGTTGATGGCAATAAAGATCAAAGCTACTTCTTATATACCTTAAGCCATGAGCAAGTGGCGCGCAGTTTATTTCCTGTCGGTGAGCTTGAAAAACACGAAGTGCGTGAGATTGCCAAAAAAATGGGCTTAATCACTCACGACAAAAAAGACAGTACCGGCATTTGTTTTATTGGCGAGCGTAAATTTACTGACTTTCTTGCCACTTATTTACCGGCGCAACCGGGTGACATTGAAACCGCTGAAGGCGAAGTCATTGGTACTCATCAAGGCTTGATGTATCACACTCTAGGCCAACGTAAAGGCCTAGGGATTGGCGGCTTAAAGAACAGCAACGAAGACCCGTGGTACGTAGTCGAAAAAGATTTACTGCGTAATGTGCTCGTGGTTGCACAAGGTGCAAACCATCCTCGCCTTATGTCACAGGGCATGACCGTTAAGCAACTGCATTGGGTTGATCGTAAAGGCCCTGCCAATAACAGTCACATCACCGTAAAAACGCGTTACCGTCAACGCGATGTGGCCTGTACGTTAGTCTACACAGACCCTGATAATATTACCGTGACATTCGATGAACCTGTTGCCGCAGTCACGCCAGGCCAATCAGCGGTGTTTTATGATGGTGAAATTTGTTTAGGCGGCGGCATTATCGATACCTTAGTCCGAGGATAAATCGTGAGTCAAACTCCAGAGAGTCTGCTGTTCGAACGCACAATGGCATTTGCCGGTATTTTACAGGCAATTGGCCAGGTTCAGTATTTAGCGCGCCACGGTGAAAGCGATAAAGAAGCGTTGGCAGCAACATTAAATACCATCTTAGTCACCGAGCCCGAAGCCACTGCCGATGTGTACCAAGACAAAAGCATACTAAATAAAGGCTATCAGTTAATTCAAAACCAACTGGGCGATGGCAGCAATAAAGATGTCGAAACCACCCGCTACTTAGTCGGTGTATTAGCGCTAGAGCGCAAACTGGCTCGTTCGGCAAACGGCTTAGGCATGCTTGCTGAGCGCATTAACCAAATACACCGCCAATTAAATCACTTTGAAATCACCGATGAGCAAGTTATTGCTAACTTTGCCAGTACTTATAGTGATGTCATTAGTGAACTTGGGCCTAAATTGCAAATATCAGGCAACCCAGAATGCTTAAAGCAGCCCATCGTACAACATAAAATTCGAGCCCTACTGCTTGCAGCCATGCGCAGCGCAGTATTATGGCGCCAATTAGGCGGCAAACGTCGCCATTTAGTGTTTGCCCGAAGAGCGATATTTGATACCGCTAAAAAAAGCCAAAATAACAATTAATCGATTCACCCTACAACAAAGTTCATCAAGGAGCTTCAAATGGATCTTTCCGCACTAACTGCTATCTCTCCGGTAGACGGTCGTTATGGTAGTAAAACCGCCTCATTAAGAGGGATTTTCAGCGAGTTCGGTCTTACTAAGTACCGTGTTCAAGTTGAAATTAACTGGTTAAAGCTATTATCTAGCTGCCCAGAGATTGAAGAAGTTCCCCCATTTAGTGAAACCGCCCTTGCCTTGTTAGACAGCATCAAAAATAACTTTAACGAGGAAGACGCACTGCGCGTTAAAACCATCGAAAGCACCACCAACCACGATGTAAAAGCGGTTGAATATTTCATTAAAGAACAAATTGCCGATAACGCTGAGCTTGTTGCGATTGACGAATTTGTACACTTTGCCTGTACCTCTGAAGACATTAACAACTTATCACACGGCTTAATGCTAAAAGAAGCGCGTGAGTTAGTATTAGTGCCGCAATGTCAGCAAATTATCGATGCCATTAAAAAGCTCGCTCATGACAATAAAAGCGTACCGTTAATGTCGCGCACCCATGGTCAGCCAGCATCACCGTCAACCTTAGGCAAAGAAATGGCCAACGTTGCCGTGCGTCTTGAGCGCCAATTAAACCAAATCAATGCTGTTGAGATTATGGGTAAAATTAACGGTGCTGTCGGTAACTACAACGCTCACATCTCTGCCTACCCAGAAGTTAACTGGCATGAGCTGTCACAACGTTTCGTGACCAGCCTTGGCATTAACTGGAACGCTTACACCACGCAAATTGAGCCGCATGACTACATTGCTGAATTATTTGATGCAATTGCGCGTTTCAACACGATTTTAATTGATTTTGACCGTGATATTTGGGGTTACATTGCATTAGGTCACTTTAAGCAGCGCACCATAGCAGGTGAAATTGGTTCATCAACCATGCCGCATAAAGTCAACCCAATCGACTTTGAAAACTCTGAAGGTAACCTCGGTATCGCCAACGCATTAATGCAGCATTTAGCCGCTAAATTACCGGTATCAAGATGGCAACGTGACTTAACTGACTCAACGGTTTTACGTAACCTTGGTGTCGGTATGGCACACTCGCTTATTGCTTACCAAGCCACGCTAAAAGGCATTAGCAAATTAGAAGTGAATCAAGCACAGCTGCTTGCCGAGCTTGATAAAAACTGGGAAGTATTGGCTGAACCAGTACAAACAGTGATGCGTCGTTACGGCATCGAAAAGCCGTATGAAAAACTTAAAGAACTGACACGTGGTAAGCGTATTGATGCGCAGCAACTTGCTGTATTTATCGATGGCCTTGAATTGCCAGCACACGTCAAAGTTGAACTGAAAAAAATGACTCCAGCAAATTACATCGGCCGTGCAGAAGCCTTTGTTGACGAGCTAAAATAGTCATTTAATCGACATAAGCTAATCTTGGCGGTCGCATCTGTGACCGCTTTTTATTGGATTTACCACTCTCCATCTGAGGTCAATGATGTACACATTAAATATTGATACCCAAGCCTTTATTAAACAGCATTGGCAGCAGAAACCCCTTGTAATCAAACAGGCATTTGTTGATTTTGAAGACCCAATTGCTGCAGACGAACTGGCAGGCCTCGCATGCGAAGAAGAGATTTCATCGCGCGTGGTTGTCACCAAAGGTGATGATTGGGACGTGGTACAAGGTCCATTTGAAGACTACGACCAATTTGGCGAAGATAACTGGCAGTTATTAGTGCAGGCCGTTAACCATTGGTATCCCGCATCGCAGCCATTAGTTGAAGCATTTCGCTTTTTACCCGACTGGCGTTTTGATGACTTAATGGTGTCGTTTGCCACTCCGGGCGGCGGCGTAGGACCACATATCGACAACTATGATGTGTTCATTATTCAAGGTGAAGGTGAACGTCGCTGGAAAGTCGGTGACAAAGGCCTACATAAACGTCGTGGTGGCAATGAAAACTCACCTTTAGTTGACGATTTTGAACCGATTATTGATGTGGTATTGCAAAAAGGAGATGTGTTGTACATTCCTCCAGGTTATCCGCATTGCGGCGAAACCGTGACTTTAGCCATGTCCTACTCCATTGGATTTAGAGCGCCGAGCCAACAAGAATTATTAACTGAATTAGCCGACAGCCTTATCGACAACAATTTAGGCAATAAACGCTTTACCTCCACCGATGAGCCAACTGCGCCTGGGGTAATCAGCCAAACGCATCAACAAGGCATCATGGATTTATTGGTGCAACTTGCTCAAGATCCTCAAGCATACCAAACCATGCTAGGAAAATTATTAAGTCAAAACAGATTTGAACTGGATGTTTGTGAAGATGAAGAACCATTAAGCAATGATGACTTAATTGATGCCATTGAGCAAGACGCGATTATTCAGCGCATTGGTGGCTTAAAGGTGTTACGCCTTGAACAAGACAGCCAGTCGCGGTTATTTATTAATGGTGAAGAGTACCCACTAGCACAGGCAAGCGAAGCGGTATTACAGCTGTTTGCCAACAATGTCAGCATTATGCCTGAGCAAGCCAGTGAACTGGTTGAACAGCCCGTATTACTTGAGCTATTAACCCAACTGGTTAATCAAGGTTTGTATTACCTCGCTGAAGACGAATGCTAAATTTAAAGTCATTGCGCGTTAATAAGCGATGACGCAGGTTAAGATAAACAAAAAGGCACCTGGGTGCCTTTTTTGTTATTTGCGCTGTTGAGGTATTAACCCCAAAGTTTTTCATCTTGATGCATTCTGTGCAGGCTTTCTGCACGTGACACTAATAATTGGGCAAATTTTCGTTGAGTCTCATCTCTGGTAGCGCCTGATTGATGTAGGTTTTCAGCTTTAAGCTGCCACATCATTGAAAAATGACGAATGGCATCTCGTGCTGTAGCCGCCACTTTAACGTCAACATAATCAGATGGTAAGTCACCCGACATCACCCAAAAGGTTTGTTTTTTAGGCTGCTTAGATTCCATTTTCCAAATGGCTAAATAAGGCGCTAGATAGCGACTTTCACTGGCCAGTACGTTACTTGGGATCACGCCTTTTTCAGCCAAAAAGCGATTGGCTTTTTGAAACTGAGTACGCACCCACTCTTGTCTTAAGGCTTCTTGGTCTACTGTTGGCTCAGTGACATTCTCTGCAACTTCTTCAGTCATAATACTTCCTATCTTATTGTTATTTTTCAGGTTAGAACAATAATTAACCTAAAATTCAATCTCAAAAACAATGATGCAACATAAGTTACTTTACGTTTACGTAAAGTGGCAAGCTAAATTTCCACATCAATCACAAAAATAACTAAATCATGCTTTGTTGAGAGTAGCGCTAAATGCTATCGTGCTGCAATAAATTTAACAAGCAGTCGTTTGTACCTAATAGATTCTATTCCCTAGGTACGTTACTTTACTTTTACACACAGCAAGCGGAGATTACACGTGACAGTATTTAATCATGTTTCGTTCGATGAACACGAACAAGTGGTATTTTGTCATGACAAGCAAAGTGGCTTAAAAGCCATTATCGCAGTCCACAACACTAACCTTGGTCCAGCCGTTGGCGGTTGCCGTATGTGGAACTATCAATCGGATGATGAAGCGTTAACGGATGTATTGCGTCTCTCGCGTGGTATGACCTATAAAAATGCACTAGCAGGCCTAAGCATGGGTGGCGGTAAAGCCGTGATCATCGCCGATCCTAAAACCACTGACCGCGAAGCATTATTTTTAGCCTTTGGCCGCTTTGTGAATAGCTTAGGTGGTAAATACTATTCAGCAGAAGATGTTGGCGTATCAACATCTGACATCATGATTGCCAGCCGCGAAACTGAATTTGTTGCCGGCATGGAAGGCAAATCAGGCGACCCATCGCCATTAACCGCGTTAGGCACTTATTTAGGCATTAAAGCGGCTGTTAAACATCAGCGTGGTGTAGACAGCCTAAAAGGAATTAAAGTCTCGGTACAGGGCGTTGGGCACGTAGGTTATTACCTGTGTAAGCATTTACACGAAGAAGGTGCAGAGCTGATTGTAACTGACATTCACCAATCATCACTTGACCGTGTGGCCGCCGAATTTGGTGCCACAGTAGTTGCCCCACAAGACATCTATACTCAAGATGTCGATGTATATGCACCTTGTGCCTTAGGCGCCACAATTAATGACGTCACCCTGCCACTATTAAAAGCCACTATCGTTGCCGGTTGTGCCAATAACCAGTTAGCAGAGGTGCGCCACGGCGAAAAACTCAAGCAAATGGGCATTTTGTACGCGCCAGATTATGTGATTAACGCGGGCGGGATTATTAACGTGTCATTTGAGAAAAACTATGACGCTGCAGCATCTAAGGCCAAAGTTGAGCAAATCTATCATACGCTATTAACTATTTTTAGCCGTGCAGATGCAGAGAATCGCACCACGGGTTCGGTTGCAGACGAAATGGCTAAAGCCATTATTGATGCGGCACAATAATCGCCACGGCTGTGTGCCAGACTGGCCCCATCGATACATTGCTAAATAAGGAAATGCCTATGCATTTCCTTTTTTTATTGGCTAACACTTTAATCAAGTTGCAATAAATCGTTCACCTTAGCGTCAAATAACAGCCTTACCCTGAATCAACACTGACATAATCTGTGTATTAGGGTGAACGACAGATGATTTCACACAGTAAAAGTAATCAGCAACGCCAATCTTTATCCCACTTAACCCACAAAGCAAAAATCCAGCATTTTCATGCTATGTGGATATCAGACGTTCACCTTGGCAGCATTGACTGTAAAGCCGAATTTTTACTGCATTTTTTAAACCACAGCCAAAGTGATTATCTGTACCTTGTGGGTGATATTGTCGATGTATGGGCACTTAAAAAAAGAGTCTACTGGCCAGACAGTCATAAAAAAGTCATCAAAAAAATCCTAGAGCTTGCCAGTAACGGCACTCAGGTCGTGTTTATTCCGGGTAACCATGACGAAGCATTTAAAGCCTATGCTGACAGTCACTTTAGAGGTGTCACCTTAGCAAAACAACATATTCATGAGTCCATTACGGGCAAACGCTTTTTAATGCTTCATGGCGATCAATTTGACTCGCAAGTGTGTGTTAGTCGTGTTTATGCCAAATTAGGCGATCATTTATACGATGTGTTGCTGTGGCTAAACCGACAATTGCATGCAATAAGAAGCACCATGGGCTATCCCTATTGGTCGTTGGCCAGTTACATCAAACTTAGAGTCAATAAAGCCCAACAAGCCATTAATCAATATCGTGATGCTGTATTGCGTTACGCCGCGAAAAAACAGGTCGACATGGTGGTGTGCGGCCATATTCACCAGCCTGAACTTTCAGAGCACAGCATGAATCAACAACCACTGATTTACGCCAACGACGGGGATTGGGTTGAAAACTGCACCTTGATTGCAGAAACCCTGGAAGGCGATGTGCAGCTGCTTAAATGGAACGAGCAAACTCTACAAGCTGAAACCGTCAGTAATATTCAATTTGCTCGTCAAGATGACAACAAAACCACACATCAAAAACAGCACGTTGCATAAAAGGATAAGATTATGATATTTACAGTCGATAATGTCGTGGAGCAAAATCTACCAAATGTGCACAACAGGCCGTGGTTAGCAACGCCCACTAAAGCCATGTTGCGTTATTTACTCCACGAGAAACAATGTAACGACATTGCCAATGAATATGCGCATTTATCTGGCGTGGATTTTGTCGAACAAATCTTAGCCTGTTTAAACTTTACTTACAGTGTGCCCAATAACGAAGTTGAAAATATCCCACACGAAGGCCGCGTGGTGATATACGCTAATCACCCAATAGGTTCACTCGATGCCCTCGCCCTTATAAAGCTTATCAGCCAGGTTCGCCCAGACATCAAAGTAGTCGCCAATGAATTATTAATGGCCATTAAACCGTTGCATTCCATCCTATTACCTGTGCGTAATATGACCGGCGGCACACCCAAGCAACATCTAGATGAAATACATCGGCATTTAAAAAGTGAAGGAGCTGTACTGATATTCCCGTCGGGCGAAGTGTCACGTTTACGTCCCTCAGGTGTCACCGATTTACATTGGCACAGTGGCTTTTTAAAAATGGCTCGTGCCTGTAATGCGCCCCTATTACCTATTTTCGTAGACGCAAAAAACTCAGCCACGTTTTATGGCGCTTCAATGCTCTATAAACCGTTAGCAACGTTATTATTAGTCAAAGAAATGTTTAAGCAAGTCAACCAAGTCATGCCAATTCGTATTGGGCAGTTGATCGCCAAAGAAGTGGTTAACACCCAGGAGTTTCCCTTAAAAACAAAAGTAAAACTGCTTAAAAACCATTTATACCGAATAGGCAAAAATCGGAGCCCGTTATTTACGACCCAAAATGCAATTGCTCACCCGGAGAAACGCAGTGAACTGCAAAGTGCGTTAACACAATGCGAATTACTCGGGCAAACCCAAGACAACAAACAAATCTATCTGTACAAGCATCAACACAGTAGCGCCATCATGCGTGAAATCGGTCGATTACGAGAAATTGCTTTTCGTGCTGTGGGCGAAGGCACAGGTAAGCGCCGTGACACCGATAAATACGACAACCACTACTTACACTTAGTGTTATGGGACAAAGATGACTTAGAAATCGTCGGAGCATACCGTTTTGTCAGCGCTAAGGTGTTACATGAAAACGTTGGCGAAAATTCACTCTACAGCCAGTCGTTATTTGATTACAAAGACGCCTTTACCCCTTATTTCGATCAAGGATTAGAACTTGGCCGCAGCTTTGTACAGCCCAAATATTGGGGCCGACGCAGTTTAGAATACCTTTGGCAAGGCATTGGTGCGTTTTTAGTTAAGCATCCTCAATATCGCTATTTATTTGGCCCAGTATCGTTAAGCGATAGCCTGCCGTTACAGGCAAAAGAAATGATAGTGTTTTTCTACCAGCATCACTTTGCAACAGATAAAGTATTAGCTAGCTCATTTAATTCATATCAATTTACGCCTGAAAAAATAGCCCAATTACAACTCTTGTTTAACGGCAGCGACTACGCCGAGAACTTTAAAATACTTAAACGGACATTAGCAAATATGGCTGTATCTGTACCGACGTTATTTAAACAATATGGTGAATTGTGCGACAACCAAGGCGTAAAATTTTTAGACTTTGGTATCGACCCTGAATTTGGTGATTGCATTGATGGTTTAGTCTTGGTAGATGTTCACCAACTTAAACCCATTAAATATCAAAAATACCTCGCAGGCCATTTACCACAAGGCCAAATTGCCTCTTGAACATGAATCCAATGGATTGTTTCGATGCGGTTATAAATCGTTAAATGATTGTTACGCTATTATTTATCTGATATAAAAAGATAAATGAGTGGAGAATCACCTATGACAATATCGACAGAGACAACAGATCAGACAACAAGTGACACAACTGCAGTATCACATCGTCATATCAGCGTGGCCGATATCATGATCACTCGCGTTGTGACTATCGAAATGGATGATCGCTTGTCATTAGCAAAAGAAATTTTCGATAATGTCAGCTTTCACCACTTACTGGTTATCGATGAAGACAGTCACTTGACAGGTATTTTATCGCACCGCGACTTTTTAAGTGCGTTAAGCCCCAATATTGGCACCGCAGCAGAACTCATTCGTGATACTGAAACCTTACAAAAGCGGGTTCATCAAGTAATGAGTCACAACCCTTTAACGATTGCCCCCCATTGTGACATCAACCTCGCGACTCAACTAATTTTAGACAATAACATTGGCTGCCTTCCGGTATTAGAAAATAACAATATTGTCGGTATTATTACTTGGAAAGATTTACTCAAGGCCTATTACAACGCTTAACTCAAGCCAAACTGATTAAGATTACACACTTATCCAGCACAAGTATGATGCTAGACCAATGAGTGTGCTGCTTGCCAAACACCTTAGCCATAACTTCCCGACCCATAACTTCCCTATCCAATCCCCCTTATTTTGCAACTAAAAATATAAAAATAAATATTTCCATAGCCAGCAATGACATAGGTTAAATTCTTAAATTGTTCATATTTGTGTGCTGGAAAATGTCACATAGCTCTGCTTTTATTAATGTTAATAAGGAAATAAAAACCAACTGGAATGAGCTTAAGCTTACAGCGTTTGTATCGGTAAATTGTGCAGTTATCATATGAAAGGATGAACATTATGATTAAATTTTCTTACCTTCTCAATCAAGACAACATTGAGTTACAAGCAAGCAATTGGTGTGGTTTAGAGCGCGTCTTTATTAATGGTAAGGTCGTGTCGCGTAAATTTAACTTTGGCTTACAGAGCATGCATGATGTGTTGCTCGATAACGGTAAAAAGTGCCGTTTTCAACTCATAACCGATCCACAAACCTCGTTAATATCGTGCAGAATATACAAACAAAACCAACTGGTGACCATTTTGAAGCAAGGTAAAAAACAGCTACAAAAAAGCCAGTTCATGATTGAATCTGGCTTTGTGATTGTGTGCGTAGGAATGTTGAGTATGTATTTATTAAGCTAATTCACGACTCATTAACCTCTTTATTAACCTAGGGTAAAGTCTAAACGCACAGTTGAAGTGCCCTTGGTTGGCTTACCATCAACAAATTTAGGCGCGTAACGCCACTGGGTCAGCGCCTCAATTGACTCTTTCTCAAACTGACTGCCTCCTTTAGAGTCAAGCACTTGTGGTGATTGTACAAAACCTTGCTCATCAACAGTAAATTGTAATTTGACCCAACCACTTTTACCCCGTTTTGCATAAGACATAGGGTAATCTGGTGGTGTTCTAAATAAAGGCGTTTGCTCTTGTTGCTCATTCCACGGCGTCATTTTACCAATGGCAATACAATGCTCAGTGGCTTGATCATCCTGGCCTCGTTTTTGATAAATATCAACGAGCAAGGCATGAGCACGCAGCTCATGTGGGTGGCTATAAGGCAATGCTTGATATTGTTTTATCACTTCAACTAAAGCATCCGTCGCTTTAGTGTGCTTACCCATAGCCTCATTTAATGCCCCATAAAGATAAGTCGCATTAACACGTTTTATTGCGTTTTCTGGTAGCTTTTTGACATAAATATCATAAGCGTCAAAAGCGAAATTTCTCACCGTGCGAGTATAAAACTCCGTACTCTTTAGACGATAAAACGCCATAGTTTTCACTTCAGCTACAGTGAGTTCATTATCCGCCTCTTGGGCAATATCAATCGCCTCAAATAACACTTTTTTGGCATAAGCATCATCTGCGGTGGTTTCTGCTAAGCCTACAAGTGGATCAATTAAGGCAATATCATTTTCAGGCAATTTTTGACGGTACACGGCTAAAGCTGACTCAAATAATTGTTGCGCTTTTATCACCTGTTCATCTTGAATCACCCGGCCATTATTGTTCTGCTTTGACTGCGCAACAATGGCATTAGCCCAATTCATCGCTAATTTGGCACTATCAATGCTGTCTGCGCCGAATTTAACTTCGCCAAGTTCGTAAGCTTGTTGGGCATAGGTGATGATATCGGCTTGGTTATTAGCCTCAACAGCATTGTTATATTGTTGGTAAGCTTGCGAGAACCCCGCTGTTTCTGTTGGTGCAGCATAAGCTATTTGGCTAACAAAAATACTGATAATCGATAAACGCAACAGTTTATTCATTGGTATTAATTCCTTTTGTATTATTCCTTTGTTCAAGCATTGTCTGAGCAATTTTATGACTCAAGTCTCGTAACTGAACATTAATGTAATCAATTTGTTGCCATATGTCGAGTATGCGTCAAACTCAAACTAAGCTTTTATAAATCTGAGTATTTATAATTAGTTAAATACTTATTACGCAGGAGAGCCAATGTCAGCCATTGTTAAATTGCTCCATGCCATGCTCTCGAGTTTTAAAGATCTTATTCCGATTATCTTGGTTGTCAGTTTTTTCGAAATATTTGTCCTACATCAAGCGCCAGCTGAGCTTGGGTCAATATTAATCGGCTTGGTGTTTATTGTACTAGGACTGACATTTTTTGTATTTGGTTTAGAAATGGGCTTGTTTCCCATTGGTGAGTCATTAGCAGAAGCATTAGCACGAAAAGGCAGTGTATTTTGGTTAGTGATATTCTCGTTCTCATTAGGATTTGGCACCACATTAGCTGAACCTGCGCTAACAGCCGTAGCCAATGAAGCGGCTCAAGTCGCCGCTAATACGGGTGCGATTGAGGCTAATAAGCTGGCCATGAATTCTTATGCTATGGGACTGCGTATCACGGTTGCAATTTCGGTAGGTTTAGCCATTTTACTTGGCGTGATCCGTATTCTTAAGGGTTGGCCTATTCATTACATCATCATTGGTGGTTATGTAGTTGTGATGATCCTTACCAGCTTTGCCCCTGCCAATATTATTGGTATTGCCTACGATTCAGGTGGCGTCACTACATCAACCATTACCGTGCCTTTGGTAACAGCATTAGGAGTCGGCCTTGCCAGTGTGATTAAAGGCCGAAACCCAATGTTAGATGGCTTTGGCCTCATTGCTTTTGCCAGCCTTAGCCCAATGATTTTTGTATTGATTTACGGCATGGTGTTTTTAAATTGATTAAGCGCAGTAGCACAACGACACACTACGAGGAGTGCACTTGTTTAATGAACTGATCGGCACTTTATTACTGACCGCTCGTGATGTTATCCCCATTGCAGTGATTTTGTTTGGCTTTCAACTTGGCGTACTCAAACGCCCTGTCACCCAATGGCGCAAAGTGTTACTGGGTTTTGTCTACGTGATTATAGGGTTAACCTTTTTCTTAGTCGGTTTACAACTCGCACTGTTTCCTATTGGCGAAAGCATGGCAAACCAATTAACCACCAGCGAGTTTTTACACCCCGATGGCAGCAAAGCACCATTTATTTGGCAGGATTATTTTTGGGTATATGTGTTTGCCGCCGCGATTGGTTTTAGTACCACCATTGCCGAGCCGTCACTGATTGCGGTAGCGATTAAAGCAAATCAAGTATCTGCTGGTACCATTGGTATTCAAGGTTTACGCATTTCGGTCGCATTGGGTGTGGCTATTGGGATTACCTTAGGCTGCTTTCGTATTGTGGTTGGCGATCCCATCCATTACTACATTATGGCAGGTTACGTCATCGTGGTTATCCAAACCTTTTATGCGCCTAAAATGATTGTACCTCTGGCATATGACTCAGGTGGCGTGACCACATCAACCGTAACCGTACCTTTGGTTGCGGCATTGGGCCTTGGGCTTGCCACCAACGTTGAAGGCCGAAATCCACTCATTGACGGCTTTGGCTTAATCACCTTTGCCAGTTTATTTCCGATGATCACCGTAATGGGTTATGCCCAAATCGTTGACTATTTATCCAAACGTAAAGCGATTAAGGAGTAATCTATGCGCTTTAAATTAATCGTCGCCTTTGTTGACGAAGACTGTACCGACGAAGTGCTCGATGCCGCGCGTCTTGCTGGGGCCACTGGCGCTACGGTAATAAACCATGCACGAGGTGAAGGCTTAGAAAAAAAGAAAACCTTTATGGGCCTTACCTTAGATGTACAGCGCGATGTGATTTTATGGTTGGTTGAAGAACATATGTGTCGCTGTATTTTAGAAACCATTGCCAAAGTGGGTGAATTTGATACCAACTCAGGTAAAGGGATTGCGATTCAAATTGATGTTGAAGATGCCGTAGGTGTGGCTCATCAGGTTGAAAAGTTGAGTAAAGACATTGAGGACCAAATATGACAAAGTCAGCCCCTACCCGTAATCGCGATGTGATGAATAACCGTTACGCCATGGTGGACGGTATGCATACAGTTGCGGAGGCTATTCAAGTTGCCGTGACCAAAAATGTCAGTATTTTGGTGGTCGATAAACGCAACGAACATGACGAATACGGCATGGTATTAATGAGTGATATCGCCCGTAAAGTGCTGGCAAAAGACAAGTCGCCAGAGCGCACCAATATTTATGAGATTATGATAAAGCCGGTATTTTCTGTACCAGCCGATATGGATGTACGCTATACCGCCCGCCTATTTGAACGATTCAATATTAATAAAGCTCCGGTGATTGAAGCTGGCAAAATTTTAGGGTTTGTCGCTTATGATGACATTGTCTTAAAGGGAATGATTAACACGCCCTCATTATGATGAATTGTAAAATTTGCTATCAAGTTGAAGACAATAATACGGGCATTAATTTGAACTAATGCCCGTATTAAATCTTTACACAAGGTTAAGCGAGAGTGGTTAAACAGGAGTGTGGCTAAACAGCATCCTGCTGAGCTATCTCTTGAGGTTGTGATGGTTGCGTAATCGGAGATGGAAAATCACACACCACATTACGGCCACTATTTTTGGCCTGATATAGCGCCTTATCTGCCAGCTTAATCAGTTCTTCTAATTTATTCATCTGGCTGTGATACTCTGCCACCCCAAAACTGGCTGTAACAGATAACCCCTCCCCGTCGTGAAATACCGTTACGGACGCTATCTTTTCACGAATAGTATTGGCCAATTGAATCGCTGCTTGTTGCGAAGTGTTAGGCAAAAATATAATAAATTCTTCTCCGCCCCATCGAGCAAGTACATCACTTTTTCTTATATGTTGTTGCAATGTTTTGGCTATCGCTTTTAGAGCCGAATCTCCCACTGCATGGCCGTATTTATCATTAATGGCTTTAAACCAATCAATATCTAGCAGGATCATACTCAATGGCGTTTGCTCTCTAACACCCAGCTCCCACAACGGCGCGGCATTAACAGTAAAAGCACGTCGATTATATAAGCCTGTTAAGTGATCGTACTGAGCAATCACTTCTGCGGTTATACGCGCTTTATCAACCTCTTTTAAATTGAACGCTAACGCTAAGGCTAAAATCGACATTTCAATCAACATACCAATCTCAATACCATGAAATAAGAGTGTATTGTACGGGATTACCCCCCAGGTTGTGGCGGCCGAAAAAGCCGCGCCGCCAGCTCCAATAAACACCGCTGGAATAAAAAATTTAACCATTGCATGACCATTTTTTAATGCCAGCAACCCAAGGCTGATAAAAATCACCACTAAACACGAAGTTAATCCCACGCCAATATTCACTGCTAACAGTTGATCGGCATTAATAAACACTGCCAGCATAAGTAGTACTAGCGCAGCATAAATGAGCTGACTAAAACGATATACGCGAGGCAAATAGGTTTTTAGCTTTAGAAATTCAAAGCAAAAAGCAATGCCAAAAATAATGTAACTGT
Organism: Shewanella saliphila; assembly: GCF_014648295.1. GTDB lineage: Bacteria > Pseudomonadota > Gammaproteobacteria > Enterobacterales > Shewanellaceae > Shewanella > Shewanella saliphila. The sequence continues at coordinate 272,919 of NZ_BMQV01000001.1, forward strand.
AAAGAAAAACGATCATGGCCCAACGTTGAACAAACAGGTTCTCTGGCCAGAGAACTTTAAAACCATGGCCTGTATAAGCCACATTTAAGCTCAAAAAAGACAGTAAATACAATGAATAATAAATATACCGACTGTCTTTTAAACTCACGGCAAGCACAATGTTGTACACCAACAACATGAAAAACGCACCGTATAAAAAGCCATAAAAATAGTGACTTAGCTCTACATTGTTTTGAATGGTTTGTGCCGTTGCTAAATACAGCGGAATTAATAAAGGATCTTTAGATTCAAACCGAATCAGCACTTGAGTTAAGCCAGGCTCAAACACATATTCTTCTGAAATCATACGGGTTTGTGAGCGACGTAAGTTAAAAGGAAGTGTGTCACCAGTGAAGAGATTAGCAACTAACTTGTGTTGCCGAACAAAATAAAAATCAGCCTTATCTAACCAAGATGAATCAAGGTAAAAAACTTTGTTTATGGCTATGCTAGATGCATTGTTAATGAGCACAGAAGTCCAGATGACATCACGAGTAAAACCAAAACTCACTTTACCCTCATGGTTAGGGGAAAATTCACCTTGTCGATAACGATTGAGTGCATCGTCAAACGACACATCGTCACTGGTAACCTGTAAAATAGCCAATTGCTTATTAATGAATAACTCATCAACAGCATTGGTTAATTCAATAGGTTTACTGGTAACGTAAAAGCTGAAAAAAAATAGTAGCACCAATATAAGTCTAATAGGGAACTCTCTAGCAATTTGTTTAATATTAGATTAGTCCCTGATTTTATTTTTGTCTAACCATTCTGAGCGCACAAATATGATCGATGACTTCATGAAATGATATTCAAATTAAACTAGCCCCCCTCAGGGTGCTTATTCTCACTAAATGCATAATAAATGGCATAAATAATAGAAAACTATAATCTTGGACTAGGTTAATTCAGCGACAATAAAATCAATAAGCGTTCGAGTTTTGAGTGGTAAATTTTTGTCTTTATACAATAAATGAATCGGCATGGATTCTGGTGGGGTTAAACTCGCGATATTAACCAAGAGACCAGTGTCTATGGCCTCTTTAACGACAATACTGGGTTGTAACACGACGCCTAACCCATCGATAGCGGCTTGAGTCAGCACCACGCCACTGTTTGACGACAGCCTATATTGACGCTTGCCAAAAACTTGTTGATGCGCAACTGACAACGAACCATTGCTTGAGTAACTAAACCCAAGACAATGATGGTCACTCAGATCTGCGTTCGATATGATCTCAGGGTTCTGCGCTAAATATTGCGGTGATGCACAAAATTGCATGTGATAATCCATAATATGCCGACCAATTAACGCTGAGTCGCCAAGCTCACCAATGCGCACCACAATATCCACACTGTCTAACATCGGGTCGACAAGATTATTGTCTAAACGTAAATCAACATCGGCTAGCGGATACGCTAATAAAAAACGATTAACAATCGGTGCCAGTAACGTATTACCAAAACTCACCGGAGCATTAATCTTAATGCTGCCGCTTATCGTGCCCGTCATGCTTTGTAAGGTATTTTCAGCAGCAGTAATGGCTGCCAAAATGGTTTTACATTCTTGATAATATAATTGACCAGACTCACTTAATGCTTGCTGACGTGTGGTGCGGTTGATTAGCTTAACGCCTAAATAGCCTTCTAACTGATTGATGTGCTTGCCTACCATAGTGCGGCTAATATTAAACTGATGCGCCGCCGCAGCATAATTCCCTTGCTCAGCTACGCAGCTAAACACTTGCATTGCGGTTAATTTATCCAAAGTGCCCCTCAATCATTTATACCAACGAATAAAAATTAATACCAAAGATTATAAACCTATAGTGTTTTCTGTAAACACCACATGGTGATGTTGCTGTCATGGAAACTGGTTTACGATGCACCATCACTATTGAGGAGTTGTTATGGATTACAAATTAGATCAAGCAGGCATATTTATTACCGCTGAAATTCACATTAAAGATGACGTACCGTTAGCCCAGGGCCTTGCTGCAATCCGTCAATTTTGCGCCGACATGAATAGCGAACCCGGCTGCTCACTTGCTATGGCAACTCAACATAAAACTCACCCTAAGCAATTTGTATTTTGGGAGCGTTATGATGATCAAGCCGCCTTTGATGCCCACTTTGCTGCGCCTCACACTCAAGCCTTTATTAAAGCTGGGCTCACCGAACTCAAACAAGCCTTTGACTATCAACGCCTAGCCACCGAGGAGTAACCAATGAGTAAAATAATTAATTGGGGTATTTTAGGCACCAGCTTCATTTCTGGTGTAATGGCAGATGCGATAAAAGCCCAAGGCCAAAGTCAGATATATGCTGTTGCAGGCCGTAACACCACAACGTTAGCTGAGTTTGCAACGCAATATAACATCGCACATCAATTTACTGATTTCGATGCATTAATTAACGATCCGTTGGTAGATGTGATTTATATTGCCCTGCCGAATCATTTGCACCACGAGTATGTGATTAAAGCGGCCAATGCGGGTAAAGCTATTTTATGTGAGAAGTCCCTGTCGGTCGATATGCCATCAACCATCACCAGCCTTGATGCGGTTAAACAAAACCAAGTGTTCTTTTTAGAAGGGCTAATGTATCTTGCGCATCCTTTTATGCAGCAGTTAAGTCAAACGCTAGCATCTGGCGTCATTGGTGACGTAAAAAGTATTCGAGGCCAATATTGCGCGGCTATCAGCCAATTTGTTAATCCGGCCAGTCTTGGCGCATTGTTTAACCTTGGTTGTTACCCTGCATCATTAATGCAATTAGTCATGCAGCAACAATTTGGTAATAGCGTCAGCCAACAATATCAACTGCAAGCAACAGGCCGTCGCGGGCAAGATGGTAATATTTGTGAATCTACGGCTATTGTGACTTATGCTAACGGCGTGCAATGTCATTTACACACAGCTGAAGATTATGGCTTACACGCAGGATTTACCATTTTAGGCAGCTTAGGAAGTATTGAGTTCACCTCAAATCCCTGGTTACCAGAAGCCCAAGGCAATCATTTTTCAGTAAGGTTATATGAGCAAGATGCTGACATTGTTAACGTTGAAGCCAAAGGCAATGGTTTTTACTACCAGGTAGAAGCTGTTCTAGCGGCGCTAGACAGTAAGCAATACACAGTGGCAAGGCCATTAGCACAACTGCAAGACTCACACGATATCATGAGCATGTTAACCACTTGGCATCAAGCGGCTTTAAAAAGCAGCGCTGAAAACCTGACCGTTAAACGCTAGGCAATCGTTAATTCGTTGTTGCTGCACTAAAGATAAGTCAGCAACATCGAAAAATGCATACTCACTGTGCTCATTACTTAACATTATTTGAGTTGACTCTGGTAATTCACAACGAAAAATAAACGCTTGCGATTGATAAGCAGAGTGAAAATACACCCCAGATAGATAATTAACTGTTACCTCACAACCTAACTCTTCTTGGCACTCTCGCAGCAATGCCAGATGAATGGTTTCATTAGGATCAAGCCCGCCACCCGGTAAGCCCCAATGCTTGTCACCATAATTGGCTTTTAATAACAGCACTTGACCATCGTCATTAGTGATTACGGCATGGGAGCTGAGTCTAAATAAATCGTTAAACGCCATGATGGTTTTCCTATTATAAATAGAACCTTGTTAATTGTTGTTAGAAAACTACCGCCATAACTACCTTGTTCCAAGTAAATAGTAAATACCATAAATACAACAAACGGTTGAGCTCACTAACCAAAAAGTCATAGAGTTTTGATGGATCTCGGAGGCTGACGTGAAAAAAGGCACAATTAACCCCGCCACACCACGAATGAGATATACAGCAGTGATTAACACTAAACATGTTTTTAGAAGCGGTAGCTTAACTATTAAACCCGCGCCCGAAAATGCGTAAAGCCCCCAAACACAAAGCACTGTAGCGATAACTAATGTCACAATGGTGGGATAAGTCTCACCGTCAGCAGCCATTTGAGCCATGCTTTCACCTGCACCAAAAAAGAGATACCAATCTGGGCCGCCAAATATACAGCTGATGTGTAGTAAGGCAGCAAAGAGACTTAAGCAACCTGCGATAACGAGTAAACTATTCCTTTGCATTCAAAATCCTTTTTGGTACTGGCTCCGCTTTGGAGTATGTAATAGTTAGTGTAGCTAAGCGAAAACGAGTTCAACATTAGTCGCTTATTCGCGATGAATTTTAAATGGTTTGCATAACGAACCTTGATGGTAGCTTGTTTGTTACCTCCCATTGTTCAGTGACCATTTAGAACTACGCAGTGAAAATATCGGTGTTGGTTTAAGATATGGCCTAATTGAACTTACCATGACTCCCGAGTGTACTTTCTCTCATCTAATGTTTTTTCTCAAAATACATCATCAATTTTTTTATTGGTGAAAAAAAAAACTAAAATAGACTTTTAGCACTATGATTAATTGTATAGAGTTAAGTCATTAGACAAAAAGGATTTATATGTCAAAAAGTAGTTTCCCCTTAATGGTTTTCGCTTTCTTGGCCGTTCAACTATTGTCAGTACCGCCTGCTAAAGCAATAGAAGTTCTGACGGCTCAAGAACTATCATCGCACTGTGCACTGTTTCATTCTGAACCAGAAAGCGCAGATGGTCAGTATTGTGTCCGCTATATTCAAGGCTTTATAGATGGTGCAATAGCGACCGATGCAAGAGTCATGCTAAATGCGGAAAGTGCCCTCGAAAGTAAAGAGACCTTCTCGGAACGCGCGATTCGCACTCGTATGCCAAACCGTTTAGACCGCTCCAGAGCCGCTGGCTTAGCCGGTTTTTGCCTTGGAGATCCGCTGTTATTGCGCGATGTAGCTAACGTCATCGTCGCCGATCTAATAACCCAAACAGATAGCAGCAAAGAAAATGAACCGGCGATGGAAGTCGTCTATCAATCATTACTGAAAAACTACCCCTGCAAACTATGAGATTAACTCTAGCCCGGCATACGTTTCAACGCGGCGAAACAAGACTCTCGTCTGTTTTGCTACTTCTGCTTATTTTAGCAATATCTTGGCTTCTCTGGTCAGGACTCTATAAACCACTCGTCATGAGTTTTGGTGTTTTGTCCTGCTTGCTCAGCATTTACTTAGCAAATCGTATGGGCTTTTTCAGGAATAATACCAATTTACTTAGACTGATGCCTCGCCTGCCTGGCTATTGGTTGTGGCTACTTCGAGAGATTATTATTTCGAGTCTGGACGTAGCCAAGCTAATCCTGAAGCCCTCAATGCCTATAAGCCCCACCGTAGTTGTGCTTGAAGCGGAAGCCAAAACGGACATGGGCCAAGTCATTCTTGGCAACTCCATTACCCTGTCTCCGGGAACCGTCACGTTAGATTTATACAAGGGGAAAGTATTGATTCATTGCCTGACCAGTGAAAGTGCAAAAGAATTACAAAAAGGCGAAGCAAATCGACGAGTCGCAGCACTGGAGCCCCGTTAGTTATGTATATTGTTGTCTCTTTAGCCATTTTGGTGACCATGGTATTGGCCCTAGTGAGAGCACTTAAAGGACCAAGCGTTTACGATCGCGTACTGGCAGTCAATGTGTTTGGTACCAAGACCGTATTGTTACTGTCCGTCATTGCATTTCTTTACGGTCGGCCTGATTTCCTTGATCTTGCGTTGGCTTATGCCCTGATCAATATGGTCGGGATTCTTGCAGTATTAAATTTTTTCCAAAATCGTTCCCGAAGAAAATCTGATCCCGAGGCAGAAAATGATTGATTTTGCATTAGATATTCTGAGTTGGATTTTACTCGTTCTTGGGGGGGCCTGCGTGTTAATCGGCGGTATAGGCGGCCTGCGTCTGCCAAACTTTTACACTAGAATTCATGCCGCTAGCCTTACTGATACCATGGCAACTATCTTAATTTTTGTTGGTATGATCCTACAAGCCGGTTTGTCTCTAGCCGCAATTAAACTGTTTGCTATTATGCTGTTTTTGCTGCTGACTGGCCCAACAGCTACCTATGCGTTGGCCAATGCCGCGCTATTATCCGGTCTCAAGCCAGACGATGGAAGTGCCAGCGACGCCCCCAAGGCTAACAAATTACCCAAAGAAGGAGCTGGAGAATGATCTTAATTTTTGCGCTATTTCTACTGACCCTTCTCGTCATTACCGCCATTGCTATAGTGCGCACCGACGACCTGTTTGTCGCGGTAATGCTGACATCTATTTTCAGTTTACTCATGGCGGCCAACTTTTTTATTTTGGACGCTGCTGATGTAGCACTAACAGAAGCTGCGGTGGGTGCTGGAGTGACAACGGTAATCTTCCTCTGTGCATTAGAGCTGACTGGTGACCGGGAAAAAGCTCGAGTTGGAGGTCGGTGGGTCGCTCTAGCTACTGTGGGCGTTCTGGCATTGCTAATAATATACGCCACTTTCGACAAACCACGGCTCGGCGACCCTGATGCCCCAGTGCATCAACATCTTGCGCCTTGGTATCTAGATAAAACGCCTGAGTATATTGATATTCCCAATGTGGTCACCGCAATTCTTGGCAGCTTTCGAGGCTATGATACGCTGGGCGAGGTGTTTGTTGTTTTCGCTGCTTGTATCGGGGTTTTATTCATTCTTGGTGTGAGCCCTTCACGAAAAAATCAGCCAGTGATTAGAAAAAGTAGTGGTCTACGCCACCATCTTATCCCCCAAGTGGTCGGCCGACTGCTGATCCCGTTTATCGTGTTATTTGGTCTTTATGTACAATTCCATGGCGAATATGGCCCAGGCGGAGGATTCCAAGCGGGTGCAATTATTGCCACAGGCGTAATCCTTTACGCGTTGCTCGAAGGCGAATCCGAAGCGTTGCGCGCAATACCTCGCGGGGTGCTGTTGGGTATGGTTATAGGCGGTGCATCGCTATATGGCGGCGTGGGTGTGGTTTGCATGTTGATGGGAGGAACATTTCTAGATTATTCAGTACTAGCCGCTGATCCTGTGTTTGGACAACAGTTGGGTATATTAATTATCGAGGCCGGCGTTGGCATGGCCGTTTGTGGTGCACTACTGGCCATTTTTCATGCGTTCGCAGCCCGAGAGAGATTGTCATGAAACTATTAGAACTGCTGGGCTACTTCAATTATTGGGTATTCGCTATCATTTTAACGGTGGGACTGTATACCGTGATTAGCAAAACAAATTTGATAAAAAAACTCATTGGATTATCTATATTTCAATCTGCTGTATTTCTTATGTATATCACTATGGACAAGGTAGAAGGTGGGACAGCCCCCATCATACAAAGCGGTGTAGAAGATCAAATATTTTCAAACCCAGTACCACAGGTACTGATACTAACAGCTATCGTTGTTGGAGTATCAACCCTCGCATTGGGACTGGCCATGGTTGTGCGTATCAAGGAATGTTATGGCACGATTGAAGAAACCGAAATTTTGGATGCCGACTGACTACTATGGATTTATTAACACACCTTCCAGCTTTGCAAGTTGTAATACCGATGTTGTCGGCACCGCTTATCGTTCTGTTACAACCGCGAGGTTTGGCTTGGGCCGGAGCAACTGCTGTTGCACTCGTGAGTTTTTCCATCGCCGTTGCGCTCACGTTGGCCGTTTTAGACGGACAAGCTCTCCAATACGCTATGGGCGGCTGGACCGCACCTTACGGCATAGCTCTGTCGGTTGATACGTTTAGTGCCATTGTTTTGTTGGTGATTACGGGAGCCAGCACAGCTGCCTTACTCGCTGCCAAACCAAGCATTGATCAGCAAATTGAATCAGAACGTCAACCACTTTTCTATGCGGCCTGGCTTTTGGTTTTATCTGGACTGGTGGGTATTGTCGTATCAGCAGATGCCTTCAATATTTTTGTTTTCATGGAAATTTCATCTCTGGCCAGCTACATATTAATTGCTGGAGGTCCAGACCGCCGGGCTCTTCCAGCCGTGTTCAAATATCTAATGATGGGTACTATTGGCGCAACCTTTTATCTAATTGGTGTAGGTCTAATCTACATGATGACCGGCACGCTTAACTTAGCCGATATTCAAGATCGCCTCGGTGATGTGACGGATATAAATCCAGTGCTAGTTGCTGCTGGATTCATCACTATTGGGTTGGCTCTTAAAGCTGCTGTATTTCCTTTGCATGTATGGGTGCCAAACGCTTATACACATGCTCCGCACATGGTGACAGTGTTTCTCGCTGCTTGCGCGACCAAGGTTGCACTGTATGTACTTATCCGATTTGACTATATGATATTTCAAGCCACGCTTGAGGATCACCAAGTTCAGTTCGCATTGTTTGCCATGCCTTTGTCAATTCTCGGAATAATGATTGCTTCTGCAGTTGCGATGTTCGAAGGACATCTTAAAAGGCGGCTTGCTTCATCATCTATAGCACAAATAGGCTATATTTTGCTTGGTGTTAGTTTTGTCAGCATGGCAGGGCTAAGCGCCAGCGCAATGCATATGTTCAACCATGCGCTAGCAAAAGGTGGCTTATTCTTGGCAGTTGCTTGTCTAGCATATCAGTATCGTGATTTGCGCTTAGATCAACTCGGTGGTGCTGCTGCTCGTATGCCCTGGACTTGTGCTGCTTTTGTTGTGTGTGGTTTGAGCTTAATCGGCGTGCCTGGCACTGCAGGGTTTATTAGTAAATGGCTCCTTATCACTGCAGCTTTGGAAAGCGGTCCTTGGGGGGGCTGGCTAGTCGCAATTATTCTAGTCAGTTCCTTGATGGCGGTGGTTTATGTTTGGCGCATCGTTGAGGCGCTTTACTTCCAAGCTCCTGTCGAAGGAGAAGGTCCAACATCTGAAGCACCAATACAAATGTTATTAGTTACCGGTTTTATTGCACTACTCAATATATACTTCGGACTGTTTCCACAGGTTCCATTAGAACTCGCAAATAGTGCCGCAGCCCTTCTATTGGAGGGTTCAAATTGACACCTGAAACTACCATTCTAGTCGCTATTGGTCTTCCTCTTGTAGGCGCTCTCGCTATCTCCCTTGCCGGGCGTATAGGCCCTAATATTCGCGAAGCTGCAACCGCTATTACGTCTGTTTCATTAATCTGGGTTGTTTGGGGACTCATCTCTACTCTTATGGAAGGCAAAAGACCCTCAATAGAAGTAAGCGAGGTGATGCCTGGGCTAAGTATTGCATTTACTGTTGAACCTCTGGGCATGCTATTTGCTGCATTGGCATCTGGGCTTTGGCTTATCAACTCGATATATTCCGTTGGCTACATGCGCGGTAATAAAGAGAAAAACCAAACTCGATTTTTTGTATGCTTCGCGTTAGCTCTTTCAGCCACTGTTGGTGTTGCTTTCGCTGGCAATCTATTCACTCTATTTTTATGCTATGAATTATTAACACTCTCAACATACCCCTTAGTCGCACATAAAGGCGATGCAGCTACGATACGTTCGGCAAGGATTTATCTGGGTGTTTTACTGAGTACATCTATTGGTTTGTTCCTTCCAGCTATCATCTGGACTTATACCGTGGCAGGTACAGGAGATTTTACTGCAGGCGGGATCCTCGCGGGTAAGTTGAATGACCCAGAAATAGGGTTGCTTCTGGCACTATTTGTATTTGGTATCGGTAAAGCGGCTGTCATGCCGATGCATAAATGGTTACCCGCCGCGATGGTAGCCCCCACCCCAGTGAGTGCCTTACTCCATGCCGTTGCGGTAGTTAAATCAGGTGTTTTTGCTATCACTAAGATAATCATTTATATATTTGGTATTGAATATCTATTTGAATCAACGAGCTCAGAATGGCTTTTATATGTTGCAGCATTTACCATCATTGTTGCGAGTCTTGTTGCATTGCGCCAAACCAACATCAAACGTCTGCTAGCCTACTCCACTATTGCCCAGTTATCTTATGTTGTCATGGCCACAGCTATTCTTAAGCCGCACGCTGAAGTTGGTGCCGCCTTGCATATGGTCGCTCATGCTTTTGGTAAAATCACATTGTTTTTTGCTGCTGGCGCAATATATGTTGCCTCTAAAAAGACCGAAATCCATCAATTACGTGGTATTGGTAGACGTATGCCATGGACAATGGCAGCGTTTACAATTGGTGCATTAAGTATGATTGGTGTCCCTCCCACTGCGGGGTTCGTCTCCAAATGGTACATTTTGGCCGGCGCTTTCGAAGCTAACAATCTCGTGGCAGTATTTACCATCATTGCCAGTACCCTTCTTAATGCCGCTTACTTTTTGCCAATTTTATACTTAGTTTGGTTTGAACACGAAAAAGAAGGTGGTAAGGAACACGGCGAAGCACCGTTTTTAACTGTGTTTGCATTGACCTTGACTGCCATACTGACACTCGCTTTCTTTTTATTTAACGGTCCGGTCATTGAATTGGCAAGCCAAGTTGTTAAGGGGCTCAGTTAAAATGAATGACGAAAAACAATTACACTGGTTAGTACGGCCAACAACCATTCGTAAGCTCTGGATTGGTTTCAGTGTTGTACTCACCTTGGTAGTTCTTGCGCAGACAGTAATATACGTTAAAGGTTATTTCGGCTTTGATGGCTGGTTTGGGTTTGGTGCGGTTTATGGATTTGTCAGTTGCCTGGTGATGGTATTAATAGCGAAATTATTAGGGCTATTTCTGAAACGTCCTCAGGACTATTATGATGAACCAGAACAAATTAACACCTCAGCACCCAGTCATTACAAGGTAAAGGAGAATCGCAATGGGGTTTGAATTTTTCTCTCCAGCATTTATCCTGCTAATTGCTGCTGTGCTGATATGTTTGGTTAAAGGGCACGCAAGAACAACTATCATCTTAATCGCCCCAATGATTACCCTGTTGGCCATATGGCAGATCCCTGACGGAGTCCAGAGCACGGTAAACTTTCTTTCTTACAACATTGAACCTGTCGAAGGTAGCCCGCTAAGGCGATTGTTTGCGACTATTTTTACCATAATGGTCTTTGTTGGAGGTCTGTTTTCTTTTCGTATAGCCCGTTGGTATGAACTTGCCGCAGCCTTTACATACGCTGCAGGCGCTATAGGAGTCTGTTTTGCCGGCGATCTTATTACCATGTTCGTTTACTGGGAACTCATGGCAATATTCTCAACTATTGTTGTGTGGTGTGGTGGTACGCCCGGTTCACGCGCAGCTGGAATGCGTTATGCCATCATGCATTTTCTCGGTGGCGTAATACTTAAAGTTGGAATAGTAGGTGTCGTTCTTGGGACTGGTTCTATCCAAATCCAACCTATGCTAGCAACAGATTTCAGTACATGGATGATACTTATTGGCATATTAATAAACGCAGCTGCACCACCAGTGTCAGCTTGGTTAGCCGATGCATATCCAGAAGCCACGCCCACTGGTTCAGTATTTTTGTCGGCATTTACAACTAAAACAGCTGTATTGGCACTGATATTATTATTCCCAGGCGAATCTGTGCTGATTGGCATTGGTCTATTTATGGTTATGTACGGTATTATTTTCGCATTATTGGAAAATGATGTACGTCGTATCCTTTCCTATTCTGTAGTTAACCAAGTCGGATTTATGGTTGTTGCCGTAGGTATTGGCACTGAAATGGCACTTAATGGGGCTGCGGCTCATGCTTTTGCACATATTATATATAAAGCACTACTGTTTATGAGTGCTGGTGTTGTTATATACCGCACTGGGAAAAATAAATGTATAGAGTTGGGTGGTCTATTTCGCACCATGCCACTTACCTGCGTTTGCGGTATTATTGGCGCGCTAGCGATTTCAAGTTTTCCACTGACTTCAGGCTTTACAACAAAAAGCATGATCTCCCAGGCAGCTGTCGATGGAAATTTAGTGTGGGTTTACATGGCATTAACCGCCGCGTCGGCCGGTGTATTTCTTCATGCTGGCATCAAATTCCCATGGTTTGTGTTTTTCCAAAAAGACTCAGGTTTAAGGCCAAAAGATGCACCATGGAATATGGGGCTGGCGATGATCATTTTTGCTAGTATGTGCATTTTACTGGGTGTATTCCCAGAAATACTCTATGCCCTATTACCTTACCCTGTTGACTACCAACCTTACTCTATTGGTAAAGTGCTGTTTTACCTTCAATTACTGCTATTTTCAGGATTAGCTTTCTTTGTATTATTACCACTAATGAAGCGAACCATGACGATTAGTCTCGATACAGATTGGCTTTGGCGACGTGCGGGCTTTTCATTGGTTAAGTTGATCGAACAAGCACTTAGCTCACTAGGTGAAGTTATTTCGCAACAACGAAACAGCTTGCAGAAACTTTTACAACGTATGACAGTGCGTTATCTAGGCCAACCGCATACAGCAGATAGCCAAGAGCGCAGCGTGTTCGCGCGATCTTGGCGTGTGGGCACGACTGTACTATGGATCGCTGGATTGCTATCGGCCTACGTATTGTTGTATTACTTTTAGCTTCAATGGGAAAAATTTTTCAGATCCGAGAGTGACTTTTACACGCGTTGAAAATGGGTATTGGGCAGGCTGGAGGCTAGGGTTAAATATGCCATAATTAACATTTCTGTGTTTTCATAACGACAAACTCAGGCGGAGTTTTAGCAAAAATTAATATAGCAGTACAAATAAACATAACACTCTATGGCAAGGTTTATTTGTACTGCAACATAGAAAAAGAGCCCACTAACTCAAAATGAACTAGCCACTTATATCCGCTTTACCTTTGGTACTAACGTAAGCGTTTGGGCAACCACACCTCTCGCTTAAAATTCCAGGGTAATAGATTGTCGATATCTGGCTCTGGTTTGCACTGCTCATCAAGGCAATCTATGAGCTAATCAAATGGGATTAGCTTCATTTGAACGCTGATAAGAATCGTTCTTTGAAGACTATTTTCGCCCTAGAATTCTGAGTATTCGTAAAAACAAATTGATGATGTCCATATACAAGGCTGCAGCGCTATCGACGGCGTTATCAACTGTTTTCGGGATAGCATTAGCTCGAGCCCAATCATAGCCAATATAACCACAAAAAATCAGCGCGACAATCCAGTCTAAAATGCCATGATGGGTATTAAAAATAAATATTTCAATGAGCTCCACGACAATCACACAAATCAACGCAATGGTTAATCCACCCGCTATTTTTTTAAAAAATGCTGGATACATTGAGCCTAACAGCATCATCACAAACGTTACCATGCCGGTAACCCTAATGGCCTCTTGCACAATATCGGGATTATATTGGCTCACCACAAGGTTAATAATCAGCCCAAACGGTACCACCACAAAGTTATAGCCAATAAAGCTCACAATAGGCTTATCTGATTTGCTAAAAAGGTAAATGCCAAAGAAACACGAAGCAAAATAACCAATAAAGAAAATAATAGGATTAATGCTGCTGATTGATTCAACCGAAATGTTCAGCACCATAAGCCAATTGATGGCAAAACCCCATAACAGCGTTAAGCCAATGATAAAATTGTAAGTAGACCCACTGATAATTTTGTCATTAGTGTGGGTTCTGTTAAATACATCGACTTCCATTTTACATCCTTATAAATTGAGATTTTATGTTGATTTGAGCATGTTCAATATCAAGAGCGATTGAGCTAGCCTTAAGATTGGCCATTATTACACAACACTTTGTAATAATAGCATTATTCATGAAATCCCCTTTTCTAATTTGAAAAAAGTATGGTTAATATCTGTCTCATTCATTCACTACACCATAAATAAGCTCTGCATCACTTACAAATCTCTCAATGATTGGAATGGCTTCATTCATATGAGAAAAGCGGTGAGTACCACCCTCAAAGCAATGAACCTTAAACAGGTCTTTTAATTGACTATTTGTAGCAACTGAATCTAACAACTCATCTGCCATATCTAATAAAATCAAACCGCAACCTTGAGCAGAAAAATCAGTATACGCATCAACAGTTTTTGGTGTTAACTCATAATTTTCACCATAATAGGTTTGTCCAAATCCAATATATTTTTGCAATGTAGCGTTAGGTGATATCGCTGGATTTATAGATACAAAAGGTACCCCAATTTGAGCTCCAATTCTATTTGCCCAATATCCACCAAGGCTTGTACCGACGATAAGATCAACTTGAAAGTCCATACAGGCGTTCATCAACTGTTTTTCAATCCAACTTGGCATTGATGTGTAATCAACAGTAATCCCTTTAACATCTCCTAGATAGCTTAATGCCTTAACTTTGTCAGATTGAGGATCAAATCGACTACCAAAACCGTGAATGTATAAAATTACTATTTTTGAGTACATTTTATTCCTCTTAAAATTAACGCTAAATAACTTACATGTACTTCTTTATTCACAAGCACAAGTTAAAATCCAAAAGATATAATAAATCATAGGGTTTAGCAGGTAAGAGATCCTGCTCAAATTGCTCAGCCAAATTAGCTCATATCCAATATTGGTAAGAGGGAAACTGATATCAGCTAGAGTTTTGCTATTGTCATATTGCTATTCACAAACATCAATTGCTCTACCACTCTTAAAGCTGAAACCTCATAATTTACCGAAGATTCGAACTTTGAATGGATTACCTTAAAATCAAACTCTGCTGAAACTCGATCACATAAGTCCAAGTATTGCCAATACATGTCTACTTTTTCAATGAGGTATTTATGCGACTTACCAAGAAGAAAATAGCACACTCGACTATCCCAAATGGCGTATACCTTTGGATTGATAAAATGTAAGAGCTTTGATACACCCACAAGAGAATTGTTTATCAACGACTTAAGAATAAGAATTTCATTACTTGAAATACGCTCTGGCAATCTCGCTTTATTGAGTATTTTCAACGACTCGTCAAAGTTATTTGACTTAAAATTCATTATCGTCGGCATCCACCCGTATGTGAAATTGGCTCCTATAATCAAATCTTGCTCTGTTAACTCATTTTTATCACTGAAATAGTTAACAAAATGACGGTATGATCTGTGATAGGTATGTTCTGGGTCTTCATATTGTAGAGAATCAGCATGTTGTAAAATGTCATTCACGTTTATGTTATTCATAGCGTCTCAAAAAGAATATTTACACCGATGTGTAGAGTGTTTAAAAATAACGTTAACTGAGCAGGTAGCAAAATCAGCTCTTTACAGGTTTGATGAGTAATAACTCTGTTTGTCTGCCATTGAGATACCACACACCCGATTGATCAAAAATGGCATCCTCTTCCAGCATAATCCTGATGTCTTTATTCCATGCGTCGATAAAAATAGCGTTGTTTAACTCAATAGCATAAGCCGTATTTAGGTGTAATGGATAATCACCATCACCAGGTACGCCCTCTTGCGAGTCCCACATCCCCAGTGTGGTGCCAGCACCATGGCCATGATAGCCCAGTGGATGTGTGTATATTGTTGGGGTTAATCCTTGTGAAATGGCTAGATGACGAGAGCGTGCTAATACCTGGTTACCAGTTAACCCTTGAGCGAATTGCCCAGTAAATACATCTTGGAGTTGATTGCCAGACAACAACGCCTTTTGCAAATACTGTGGCGCTTCAGTCTCACCCGGTTTTAATACATAAGCATGTTGTTGGGTATCGGTATTTAAGCGTAAATAGCTTATCCCAAAATCTACATGCAATAAATCGCCAGGTAAAATGACTTGTGTTTCATCGCCATGGCTTAAGTCTGATCCGTGCTCGAGATTAACATCTCCTCCTCGCTGAATTGAAACGGTTGGGTGAAACCAAGTTTGTAGCTTAAGTTCAACAACACGTTCTCTTAGCCACCACACTACATCGTCAGTGGTTGTTTGCTCGGGCGTTATCACTTTGTTTGAAAAGGCTTCGGCAATGATAGAGTGCGCCAATTTTACAATATCTTTGTAAACTGCAATTTCTTCTGGAATACGTTGCTCTAACCAGCCAATGGCAACCGGTTCTGCCGAAACAATTTTGCTTTTATATTTTTTAGGTAAATGCGCTAACAGGTTATCTTTGTCTGTGGCAACGAGTCCGTCTGCATGTGCCCAGTGTTCAGATTGATTAATACCAATACTATTAGGTTGATAGCGTTCAATTAATGCATTAAGCGCTAACCATTGATTAGGCTGTGTTGTTTTATCCCATGCTTTTTCAAAAGCATGACCAACGTTATAAGGGGCAATGGCATGAGCACCTATTGTGCCGTCATTTTTACGAGCAAACACCAATATTGTTGTACGGCGTGCAGATATCCATGTTGCGGGTAATAGTGTTTTAATGACGGGGTCTTCATTGTATTCACGGCTAATGATGACCCACATATCTAACTTATGTTCATTCATTAGCTTGGGCAATAATTGATCAACCCGTTTAGCTAAAATATCGTCGATAAATGCAGCCCTGTCTCGCATGGGCAAAACCTCAACGGCATTGGCTGAAAATGAAGTAACACAGAGAACTATGATTAAAAAGGGTAAATTGACCCAATTAGCAACTCGCACTATTAACTCCTTTTATTCGTGTTTGGTTTATATTTCACAGTATTCAGATTTTAATAAGCCAAAACACGTTAAATCATGAAATTGACCTGTCCAAAAACCACTTTGCCGTCTAATACCCTCTTCACAAAAGCCAAGCTTTTTAAGGACGGCTTCAGACGCTTTATTTCCTAGCACGGTATCGGCCTGAATACGGTTAATTGCCCCGCAACTTAACACACCTTCAAAAGCCGCTTTTATGATTAATTGAATAGCCTCTGTGGTATAACTTTGCCCCCAGTAGCGATGGTTTAAATCATAGCCTATTACTGCCGTTTTCATTTTTTCAGACCAGCTATTAAACCCGCATGTACCTATTAGCTCGCCGGTTTCTTTTAGGCGTATCGCCCAACGGATCCCAACAGCCTGTTCAAACCGAGTATTAAAAAAAGCGATGATTTCATCTGCCTGTGAAATATGCTCAAAAGCGTCTAAATCATAATATTTAACCACATTGGAATTCGAAAACAGCCCAAAAATCGCTTGCCTATCAGCTTCATTAATCGCGTTTAACGTTAACCGTTGTGAACTTAGAACAGGAAAAATAATACCATCCTCCATTAAACAAGGCCTCAAATAACAACGATTGCCCTCGGTTATAATAAAAACAAGCACTTTTAATGACTTATCATAGTCCTACAGTTTTGCTACATGCGTGGCTAATCTATCGAACGACCAAACAAATTTAAAGCCGACCCTTTAAGTTATTGATTAATATCATCCTACATTTACTATCTTATTGATGTAAAGCTGTTTTATTTAACTCTACGAACCAATAAAAGCGAGCTTGCGCGTGAAAGTAGACCTAATATTCGGCAAAAAATAAAAAGACATTAATATCATAACGTTACAATTTTTGCGATTTATTATTCGCACGGGTTTAGTTTACTTATTAGCCTATTCAACGAAAAAATGCGTCACAAATCATGACAACTGTTTTTATACACAGAACATAAAGGTGGGAGGTCTGGCTGACACTGGATATTTATCCGACATTTGTAAGCCCGCTACAGATGAAGTGTAAAGTTGCACTATCCCCCATCGTAAATTATGCATTTTTCGTCTGGGAACGCAGAGAGTTTCCAAATAACGCAAGCATTTTACCCTGTACTCTGAACGTTAATGGCCTGTGGTCATAGCTTAAACAAACAATCGGACAAAAAATGGTCAAGCACACTGATTTAAAAGGAAAAAGCAACGCTGCTCTTAAAGCTTACAGACTAAACTGATTCACTTTATTCAGCAGGCGCATAAACTCATCTTGCTCAGCTTCGGTAAGTACTGCTAAAAAGCGTTCATTGACCCACTCGGCTTCGTGCACTAAATCTTGCTCTAATGCTTTACCATTGTCGGTTAAAAATATTTGAAAAGCACGGCGATTGTCGGCTTCTTGATGACGGGTGATAAATCCCTGCACTTGTAGGTTATCGAGCAGGCGAGTCATAGTGTAATTGGCGACGTCACAACGTTTTGATAGCTCGGTTTGGCTTAAGCCCTCTTCTTGCCATAAAGCAAATAACACTGGCCAAAGTTTGCTGTCTAACTCATAACGCTTTAAGCGCGTGTCGAGTTCTTGCTGTAAGGCAATATTAAGATGAGAAATCAGGTAACTTAAACTTTCAAATCGTTTCAAATGATACCTCCTACATCGTCATTGGCATATCCAGTTTGCATCACTATGCTCAGCAACTAAACTCGCGCGAACAAATTAAGATTACCATGTCTATACGTTAAGAGAAGCTCTTTAGCCTTAGTTTGAATGAATATATAGCTTAAAAAAGTTTAACCGCTTGTATTTATGACTATAAATATCAAGGTGAGTCATTGTATTGCTCACAAGGCGCATTGATGCGCCATAAGCTAGTGATTGCAATTCCGAGTATGCCGTTTACAAGCCAAAAAATGTTGGGAAGCTGAATAGCCTCACGTTAATCAAACGAAATGTATTCATTAATGTATCGGTAATAACAAGCTCGATTAAGCTTACCAGTTAATCCCCTTATTAATGGGACATAAATACCATCATCTGTCACGGTAATATCTGCAATATTCACCGGTGGAAGTTGTGTGCCAATACTACTGGAAAAGATTAATTGAGTCGGCTCTGTCTTGTGTTGATAATCAACCATTATTAATGGGTGTTGCTCTACGCTAACTTTGACTTTTTCAACTGGGGTAATTAACAAATATTCATTGTCGATGCAGTGCAAAATACTGCTGAACAATGCAGCAAACTTAGCTGGCAACGGGCTGTTGAGATACAGCCAATCACCATTTGCTTGGATATGAAACAACACATCATCACTGCACAACGCTACCCCATCAGGATGAGTAAATGCGTTTAATGCCGTTGTTTCATCTGCCATGTTATTAACCTTATGAGTTGAGTAATTTAAGCAAAGCTTCAATTGGATGTTGAGGTTTAAAGCCTGCAAAGCGTTTAACCTGGCTTCGACAAGAATATCCTGACACTAACACTTGGCTGTTTTCAGCAATATCGACAATTCCAGATTGCCATGACATATCAAATAGCTGCTTTGAGCGTTCAAGATTTTCAAGCTCATGGCCATAGGTACCCGCCATACCACAACAGCCTAAGTTCACGCTATTAAGCTTAGCGCCAAAGTGACTAAAGATGGCTTTCCACTCATTGGCAGTATTAGGTTTTGCCGTCGATTCAGTACAGTGACTAAACCAAGTGTATTGTGGTGCGTCGATGGCTACTGGCTCTGCCTCAGCACGATTGGCTATGACAGAACTAAGCCACTCATTAGCAAGCTTAACTTCAAATGGGCCACGACGTTGTCCTAGTGCCTCTTTATATTCATCGCGATAACACAATACCAACGCAGGGTCGAGGCCAACCATTGGCATGCCAAGCGCGTGAACACGGTTTAAAAAGTCGGCGCTGTCTTGGGCTGTTTTGGCAAACTTGTCTAAAAAGCCTTTTATGTGTGTTGGTTTACCATTCGGTTTAAAAGGCAATAATACCGGCTTTAAACCCAATTTTTCAATTAGTTGAACAAAACGATAAACCAAGCCTGCATCATAAAAGCTATTGAATGGGTCTTGCACTACCAGTACATACTGACTGCGGTCTGCTTCTGGGATCGCGCACAAAGCGTCTAAATCATAACCCCGGCTCACATGGCCATCTAAGCGTTGCTTGAGAGTAGGAACTGACAACTTAGGCGCATCAACATAACCAATGGTCTTTTTAATCACCCATTGGCTCAATGGGTTTTGCGATGCAAAATTTGTCAGTTTAGGGATTGATGCCATTAACGGTAATGAATCTTCAATACCAGCCACTAGGTAGTCTTTTGCTGGACGTAAGTAACGTTTGTAATAAATATTAAAGAACTGCGCTCTAAATTTAGGCACATCGACCTTAACCGGGCACTGCCCTGTACAGGCTTTACAGGCCAGGCAGCCTTTGAGTGATTCCATCACTTCATGAGAATAATCGTAATCACGTTGGTTATTAATGGTATTTTGGGTGCGCTGCATCCAACCTAAAGATTTAGACTTTGCAAGCTCTTCAACATCAACACCTTCAGTTTCAAGTAAACGCAACCATTCACGCATTAGGCCTGCACGGCCTTTAGGTGATTGCACTCTATCGCCTGTGACTTTGAATGACGGACACATCGGAGAGTAACTGCTGTAGTTAAAACACAAGCCATTACCATTACAGTTCATCACATCAGGAAATGCATCTCGCGTTTGCACCGGGATTTGTCTGTCGAAACCGCCACGCTTGGCACTGTCGACATTAAACATTAATGGACCCGACTGTGGCGGCGCTACTAACTTACCCGGATTTAAACGATTATCAGGGTCAAACCAGCCTTTAATTTGTTCAAGTACGCCGTAAAGTTCATCACCAAATACGTCTGGGCCATATTCGCCGCGGACACCTTTACCGTGTTCGCCCCACATTAAACCGCCATATTTAAGGGTCAATGCTGCAACTTGATCAGAAATGACTTTAAGCAGTTTCTCATCAGCTTGATCGCACATATCGAGCGCGGGGCGCACATGCAACACACCGGCATCAACATGACCAAACATGCCATATTGCAAATTATGGCCATCTAATAATGCGCGAAACTCCATAATAAAGTCAGCAAGATTTTCTGGCGGTACTGCGGTATCTTCAGCAAATGCTAGGGGTTTTCGGCTACCTTTGGTGGCACCAAGTAAGCCCACAGCTTTTTTACGCATGGCATAAATATTATTAATGCTGTTTCGGTCGCCAGTGATTTGAAAGCCGACTAAACCATATTGTTGTTGGTTAAGCTGCTCTGTTAACATCGTCTCTAAACTGGCTACTTTGGCTTTAACATCATTGTCGTCACCGGCAAATTCGACCATGTTAAGGCCTTCGATCACCTTATTGGGGACTGATTTAATTTCATCGGCGACTGAATGCCAAATAATATCTTCGCGCGCAAGGTTTAATACTTTTGAGTCAACGGTTTCAACCACAGTAGCCTGAGCGTTTACCAGCGATGGTGCGTGGCGTAATGCTGATTCAAAAGAGTCATATTTGATATTGACCATCATCCGAGTCGTCGGCAATGGAGTTAGATTTAGTTTAACTTCGGTAATGACCGCCAGTGTGCCTTCTGAACCCGTTAAAATGCGTGATAAATCAAACTGAGTCAGATCGTTATTCCACACATGTTTTAAATCATAACCGGTTAAGAATCGGTTTAATTTGGGAAAGCGCTCAATAATGGTGTCGCGCTTTTGCTGACATACTGCTGCAATTTGGCTGGCAATAGTATTGGCCAGTGTGTTGTCACCATGAGGCTGATTATCAATAGCTTCAGCAGCAAGAGGTTGTGTGTTTAATACGCTGCCGTCAACAAGTACGCTGGTCACACCTAATACATGATCTGAGGTTTTACCGTAAACCAGTGAACCAGCTCCCGATGCATCAGTATTCACCATACCGCCAATTGTGGCTCGATTAGACGTGGATAAATCAGGACTAAAAAACAGTCCATGAGGGCGTAATGCATCATTTAATGCGTCTTTAATAACACCCGCTTGTACCCTCGCCCAGCCCTGCTTGACGTTAATTTCGAGTACCTGGTTAAGGTGGCGAGACACATCTAATATCAACCCATGGGTTAATGATTGACCATTGGTACCGGTACCACCACCACGCGCACTAAAGGTAACAGCTTTATATTTTGGCTGTGATGCCAGTGCCAGAGCAAGTTCGACATCTTGTTGATGTAAAGGATAAATTACTGCTTGAGGTAAAAATTGGTATACCGAATTATCGGTCGCTTGAATAAGCCGAGCACTGTATCGTTTGTCTATTTCACCTTCAAATTCACTTTGCTCAAGTGCGTCAAGGTAATCTAGATAGATAGGTTCTAATGTTTGTTTATGTGATAGTAAAGGTAACATAGAGGACTTATTCATTATGGGTATATTGTTGCCATTATAAACAAAAAAAAGCCGCTAAAAAGCGGCTTTTGTTGCAACATGATAAAAATGCAGGTTGGACTGCATTTTTAACACTATTTATCCATGAGCTTCGGCTAAATATAACCAAGTATCGATAACAGTGTCAGGGTTTAAAGACACAGTGTCGATGCCTTGCTCAACTAACCAAGCTGCAAAGTCTGAATGGTCTGAAGGACCTTGACCACAAATGCCGACATAAGCACCTTTGGCTTTCGCCGCTTTAATGGCCATAGACAGTAATACTTTAACCGCGTCATCACGCTCGTCGAACAAGTGGCTGATAATGCCAGAGTCACGGTCAAGACCAAGTGTTAACTGAGTCAAATCGTTTGAACCGATAGAGAAACCATCAAAATGCTCAAGGAATTGGTCAGCTAATAAGGCGTTAGATGGCAGCTCACACATCATGATAACGCGTAAACCATCTTTACCACGCTCTAAGCCTTGCTCTTTCAGTAATTCGATAACCTGTGATGCTTCTTTAACAGTACGAACAAATGGGATCATCACTTCAACGTTGGTTAAGCCCATTTGGTTACGAACACGTTTAATGGCTTCACATTCAAGCGCGAAACAATCACGGAATGATTCAGAAATATAACGGCTAGCACCACGGAAGCCCAACATTGGGTTTTCTTCTTCAGGCTCATAACGCTCACCACCGACTAAGTTTGCGTATTCGTTAGACTTAAAGTCTGACATACGTACGATGACTTTTTTCGGGTAGAAAGCAGATGCAATTGAAGCAATACCTTCAACTAGGCGAGCAACATAGTATTCAACTGGCGAGTCGTAACCGGCAATCATGTCATTGATTTCAGATTGTAGCTCAGCGGTTTGGTCGTTGAATTCAAGCAACGCTTTAGGGTGAATACCGATCATGCGGTTAATGATGAACTCTAAACGTGCTAGACCAACACCTTCGTTTGGTAAACGAGCAAAGTCGAATGCACGATCAGGGTTACCCACGTTCATCATGATTTTCATTGGTAATGATGGCAATGTATCAACGCGGTTTGTCACCACTTCAAACTGTTGCTCACCAGAATAAATCAAACCAGTGTCACCTTCAGCACAAGATACGGTCACTAAGTCACCACTCTTAATACGGTCAGTCACGTCACCACAACCCACAACAGCTGGTACACCGAGTTCACGTGCGATAATCGCAGCATGACAAGTACGGCCACCACGGTTAGTCACAATGGCGCTAGCGCGCTTCATGATAGGTTCCCAATCAGGGTCTGTCATGTCTGTCACTAATACATCACCAGGTTGAATTTGGTCCATGTCTTCAATTGAAGCTAAAACTTTAGCCACACCTGAACCAATTTTATGACCAATAGCACGACCTTCTGAAATCACATCGCCTTTGGTTTTTAAATGGTAACGTTCAATTAATTGCACATCTTCACGGCTACGAACTGTTTCAGGGCGCGCTTGAACGATATACAACTTACCGTCGTTACCGTCTTTTGCCCATTCGATGTCCATCGCACGGCCATAATGTTGCTCAATGATCATGGCTTGTTTAGCCAGTTCCATTACCTCAGCATCATTAATAGAGAATTCGCGACGTTGCTCTGCGGCAACATCTTCAATTTTGACTTGCTTACCATGTGAAGCATCATCTGAATAAACCATTTGAATCAGTTTACTGCCAATGTTACGACGCACAACAGCTTGATGTCCTTGCGATAAAATTGGTTTGTGCACATAGAATTCGTCAGGGTTAACCGCACCTTGTACTACCATTTCACCTAAACCAAATGATGAAGTGATAAAGACAACGTCGTTGTTACCTGATTCAGTGTCCATGGTAAACATCACCCCAGAAGCCGCTTTGTCTGATCGCACCATACGTTGCACGCCAGCAGATAAAGCCACACCTTGATGTTCATAACCTTGGTGAACACGATAAGAAATTGCACGGTCGTTAAAGAGTGACGCGTATACATGCTTAATTGCTAGCATGACGGCTTCGAACCCTTTTACGTTTAAGAATGTTTCTTGTTGACCCGCAAATGATGCATCCGGCATGTCTTCTGCAGTTGCTGAAGAACGCACGGCAAATGAAGCGTCTTGCGTTTCACTTGATAATTGCTCATAAGCTTCACGAATAGCATTTTCTAATGCAGGCTGGAATGGAGTCTCAATGACCCATTGTCTGATCTGTGCACCGACTTTCGCCAGTTCATTGACATCATCAACGTCCAATGTAGCCAGAATGTCAAAAATCTTCTGGTTAACTCCACTTTGTTCAAGGAATTCATTGAACGCATGAGAGGTCGTAGCAAAACCACCAGGAACTTGAACTCCTGCATTAGCTAGATTGCTGATCATCTCTCCAAGGGATGCGTTTTTACCGCCAACCTTGTTTACATCACCCATGCCTAATTCTTGATACCAGAGTACGTATTGCTGCACAGTTTTATCTCCGCAAGTTTTTATTTCAGTGGCCACTTCACACGAGGGCAATAGCATCTTACACTCCCATACAACACGCGTAAATCTATAATTTTATTTGTAATTTTATTACTACAAGAGGTCATAATGACGCCAAAAGTATTTTATATCTCAGATGGGACCGCGATCACAGCAGAGGTTTTTGGGCATGCGGTACTTTCACAGTTTCCCATTGAATTTGAAGCACTTACAATTCCGTTCGTTGAAACGGTTCAACGTGCACAAAAAGTTAAACAACAAATAAATGATTGTTTTATTACAACAGGCGAAAGACCACTTGTGTTCCATTCGATCATTAATCCTGAGATCCGCAATGTGATTTTTTCGAGTGAATGTGTCGATTACGACTTTTTGAACACCTTTGTTGCGCCACTCGAACAACACTTAGGGGTGCAAGCAAAGCCGATTTTGCATCGTACTCATGGTAAAAGTAATCACAGTTATGACACCCGTATCGACGCCATTAACTATGCGATGGAAAATGATGATGGCCAAACCATGAAACACATGGATAAAGCCGACATTATTTTATTAGGCGTGTCTCGCTGTGGCAAAACGCCGTCGAGTTTATACCTATCAATGCAATTTGGTATTAAGGCTGCAAACTACCCTTTTACTGAGGATGACATGGATCATCTAAAGTTACCGGAGTCGCTTAAACGCAATAAATCGAAATTATTTGGCCTAACAATTGACCCACATCGACTGCATGAAATTAGACAAAGCCGCATGGAAAACAGCCGTTACTCGTCATTAAGACAATGCCGTCTTGAGGTCAAAGAAGTGGAAATGTTGTTTAAAAAAGAGCGTATTCCCTTTGTGAATACCACCAATCATTCGGTTGAAGAAATTGCCACAAAAATCCTCGACATTACCGGTTTAGATCGTCATATGTTCTAAAAAATAAACAATTAGACCCCACTTAATTAGGTCATTTAATCATCAAAGACGAACTTAACCTTGGTTGATTCGTCTTGAACGCTTAGGGCAATCTGTTTTTTAACGGGGAGAATCCTAGGTGAAGCCTCGCATCTTTAACTTCTTTGGGTATATAATCCGAGGCATTATGATGCTGATGCATCTCACGATTTTTCGGTAATACGCATGACTATTAAAACAGATGAATTAAGAACAACCTTATTAAGCAAAGTTATCTCTCCTGCTCAGTTAGCTTCAGAATATCCTTTAACCCAAGATGCAGCTGATTACCTCGTCGCACAACGTCGTGAAGTTGAGGCGATTATTGCAGGCGAAGACCAACGTTTATTAGTCATTATTGGCCCTTGCTCAATTCATGATACTAAAGCCGCTTTAGAATACGCAGAAAAGTTATCTGCACTGCACCATGAGCTTAAAGACGATTTGTGTATTTTAATGCGAGTGTATTTTGAAAAACCACGGACGATTGTGGGTTGGAAAGGCTTAATCTCAGACCCTGATTTAGATGGCAGCTTTAGCCCCAACAAAGGCTTACGTTTGGCGCGTCAGTTACTGCAACAAATTACTGAACTTAAACTGCCAATCGCCACCGAATTTTTAGACATGGTAAACGGTCAGTATATTGCCGACCTCATCACCTGGGGAGCTATTGGTGCGCGCACCACTGAGAGCCAAATTCACCGCGAAATGGCCTCAGCATTGTCTTGCCCTGTTGGTTTTAAAAATGGCACTGACGGTAATATTAATATTGCCGTTGATGCGGTTCGAGCTGCACAAGTTCCGCATATTTTTTACTCACCAGATAAAGATGGTGCTATGGCTGTTTACCGTACTCACGGTAACCCATACGGTCACATTATTTTACGTGGCGGTAAAACACCAAATTATTCAGCACAAGACATTGAAGTGACTCGAGCACAGCTAGAAAAAGTGGGCGTGACTCAACGTATGGTTGTCGACTTTAGCCATGGTAACAGTGAGAAACAGCATAAAAACCAGTTAAATGTAGCAGACAGTATTATGCAACAAATGCGCAATGGTAGCACCGCCATCGCTGGTATTATGGCTGAAAGCTTTATGATTGAAGGTAATCAAAAAGTGGTTGAAGGTGAGCCATTAGTTTACGGTCAAAGTATCACTGATGCTTGCTTACACTGGGCTGATTCTGAAAAATTATTACGTGAATTAGCACAAGCATCACGCGAGCGCATCACGCTATTATCAAAATAAGAGCTCAACATTCAGTTTTGCACGCCACTATGCCAACGTAACCCGTTGGCATTTTTATTGGTTATCTTGCTGATAGTTTGCAGAGTAATGTGCAAGCGACGCATGGGATAGTTCAGCAAACTGTTGTTCAATAAGCATAAAGCTGTCAACTAAAGCTGGATCAAAATGCTTACCTCGACCATCCATAATAATTCCAATGGCTTCTTCATGTGTAAATGGGCGTTTATAACAACGTGGTGATGTTAATGCATCATATACATCCACTAATGCCACAATCCTTGCTGACAATGGAATCACCTCACCTTTTAGCCCTTTAGGGTAACCGCTGCCATCCCATTTCTCATGATGGCCTCCAGCAATATCTCGGCCCATTAATAAAAACTCACATTTAGGAGCGTATTTTAATAGGCTATCAAGCACTTTAGCTCCCATCACAGGATGCGCTTTAATGTGTTCAAATTCCTCAGGAGTTAATCGACCCGGTTTAAGTAGAATATGATCTGCAATCCCCACCTTGCCGATGTCGTGTAAAATCGATGACAAACTAATTTCTTGAATAAAGGCATCGGTTAACTCTTCAGGGACTTGCTCATCTTCTAAACGCTGTTTAGCCAACATGTTGGCATATTGCTGCATGCGTATTAAATGTGCGCCAGTATCATTATCGCGGTACTCAGCTAGTTTGGCTAAACCAATTACGGTTGCTTGCCTAGACGCAATAGTTGATTGCAAAGACTGGCTTAGTTTACCTAATAAATACGATGTTGATTGAGTCACAATGGCACAAGTCACGATAAAGTTAATCACCACCACATACCAAATAAGTGTCGAAAAATGCTCCATTACTGGCCAGTCAAGCCATTGCAAATGATATGCGGCCCCCAAGCCTAACAAAAATACGACATTGACTATTTGTGCCGTGATTGCTGATTTTTCACCGAGTAAAATACTGGTCAATGGTGGAAAAGCAAATAACCAAAAAAAGCCTGCACCGGATGGACCCAATACCACTAAAAAACCAGCACCAATCAAAAAGGATAAGTAACAACCGAATAAATAACGCACCGAGTCGGGCAAATTGGGATAAAACAATACAAACAACAACAAGCCGTAAGCCAATGAATCAAATACCGCCATAAACCATATGCCTTCTTTGATACAGACATACACACTGGTGATATAAACCGGAATACAGATGATCGCTAAAATGGTAAATAAGCGCATAAAAATAGTATGACGCCAAACAGGCAGGGCATCATCCAGTTCTAATTGAATAATTTCGGCCGCTAACGATGAAGACATAAATGATCCTTATTTAACTGTCTTACAGTGGTGATGGCTAAGCAACGTGAGACAGTAAAGTATTACCGCATAAAGAGGAACAGGCAAAGTATGATACAAATTAAACCTAAACAATAACGATACATACTGCAGTTATTTGTTTGTCACAGTAACATAATAAAAATTCTGCTAACATCTAGGTCGTTGAACTTCAATGAATTAGATTAATGGATGAATACATGACTTTGAATAAAACCCAAATAATGACTAACCTTTTAAGCAGTTTAATTATTTTTTGTTGCAGTGTTTTTAGCGTACACGCCACTAATATTGATAATATAAACACAGCCACTGCTGCCGGTGCAAAAGTGTTTTATTTAGTGCGCCATGCTGAAAAAAACCAAGGCGCCGATCCTAGTTTAACCGAGCAAGGCAAATTAAGTGCAAAGCGTCTAGCCAATGTGTTATCCAGCACCTTGCTGACAAAAGTGTATACCACAGACTACAAACGCACACGTGAAACGGCATTCGCTGTTGCCGAAGAGCAGCACCTAGAGCTAAGCTTATATGACCCGTCCAACCTTAATAAGGCAGCAGAAGTATTGTTAAATCAGCAAGGTCACATTTTGGTGGTCGGTCACAGTAATACCACAACGGCATTAGCAGAATTGCTTGGCGCAGACAAACAACCTGTGATTAATGACGCCAACGAATTTGACCGTTTATACATCGTCACTGTAGACAAAAATAATCGTGAAGTTTCAACCGTATTATTGCGTTATTAAATCGTGATATTCAATAACAAGAGCGCACCATGGCATCCATAACATGTAGTTGTTATGACTATATCGAAAGCTTGTGCATGCATCAGTATGAAGTAACATTGATATTGGTGTCTGGCACAGAAGTACGCGGGCGTTTTAACACGACTTGTTATGTCAGTTTGGATGATCAAAAACAACAAGCGATAAAAGGTATAGATCAACATCAGCAGCCGCTTGTTGTCCTATTAACCGATATTGATAGTATCGATGTACTTAGCCCTAATGCATTATTTGATTATGTGTCTTTTGCTGATTAACGTTTGATAAAAATGATGACTAGCGAGTATGGCCAAGTAATAAAATGCAATTTGTCTGACACAATGGATACCAATGCAGTACAATGCGCAGCGTTTTAACCCTGTCATTTTGCATTACACTAGGTCCAAGTATGTCTCTTGCTCTAAACCCTGCTCAAACCGAAACACAATTCCCTGAAGATATGGCCGCACGCATCGCTCAATCTGAAGCTCGCGTGATTAAAGCGATTTTTCCTTCTAATACCAACCATCACAACACCTTGTTTGGTGGAGATGCATTAGCCTGGATGGACGAAACCGCTTTTATTGCTGCCACACGCTTTTGTCGTAAATCATTAGTCACTGTGAGTTCAGACCGAATTGATTTTAACAAAGCTATTCCTGCAGGCAGTTTAGCTGAATTGATTGCTAAAGTGATTCATGTTGGCAACACCTCGCTAAAAGTCGAAGTCAATATCTATGTTGAAGATATGTATAAAGATCATCGTGAACATGCTATCCGTGGAGTATTTACCTTTGTCGCGGTAGATGCCGATCGTCAACCAACTCAGGTATGGCCTCACGGTTAACAGCCAGCAATGTCAGCCGTCAGGGTTGTATTGAACAAAACTGACACCTTAGACTAAAGTCTAGTTTTGATATTTTTTCACTAAAATCAATTCCAATGTGACAGAAAGCGATAGAATATTTGATTCGTTTTCTGTTACATTGATTTAATCTTCACGTGCAACATAGAATAAAAAACGCCATGAAGCTCGAAAATTTAAACATCATCATCGCTGACGATCATCCGTTATTTCGTAATGCATTACGACAAGCATTAAGCAGTGCGTTCGAAAAAACCGAATGGGTTGAAGCTGACAGTGCCGAAGCACTGCAAAAAGTACTTGATACTCAAGACGCTCAATTTGATTTAATCTTATTGGACCTACAAATGCCAGGTTCTCATGGTTATTCGACCTTGATACACCTAAGAACTCATTACCCTGATATACCTGTGGTGGTGATTTCGGCACATGAAGACATCAACACCATTAGCCGTGCAGTGCATTATGGTAGCAGTGGCTTTATTCCTAAATCTGCGTCGATGGAGTCATTAACAGATGCATTAAGCGCTGTACTATATGGCGACATTTGGCTGCCTGCAGGCACTGAGTTAGTCCCGGTTTCGGATAATCCAACTGACAAAATGGCAAGCCGATTATCAGATTTAACCCCACAACAATATCGTGTTTTGCAAATGTTTGCTGAAGGTTTACTCAATAAACAAATCGCTTATGACTTTGGGGTGTCTGAAGCCACGATTAAAGCACATGCCACAGCAATCTTTAGAAAGCTCGGCGTGCGTAACCGCACCCAAGCCGTCATTGCATTGCAACAATTAGAAATGGAAAAAGTCGACCTGTCTTAATGTTAAATACCGTCCCGCTGGCACAACTGCCCTTTTCACAAGCATGTGAAAACAACAAACAGCCCATTTTAAGCCTATTAACGCAATGGTTTGCTCAATCAAACCATGTGCTTGAGGTGGGTTCGGGCACAGGGCAACACTGTGTTCACTTTGCGACACACTTAGACCATCTTCATTGGCAACCTAGCGATCAATTAACTTATTTGGTCAACCTACAGGCGCGGCTAGCACATTTTCCTTTGGGCAATCTGGCGGATCCGGTTGCGCTAGATGTTAGCCAGTCATGGCCACAATTTACCACTCAGGTTGATGCTATTTATAGCGCCAATACCTTACACATTATGAGCAAACCGCTAGTTGAAGCCTTTTTTGCTGGTTGCGGCCAAGTATTAGCAACACAAGGTTGTGTTGCAGTGTATGGCCCGTTTAATTATGCAGGTCAATATACTAGCGCCAGTAATCAACAATTTGATGACTGGCTAAAACAACAAAATCCTCACAGTGGCATTCGTGATATCGAATGGATTACATCGTTAGCCAAACAACAGAATTTACATCTACAACAAGATGTTGCCATGCCAGCAAACAACAGAATGCTGTATTTTACTCGCTGATTCAGTTGAACCATCCGATCAATGTTTATCAGCTTGGCACAAATGCGCTAAACTATTAATCTATTTAGCGATTTGATTTTAACGTTGTTTAACACAAGGACACTCACTATGGGTTCTGTTACCACCCAAAAACACCCAAATGGTCTTGAATATGTCGACGTCAATACTGAACTGTGCCAAGCGCGGATCTTTATGCAAGGCGCGCAAATTGATCAATTCACTCCAAAAGGTCAATCCCCTTTGTTATGGGTGTCATCTGCAGATGATTACCAACCAGGCAATGGGATCCGTGGTGGTATTCCGGTATGTTGGCCCTGGTTTGGTGCACATGAAAACCCAGAGTATCCCCAACATGGTTTTGGGCGTAATAAAGTCTGGACACTAGAGTCGGTTAATATGCGTAATCAAGTCGTAGACCTCGTGTTTACCTTGCCACAAAGTGAGTTTGAACGACAATATTGGCCGCATAACACTCAAGTTAAGGTACTATTTACCTTAAGCGAAACCTTGTCGGTCAGTATCGTTAACACCAATTTAGGTGAAACTCATGTTAGCTTAACTCAAGCATTACACAGTTATTTCCCTATTAGTGATATCCATCAGTTAAAGGCGACAGGTTTTAGCCACTCAAAATACATCGAGTTTGGCCAAGGTCCGATTAAACAACCACATGACAGCGTTGAGTTTGACCGAGAAACCGATCGTGTTTATACCGATTTAGCCCCGCAACAAGCGCTGCATACTCCGCACGGTACCATTCTTGTGAGTCGTGAAAATAGTCAGTCAGCGGTATTGTGGAACCCATGGATAGATAAGTCTGTGCGTTTATCTCGCTTTAATAGTGAAGATTATTTGACGATGGTGTGTTTAGAAGCCGCTAACGTACTTGAAGATAACGTCGAGCTGGCACCAGGTGAGAGCCATACATTAACCACACACATTGCTTGGCAGTAACCCTCTTTGTTAGCAACAAAAAAGGTAGCCTAGGCTACCTTTTTTCATACTCACAAACTAATCTTCGCATAAGGACGAGGCCTTAGGCTTATATTAGTTAGCTGTGATAGTACAACCTAATGGGCTATCTGAGTTTTCATAAACAATGTCGCCTACTGGAGCATAGTCAGCTGCAACAATTGACTCTTTTTCTTGGAAGAAAGTGTATAACACTTCTGCATCAACATAACCCGTTTGGATTGGGTCTAACACTGGGTAACCGTCACCACCTGCAGCGTTAAAGCTTGGTACCGTGAAGCTATAAGAATCAGTGGCACTATAATCTTTGCCGTTAATCTCACTAATAGCAACGGTTTCAGCAGTACAGTCAACGGTCATTTTAACACCCGTGATTTGAGCATAAGCCCCTGCACCACGTTGGAATGAAGCGACAGTATTTAAATACTCAGTCACTTCAGCACCCGTCATGGTCATTAACGTTACAGTGTTACCAAATGGTTGAACAGTCAGTACGTCACGGTATGTAATGTCACCCGCTTCAATTGAAGCACGTACACCACCAGAGTTCATCACACCGATGTCTGCGCCTACTTTAGTACGTTGTGCTTCAGCAATTAAACGGCCTAGGTTAGTTTGCATGTTACGCACGTTAGCACGTTCACCGTCAAGGAATGCGTCAGTGCTTGCGATCACTTCATCTAATTGGCCTTGGCCACGCTCTTGATAGTAAGAAAGCAACTCTTCTAAATCAGCATCAGGTGTAATTTCATCAGCAACAAATTCTTCAGTTTCATTGCCATCGGCATCTGTTACTGTTGTTTTAAGGTTAACCGGAATTAACTGGTAGCTTGCAAGTTGTAACTCACCATTGAAGTATTCAAAGTCAGCACGGCCAACGTATTTGCCCCATTCGTGCGCTTGCATGATGTAAGTGCCATTTTGCATATCTGGCGCACAGTCATCACCTGGTTCAAAGTCAGCGTAAGCATTTGTATCAGGTTCCATACACACTGGGTTTTGTGAGTGACCACCGATAATGGCACTTAAGTCGCCTTCAGTAAGTGCACGTGCTAGAGCTACATCGCCAGGTGCATTGCTGCCGTTTTCACCATCAGCATAGTGGCCCATGTGTGTTGCGGCAAAAATGATATCTGCAGTGCCTGCTTCTTTGATTTCAGCAATCACTTTTGCCGCTTCAGTTGTCGGATCGGTAAAAGTAATATCTGAGATATACTCAGGGTTACCAATTTTAGCAGTGTCTTCAGTCGTTAAACCAATAACAGCGACACGTAAACCATTTACATCAAACACTTTATAAGCGTCAAAGTAACGAGTACCGTCAGCTCTATAAATGTTTGCCGCAAGCATTGGGAAGTTTGCCACTGAACGTTGCGAATCGAGTACCGCAAGAGGGTTATCGAATTCATGGTTACCTACAGCCATTGCATCATAGGCAATTTCGTTCATACCGATAAAGTCAGGTAGCGCGTCTTGTAAATCTGATTCTGGAACACCCGTGTTAATGTCACCGCCAGATAACACGAGTGTTTCACCACCATTTGAGCTTACTTCTGCACGGATTTGATCAATCAGCGCTTTACGCGCCGCCATACCATACTCACCATCACTGTTTTCCCAAAAGCGACCGTGGTTGTCGTTAGTGTGTAAAACGGTAAAGGTTTTACACTCGGCACCCGCTTCTGCACAGGTCGTGGCAACAGGTGTTTCTACTTCATTATTGTCATCGTCACTGCTACAACCGGTTAATGCTGTAAGTACAGCTGTTGCAACTAATCCTTTAATTAACATGTTTGTCATGATTTACCCCGAATTATAATAAGTTATTTAAATCTGTGACATATCCATATCACGGACTTAATATTACAACATTGACGGCTTTTGATGTCATTTTTATTACAAAATATGACATTTAATCCAATATTTACAATCGCTTAGACTTTGAATTATCCTTTGTGAAAAACAGTGAAATGTTAAATCTTTGGTTAACGAAAAGTAAAAAAAACGACTTAATGGATTTTCCCACTAAGTCGTTAAAAAAACGCTGATTTTACAAAAACATTAACAAAGCTGATTGTTTACATATAAAAACAATGCAACAGTACTTTTAGTTAAGTTGGTGTTGTAACCATTGACCTATGTCAGTTAATTGGTTAGGGAGCACACTATGCGCCATTGGGTATGTGCTCCATGTTGTCTGATAGTGAGCTGCAATGAGTGCATCATATGCCATTTTTCCTGCAAATAATGGCACCACATCATCTTGCTCACCATGGTGTTGCAATATAGGTGTGGATCGGTTGGCTTCAGATAATTGCTCAGGCAATGCCTCACCACCGGGTAAATAACAAGACAGTGCCATAATGCCCGCTAAGCGTTGCTCAAATCGCAAGCCGGTAAATAAACTCATTACCCCGCCCTGACTAAAACCCGCAAGCACGATTTTATCGGCATTGATGCCTTGGGCAATTTGCTCATTAATTAGCTGCTTCACAGCTTGCTCTGACGCCATCACACCTTGCAAATCAGCTCTGTCATGCAAATCCATACTTTTAATGTCATACCAAGAGCGCATCACAAAGCCGCCATTAATGGTTACAGCTTGTTCTGGCGCGTGAGGAAACACAAAACGAATGCGGTGATCGCTAGGTAAGCCTAATACCGGAACGACAGGCGCAAACCCCGCACCAGAATCACCTAATCCATGAAGCCAAATTACACACGCTGTAGCAGGGGTTTGTGGTTCAATTACAATTTTATCTAGAGATGACATGACTTATCCTTTTTATAGCAATCGCTTCTTACAATCATACTTTCAAGCGTTGTGAGTAATCTGGATGCACTCGGCATTACTGGGCTTGTATACCCGTACAATTTAATACTTGTTCTAATTGCGCAGCATTATCAAGTTTGATACTCCAACGAACCGTACCGGCATCGGCTGCGATAACCAGCCCTTGATGAAAACAACTAATATCATCTACCGAAGCCGTTAATACAATCTGGTTGTCATGAAAACGACACTGAATTTCATTCACGGTGACAATAATTTTACCGATTGAAAAGTCGATGACCATGATTTTTCCTTTTTATGCACCACAAATAAAAATCCCAAGTGATTCACTTGGGATTTCAAGTTAAACAGCAATCTTACTTATCCTGAGCTAGGGCTATTTAGTGGTGGTGACCACCTGCACCATGGGCATGACCATGGGCAATTTCTTCGTCTGATGCGTCACGTGTACCGACAACTTCAATGTCGAAAGTCAGTTCACGGCCGGCTAATGGATGGTTAACATCAACTGTCGCCATAAATTTACCGACTTTAAGCACGGTCACTTGGCGTTGACCTTGTTCGGTTTGTATCATGGCTGCCATGCCGGGTTTCCATACCTTGGCACCGACTAAATGCTTTACAGAAACACGTTGCTCAGCGCCTTCTTGACGCTCGCCATAGGTATCCGCTGCAGGTGGGGTAACAGAAAACTTATCGCCCACTTCTTTACCAGTAATGGCATCTTCGATACCAGGCATCATGTTGTCATGGCCATGTAAGTACGCAATAGGATCGCGGCCTTCGTTTGACTCAATCACTTCGCCTTTTTCATCGCGCAGAGTGTAATTAAACTGCACAATCATATCGTCTTTAATGCTCATCATTATTCCTTAAAACAAAAATTTGCCGAAGCTTAACAAAAGCCCGCAAAGGCATCCACAAAAAGTTAGCCTCAACTAGGTTTACTCGCGTTGAATGCTTATGGTTATGGCTTAATCCCAAGTTTATCGAAGGTCTTTGCATCAGGAAAACCATCAGCAATTAACCCATGTTTTTTCTGAAAACCTTGTAAACCTAACACCGAGTTGCGGCCTAAAATACCATCAGCCTTACCAACATCAAACCCTTGGTCATTCAGTTTGATTTGCAATTGTTTGACGATATCACGGCTTAGTCGTGGCTGTTTAGGTACTGTACGACTTAACGCAGGCGCCCCATTAATTCTGTCGGCCAAATGCCCCACCGAAATGGCGTAAAACTCTGAGCGATTCCAGCGCATAATGACATTGAAATTGGCATAACCTAAAAATGCTGGACCTGTATGGCCTGCCGGTAAATACAAAGCGGCTTGCATGTCCGGGGTTGAAATAGCCTGGCCATTGGTTTTTTTAATATTAAGCGCGTGCCATTGGCTCAATGGTAAGGTCGATTTACTGCCTAAATACTCAAATGAATAATTGGCCGGTAGCAATACTTCTCTGCCCCAACGTTCATCGGCTTGCCAACCAAGGTGCTGTAAAAAATTAGCCGCTGAGGTTAATGCATCGGCTTCGCTATTCCATAAATCAGCAACTCCATCACCATCGCCATCTACAGCATATTTACGGTAATTGGTTGGCATAAACTGGGTATGCCCCATTGCACCGGCCCAAGAGCCGACCATTTTGCTGTCGTCAAACTGATATTGCTGTTTAAGCTTAAGTGCTTGCAATAGTTCACCGGTAAAATAATCACTACGACGAGGATCGCAAGCGAGTGTCGCTAATGAATCCAGCACAGGCATACTGCCTTTATAACTACCAAAATTGGTTTCCAGGCCCCAAAAAGCAACGATATATTGCCCTGGCACACCATAATCATGGGTTAATTGAGTCAATAAGTCGTGGTGTTTGGCCAACATTTTGCGACCTTGCTCAACCCGCCATGTTGTGACGCGTTTTTCAAAGTAATCGCCAAACGTAGTGGTAAATTCAGGTTGTTGATTATCAAGTTCAATGACTCTAGGCACATACTTCAAATTAGCCACGGTTGTATCAATAATGTGCTGTGAGATCCCGGCAACTTTGGCTTTTTGCTGCAAGTTAATCACACAAGTTGCAAAGTCTGTTTGCACAGGTACTGGTGTGA
Source organism: Shewanella saliphila (assembly GCF_014648295.1). GTDB lineage: Bacteria > Pseudomonadota > Gammaproteobacteria > Enterobacterales > Shewanellaceae > Shewanella > Shewanella saliphila. The sequence goes on from NZ_BMQV01000001.1 coordinate 309,809, forward strand.
GGTTAACAGCAGGCTCAGGTGATGCCGACGCAGCGCAAGCGCTGAGCAAGGAGCTTGAAACAAACATTGAAGCAATAAACACTGAAAAACGGCTTTTATGGGTCATGAAAACACTTACTTATCACAAATGAATGACGAATATCGTGACGCATCGCCATTCAGGAAACAAGAGGTGTTAGCATTAAACCCTGTTTATTTATCAGAAATTGCATTTTTACATTTCAATTGGTACAAAGTTTCAACATAAACATAATTGTCATTAATTAGGCCTTTTCCTTATGCGTTGAGTCCGTATAATGAAATCAATTCTCACTCATTAAAGCGACTTATCATGACCGAACAAACACCTGCGCTAATCAGCTTTATCGAAAACGTAAAACAGCATCAAGTGCTATGGGGCTTACAAGATGAAACCGGTGAAGGCTGGGTAGTATGTGATTCTTCTGAATTTGAAGAAACCGATGTCATGCCTTTATGGTCTAGCGAAGCTGCTGCGACCAGTCACTGCACTGAAGAATGGGCCGACTACAAAGCGGTAACCATTACCCTGACTGAGTTTTTAGAATATTGGGTTGGCGATTTAAATGACGATGGCGTACTGATTGGTGTTGATTGGGAAGCCGATCAAGAATGCGAAGAAATTGACCCTATCGTATTAGCGAAAGAATTAGTCGATTACGAAAAAGAGTAATACTTTTTGAATCGACACTATTTAAGCTGCTCTTTATGAGCGGCTTTTTTATTTTAAGTACACCATTTGTTATTGAAAGCGTGCCTCATTATGCCTACATTAATTGATATTCCATTCGAGCAGCGCCATACCTGCTGGTTTTGCGCAGAACCTAGTAATCAAGTATTTGATTATTACCGCATGACTCACACGCCACATCCATCGCTTGCGGTGCCAGCTTGTAAAGAATGTTTAGGATTAGCGAAAAAGAACCCATTAACCTCGATTTGGGACTGCCGCGATGCGGTTAAAGATCAATTAATGCATATTTACCGTAAAGATTTAGCTATCGGCATTAATTGGACAGAGCAAGAATTAGAAGAGTCTGAATTTGAATGCAAAATTTTTGGTGGCTTTAAAAAAAGCGCCTGGATGATGTATCAAATAGCCCAAGGACGCATTAACGCTAAAGGCTGGCCTCTTAGCCTTGATGGCATCATGCTAGACGGTGAGAATGGTCATTATCAGGCAGGGTTTGAGTTTGATGGTGTGAGATTTACATCATTACCCAAAGCCATAGAGCACTACAGCAATACCTTGTCATTAGATGCGCGATTTTTACAACAATTAGTCACTTTATTAGGTAAAGCAAAATTCGGTCATGCGATAAAAATAGCCAGACTTAACATTGGCATTACCCATGAACACCAGCGAAAAATTATCGACGAATTAATTGAAGATGCTGATCAGTGACAAGCAAGTCACATTGCTCGCTATCAATGATTAGTGATTGAAACGCGGGACTCATTGACTGAGTGCGGTATTTGCCGCACTCACTGTTATATTATGGTGCCAGCAGGTTGCGCAAACGGTCTTGAACCACACTCACCAACAAGTCAGGTTGAAACTTAGAAATAAACTCGTTACAGCCTACCTTTTCGACCATGGCTTTATTAAAACTGCCACTTAATGATGTGTTTAAGGTAATAAATAACGAGGTCATACGCGGGTCGGCGCGTACTTCTGCGGTCAGCTTATAACCGTCCATTTCTGGCATTTCTGCATCGGTTATCATCATTAACAACTCATCTGCTACTTGAGTGCCATTATCAGCCCAAGATTGTAATAGCCTTAACGCTTGTAATCCGTCGGAAGCTTCGATGATTTCAATGCCTAAAGGGCTTAATGTGTCGCGTACCTGTTTGCGGGCGGTTGATGAGTCATCCACGATTAACACCTTACGCCCTGGCATATTCGGCACAAGACTCTCATCGAGCACCCCTTCAGACAAACTCACATCATAATCAATAATTTCAGCCAAGACTTTCTCTACGTCAATAATCGACACCAAGTGCGTCATACCCTCTTGCTCAACCTTGGTGATGGCGGTTAAGTAATTATGTGCCCCTGAGGTTTTCGGCGGCGGCATAATATCACTCCAGGTCATATTGATAATATGCTCAACTTTTCCGACTAAAAAGGCCTGCACACTGCGATTGTACTCAGTAATAATTAAGTTACTGTCGTCAGTAATCGGTATTTTTGAAAAGCCAATCGCTTCGCGTAAATTGATAACCGGAATGGATGTACCACGGATATTAGCCACACCGTAAATCTTTGGATTACTGCCGGGCAACATATTTATTGCTGGTAGCTTCACCACTTCTTTAACTTTAAACACATTGATCGCGAATAATTGTGTTGAACTAATGCGAAATAACAACAGTTCTAAACGGTTTTCACCGACTAATTGGGTGCGTTGGTCTACCGTATCGAGCACTTTATTCATGAAGCAATCCACCTAACTAAAATAACAATCAAATTAATTATACTAAAAAACGCCTTTAAAAGGGCTTTGTAAGCATGATACAACCGACAAAATGAGATTAAAGCTGTCAATTGCAGATCAAACCAACCCATTAAATCGTATAGTCGACGCTAAACGGTATTGTTGTATCAAACGGAGTTAACCATGAAAAAGTCATTACATCATCTCGTCGCCTTACCATTGCTCGGATTATCGTTACTTGGGCTATCTGCCTGCACGGTCATCGATGAACCTGTAGATGTCGTTAAACCGTTTGAACTACAGCAGTATCTAGGCACCTGGTATGAAATCGCCCGCCTAGATCATTCATTTGAGCGAGGAATGACTAATGTGACAGCGCAATACAGCATTGACGGTGACAAAGTGGTGGTGATTAACAAAGGATTTAAACAAGACGAACAGCAATGGGACCAAGCAGAAGGCAAAGCCTACTTTATTGACGGAGACAAAAAAGGTTTACTCAAAGTGTCTTTCTTTGGGCCTTTTTACGGCGCTTATCAAATTCATGATATCGAACAAAATAGCCAAGGCCAGTACACAGACTCATTAGTGATTGGACCTAATAATCAATATGCTTGGATTTTGTCGCGCAGCCCAAGATTAGACCCAGCAATCAAACAGCGCTTTATCAACAAGCTTGCAGCATTGTCAATAAGTGAAGATAAGCTCATTTGGGTGCCACAAGGTGATCAACAATAGCATGCAGCTCGTACAATGGGTCAGATGCACTGTTATTTGATCCAGAGGCTGTAATGATTATTCCAATTTTCCCATTACCCATATGCTTGCTCCCGCAAGGGTACACGCAATTACGTATTTTTGAATCTAGATACAAACGCTTAGTGTCTGAATCACTCAAAAGTGGACAGGGCTTTGGATTATGTATGCTTGCTGATGACAAAAAAACCATTTTACCTATTGGCACGCTAACCGAGATCATCGACTTTGAAACGCTCGATGATGGTCTGTTAGGGATTAGTGTTCAAGGCAAGCAAACCTTTTCTATCAACCAAATCGATGTTGAACATGATGGCTTAAAACGTGCCGACGTGACATTAATAGACAGTTGGCCGAGCGATCTCATTGAAGCCCAAGTAGCTCAACCACACATTAAGCCATTAGAGCGCAAAAAAGATCAGTTTTTAAGCAAAACACTTAAACAACTACTGCAGCAGTACCCGCAGCATTTAGCTCATTATTCAGATGATAATTTTAATGATATTGCTTGGGTGTGTCAGCGTTGGTTAGAAGTTATTCCTTTAAGTGCCAAAGAAAAGTATCAATGTATTAACAGTCACGACCATTTGTTAGCTAAATCATTTTTATTCGACATTATAAAATAACGCTCGAATGTGATCCGTTTATCTTCACCTTGCGTATGAGTTATTAGTGGATAAACAACACCCTTTTGCAAATTGGATTTTGGCCCTGCAAAAAGGCAAAAGTGACCTATTCAATTGTGTTTTTACTGGATGCGAGTGAAAAAAATGGAAAATGTTCAATCACAAAGCGCACAAACTCGTTATGATAAAGGAAATCTTACCGCAAGATCGTCCAATCAACGAAGTGGTGCTATGAAATCAGACGAACCCAATCCAATGGCAGATGAACTTGCTCACTTAATGATGCAAGTGGCTAATAATCGGTGTAAGCGGTCTTTTGCAAGCCTGTTTTCTCATTTTGCACCCAAAATAAACTCATTTGGAGTACAACGTCTGAGTCAACAAGGCTTAGCCATGGACCTAGTTCAAGAAACCATGGCGCGAGTATGGACCAAAGCGCACTTATACAACGCTGACAAAGCAGCTGTGAGTACTTGGGTGTTCACCATTATGCGTAACCAATGTTTTGACATGCTTCGCAAAGTACAACACAACCGTGAAGACGCATTCGGCGACGACATCTGGCCTTTATTTGAGTCTGATGACGCTGAAAATAATGATGACGACTTTTTACTGTCGGCCAATTTATTACAACATGTTGAAGATCTTCCGCCATTGCAACGTCAGGTCGTACAGGGGATTTACATGCAGGAGCTGACACAACAAGAACTTGCAGACAAACTCAATATACCTATTGGTACCGTTAAATCTCGACTTAGACTCGGGCTAGAAAAGTTAAAAAGCTTTATGGAGAAACATTATGATTAATTACCACCCTGATCAGCATTTGCTGTCTCTCCATGCTAAAGGCGAATTACCGTTATCGATGTCGATTGCCATTTCTGCTCATGCTGAATTGTGCCAACATTGTCGGCAGCAACTTGATCAAATGACCATTGCCCTATCTGAGCAAGAGTTCGAGCAACAAACGGTAGCAGAACAATTTGATGACGCTGGCTTAAGTGGCCTTTTAGACCAATTTATGTCATCAACATTAGACAATTTAGACACTGAGCCGACCCCGCAACCACAGGTAGTTGACAACACAGTCACCATTAAAGGTCAGCAATACGCATTGCCACGAGTTTTTAGAAAGCAAATAAATGCTTCATGGCAAGGCATAGGTAAAGTGAGTCGTTTACGTTTAGACACTGGTGAGCCACAGGCAAGAGCAAGTTTGCTGCACATTGCAGCCAATGGCGAAATACCAGAGCACACCCATAAAGGAGCTGAGTTAACCTTATTATTAGCGGGCGAATTTAGCGATTGCTACAACACGTACAAGCCTGGTGATTTTATGCTGCTTGATCAAGCGCATCAACATTCACCTAAAACCACCGAAGGTTGCTTGTGTTATACCATCGTTGATGCGCCACTGTACTTTACTAAAGGGTTCAGTAAGCTGCTTAATCCTATAGGTGATTTACTGTATTAATTAAGTTAATTCATTATTTTAAGAGTTACGATAACCACGGTTATCGTAATTCTATAAACTAAACGTAGGAATATTAGAAAACTTACGGTTATTTAAAAACCTATATTTTCAAATACTTACTAAGAAGCAAAGGTGTTAACAGCCGTTTTTACAAACAATTTGATTATCTTTTGTCTTTTTTAGCAAAAACGTTGTTGCTAAAAAAGAAAAGTGAGTATAGAATCTATACAGATTTAAAAATCTTGTTAATTTTGGTACCTACCTGAAAGTCTGCTCAACTTCCTTCGTAAACCCAAGACAAGCTTCTATACATTTTTAATGACCCTAGCGGCCAATGTTTGTAGCACTTAAAAAACAAACTTTTATGGTCATGTTATTGTCATATAATTATGTTCAACTGACTAAGTTAAGTGAAAACGTAATATTTTAGTTGGCAAGTTAAACCAGATCATTCATTGTGATCACAAGTTAAACTGACGCTAATCAACTATTTATATAACAACACTTGATTAGTGAGTTCAGAATAGGTTAAGTTAAATCTCGACAAGTTAATCTTTTGCACCACTAAAAAATGCCAAGGATATTTTATTGAACAATTTACTCACCCAAGGGTGAATAGCAAAAATAAGGAGTGTGGCATATGTCATACAACATTAATGGACATGAAATTTCAGTTAGTTTTCCAGTTAACTCAATTTCGTCAAACAAAAATTCAATTGCTTTTACTGACAGCCAAGGTAAAAACAAGAAAACCTTTTCAAAGCGTACTGAAGCATTAACCTTCATGAAATGGTTAATCACTGCAAATAAGTAATACTCCTAACGCCTAGCGTTAATCATTTGCTCTGTTATTTAATAAACTCATTACTCGGTATTCTCCTCTCACTTACCGATGTTTATTAAAACAGAGCAAAATGAACCTCCCCTTATTACACTTCACTAACGTTAACTTTTATTCCCTGGTTAGCAGTCAACCGTTTTGCTGATTTACTCAGTATGACCAAATTTTCGCTGATACCTAGGTAGCATAGTTTGATTACCTAAAACCCCACCCTGATGTACATACAAGATGTCGCCGTCCCACTGCGGATATTGTTGTAAATAATGTTTTAATACTAAAAATCCAACCGGATCGTACAACAATTCAAACTCAATCCCTGAGCGACAAACCGTTTGCCACATATCAAAACAACGCTGAGTTAATTTGCCAAAATGGTATTTTCGTCCGTCATTCACTATGGTTGGAAAATACTCTGGAGTAACTAATTGCGAAAATTGTTGCCGTAAATAATCATCCCCGCCAACCGTACTGCAGGTTAACACCTCAATATTGATACCTTTAATATTTTTACTGACCAATTGCTGCATTATTTGTTTATTTAAATACGCTGTTGTTGTACCGGTTCCTGAGGGTAAAAATATTTTTAATGCGTGGATCTTGTGTAATATTACCCAGTCAATAATCTCTGTCGCTAATATGCCGACACCAGATTCAGCATACTCGCAGCGTCCTCCCTCAGGGATGTGTAACAATGACTTTTCATTATCGTAGTCTGATGCAACAATATGTTGTACGACGTCATCTAAATGCATCTGTTGATATTGATGGCCTTGGTTAAGTTGGCTGACATCAATAATATTAGCGCCATTGGCAATGGCCGCGGCATAATTTCCATTTGGGTTCTTGAGAATAAAATCGCTGATATGGCTAACATAGTAATCAAATTGCCAACCTTGTTGCTTTGCCAACACTGACATCGAATATAACGAATTCGCCTGAGCAGAACCCGAAGCGACAAGTTGAGTAATATGATCATAATCGTGCGATAAAAAATGATAAAACTTACGCGCTTTATTACCGCTAAAGTCAGGATGTAATAAGTCATCTCGTTTGACAAAGATAGTTTTTTCTTCAAATAGCATTGACTGTACAGGGCTTATAGCAAACATTGGGGATCTCTAAATACTTGATATGAGTATTTTAACTAATAAATGATAAAACTCACCGATTGATTTAACGATTTCACTAACGCGCGTTATTCCCTTCTGCTTAAAATCATAGTAAAACACATATAATCAATAGGTTACAATTTTGGCATAAATATCGCTTAGTTAAACTTAAGTCAGTTCAGTACCCGCTTTGTATTTTTTAGATTTCAATAAGGAAAAACAATGTCACTTTTACGTTTACTGTTTAATATTGCTTGGTTTGTTTTAGGCGGTTTTGTGATGGGCTTAGCCTGGTGGCTTGCCGGACTCTTATGCTTTATCAGTATTGTCGGTATCCCATTTGGTCGCGCGTGTTTTGTGATTGGTGAAATGGCATTTTGGCCATTTGGACAAGAAAGCGTTAACCGCAAACATTTAACCGGCCATGAAGATCTTGGTACCGGTAGCTTAGGCTTAATCGGTAATGTTATTTGGTTTTTATTCTTTGGCATTTGGTTGGCGATTGGTCATTTAGCCCATGCACTGGCCTGCTTTGTAACGATTATTGGTATCCCATTTGCGATACAGCATATTAAGTTAGCATTGTTAAGCTTAACGCCAATTGGTCAAACAGTGGTAACCAAACCAGTGTAAACAACCTCTTACCTTAAAGCCGATAACAGCATGTTGTCGGCTTTTTGCTGTATGGATGGTAATATATACCCAATAATAAATATAAAGAGTAATGCATGAAATATTGGTTAATGAAATCAGAACCCGATGACATCAGTATTGATGATTTACAAAACAGTCCAAATAATACAATGGCTTGGCAAGGCATACGAAATTATCAAGCACGTAATTTTATTCGCGATCAAATCAGCCTTGGTGATCAAGTGTTGTTTTACCATTCAAGCTGCAAAGTGCCAGGTGTTGTAGGCATTGCCACTGTCGTTAGCCAGCCTAAACTTGATGAAAGTGCATTTGAGCCGCAATCTCGTTACTTTGACCCTAAGTCAGATCCAGGCAAGCCGCGGTGGTGGCAAGTGGATATTCAATTTACTGCAAAACTGAATCAACTCGTCAGTTTAAAGCAACTCAAAAGTGACCCGGCTTTACTAAACATGGTATTAGTTACCAAAGGTGCACGGTTAAGCGTTCAACCTGTCACAGCCGATGAGTTTACTCATATTGTTGCGTTAGGCCAGTGATTTAAGTACAAAAAAGGGTAACTGAATTCAGTCACCCTTTTTTTATGAATAGCGAAAAATGAAAAGTTAATTAATCATTCGTCCAATGCCACCTAACACTGAACCCTCACCTTGATCTTTACCACCGGTTGAAGGTGCATGGGCAATAATACGGTCAGCCATACGAGAAAACGGTAGGCTTTGCAGCCACACAGTGCCATGACCTTGCAGCGTCGCGAGGAATAAACCCTCACCACCAAATACCATCGACTTAAGTGAGCCAGCACGCTGAATATCATAATCAATGCCTGGGGTAAAACCCACTAAACAACCGGTATCAACCCGTAAGGTTTCACCGCGTAATTCTTTTTTAATTAAGGTGCCACCAGCATGCACAAATGCCATGCCGTCGCCTTTAAGACTTTGTAAAATAAAGCCTTCACCACCAAAGAATCCCACGCCAAGGCGTTTGTTAAACTTCATCGTGACTTGAGTCCCCAGCGCTGCAGCTAAAAAACTGTCTTTCTGGCAAATCAGTTCACCATTATGCTCAGCAAGATCAATAGCTAAAACAGTGCCAGGGAAAGGAGCTGAAAATGCGACTTTACGTTTACGGCCACCTTCGTTGGTAAAGTGAGTCATAAAAATCCCCTCACCCGAAATTGCTCGCTTACCTGCGCCCCACAATTTACCAAAAAAGCCTGATTCAGGTTCAGAACCATCACCCATTTTAGCTTCAAAAGCGATATCTTCTTCTAGGTATGTCATGGCTCCAGCTTCGGCGACCACAGCTTCATGTGGATCGAGTTCAATTTCAACTAATTGCATACTTGAACCGATAATTTCGTAATCAACTTCGTGACATGTTCTGGTCATTTTTTGCTCCTTAAAAATGAGTGTGGCAGGTTAAGCGTTAGCACGGACGATATTATTGCATTAGGTTAACAAGTTGTTACTTTCATTCCTATGGAAACTTTGTGACATAATATGTCTCAAAATATTGCAAGCACTTATTTAACCTAAACCTGCACCACTTAATCCTGTTTGTTGCTGTTGATACAAGGCAAATTCTTGCAAGATAAGTTCAGTGAATAATTGCCCTGCTCGGCCTAATGGACGTTCTAACGTTGACACCAATTGCGGGGTAAAACTAAAACGATTGCCGCCAACAAAATCAATTGCCGTTAACTCACCATTGGCTAACTCTTCAGTGATTAAAAAATCCGGCATCCATCCAAAACCCAAGCCTTTTAATAATGCATTTTTTTTCATAATAAAGCCTGACAGATAAAATACTTTATCGCCACCAAATTGCATTTCATCACGCGCACGTTTACCCGGTGATGAATCTTCGATGGTCAGCTCAACATGCTGTTGTAGCTCAGGTAAACTAATGCCTTGTCGCTGACTCAGTGGATGTAAACCTGCAGCTACAAGCACACTGGTTATCGTCGGCAATGGCATAGGATGATAAGAAGGCCCTGTACGATAATCTTTTACTAGCATCAAATCTGCTTGGTCGCGCTCAAATCGATGTTGCACCCCACCTAAAAACTCCATGTTTAACTGAATTTTGGTGGGAATATTATGCTCTGACATCAACTTTAATGCGCTCATGATGGGCTCCATGGGTAACGCACCATCAATCACTAATTCAAGCTTAGGCTCCCAGCCTTGACTGTAGCGGCTGGCTAAATGTTCTATATTGGCCAAATGCTGCAATAGTCGCTGACCTTCAGCCAAAATGACTTTACCCTCAGGCGTTAACTCCGCTCGGTAGTTATCGCGATTAAATAAAGTCACCCCTAAATGTTGCTCTAACTTCTTAACCTGGTAGCTCACCGCCGACTGCGCTTTATGTAAACGTTCAGAGGCTTTAGAAAAACTACCTTCTTCAACAAGGACTTGCAGAACATTAAACGCATCAATATCAATCCGCATACCCGCTCCTGTGTCTTGTTATCAATACACTTATGTAAAGCAAACAAGACAATCTAATAATTTGATTGAGATAAGTGATTTATTATTCTTTTTTTTGTGGATCTTTACCACTAAATTGTTAATAAGATCACATATTGGTTTGCCCAGTGCGATTAGGCCATAACAATAATGAACAATCAGCCACGTCACATGCTGTTGATTAGCCAGAGGACAATCAAATGCCATTCTATGTTAAACAAGGTCAAGTGCCGCCAAAGCGTCACATTGCTTTCGAAAAAGAAAATGGTGAACTTTACCGTGAAGAGTTGTTCTCCACTCACGGGTTTTCAAATATTTATTCCAATAAATATCATCATAATATGCCCACCAAAGCGATTGATGTTAAACCATACGCGTTAAGTCATGGCGAACAATGGCAAGACCCATTAATTCAAAACTACAAGCTCGATTCACGTCAGGCTGATTGCCAAGGCAATTTTTTTAGCGCACGTAATAAAATCTTTTTTAATAACGATGTCGCCATGTATACCGCTAAGGTCACTGAGCCAACAAATGAGTTTTACCGCAACGCGTATGCAGATGAGGTGGTCTTTATTCATGAAGGCGAAGGTCAGCTATTAAGCGAATACGGCGTTATTAACACCAAAAAATGGGATTACCTGATCATCCCGCGCGGAACCACTTACCAATTAACCTTTAACGATTATCAAAATGTACGCTTGTTTGTGATTGAATCGTCGTCAATGGTTGAAGTACCAAAACACTTTAGAAATGAATATGGCCAAATGCTCGAGTCGGCGCCGTATTGTGAACGCGATATTCGCACCCCAACCTTAACCGATGCAGTGGTTGAAAAAGGCGAATTTGCCTTAGTGTGTAAATTTGGCGAGCGCTACCAGCAAATGATGTTGCAATGGCATCCATTCGATTTAGTCGGTTGGGACGGTTGTGTGTATCCCTGGGCGTTTAATATTACTGAATACGCCCCTAAAGTTGGCCAGATCCATTTACCGCCATCTGAACATTTAGTCTTTAGTGCGCACAACTTTGTTATTTGCAATTTTGTGCCACGCCCTTATGACTTTCACCCCAAGTCTATACCTGCACCTTATTACCACAACAATATCGACAGTGACGAAGTGCTTTATTACGTCGACGGCGACTTTATGAGCCGCACCGGGATTGAAGCTGGCTACATGACGTTACATCAAAAAGGGGTGCCACACGGTCCTCAACCTGGGCGCACAGAAGCATCGATAGGCAAAACAGAAACATACGAATACGCAGTGATGGTCGATACATTCGCCCCACTCAATTTAACCACTCATGTGCAACATTGCATGAGTGCTGACTACAACCGTTCTTGGTTAGAAAACTAAGATGTAATTTAACTAACCCAAGTCACCCAAGAGTGATGGCGTGTTGACAGAAAAATAAAGGAAAACAAAATGGCTAGCGAACTGAATCCACTGGGACTTTTAGGCATCGAATTTACTGAATTTGCCAGCCCAGATACCGAATATATGCACCAGGTCTTTATTGATTTTGGTTTTTCGATGTTAAAAAAAGCCAAAAACAACGACATCGTTTATTACCAACAAAACGACATTAACTTTTTACTCAATAAAAGCCGTAGTGGTTTTTCAGCTGAATTTGCTAAATCACACGGGCCAGCTATTTGTTCAATGGGCTGGCGCGTTGAAGACGCAGAGTTTGCTTATAATGAAGCCGTTATTCGCGGCGCAAAACCCGCTACCGAGGCCAGTAAAGACATGCCTTATCCCGCCATTTACGGTATTGGCGACAGCTTAATTTATTTTATCGATACCTTTGGTGAAGATAACAATATTTATCAAACCGATTTTGTCGATTTAGAGCAACCCATTGTGACTCCAGAAAAAGGCTTTATGGAAGTCGACCACTTAACCAATAATGTCTACAAAGGCACCATGGAAAAATGGGCCAACTTTTATAAAGATATCTTTGGCTTTACCGAAGTGCGTTATTTTGACATTAGTGGTGCACAAACGGCATTAGTCTCTTACGCCTTACGTTCACCCGATGGCAGTTTTTGTATCCCAATCAATGAAGGGAAAGGCAATAACAACAACCAAATTGATGAATACTTAGGTGAATATAACGGCCCTGGGGTACAACATTTAGCCTTTAGAAGCCGTGATATTGTGGCGTCTTTAGATGCAATGGAAGGCACGTCAATCCAAACGTTAGATATTATTCCTGAATATTACGACACCATTTTTGAAAAGTTACCGCAAGTCACTGAAGATCAAGATCGTATTAAGCATCACCAAATTTTGGTTGATGGCGATGATGATGGTTATTTACTGCAAATTTTCACCAAAAACCTATTTGGGCCTATTTTTATTGAAATCATTCAACGTAAAAATAACTTAGGCTTTGGTGAAGGTAATTTTAAAGCGTTATTTGAATCAATTGAACGCGACCAAATGAAACGCGGCGTGCTGTAACCAATCGGTATAATTTGATACATAAAAACCAGCAATTTGCTGGTTTTTATCATTTTAGGCCATTACACTTGGCCACATTCTGTTATTGATAATTGACGCCAATGCCTGATTACACCGTACTTGCTGTGTTTATTCCTACCTTCTTTTTTGTCTCCATCACCCCAGGTATGTGCATGACCTTAGCCATGACTCTGGGCATGAGCGTTGGCGTACGTAAAACCTTATGGATGATGCTAGGTGAGCTGGTCGGAGTGGCATTAGTGGCCATTGCAGCCGTACTGGGCGTAGCCAGTATTATGCTGAATTACCCACAGGTATTTGATTTACTTAAATGGCTGGGTGGCGGTTATTTAGTGTATATCGGCATTAATATGTGGCGCGCCAAAGGTAAAATGGCGGTTATCGACAGTGCCCAAGTCAACACCCGCCGAGCAAGCTTAATCAGCCAAGGATTTATTACCGCCATTGCCAATCCTAAAGGCTGGGCGTTTATGATTTCGTTACTTCCGCCGTTTATCAATGTCGACAGTCCTGTTGGCCCACAGCTTGGTGTGTTGCTGGGTATTATTATGATAACCGAAAGTGTGTCGATGTTGGCCTATGCCAGCGGCGGCAAAAGCTTACGTTTGTTTTTAAGCCGTGGCGATAATATCCGCTGGATGAACCGTATCGCCGGCAGCTTAATGATGCTTGTAGGTGTGTGGCTCGCACTGGATTAACACCCAAAAAACGAGATTAATTACTGGTTTTATAGGGTAACAGTTGCGTCATTTGCTCAATATACAATTTAATATGTGCTTGCTCTTGCTGACAAAAATTTTCAATGGCATCACTAAATGCAGGGTGGTCAATCACATGGCTTGAATAAGTCGCTACCGGATAAAAACCTCTTGCCACTTTATGTTCACCTTGCGCGCCCGCGTCAAACACATGTAACTGATTGGCGATCGCATATTCGATGCCTTGATAATAACAGGCTTCAAAATGCAAACCATCGTAATCGCTCAACGCCCCCCAGTAACGACCGTATAAATGTGTGTTGGAAACAAAGTATAGCGCCGACGCCACCAACTCATCTTGTGCATTGTGAATCATTAATAACCTGATTGACTCTCCCATCGTTTGCGCAATTAACTTAAAAAATGCCGCAGATAAATACCCTTGGTGACCAGAGCGCTTAAGGTAAGTCTGTTGGTAACAGCGAACAAAACCTTGCCATTGCTCGTCGGTGGCGTCATCGCCATTCACAAAGGTAAAACGCAGTTGCGCTTTTTGTATTTGTGCACGCTCTTTGGTGATATTTTTACGTTTTCTTGAGCTCATGCTAGTTAAAAAATCGTTAAAGTCCACATAGTGATTATTGCGCCAATGAAACTGGCAACCATGACGCACAATGATGCCAGTATTTGCCCACAGAGTATGTTCGGCTTTATGACTAAATAACCCATGCCAAGAAGACCATTGCCGCTCGCTTAATTGCTGCTTTATTACTGTGATGATTTCTGAAGTGACGTGCTGCTTGTCGATATCGCTTAATGAAGGCAAAAAGCCAATACGTGCACCCGTTGTTGGCGTAAAAGGAATACTGCTCACCAGTTTGGGATAGTAATCTAATTGATTACGTTCATAAGCCTCGGCCCACGCCCAATCAAACACATACTCTCCCCAGGAGTGGGTTTTAATGTACAAAGGCATTAACGCCACAATCGTATCACCTTGAGTGACCACAAGATGATGCGGCTGCCAGCCGGTTTTATGGCTCACACATTGGCTTAACTCTAAAGCGGATAAATATTCATGACGCGTAAAGGGTTGACTAGCATCAAAATATTCATTCCATTGTCTTTTTGTTATTTCACTAATAGTATTAGTAAATCTGAATTGATAAACTAGTGCCTCGTTATTTTCCACCGATACCTACCCGTTAATGCTTAAATAAATTGGTTTAAATTCTCATACCAATTGTCATAGTCATGTGGCATGTTCTACAACTTAATCAAATAAATCAACACCAAGGAATGATCGTGAAACGACTCCCTAAATTGAAACCCTTATTACTTAGCGCAGCATTATCTGTCACCTTGTGCTACCCCGTTTTAAATAGTACGCCTTCTTATGCTAATGAAACCTCTATTTTCAGCGAAATGGCAACCGCCCAGCCAATTTATGCCAAACATGGCATGGTCTCAAGCCAAGAGGCTATCGCCAGTCAAATTGGTGTTGATATTTTAAAGCAAGGCGGTAACGCTGTTGATGCCGCTGTTGCAGTTGGTTATGCCCTCGCAGTCACCTTACCACGAGCAGGTAACATTGGTGGCGGCGGTTTTATGTTAGTGCATTTAGCCGAACAAAATAAAACCATCGCCATAGATTACCGTGAAACAGCCCCTAGCAAAGCTCATAAAGACATCTTTTTAGATGAACAAGGTAACGCCGTTGATAAACTGAGCCGTGAACATGGTTTAGCCGTGGGTGTACCTGGTACCGTGATGGGGATGGAACTTGCTAGACAAAAATACGGCACGATGAGTTTAAAACAAGTCATCGCACCAGCGATAAAGTTAGCTAAAGATGGCATTGTCGTCACTTCTGATTTATCGAATTCATTAAGTGGCTTAAAATCGCGTATTTCACAATGGCCAAGTTCAGCTGAAATTTTCTTCCATGCTGATGGCAGTGACTATCAAGTTGATGAAATTTTAAAGCAGCCAGAGCTTGCGCATTCGTTATCACTCATTGCCAAAAAAGGTACTGACGGTTTTTACCAAGGTGAAACGGCAAAGAAAATCGTCGCGGCAGTAAAAGAAGCTGGCGGGGTAATGAGTTTACAAGATTTAGCCAATTACAAAGTGGTTGAACGTGAGCCTGTTCGCGGTAATTATCGAGGTTACGAAATCGTCTCTATGCCACCACCGTCGTCAGGTGGGATCCACATTATTGAAATGCTCAATGTGCTCGAAAAGTTTCCTATCGATCAATTAGGCCACAATACAGCCAATACACTGCACCTAATGGCTGAAACCATGAAGTACGCCTATGCCGATCGCAGCGAGTTTTTGGGTGACCCTGATTTTGTCAGCATTCCGGTGGCGCAATTAACTAGTCGTGAATACGCCGACACCATTGCCAATAAAATCGCAATCAATAAAACTACCCCAAGCAGTGAAATCAAACCGGGTAAAATTGCTGGGTATGAGAGCGATCAAACCACCCACTATTCTGTTGTTGATCAATGGGGTAATGCTGTAGCTAACACTTATACCCTTAACTTTAGCTATGGCTCTGGATTAGTGGCTAAAGGCACCGGGATTCTATTAAACAATGAAATGGACGACTTTTCAGTTAAACCGGGAACCCCAAATGGTTATGGTTTAATTGGTGGTGACGCTAATGCAGTGCAAGGCAATAAACGCCCATTAAGTTCAATGAGCCCAACCATTGTGATGAAAGACGGTAAACCCTTTATCGTCACAGGCAGCCCAGGCGGCTCGCGCATTATCAACATCACCTTACAGATCATCATGAATGTGATTGACCATAAGTTGAATATTGCCGAAGCTACAGCTGCGGCACGTATTCATCATCAGTGGCAGCCAGACTTTATTTGGGCTGAGCATACGTTAAACCGCGATACCATTTCACTGCTTGAAGCAAAAGGCCATCAAGTTAAAACCCAGCAATCGATTGGTAGCACTCAATCGATTATGGTGACTGAGCAAGGTATTTTTGGGGCGTCAGACCCTAGACGTGCAGGCTCTGCAGCAATAGGGCATTAATGATGCAATTAATGTTATAAAGATCTACAAATCGTCCAAATAAAACCGAGCAACCAAAATTGCTCGGTTTTTTTGTTACAAACTAATCAACATCTTTACATCTATATTCATCATCTTCACGTCTAAATAAGTAGAATGTTGTCGGTAAAACCAAAATGAACACGACTCACATTTTATTGCTCATTATTGAGGATAGAAAACCTAATCAAGAGGACACCTTATGAAGGGAGCAACCCTTAAGCCTATTGTCGCTAGCATTGCGTTAATTTTTGCACTAAATGCATGCTCGGTTTCATCAACGCAACAAGCGTCTGTAGAAGCGCCATTAACAGCTGAGCAAATAAAACAACAACATGCTGATAATCCGTTTTTTAAGCCTTACGGCACATTTTTCGAAATGCCAGACTTTGCCCAAATTACTACGGACGACTATATGCCAGCCTTTGAGGCCGGTATTGCAGAATTACAACAAGAAATTGCGGTTATTGCTAATAATCCTCAAGCGCCCACATTTGCCAACACTATCGAGGCAATAGAGTTCTCAGGCGATTTGCTCACCAGAGTCACTTCGGTATTTTTTAATCTAACCGGTGCCAACACCAACGAAGCCCTACAAGACATCTCAAAGCAAATTTCACCTAAGTTGTCAGCCTCTAGAGATGATATCTACTTAAACGATAAATTGTTTCAACGTGTCAAAACGGTTTATAACCAGCGCGAAAACTTATCACTTAATATCGAAGAAGCTAAACTCCTAAACGATACCTACCGTGCTTTTACTCGCGGCGGGGCGAATTTATCAGTTGATGATAAAAATAAATTACGCGATTTAAATGAACGGATTGGTAAATTAAACCTCGCTTTCGCAGATAACTTACTGGCTGAAACCAATGCATTTCAACTGGTAATAGATAACCCAGAAGAATTGTCTGGTTTACCTCAAGATGTCATTGATACCGCTGCGCGCAGAGCCACTCGCCTAGGTCATCCAGGCAAATGGGTCTTTACGACACATCGTCCATCAATTACGCCGTTTTTAACTTACGCTGATAACCGTGAATTACGTGAAAAAATATATAAAGCATATATATCAAGAGGTAATAACGATAACGAGCAAGATAACAAAGCCATTTTAGCTCAGGTTGCGGCATTACGCGCTGAAGTAGCACAACTTATGGGCTACCAAAGTCATGCCCACTTTGTACTCGAAGAACGTACTGCACAAACCCCAGAAAACGTATACAAATTACTTGATAAAGTGTGGCCTGCGGCCATCAAAAAAGCCAACAATGAAGTCAGCGACATGCAGGCGTTAGTTGATGCGCAAGGTGCTGACATTACCATCCAACCTTGGGATTGGTGGTATTATTCTGACAAAATCCGCGTAGCGAAATACAGCTTTAATGAACAACAAACCAAGCCATATTTCTCGCTTAATAACACCCTGAAAGGTGTCTTCTATACTGCTAATCGTTTATATGGCATTACAGTAAAAGAGCGCAATGATTTGCCGACATACCACCCAGACGTTCGCACTTGGGAAGTTTACGATAAAGACGGTAGCCTGATGGCAGTGTTTATGGGCGATTACTTTGTGCGTCCAAGTAAACGTGGCGGCGCATGGATGAACTCGTACCGCAAGCAATATGATATGAACGGTGTTGATTCTAAGCCGATTGTGGTTAATGTACTTAACTTCCCTCGCCCTGCAGGCGATGAGCCAGCGTTATTAACCTTTGATGAGGCAAGCACCCTATTCCATGAGTTTGGTCATGCATTACACGGCATGTTGTCTGATGTGAAATATCGCTCTCAATCAGGCACAGCAGTACCACGTGATTATGTTGAGTTCCCATCACAAGTGATGGAAAACTGGATGACCCAACCTGAAGTGCTGGCTCAATTTGCCACGCACTATCAAACAGGTGAAGTGATCCCACAATCATTAATTGAGAAAATCCAGGCAGCTAGCCAATTTAACCAAGGCTTTGCCACAGTAGAATACATGGCGGCGACTTACCTCGATTTAGATTGGCACTCATTAGAAGATAATACGCTTCGGGATGCTGCTAAATTTGAGCAAGCATCATTAAACAAGATGGCCTTGATTAATGAAATCGCCCCACGATATCGCAGCACTTATTTCTCGCACATATTTGCTGGCGGATATTCAGCAGGTTATTACAGCTACCTTTGGTCTGACATTCTTGGCGCTGATGCGTTTGAAGCCTTTAAAGAAAACGGCATATTTGATCCGGTAACGGCACAAAAATTCCGCGATAATATTTTATCAAAAGGTGGCAGCGCAGATCCTATGGAGCTTTACCAAGAGTTCCGAGGTAAAGAAGCCGGTATTGAACCTTTATTACGCAGCAGAGGCTTTTTAAAATAAAGGTTTATTAGCTTAAACTTTATTATATTCGCAATGACCGAATGGTCATTGCGAATATAACAACACACTATGTGAATATATATTCAAATAAACTTTTCAACCACTTCCTTTCTCAAATATTAATCTCACTCATGCTTAATTATGAATATTAAACATGATCTTTAATTTATTTATCTTATATTTACATTAAGGTTACGTTGCAACATATCTACATCGTCTAATAACGAAGAATAATTGAGCAAACGCACCTTTTATTTAAATTAAATTGGCGTTTCATCACAATTTATTCACTTATCCTGTTTATACTCACGCAGTGTTTTCACTTTGTCATCAATATTGATAAAAATTGTTAACACTACGTATGAGGCAAAAACAAAAAATACGCCTCGGGGTCAAAAAAACAGAGAGACAAATATGTTAAATAAAAAACTACTTGCAGTTGTTATTGCAGGAGCCATGGGCTTAACGGCTTGTGATTCTGATAACGATAGCGTTGTTAGCGCTGATATTAATTTACGAGTCATGGAAACTACTGATCTTCATACTAATATGATGGATTATAACTACTATACTGGTAGTGAAGATAAAACCATTGGCCTTGTGCGTACAGCCAGCCTAATTAATGCTGCACGTGCTGAAGTGACAAACTCAGTATTAGTCGATAACGGTGATTTATTACAAGGTAGTCCGATGGGCGACTATATTGCAAATAAATTCAAAACCGAAAGCGATATACTTACCGATACTCATCCAGTTTACAAAGCAATGAACACGCTTGACTATGAAGTGGGTAATATTGGTAACCATGAATTTAATTACGGTTTATCATTCTTAGAACAATCATTAGACGGTGCTAACTTCCCATATATTAATGCTAACGTCATTTGTGCAGACAAAGATGGCTGTTGGGATGATGTGTTATTTAATGAAAACATGTTCACCCCATATATCATTAAAGATAAAGTTGTTACTGACGTTGATGGTAACGAACACACCATTAAAATTGGTTATATTGGTTTCGTACCACCTCAAATCCTTCAATGGGATAAAGCTAATTTAGAAGGTCAGGTTGAAGTATTAGGCATTGTTCAAGCAGCAAATAAATTTGTGCCACAAATGCAAGCTGAAGGCGCTGATATTATTTTAGCCATTCCGCATTCTGGTATTGGTTCGAGCGAAAACCCAGGTGATCCTTGGGCAGAAAATGCCACTTACGCATTAACCAATGTTGATGGCATTGATGCAATCTTCTTCGGTCACAGCCACTCGGTATTCCCATCCGCAACCTACAGTGACTTACCAAACACTGACGTAGACAAAGGCCTATTAAACGGCGTGCCAGCTGTAATGCCTGGTCGTTGGGGTGATAACCTTGGTGTCGTTGACCTAGTATTACGCCAAGTTGAAGACAAATGGACCGTTATCCATGAAGAATCAACTGCAATTGCACGTCCAATTTACGACAACACCAACAAAGTGGCTTTAGTTGATGGTGAAGACAGTTTACGTGATGCAATTGAAGTAGAACATAACGGTACGATTGAATATGTAAGTCAACCCATTGGTGTTGCTGCTGCTGACATGTATAGCTTTTTAACATTAGTACAAGATGATCCTACCGTTCAAATTGTATCAAATGCACAAATCGCCCGCGTAGAAGCCTTAATCACTGATGATTTAAAAGACTTACCAATTCTATCTGCATCAGCACCGTTTAAAGCCGGTGGACGTTATGCTGAAGGTGATGCAAGCCAATATGTACAAGTGCCTGCTGGTGACTTATCGTACAAAAACGCGGCTGATTTATACCTTTATCCAAATACTATGGTTGCAGTTAAAGCTACAGGTGCAGAGTTAAAAGATTGGCTTGAATGTTCAGCCAACCAATTTAACCAAATTGACCCAACAGTAAGCACACCGCAATACTTAATTAATCGTGCTGGCCACCCAACGTATAACTTTGATGTTATCGATGGCTTAACTTACAACATTGACGTAACTCAACCGAGTAAGTTTAACAGCAGCTGTGAAGTAGTTGACGCCGATGCTAATCGTATTGTTGATTTAGCTTACACTGATGATGAAGGTAATGTGATAACTGGTGACGAATTAGCTGCAATGTCATTTGTTGTAGCGTCAAATAACTACCGCGCGTTTGGTGGTTCATTTGCTGGTACTGGTTCTGATCATGTAGTGCTAGAACTGCCAGATACCAACCGTGATGCATTGTCTGCTTACATTACTGACGAGTCGCAACCGAATGCTACTGGCGGATATGATGCAATGGTTGACCCATCTGCTGATTACAACTGGGACTTTAAAACTATCGACAATGCTACCGTGGCATTAGACATTCGTTTTGAAACCCAGGACAGCGAATTAGCCGATAATTTTGTTGCAGAAAATCAACAGCGCAAAATGGTTAAGTTGCCAACAACTGATGACGTAGTATCTGGTTTTGCTATTTATAGCATTGACCTAACTACTCCTGTTGCACCGCAATAATACATTGAAAATGATACCAAAAAGGCGCTAAAAGCGCCTTTTTTATTGCTTTTTCACTCGTTTATTTCAAATAAATGGCCCATTTTTTGGATATGACCTAACGGAACATGATGACGATTACGCTCAGCGCATAACTGTTGATGCTCTGCATTTTTAGGCTGGCCCACTAACACGACACGAACCTGATACCCTAACGCTTTTGCCGCGGCTTCATAAGCCATAAACTCCCATTGAGCCACATTGGTATTATCACAAATCACCACAGGTTCCTGGCGTGCTAATGCTTCAATAAAGGCGGTTAAATTAGCTTGATGATATTGGGCTAACTTTTGAGGATTAAAGTGATACTCACCATCGACATAAAAATAATTATCAGTTGAAAAATAACCATATTGTCGAATGTGAAATGACTGTTCAATGCCTAATGAACCAATATAATGTTCAACCCAATATGACTTACCACTACCGGGTAAACCACGCATAATAATTGCGACCTTAGCATTAGCACCTTGAGAGCCTAGCATTTCAGTCTGCTGTGTCACTGCCAATCACCTCACCTGCAAGAATTTTGTCCACTAACTTTGGCACTATCTCCCCCGCTTTACCGGTTAAGTGATATTGAAATTGACTGTGCCTGTCTGCGGCTAATAAATTAACTTCTACGGTTTGTGCACCATGATGATTTGCAGAATCGACAAAACCAGCAGCAGGATATACGGTCCCCGATGTGCCAATGGCAATAAATAAATCGCAATGATCTAATGCATCATGAATTCTGTCCATACCAAAAGGCATTTCGCCAAACCATACAATGTGTGGTCGTAAACGTTTACCTGGGATACAACAAGTGCAGCAATTATCTACGCCAAAAGGTTCACGTAATGCAAACGTTTGTAATGACTGTGGGCAACGACCTTTAGATAATTCGCCATGCATATGCAATAACCGACGAGAACCAGCGCGCTCATGTAAGTCGTCAACATTTTGAGTAATGACGAGTAATTCACCGTCAAATTCAGCCTCCAATTTGGCTAACGCTTCATGGGCTGCATTCGGTAATACTTCACCACTGTGGAGTTGCTGCCAACGTGAATTATAAAAACGTTCAACCAACTCGACAT
Source organism: Shewanella saliphila (assembly GCF_014648295.1). GTDB lineage: Bacteria > Pseudomonadota > Gammaproteobacteria > Enterobacterales > Shewanellaceae > Shewanella > Shewanella saliphila. The sequence continues at coordinate 332,467 of NZ_BMQV01000001.1, forward strand.
CACGAGCATATCCCTCTGGTGTAGCAACATCTTCTATATGATGTTCCTCCCATAAGCCATGTTGATCACGAAAGGTTTTAATACCTGACTCAGCTGAAATCCCCGCGCCGGTCAGTACCACAATTTGCCGGTACATGTTACGTCCTTTATTGTTGTTATCATTTACATATTGCTTTAATTTAACATTAACACTTTCTCGGGCGATATCATTAAACTCTACTACGAATTAGCAAAGTTTTTTCTTCTACAAATCACATAGTCTCATCATAACCTTACATTTAATAGGTGCAATAATCCCTTAGTATTAGTAAGCTTACTGATGATATTAAAGCGATATCACGCAAATACTATCAACTTAAGTACGTGTTTTACTAAATATTCTTCATATAGGTTGATTAAGCGCGTTAAGAGGTTTATGTTTTTATATTCAAGACATATAATGATTAGATTATCCACCGATGAACCGATGGGTTCTGCAATCAAGAGATTAGCAATGACAGATGGAAATCAAGCGCTAAAAAAAGCCGGATTAAAAATAACCCTGCCGCGAGTTAAAATCCTAGAACTGATGCAAGAGCCTGAGAATCAGCATATCAGTGCCGAAGACTTATATAAAAAGTTGCTCGAAGTTGGCGAAGAGATTGGCCTAGCAACGGTATATCGTGTATTAAACCAATTTGACGATGCTGGGATCCTCAATCGTCATCATTTTGAAAGTGGCAAAGCCGTATTTGAAATGTCGACACAACAACACCATGACCATTTGGTGTGTTTAACCTGTGATAAGGTCATTGAGTTTTCTGATGAAGTGATTGAACGTCGTCAAGACGAAATCGCCATGCGTCATAATATAAAACTGACTCACCACAGTTTGTATCTTTATGGTCACTGCACCAACGACACTTGCGATCACGCCGACGAATAGTCAGTGTGTTATGCACAAAACCAGCAATCTTGCTGGTTTTTTATTGTCTATCATTTCTGCTATACCAACCACATCAACCATAAGCTATAACTCAACACAGATAATAAAGTCGATAACACCACTGTGCTCCCTAAGGTTGATTGATATTGCTTAATTTCGGTGGCGATAAGGTAAGCATTTACGCCTAACGGTGATGCACTTAACAAGACTAACATAACGGTATTTTGTTCAGAAAACTCAAACACCCTATCTGCCATCAGGTAAACCAAAGCCGGCAATAATAGTATTTTTAAGCAACTTGCTAGCAAGGCAAAGCGCCAGTTGTCACCTATACGATAAAAGCTGAGATTAGCCCCTAATACAAATAAAGCACAGGCCAGCGCTGGCTTGGCTAATAATGCTAGGCCTTCATCAAGTTGCTCGCCTAATTCAATATTTAAACCATTAGCGATAATCCCAAGGCTGATACTTAATACCACCGGATTTAACACCATTGAGCGGGTAAAATTACGCCATGAAAACCCATGTTGCTGCGAGCGGGCAGCCAATATAAAGGTTAACGCAAATAAAAACGCACTATGAAAAGTAATGATCATGAATATCGAACCAATCATTGCTTGACCTAATGCAGCCGTAATCACAGGTAAGCCCACAATCACAGTGTTGGAATAACTGCACCCCAACGCATAAACGGCACTGGCGTCGCTGCGCTGTTGCGTTTTCGCGCCAAAATATCGATTAATTTGATATCCAACAGCAAACACAAATAACACGGGTAAATAAAAAGCGAGTAACGATGATGGGTCAATACTTTGGGCAAATGGCGCCGCCAACATATTGGTAAATAAAAACGCGGGAATACTGACATAAAAGGTAAATTTGCTCAGCCCAGCAATATGCTCTTTATTAAAAAAACCAGCGCGAGTAAGCCCATAGCCAAGTGCAACTATAAACATAATCGGAAAAATAATATTCACAATGGCCATCAATTAAATCCATCTAAACAGGCAAGAAAAAAGGCGCCGAAGCGCCTTTTATTAAGCCGCTAGTAAAGTATTACCAGCCAGTTTTAGTACGCAATGCTTTACCAATGTCAGCTAAAGAGCGAACAGTGGTTACGCCTGCAGCTTCTAAAGCCGCAAACTTGTCTTCAGCAGTACCTTTACCGCCAGCGATAATTGCGCCAGCATGGCCCATACGTTTACCTTCTGGTGCAGTTACACCAGCAATGTAAGATACTACAGGCTTGGTTACGTTTGCTTTGATATAAGCAGCCGCTTCTTCTTCAGCGTTACCACCGATTTCACCGATCATAACAATCGCTTCAGTCTGTGGATCGTTTTGGAACATTTCCAATACGTCGATGAAGTTAGTACCAGGAATTGGGTCGCCACCGATACCTACACAAGTAGATTGGCCGAAACCTTCATCAGTTGTTTGCTTAACCGCTTCGTACGTTAAGGTACCAGAGCGTGAAACAATACCCACTTTACCAGGCTTGTGAATGTGACCAGGCATAATACCAATCTTACATTCACCAGGAGTGATAACACCTGGGCAGTTAGGACCGATCATGCGAGTGCCAGTTTCTTCTAGCTTCACTTTCACTTGTAGCATATCAAGTGTCGGGATGCCTTCAGTGATACAAACGATGAGCTCAAGGCCAGCATCGATTGCTTCAAGGATTGCATCTTTACAAAATGGTGCAGGTACGTAGATAACAGTGGCTGTTGCGCCTGTTGCCGCTACCGCATCTTTAACCGTGTTAAACACTGGAAGACCTAGGTGAGTTTGACCACCTTTTCCAGGAGAAACACCACCCACCATTTGCGTGCCATAAGCAATCGCCTGCTCAGAGTGGAAAGTACCCTGACCACCAGTGAAACCTTGACAGATTACCTTGGTATCTTTGTTAATTAAAACAGACATTATTTGCCCTCCGCAGCTTTAACTACTTGCTCAGCCGCGTCAGTTAGACTGGTTGCCGCGATGATATCAAGACCAGATTTCGCCAATACTTCACGACCTAAATCAGCGTTAGTACCTTCAAGACGTACAACGACTGGCACTTTAACGCCCACTTCTTTCACTGCACCGATAATACCTTCAGCGATCATATCGCAACGTACGATACCACCGAAGATGTTAACCAATACTGCTTTAACATTGCTGTCAGAAAGAATGATCTTAAATGCTTCAGCAACACGTTCTTTGGTTGCTCCACCACCAACATCTAAGAAGTTAGCTGGCTTACCGCCATGTAGGTTTACGATGTCCATTGTGCCCATTGCTAGGCCTGCACCGTTAACCATACAACCTACGTTGCCATCTAAAGCAACATAGTTTAATTCAAATTTAGCCGCGTGCGCTTCACGAGCGTCATCTTGAGATGGATCGTGCATCGCTTTGATTTTTGGTTGACGGAACAATGCGTTACCATCAATACCAATCTTGCCATCTAAACAGTGAAGGTTACCTTCAGTGGTGATAACAAGTGGGTTGATTTCTAATAATGCGAAATCGTGATCGTTAAACATGTTCGCAAGACCCATAAAGATCTTAGTGAACTGCTTCATTTGAGTTGGGTTTAAGCCTAACTTGAAGCCAAGATCACGCGCTTGATAAGCTTGTGGACCTGTTAACGGATCGATGATTGCAGTGTGAATAAGTTCTGGCGTTTCTTCAGCCACTTTTTCAATTTCAACACCACCTTCAGTTGACGCCATAAACACAACGCGACGTGTGCTACGGTCAACGACTGCGCCTAAGTACAATTCATTGGCGATGTCAGTGCAGCTTTCAACTAGGATTTTAGCCACTGGCTGACCATTAGCGTCAGTCTGGTAAGTGACTAAGTTTTTACCTAACCAGTTTTCAGCGAATGCTCTGATTTCGTCTTTACTGCCAGTCACTTTAACGCCACCCGCTTTACCGCGGCCGCCTGCGTGTACTTGACATTTAACTACCCATAAATCTCCGCCAATGTGGCCCGCTGCTTCTACTGCTTCTTGAGCAGTATCACATGCAAAACCTTCAGAGACTGGTAAACCATATTCGGCAAATAACGCTTTTGCCTGATACTCATGCAAATTCATGATGATCTATCCATATACTTCTAATCAAATCCAACTGGCTCAACCTGAGCCAGCGACGAGGGTTTTATCTACTGACTTATAGATCAAGTAGCAGACGAGTTGGATCTTCTAAGAAGTCTCTAATCGCGACTAAGAAGCCAACTGACTCACGGCCATCAACAATACGATGGTCATAAGAGAGTGCTAGGTACATCATAGGCAGGATTTCAACCTGACCATTGACTGCCATTGGGCGATCTTTAATGGCATGCATGCCTAAGATTGCGCTTTGTGGCAGATTTAAAATTGGGGTAGACATTAGCGAGCCAAAAACACCACCGTTAGTCACAGTGAAGTTACCGCCCGTCATATCTGCAACAGAAAGTTTTCCGTCACGGCCTTTAATGGCTAACTCACGAACCGCTTTTTCGATTTCAGCTAAGTTCATGGTATCGGTATCACGTAATACTGGTGTCACTAGACCGCGTGGTGTTGATACTGCGATGCTGATATCGAAATAGTTGTGATAAACAATGTCATCACCGTCGATTGATGCGTTAACTTCAGGGAAACGCTTAAGTGCTTCTGTTACCGCTTTAATGTAGAAAGACATAAAGCCTAAACGGATACCATGACGCTTTTCAAAGATATCTTGATATTGCTTACGGATATCCATAATTGGCTTCATGTTTACTTCGTTAAACGTGGTTAACATTGCCGTAGAGTTTTTAGCTTCTAATAAACGAGTGGCAATGGTTTTACGTAAACGAGTCATTGGAACGCGTTTTTCGCTGCGACCTTCTAACGGCGCAACCGGCGCTGCAGCAGGAGCGGCTTTCGCAGCAGGTGCAGACTTAACAAATGATTCAACGTCTTCTTTGGTAATACGTCCACCAACACCAGTGCCTTTAATATTGGCAGCATCAAGATTATGCTCCGCAATTAAACGACGCACAGATGGGCTTAATGCATCGCTTGACTCATCACTTGCCGCTTCGCTGGCTGCAGCAGGAGCTTGCGCTTCTGCTTTAGTCACTTCTTGACCAGACACAACACCCGCAACAAAGTTAGCAATAACTTGTTCGCCTAAAACCGTGTCGCCTTCTTGGAATAGCAACTCAGAGATTGAACCATCTTCAGGTGCAACCACTTCTAAAACAACTTTATCAGTCTCGATATCAACTAAGTTTTGATCGCGAGTGACCGCTTCACCAGGTTTAACATGCCAAGTAGCAATCGTTGCATCAGCAACTGATTCTGGTAATACGGGTACCTTAATTTCGATACTCATTGAAAGCTTCCCTTTATATAAATTATCTATTACGACAGTTTTAATGCGCTATTCACTAATGATTCTTGCTGGTGTACATGCAACGCAGGATAACCACATGCAGGTGCAGCTGACGCTTCACGACCGGCATAAGTTAATTGAGCGCCTGCAGGAATGTTAGCCCAGAAGTGATGCTGACTACAGTACCATGCACCCTGGTTTTGTGGCTCTTCCTGACACCATACAAAGTCTTTAACATGTTGATATGTTTCTAGTGCTGCACGCATTTCCACATCAGGGAACGGGTACAACTGCTCAACACGAATAAGGGCAACGTTGTTAATGTTTTCTTTACGGCGTTTTTCAAGTAACTCGAAGTAAACTTTACCGCTACAAAACACTACGCGATCAACTTGACTTGCATCTAAGGTATCAACTTCACCAATAATATTTTGGAAAGTCCCTTCAGCAAGTTCTTCCATGCTAGACACGGCTAATGGATGACGTAGTAACGATTTAGGCGACATCACCACGAGTGGACGACGCATTGGGCGTACAACTTGGCGGCGCAACATGTGATAAACCTGAGCCGGTGTTGATGGAACACACACCTGCATATTGTGGTTAGCACAAAGTTGTAAGAAACGCTCTAAACGGGCACTTGAATGCTCAGGGCCTTGACCTTCATAACCATGCGGAAGCAACATTGTTAGACCACATAAGCGGCCCCACTTTTGCTCACCTGATGATAAGAACTGATCGATTACCACTTGAGCACAGTTAACAAAGTCACCAAACTGCGCTTCCCAAATGGTTAAGCCGCCTGGTTCTGCTGTAGCGTAGCCATATTCAAAGGCTAACACCGATGCTTCTGATAGTACTGAATCAGTAATGTCGATAGGTGCTTGCTCGTCTGCCACATTACGCAATGGTAAATAAGTGGTGCCATCTTTTTGGTTATGCAAAATAGCATGACGATGGAAGAAAGTGCCACGACCAGAGTCTTGACCGGTAATACGTACACGCTTGTTGTCTTCAAGGATAGATGCATAAGCAAGGGTTTCAGCAAAACCCCAATCTAATAGCTTCTCGCCTTTTGCCATGGCAGCACGGTCACCATAAATTTTCGCAACACGAGACTGCAATGTATGACCTTCAGGAATATCCACCATTTTATCGGCAAGATTCTGTAAGCGTTCCATTGTCATGGCGCTGGCGTAATCTTCATCCCACTCGCGATTAAGGTAAGGTGCCCAGTCGACTGTGTGCAACGTCATAGGACGCCATTCTTTTACTACACAATCACCGGCATCTAATGCATCACGGTAATGGTTAATTAAGCCGGTCACTTCATCAGCAGCAATGCTGTTATCAGCAATCAGTTTGTCAGCGTAGATTTTACGAGGCGTTTGGTGTTTTTTGATTTTGGCATACATAAGCGGCTGTGTTGCACTAGGCTCATCCGCTTCGTTATGACCATGACGGCGATAACACACTAAATCAATTACAACATCGCGCTTAAATTCGTTACGATAATCAACAGCAAGCTGAGAAATAAATGCAACAGCTTCTGGATCGTCAGAATTGACGTGGAAAATTGGCGCCTGAACCATTTTAGCGATGTCAGTACAGTATTCTGTAGAACGCACATCAGCATGGTTAGAGGTAGTAAAGCCCACTTGGTTATTCACAACGATGCGGATACTTCCGCCCACAGTAAAGCCACGAGTTTGAGACATGTTAAATGTCTCTTGTACAATGCCTTGACCGGTAATTGCTGAGTCACCATGAATGGTAATTGGCATCACTTGTAGACCGTCTTTACAACCACGGCGGTCTTGACGAGCACGCACTGAACCAATAACCACAGGATTGACGATCTCTAGATGAGATGGGTTAAAGGCTAACGCTAAATGGACATTGCCACCTGGCGTTTCAAAATCTGATGAGAAACCTTGGTGATACTTAACGTCACCTGAACCATGAGTATCTGCGTGTTTACCTGCAAATTCGTCAAACAGTTCTGCTGGGCGCTTACCTAAAATATTAATCAGTAGGTTTAAGCGACCACGGTGAGCCATGCCCACAACGATTTCTTTGGTACCGGCTTCACCCGCACGGTAAATGATTTCGCGCATCATAGGGACAAGCGCGTCACCACCTTCTAACGAGAAACGTTTTGCACCTGGGAACTTAGCACCAAGGTATTTTTCCATACCTTCGGCGGCGTTCAGGCCTTCAAGAATACGTTTCTTGATAGCGTTATCGTAGTTTGCTTTACCTAACGTTGGCTCAAGACGTTGTTGGATCCAACGCTTTTCGTCAGTGTCGGTAATGTGCATATATTCGGCGCCAATTGAACCACAATAGGTGGTTTTCAACGCGTGAATAATGTCTGCAAGCTTCATGGTTTCACCGCCTAAGGCGAATGAACCCGTATTAAACTCGCGCTGCATATCTTCAGCGGTTAAGCCATGGTAAGCCGGATCTAATTCTTGAACAGCTTCACGCTTCCATAACCCTAATGGGTCGAGATTCGCATTTTGGTGACCACGAAAACGGTGAGCATTAATGAGCTGTAGAACTTTAACTTGCTTCGCATCTAGCTCAGGGTCACTTACGCGGGCAGCGCCTTTAGAGCGACTTTCAAGGGCTAAGCTACGGAAATAGTCACGAACTTTAGAGTGGGCGGCTTCAGGTACTTCAATAGAGGCACCGTTCACTGACGGGAGGTTATCAAAAACAAGCTGCCAATCAGCAGTCACTGATTGCGGATCTTCTTGATAGGCTTCATACATCTCTTCTACGTAGGTCGAGTTAGCACCACTTAGATGTGATGAATCGAGCCAGGCTTTCATGATGCCTTGGTGCATTGTTATTCCTTTCAAACTTGATACACGTGCTAGCCATAAACATAACAGTGAGTAACCTAAATTACATCACACGTAGACTGAAATTATCTAATGATAATAGCAGAAGGTCTTACTTAAACGCACAAAAGAGCCATCCCCCACTAGGAAGATGGCTCTCAATTGAGCTCAATAACGTAAACTATTTTGCTCAGCTTGGTGCATTAAACAGCTCGCTTAAGCAGCATTGACTTAATGTGACCAATCGCTTTAGTTGGGTTTAATCCTTTTGGACAAACATCAACACAGTTCATGATGCCATGGCAACGGAACACACTGTAAGCGTCATCTAGTTCAGATAAACGCTCTTCGGTGGCCGTGTCGCGGCTGTCAATTAAGAAACGATATGCATGGAGCAAACCACTTGGTCCGATAAACTTATCAGGGTTCCACCAGAATGATGGACAAGCAGTAGAACAACATGCACACATGATACATTCATATAAACCATCTAAATGAGCACGCTCTTCAGGTGATTGTAAATGTTCACGAGCTGGGGCCTTTTCATCATTAATCAGATAAGGCTTAATTTTTTCGTATTGCTTGTAGAATTGTGTCAAATCTACAACCAAATCACGAACTACCGGCATGCCTGGTAAAGGACGGATTTCAATTTTCTTACCTTTAAAGGTAGATAATGGCGTGATACACGCAAGGCCGTTTTTACCATTCATGTTCAAACCGTCAGAACCACACACACCTTCACGGCATGAACGACGGAACGCAAGCGATGGTTCTTGTTCTTTCAGTTTGATTAACGCATCTAACACCATCATATCAGAGCCATCAGGCACTTCTAGGGTGTAATCCTTCATGTAAGGCTTGGTATCTACATCAGGATTATAACGATACAATGCAAATGTTAATTTCATCTTTGCAACTCCTGCCTTAGTAGGTACGTTTCTTAGGTGGGAACGCTTCACGTAATTTAGGTGCCATGTTGACATCACGCTTGCTCATTGCAGTTGTGACTGGGTCAAATAAGCTGTGACATAACCAATTGTCATCATCACGTTCTAAATAATCTTCACGAGAATGCGCGCCGCGGCTTTCAGTACGGAAGTTAGCTGCATAAGCAGTCGCCAGCGCCGTCGACATTAAGTTGTCTAACTCTAAGCATTCAATACGTTGAGTATTAAATTCTTTTGAGTTATCAGATAACTTAGCATTTTCAAGACGCTTTTGAATAGCTTGAAGCTGTTCTAAACCTTCAGCCATGGCATCACCACTGCGGAAAACAGAGAAATTTAATTGCATGCACAATTGAAGGTCTTTACGGATAACCGCAGGATCTTCACCGTCTTTGTTGCTTTCCCAACGATTAAGACGAGCAAGTGATGCATTAATTTCTACGTCAGACGCGGCTTTTGGATCAGGCGTTGCATCTAATGCTTTACCTAAATGTTGACCCGCAGCGCGACCAAATACCACTAAATCGAGTAAAGAGTTACCACCTAAGCGGTTGGCACCGTGTACCGATACACAAGCAATCTCACCTACTGCAAATAAACCTAATACGTCTTGTTCAGTGCCATCTTCGTTCTTACGAACAACCTGACCACTGACCTTAGTCGGTAAACCACCCATCATATAATGACAAGTAGGTAACACAGGAATTGGACCATCAGCCGGATCGATGTGTGCAAACGTACGAGATAATTCACATACGCCTGGTAAACGGGCTTCTAAAGTCTCTTTACCTAAGTGATCAAGTTTAAGCAGACAGTGTGGACCTAAAGGACCATCTAAACCACGACCTTCGCGGATTTCAGTCATCATTGAACGTGCAACCACGTCACGAGATGCCAAATCTTTTGCGTTAGGCGCATAACGTTCCATGAAACGTTCGCCGTCTTTGTTTAGAAGATATCCACCTTCGCCACGACACCCTTCGGTTACTAGTACCCCAGCACCAGCAATACCCGTTGGGTGGAACTGCCACATTTCCATGTCTTGTAGCTGAACGCCAGCACGAGCTGCCATACCAACACCGTCACCAGTATTAATGTGAGCATTGGTGGTCGATGCGTAAATACGCCCTGCACCACCCGTCGCTAAAATGGTTGCTTTAGCTTTAAAGTAAACAATTTCACCGGTTTCAATTTCAATTGCAGTACAACCCACAACTACGCCATCTTCGTTTTTAACAAGATCTAAAGCATACCATTCAGAGTAAACATCTGTTTTATGCTTAACGTTTTGTTGGTAAAGACAATGAAGTAGTGCATGGCCTGTACGGTCAGCCGCGGCAGCAGTACGTGCTGCTTGCTCGCCACCAAAGTTACGAGATTGGCCACCGAAAGGACGTTGATAAATAGTGCCGTTTTCAAAACGAGAAAATGGCAAGCCCATTTGCTCAAGTTCAATAATGGCTTCTGGACCGGTTTGACACATAAATTCAATGGCTTCTTGGTCACCGATAAAATCAGAACCTTTAACCGTGTCATACATGTGTTGTTCCCAATGGTCTTCGTGCGCATTACCTAATGCTACGGTGATACCACCTTGAGCAGACACGGTATGTGAACGAGTTGGAAACACTTTTGATAAAAGCGCACAGCTTTTACCTTCTTTAGAAATCTGTAATGCTGCACGCATACCAGCGCCACCAGCGCCGATTACGATTGCATCAAATTCGCGTACTGGAATACTCACTTAAACACCCCACACTATTACAATGCCTGACGCTAAATAACTAAACGCGATCACAACAAAGGTAAATTGTAATACACCACGTAACGCAGTGTGCTTGACATAGTCAGTCAACACTTGCCATACACCAATCCACGCATGGATAAGTAAAGCAACGAGCGTTATTAGTGTAAATACTTTCATTGGAAGTGAACTGAATAAGCCATTCCAAATCTCGAAGGTTAACGGGGCACTACACGCGATAAAGCCAACTAAAAAAATAGTATAACAAGCGAGGATCACTGCGCTTGCGCGTAATAAAATATAGTCATGAACACCACTGCGCCCAAAACTTGCTGCGTTTGTTACCATACCCAAATCCCCGCTATGATTGAAAAGGCTGCTGCTAGTGCAAATGTAGCCTTAGCTGATGCTGTACCTGAAGGTAACTCTTCCCAGCGGCCGGTATCCATTACTAAATGACGAATGCCACCTAATAAGTGATAACCCAACGCGGTTAGAATTCCCCAGAGGATGAACTTCATCACGAAACCATCGAACAAGGATTGTACGCTAGCGAAACCTTCTGCTGATGTTAAAGTTGAATTTAACAACCAAAGAAGGATACCAATAGCAAATAGCATGATGACACCGGAAATGCGGTGTAGGATTGACGCGATCGCTGTTGCAGGAAAGCGGATCGTCTGCAGGTCTAGATGGACAGGTCTTTGCTTCTTCACGTTCTGCTCACTCAGCTCCATTGAGCATTATTTTTGTTATGTGTCTATTTTTTGCTTAATGGACAATGTCGACATTCGGCATAACACGATTAAACAAAAAACAGACTACTCTCACACATCGTTAGTCAGTTGAGAAATCACTATTTAGCTCGTAAATTCATGATTACTAAACTGTGACGTTGGTCTCCCTTAGGGACGCAGGCAAGTATACTCGCGCGAATTGTCAAATACAAACCTCACATTATGCAAAATAAGTTTTTTTATTAATTTTTTATTCTAATGCAAGCACAGCGCGGTTTTGCGACGATATATACCATGGTCTAACAAATTTAAACGCTTATTTAAATTGATCTGTGATCCATATTCGCTGTACAGTAATGTCCGCTTAACATGCCGCACTCATAGAAAAGAATGAAGTAAGGAGAACGGGGTATGGCTGATAATATAGCCAAATTAGAGTTACCAGGAAACGATTCAATCGACCTACCGATTAAGAAAGGTACTGAAGGTTTTGACGTTATCGACATCAGTACACTGGGTAAAAAAGGTTATTTCACTTTTGACCCAGGCTTTCTAGCTACTGCATCTTGTGAGTCAGCAATTACGTATATCGATGGTGAGCAAGGTATCTTGTTACACCGTGGGTATCCAATTGAGCAACTTGCAACAGAATCGACATACTTAGATTTATGCTATTTGCTTCTTTACGGTGAATTACCGACAAAAGATGCTTTTGATGAATTTGAAACCACAGTGAAACAACACACTATGGTTCACGATCAAATTGTTTATTTCTTCCGAGGATTTAGACGAGACGCTCATCCAATGGCTATGCTATGTGGTGTAACGGGCGCACTATCTGCTTTCTATCAAGATTCTCTTGATGTTAACAATCCTTCGCATCGTAAAATAGCAGCTTTTCGTTTAGTATCAAAAATGCCGACAATTGCAGCGATGTGCTACAAGTTCTCAGTGGGACAACCGTTTATTTATCCACGTAACGATTTAAGTTATGCGGGTAACTTCTTGTCAATGATGTTTGCTACTCCGTGTGAAGAGTACAAAGTCAATCCTGTTGTAGAAAAAGCAATGGACCGTATTTTTGTGTTGCATGCTGATCATGAGCAAAATGCATCTACATCTACAGTACGTCTAGCGGGTTCTTCAGGTGCAAACCCATTTGCTTGTATCGCTGCTGGTATTGCTTCGTTGTGGGGGCCCGCTCATGGTGGTGCTAACGAAGCGTGTCTTCAGATGCTAGAAGAAATCGGTAGTGTTGACCGCATTCCTGAATATATCGAGAAAGCGAAAGACAAAAACGATCCATTCCGCCTAATGGGCTTTGGTCACCGTGTTTATAAGAACTTCGACCCTCGCGCTAAAGTGATGCGTGAAACCTGTCATGAAGTGCTTCAAGAACTGAAAGTGGTTGACCCATTATTAGACGTAGCGATGGAACTTGAGCGTATTGCCCTTGAAGATGAGTACTTCATCTCTAAGAAGCTTTACCCTAACGTCGATTTCTACTCTGGTATCATCATGAAAGCCATTGGTATCCCTACCAGTATGTTTACCGTGCTATTTGCATTGTCGCGTACTGTTGGTTGGATTTCTCACTGGAAAGAAATGTTAGATCAACCAGGCCACAAAATCAGCCGTCCACGTCAGTTATATACTGGTGATTCTGCGCGTGACTTTGTGAGTGTCGATAAGCGTTAATCTCCTGATTAACCAAACTAAAAAAGCGCCGAAAGGCGCTTTTTTGTTATTATCGACCGCTTTAATTGAGTTTACGCTGTCTGTTACATGTCGCTATTAATGTCATTAGGCACATTAAAAACAGCAGTAAAGGTTCAATCGCCCCACCGCTGTAATTAGTTTTGTGCTCGACCTTAGCAATTTTTTCTTCTTTTACCCTTATTTTAAAACGCGCTAATTCATCATCTAAGTTCTGACTCATATCCGTCACGGCGATATTAAATCCTTCCATCGACTTTTCAGACAATGTTTCGTCTATACCGACAGCAGTCGTGCGCTTTTCGAGCTTACTTATTCCTGGGGCTCTAAATAACATTTTGCGACTTTTAATATCAAATACCGCAGTATCAACAAAAGTTTGCACCGTGTTTTCATTACCAGGGATCACGTACATCCCAACAATCGTCCAATAAAGTAAAGCGGCATTATTTTCGACCGACTGAGTCACTTGATCGTATGACACTAACGCCATCACATCGACATCGTATAAGCGCCCTACTTGTTCTAATGTACTAAAGCCTTCCCCGCCAGCCAGATAGGTGCTGGGAATCACTTCAATTCGGTCAATATAATCGTATTGCACAAACGATGCTTTGACTTTTTCGAGCAACTCATACTGATCCTTATTATGTATCGCATCACCTTTCCAACCGCTTGACGGAACAAAAGCAATCCCAACGTTAACAGGTAAGCTTAACACCGGTATTTCAGGACTGTGGGCGGCTTTATCTGTTTTTTCAGGATAGAGAAAATTCATTAAACTACTTGAAACTGACTGTTTGCCCGTTTGCTGACTCACGAGTGAACTGCACGATGTCAGTATCAACACTGATGCCACGACAACTAACCATGTTGTTCTCATTATTATTTCCTTATTAAATTCATTTATGACGTCACATTTGCCGCCATCTATGCATTAACCAATTTCACTAATAGTTAATTGTTTTAACTATTTTAACATTGTCAATTTAGCTAACTTTGTTAAAAAAGTTACCTAAACCATTGTTATTATGCCACTTTAATACTTGGCACGCTAAGTGCTTACTAGTTACTCATTAACATTGATTAGAGATGATAACGTGACGATTTTCAATTTATGCAAAGCTGCATACATTACCGTCATTGACTTCAAAAATATAACACTGGCAGGTACCCCATGGATAGGTTCAACAGCATGAAAAAATTGGCAATCCCGTTTCTTTGCATTGCAGCATTGAGTGCATGCAGTGGTGAGACTGAGCAAGTAAAAGAAGAAGAAAAGTTTGCAATCCCAGTTGAAACAGCGCTGGTTGAGACGGGTAATGTGTCGTCATTTTACAGCACAACCGCGACACTCGAAGCGCCAGAAGAGTCACATGTGATGAGCCGAATTGCCGGAATCGTTGAATTAATCAATGTTGAAGAAGGCGATAGAGTCACTAAAGGACAAGTGCTTGCAGTGATTGATGCTAAACGCCAACGTTACGATTTCAATCGCTCAGAAGCCGAAGTGCAAATCATTGAACAAGAGCTAAACCGTTTAAATAAAATGAGCAATAAAGAATTTATTAGCCAAGATGCCATGGCTAAACTCGAATTTAATCTACAAGCTGCAAAAGCACAACGCGATCTCGCCGAACTGCAAGTCAAAGAAAGCCAAATCACCTCACCCATTGACGGAGTCATTGCTGCACGTCATATCAAACTAGGCAATATGGCTAAAGAGTTTCAAGAGCTGTTTTATGTGGTCAATCAAGATCAACTCCATGGGATTTTACATCTACCAGAGCAACAATTAGCCAGCTTACGCATTGGCCAACACGCCAGTATTATTCAACAACAATCCAACCACACAGCGGCAATCGACGCAAAAGTACTGCGGATTAGTCCGATTGTTGATGCACAAAGTGGCACATTTAAAGTGACATTAGCAGTTCCAAATCAGGATGCGGCCTTAAAAGCGGGCATGTTTACTCGCGTCGAGCTTAAATACGACACCCATCAAAATGTACTCACCGTGCCTTACAATGCCCTGATAAACCAGGACAATACTCAAGCGCTGTATGTCATTAACGACACCATAGCCGAGCGACGTGAAGTCAGCCTGGGTTATCGTGAAAACAACACAGTAGAGATTTTATCGGGTGTTAGCGCAGGCGAACAAATTGTTATCCGCGGCCAACAAAACCTCAAAGACCAATCTCTGGTAGAAATTATTACCCCGCTTAGCTTTGCAGCCATTCGATAACGGAGCAAGATCATGTCAATGATAAAGACCTCAGTTAAGCGTCCGGTCACTGTGTGGATGTTCATGCTTGCCGTAATGCTATTTGGCATGGTTGGATTTTCACGCCTTGCCGTCAAACTGTTGCCAGACTTAAGTTACCCCAGCGTGACCATTCGCACCGCATACGATGGCGCAGCCCCGGTTGAGATTGAACAACTGGTGTCAAAACCTATAGAAGAAGCGGTTGGAGTGGTAAAAGGCCTACGCAAAATTAGTTCTATCTCGCGCTCTGGTATGTCTGATGTGGTACTCGAGTTTGAATGGGGCACCAATATGGACATGGCAAGCCTAGAGGTGCGCGAAAAAATCGACACCATTGAGTTGCCGTTAGACATTAATAAACCGCTGTTATTGCGCTTTAACCCTAATCTTGATCCCATAATGCGTTTAGCATTTTCAGTGCCCAACGCCAATGCTGAACAACTTAAACAAATGCGTACCTTTGCAGATGAAGAACTTAAGCGTCGCCTTGAAGCATTGTCGGGTGTGGCAGCCGTTAGATTATCAGGTGGGCTCGAGCAAGAAGTGCATATTGAGCTTAATCAGCAAAAACTCAGTCAATTAAACCTTAACGCAGACCAAATTAAACGCCGCATTAATGAAGAAAACATCAATTTATCTGCCGGTAAAGTTGTGCAAGGTGACAAAGAATACCTCGTCAGAACCTTAAATCAATTCAACTCACTCGAAGAGCTTGGCCAGGTCATTGTTTATCGAAATGAGCAAACCCTGGTAAGACTGTCTGACATTGCGGTCATATCAGACGCCTATAAAGAACGCAGCGACATCACTCGAATAGGTGAAATGGAGTCTATTGAGTTAGCCATTTATAAAGAAGGCGATGCCAATACGGTTGCGGTCGCAAAAAAGCTTCATGCTGAGCTGGCTAATATCAATCAAGCTGACAATAAAAATCAACTTAACGTCATTTACGATCAATCTGAGTTTATTGAAAGTGCCGTCAATGAAGTGACCTCAGCAGCCCTGTTTGGGAGCTTATTAGCCATGCTGGTGATATATCTGTTTTTACGCGATATTATTGCCACGTTGATTATTTCTATATCAATCCCCTTCTCGGTCATTGCCACGTTCAATATGATGTACTTTGCTGATATCAGCTTAAACATTATGTCACTTGGCGGTATTGCACTGGCTATCGGTTTATTGGTCGATAACGCCATTGTGGTACTGGAGAATATTGACCGCTATAAATCGGCTGGAATGAATAAGATTGATGCTGCTGTGACTGGCTGTAAAGAAGTTGCTGGCGCTATTTTTGCCTCAACCTTAACCACATTAGCGGTGTTTTTGCCCTTAGTGTTTGTTGACGGTATTGCCGGAGCCTTGTTTGCAGACCAGGCGTTAACCGTGACCTTTGCACTACTCGCTTCATTATTTGTCGCGTTAACGGCAATTCCAATGCTGGCTTCTCGACAAGGCTTTACTAGCTTGCCTAAGCCGGTCGACACGCCAAAAGTTGCCAAACCCACTAGCGTTAGAGGCAAAATTGGATATTACCTATTGGCGGTTGTTAAGTTTCCATTGGCACTCTTGTTCAGCTACTTACCCGCAGGATTACTCACTGCCATGATCGTCATCAGCCGCTTTGTCAGCAGTGTACTTGGCTTTTTACTCACCCCCATTTGCGCGAGCTTTAATTGGGTTTATCGACGTATAGAAGCATTGTATTACCGCATACTGCGCCATGCATTACGTCATCAGGTGTTCACTCTCATTATCGCGTTGATGGTGACATTAGCCTCGAGTAGCTTATTACCTAAACTCGGAATGGAGCTTATCCCCCCCATGAACCAAGGTGAATTTTATGTCGAAATATTATTACCGCCTGGCACCGAAGTCAGTGAGACAGATGCGGTGTTACAACAATTAGCCTTATCAATTAAAGACCGTGAAGATGTAAAACACGCCTACAGCCAAGCGGGTAGCGGCGGCTTAATGACATCCGATACTGCTCGGGGCGGTGAAAATTGGGGCCGTTTACAAGTGGTATTGGCCGATCATTTCGCCTTTAATGCCGTCAGCCAGGTACTCAGACAGACCGCGCGCAACATCCCTGAGCTTGAAGCGCAAATAGAACACCCTGAACTGTTTAGTTTTAAAACCCCGTTAGAAATTGAGCTATCAGGCTATGACTTAACGTTACTCAAACAAAGCGCTGACCAACTGGTTAAAGCCTTAGGAGAGAATGATCGATTTAGCGACGTCAACACCACACTGCGTGATGGTCAACCTGAAATCAGTATTCGCTTCGACCATGCACGCTTAGCAGCCCTTGGCATGGATGCGCCAACGGTAGCGAATCGTATTGCTCAGCGCGTCGGCGGCACCATTGCCAGCCAATTTACAGTACGTGACCGTAAAGTGGATATTCTTGTGCGTAGCGAACAAGCCGAGCGCGATCAAATCAGCGACATAGAATCATTAATTATTAATCCTAACAGCAACCAACCAATCCCATTAAGCGCAATTGCTGCAGTGGACCTGCAAATTGGCCCCTCTGCCATTAACCGTATTAGCCAACAACGTGTGGCCATTGTGTCATCAAACTTAGCCTATGGTGATTTAACTGAAGCAGTACTTGAAGCACAGCAAATACTGTCCAAGCAACAATTACCAAGTTCAATACAAGCCCGATTTGGCGGGCAAAATGAAGAAATGGAGCACTCATTCGACTCGCTTAAAATTGCTTTAGTGTTGGCTATATTTTTAGTTTACTTAGTGATGGCCAGTCAATTTGAATCGTTACTGCATCCGCTATTAATTCTTATCGCTGTACCTATGGCAGTTGCTGGCAGTATTGTTGGGTTATTTATCACTGGCACTCACATTAGTGTGGTGGTGTTTATTGGCTTGATTATGTTGGCAGGAATTGTGGTGAACAATGCCATTGTATTGGTTGATAGAATTAATCAGCTACGCCAACAAGGCCAGGAAAAACTGAGCGCTATTAATGACGCAGCGCAATCACGGCTTCGCCCCATCATGATGACAACCTTAACCACCACCTTGGGCTTATTACCCATGGCAATTGGCATGGGTGATGGCAGCGAAGTACGCGCGCCAATGGCCATTACGGTAATATTTGGTCTGTGTATGTCGACTCTACTGACATTATTGGTGATCCCTGCGCTATATGCCCTCTTTGATCGCAAACAATTTGATGCCAAAGATGTTGAGATAAACACTGCGGAGACACCAGCATGAATATCACCCAACTGGCAATAAAGCGTCCGGTCACCACCAGCATGTTTTTCTTAGCCATCATGTTATTTGGCATGGCTGCGAGCCGCATGCTGCCACTAGAGATGTTTCCGGGCATTGATATTCCGCAAATTGTCGTCAATGTACCATACAAAGGTTCAAGCCCTGCCGAAGTTGAACGCGACATCACCAAAGTGCTCGAGGAGTCATTGGCGACCATGAGCGGCATTGAAGAAGTGCGTTCTGATTCAACCCAAGACGGCGCGTTTATTCAACTAAACATGAAATGGGGCCAAGAAGTTGCCACCAAAAGTCTAGAAGCACGTGAAAAAATAGACTCTGTGAGGCACCTACTGCCAAAAGATGTCGAACGCGTCATTATTCAACAGTTTTCGACTGCCGATATGCCTGTGCTGACGATTCGGATTTCGAGTGAACGTGAACTATCAAACGCTTTTGACTTACTCGACAAGCAATTACGTAAACCACTCGAGCGTGTCGAAGGCGTCTCAAAAGTCACCCTATATGGCGTGGAACAAAAGCAAATTGAAATTCGCCTAGATGCCGATAAATTAGCATCATCAGGGCTTAATAGCCTTGATTTACGCACTCGCTTGTTAACCGAAAACTTCGTAATTAGTGCCGGTACGATTCGCACTCACTCACAAGTGTACCAAGTGACACCCAAGGGAGAATTTACCAGTCTCGACGACATCAATACGCTGGTAATTGTCCCAGGGATCCAGTTACAAGACATCGCGTCGGTGAGTTACGCGTTGCCCGAAAAAGAAGAAGGCCGACACTTAGATCAAAAATACGCCGTGGGCATTGATGTATTTAAAGAATCTGGCGCTAACTTAGTTGAAGTGTCTGACCGGGTGCTTAAGGTTATCGAGCAGGTTAAGCAAGATCAGCAGTTTAATGGCATTAAGCTGTTTATCATGGAAGACCAAGCCTTTGGGGTTAAATCATCGTTAAAAGACTTACTTCTCGCGGGTTTAATGGGCGCAGTATTGTCATTTGGGGTGTTGTATTTGTTTTTACGCAATCTCAAAATGACCTTAGTCGTGGTGTCATCGGTGCCGATTTCATTATGTATGACTCTGGCCGGGATGTACTTTTTAGGCTACAGCTTAAATATTTTATCCATGATGGGGTTATTGTTAGCCGTCGGTATGTTGATTGATAATGCCGTGGTGGTTACCGAAAGTGTGCTGCAACAAAAACAAGCCGCAAATATTGACGACACCTGCCAAATCAAAGCCAATCAGCAAGCGGTATTAACAGGAGTCGAAAAAGTCTCACTGGCGGTATTGGCCGGCACACTAACTACAGCCATCGTGTTTTTACCCAATATTTTTGGTGTAAAAGTCCAGCTCACCATCTTTTTAGAGCACGTTGCCGTCGCGATTTGTGTATCACTCGCCGCGTCATTATTAGTGGCGAAAACCCTCATTCCACTCATGCTTAACCGGTTTCACTTTGAAGTAAAGCCGGTTAATGACAACAATCGTTTAGCACTATTTTATCAACGCAGTTTACGCTGGATTTTAGCTCGGCCAAAACGTTCTGGCGTGATAGCCATAGCACTATTAGTCTCAACAGCACTGCCATTAAGCTTAGTGCAACAAGACCAGGGCGATGGTGAAGGTAATGAGCGGTTGTACATTAATTATCAACTTGAAGGTCGGCATAACCTGGCCGTCACCGAAGCGTTGATTAATCGCATGGAAGACTACTTATACAGCAACAAAGATGCTTTTTATATCGACGCTGTATACAGTTATTACGCACCCCAAGATGCACAATCAACCATTTTGCTGCAAAAGGATATCCCTATTGAAATGGGCGAATTGAAAAAGATGATCCGTGAAGGGTTTCCTAAGTTTTCAATCGCCACGCCACAATTTGGTTGGGGCAATGACAATAATGGTATCCGAGTGACATTAACTGGCCGCTCAACCTCTGAACTTATACGTCTCAGCGAACAAGTCGTGCCATTGCTAAGTAATATTGATGGCCTTGTGGATGTGCGGTCTGAAGTTAATGGTGCCCAGCAGGAAGTGGTTGTAGTGATTGACCGTGAAATGGCTGCAAGACTTGATCTGACCTTAAGCGATATAGCGTCAAACATTGCAATTGCTCTTCGCGGTTCACCTTTACGCTCGTTTAGGCATGACCCCAGTGGCGAGCTTCGTATCGAGTTGGCGTATGATAAAAGTTGGCAAAATTCGCTTGAAAAACTTAAGCAACTGCCAATTATTCGCCAGGGTGATAGAGTTTATACACTCGACAGTTTAGCCGAAGCCACCATAGTGCCTCGCTTTGACACCATTAGACACTTTAACCGCCAAACTGCTTTATCAATTGGCGCAAACCTTGATGACTTCACTACAGAAGAAGCACAAGAGAAAATCACCCAAGTCATGGACTCAATCAACTTTCCTTACGGTTATGGTTATTCGCTTCGTGGTGGCTTTGAACGTCAAGATGAAGATCAGTCCATCATGGCAGTGAACATGATTTTAGCTATCGCAATGATTTATATCGTGATGGCGGCCTTATTTGAATCATTATTGCTACCCACCGCCATTATCACCTCGATAATGTTTTCCATCACAGGGGTATTTTGGGCCCTATGGCTGACAGGCACTCCTATGTCGGTGATGGCCATGATTGGTATATTAATTTTAATGGGCATTGTGGTGAATAACGGCATTGTTTTAGTGGATCAAATTAATCAAATGACACCGGATTTAGACAAACTGAGCGAAACCATTAGTGATGTGTGTATTACTCGCTTGCGTCCGGTATTAATGACAGTGGCCACTACGGTACTGGGCTTAGTGCCACTGGCCATGGGCGACACTCAAATTGGCGGCGGTGGCCCACCATACTCCCCCATGGCCATTGCCATTATTGGTGGACTTATCTTCTCAACTGTAACCAGTTTGTATTTAGTGCCATTGTGTTATCAGGCGCTATATTTAATACGACATAAGGCAGCCATTCGCTTAGGTTTAGCCAACAATTTTGCTCAAAAGCTGCTACCTTGGACTTAACAACGATATTAATAACAAGTTTGTAACCTACAAGTGATCAAACAAGCCTAAGTATCAGTATTAAACGGTAGTTTATCGCAGGTAAAACAGTATAAATAAAGGGACAGACATGAAACAGAGATTTCAAACTCAATTGATTCGGCTCAGCACATTGGCCATATTGACATTCAGTGGCAATCTTATGGCCGATAACAGCATGAGCGATGTCAAAATCACCTCAAAAAAGCTCGCTGACAACACCTATATGTTCATGGGGGCTGGCGGCAATATTGGCGTATCAGCAGGCAGTGACGGCTTATTGATTATTGACGATCAATTTGCCCCATTAGCCGCAAAAATTTCAGCATCGTTAAATGACATTCAAGCAGGCAACCCTAAGTATATTGTCAATACTCACTATCATGGTGATCATACTGGCGGTAATGCCCATTTTGGTAAGACCGGCACCATCCTCGCCCATCACAATGTACTAAAACGCTTAAGTGAAGACAGTAAAACACCCAAATCAGCGCTGCCGGTGATTACCTACGCTGAAAATATTTCCATCCATTTTAACCAAGATACTCTTGAGATTATCCACTTAGGCCCTGGTCATACCGACGGCGACAGTGTGGTGATATGGCAAAAAGCCAATATTGTCCACATGGGTGATTTGTATTTTAAAGACCGCTTCCCATACATAGACTTAAATGGTGGCGGTTCGGTGATGGGTTATCGCGACAATGTCAGTGCCATATTAGACAAACTCGACAACAACACTCAGGTGATCCCCGGCCATGGAGAACTCGCCACTCGCAACGAGTTATTAAAATTTAAACATATGCTGGACGACAGCATTAATTGGATGCGCGGTGAAATCGAAATGGGTCATGACCTGGCTAAAATCAAACAACAAGGTGTACCACAAGAATATCAAGATTGGGGATGGCAGTTTATTTCGGCAGAGAAATGGATAGACACTCTTTATCAAGATTTACAGCCTAAAAACTTACCCTAATCGTTAACCGTTATAAAAAGCTTGCAGACTTGCAAGCTTTTTATCGTTTATCAGGCTATTACGGCATTATTATCGGCATACCTGAAATGCCACAACACCCAGTATACCGGCTTTATGTCTCTGCCCCCCATATCTTTAAATGGTCGTGCAAAATAGAATAGCCACTGCCAGGAAACTAAAAACTGTTTTGCTTTTTGCCATACAAACTCGCCTCCAGCCGCACGGTAAGCATTGATAGCTTGGGTAATTAAGGTATTTCGTGGGCCGATATAGCGATACAAACTATGAATAAACACCAATAAGTCTCGCACCTGCTGCGACACAATAGATTTACCCTGCTGATGGGCTTCCAAATCTATAAACTTAACCTCCCCCTGACACCAACTAATATCGCGTAATGCGGGTCGGCCATGTGCTAATTGCATGGTATGTAAAGTAGCTAATGCTATGGCTGCATCTTTAAGGATTTGTGGCCAATGAGCTTCAGGACAGTGTAATAGTAAGTCCTTTATCGTTGCGCCGGCATCTTCTACCACCATGTAGTCCTTACCCGCGCCAACCAACGCAGGCACTGGTGCACCTTGCTTAGCCAACTGGGTTAACACCTTAATTTCTTTATGCAAAGCATCTGTAGAATTCTGCTTTAACAAACGCATAGTGCCGCTAAGTTTCTCAACTTGTTTAAGCCAGTAGCGTTTACCTAAATATTCAAATGCGACCACCCGCTCTCCACGGTGCTCATCTATCACTTGGGCAACTAATTTTTGAAAATCATCATTGTCAGCCATAAGACAACCTAGTCAAAAGACCTGTATTACTGATAATGAAATTATCTTCCTCGCTATCAATAATTTCAAATAAACTCATGACTTTAGTTGTTATTACATATATTTTTAGCGTTTTATTTGCAACAAAGAGATAGCTTGTTAACAATCTGAAAAAACCCATAACACTCGAGGTTTGATTTTACAATTAGGCATAAAAAAACGCCCAAAGGACGTTTTATGTTTATCAGCATATCGCTAGGTTACGGGTTACTCAGCAACCCAAGGCGTGGCACGATTTTCTAATAGCACCGGAATACCTTCCGTAATTGGATACGCTAATTTATCAAATTTACAAATTAACTGTTGCGCTTCTTTGTCATATTCCAACTTACCTTTACATACAGGGCAAGCCACAATTTCGAGTAATTTTTTATCAAATGCCATGAGACAATCCTTTTTTTGTTTGAGCCACAGACTGTAGTTGGCTCAAAAATGCTTGATCAAATTCTGGGGTAAGCTTCGCATTTACCGGTAAATACCACCAGTGACTTTGAGCAAAATCGCGACATTTAACCGCATCTTTTTCAGTCATCACTAATGGGTGTACTTTAGATAATACTTGTAACTGTGCAGGTTCAAATGCCTGGTGGTCGGTAAACTCAACTTCGTTCGCTATTTTATAGCCTAATTGGCTAAGAGTATTAAAAAAACGTTGCGGATTACCAATGGCAGCCATAGCAACTACAGGCTGTTGTGGGTCAAACTGTTCAGCCAATGTATTGTCAACCTGGGTTAGCGGTGCAGGCGTTAAACTCATCAGCACTTCATTGACATGTGCTGGACCACCGTTATTAATCACAAAGTCGACACTATTAAGCCGCCAAAGCCCTTCTCGTAATGGGCCTGCGGGGATTAACCATTGATTACCATAACGTCGGTCGCCATCCACTAACGCAATTTCAATATCTCGTGCTAATGCATAATGTTGTAAGCCGTCATCGCAAATAATCACGTCTACATCATAATTGGCCAACAGTAAGTTCGCCGCATCAACTCGCTTAGCGCCAACCACCATAGGCACTTGCGTGCGCGCCACAATCATTGCCGGCTCATCACCAACTGCACAGGCTTTAGCGCCGCTATTAACCACTAAACACCCTTGAATATCTACGCCATAGCCGCGACTTATCACTCCTGGTCGATACCCCTGCTGACGAAGCAGTTCGATGAGGTAAATAACCGTTGGGGTTTTACCACTGCCACCAGCAGTGATATTACCCACCACAATAACAGGCACAGGCAAACGGTTGGCAGATTTAATATTGAAACGAAACAACATTCGCCGTGTGGCTGATATCAATGAAAATAACCAAGACAGCGGCAATAATAGCCATTTAGCCCAATGGTTTTGATACCAAATGCGATGGATGAGTTGCTGCATAACCCTCGCCTTATTGGCTAAACTGCATCTTATATAAATTGGCGTAAATGCCCGCTTGAGCAATCAAGTCACTGTGATTACCGCGCTCAACAATTTGCCCTTGGTCAATAACCAAAATTTCATCGGCGCTTTCAATGGTTGATAAACGGTGAGCAATCACAATTGAGGTGCGGTTATGACGTAAATTGTCTAAGCCTTTTTGGATGGCTTTTTCAGACTCAGTATCTAACGCAGAGGTTGCTTCATCTAAAATGAGCACAGGCGCATCACGAAGCATGGCCCTTGCAATGGCAATACGCTGGCGCTGACCGCCTGAAAGTAATACGCCGTTTTCGCCGACTTGAGTTTCTAAGCCTTCGGGTAAGGTATTAATAAACTCCATTGCATAAGCAAGCTCTGCTGCCTTAACAATTTGTTCGCGGGTCACTTCACCTGGATATGCATAGGCGATGTTATTGGCAATGGTGTCGTTAAACAACGTCACTTGTTGCGACACTAACGCCACCTGATTACGCAATGATTTAAGCTGATAGTCATAAATACTGGTGTCATCAAGGGTGATATCGCCTTGGCTCAAGCCACCATAAAAACGGGTAATCAAACTGGCAATGGTTGATTTACCCGAACCAGAACGTCCCACTAAAGCCACGGTTTTGCCCGGCTTAACTTCAAAATCAATGCCATTAAGTGCGGCTTTATCTTGCTCTGGATATGAGAAAGTCACGTTATCAAAACGCAGTTTGCCTTGTACGCGCTCGACAGTAAATGTACCGTTATCTGACTCTGGTGCAGTATCGAGTAATTCAAATACCGTTGTACATGCCGCAATACCACGCTGAAACTCAGCATTAACACGGGTTAAGTTTTTAATGGGTTGTAACATGGCAAGCATCGCGCCCAAAATAGCGGCAAAAGTCCCTGCTGTTAAATCGGTTTTCATGCTGTCCCATGTGGCGGCATACAATACAAATGCCAGCGCAAATGAACCAATCACCATAATCAGTGGCTGGCTCACAGATTGAGCTACAGCTAACTTCATATTTTGATAACGATTACGATCGTTAACTTTATAAAAACGCTCAAGCTCGGTTTCTTGTCCACCAAACACTAATACGTTTTTATGACCTTTAATCATTTGTTCAGTAGTCGCGGTTACCCCACCCATAGCTGACTGAATTTGCTTAGAAACTTTACGAAAACGACGACTGACGACACTGATCACAATCCCAATGAGTGGACCAATCACCAAAATACACAATGACAACTGCCACGAGTAATAGAACATGATGGCTAACATGCCTATCGCGGTCATACTGTCGCGCACAATTGAAATTAACGCACTGCCAGATGCTCGGGCGATTTGCTCTGTGTCAAAGGTCACCCGTGAGATCAAGTTACCGCTGTTTTCACGGTCAATATAACTGACTGGTAAGCGTAAATAATGCTCAAACACTTGCTGACGCATGTCCATAATTAATTGCGCACTAATAAAAGACACACAATAAGTAGACACAAAGTTAGCGACACCACGAAGGCTGAACATTAAAATGACCACGATTGGGGCCATAAACATAATATTGTTGTCGGCATTAAAACCACCGTGAGTCGGCACGTCGACACCAGCGACAACCGAAGGCGTTTGGCTAAAGCCCTCATCAATAAACGGCTTAATAAAGGCAATAAAAGCAGCGTCTACGGCACCATAAGTCAATAAGGCAAGAACGGCCATTATAAACTTGGTTTTCATAGGGACTACATAGGTCATCAGACGTTTAAAAACGACCCAGATTTCATTCTTATCATTAGAAGTTGATGCTGACATTGAATCCAATACTTAACTAGCAAACATGAGGCGTATTCTACTCTGCTTTAAGTCTCTCACCAAATTTAAACAATTGATTGTACCAAAATGGCGCTAAATGATGGCGGTAAGTGGCTATTTTGTAGCCTTTTTCTGTAAAGCTGAGGCTTATTTGCCCTTGATGTCCGGTATGTAGGGTTACTATCCCGAGGTCTTGATATCGTGCCATGACATCTTCTTTAGGGAAACCATACTGATTGGCAAAACCCGCGGTGGCGATTGCGACTTGAGGCTGAACCGCTTCAATAAAAGCGGGAGTAGACGATGTTCGGCTTCCATGGTGAGGCACCAATAATACTTCTGCAGCTAGCGTTAAATCGGCGTTAAGCAATGCTTGTTCACGTGGCGCTTCAATATCGCCAGTCAATAGCACGGCAGTCTTGCCATCATCTAAGCGCAAGACACAAGATTGATCATTGTCATTATCGCTGTGCAGGGTATCGTCTAAAAATTGTAATTCAATACCTTGCCACCAAAGCTTGCCACGACATGTTTGATAGGCTGGGCGCTTGGCGTAAGGTTCAACGTTAAAATCAGCAATAATGTGACTGTTAGGATAGGTTTTAGATAACAGCGATAAGCCACCAACATGATCGTTATCAGCATGACTCACCACAATATAGTCAATACTGGTGATCCCTTTGGCCGCAATAAACGGCACTATAGCGCGAGCAGCATAGCTAAAGTCACCATATGCCGCACCTGTATCATAAATCAATCCATGTTGACCGTGTTGCAGAACTACCGCCATGCCCTGAGCGACATCAAGCACATGCATTTGCCATTGTGGCGCGGTGTTAGGCTGATGACTAACATGCCCTTCTTGCCAACTAGCCGCGTAAGTTTGTAACACAATGGGCAGACACAGTAATACCGCAACGCCATACCATACCCAAGAACGATAACGACTGCTATAACGTCGATAATGCAGCAAACCAAGTGCAATGCATAAAAACAGCAAAGCCATTAGCCATTGCTCGGTGACCTTAACCAGACTATATGGCAAATAGTCACTTAACGATAACAACCACACAAATGGTTCGAGGCTGAGATTAGCTATGTAAAATATGTTTTCGCCACTCTCATTAATCACCGAAGGCGACAAAGCCAATAATTGCATAAGCACAAACGTGCCTAACCATAGGCAAAAACTTAACATCACCACAGGGATAGCCACGACACTAAACCAAGGTACAAACAATAAATTGAGCCAAATACTGTGCGGTGTCATGGTGCCAAACAACACGGCCTGCAATAACCCTAAGCCAATAGCTAAACGCCACTGAATAGACCACAAGACTTTAAGGCCAAGCACAGTTTGATGATAAAAACGGTTGAGTTTGGTCTTTGCACGTACTAAAACGGGTTGCGCCTTATCGTGTAAATGAGTCAAGTTAGGTTCGACGTTAAGACGCTCAGGTTTAACGGCCAGCAAAATAATCGTTAAAGCTAAAAATGATAACCAAAAGCCAGCGCTTAACATGGCAAAAGGATCAAGCAATAACACCATACATAATGCATACAGTAAACGGTCCCAGCTATTGTTATATTGCTTTACCACAGTAAAGATGACTAATAACAGCATCATTAACAGCGCACGCTGCGTTGCGACGGCAAAGCCAGATAAATAACCGTAGCCAAGGGTAATCATTGCCGCAATAAGCATTATGGCGATGCCATACCCCCGATGCTGAGTGGCAACAAACAAGCGTGACAACAACATTAACAGACTATAAAACAAGCCAAATACCACCGAGAGATGCAATCCCGAAATGGCCACCAAATGCCCTGCACCAGTTTGTCGAAGTTGCTGCCAACGTTGTTCGCTTAATTGACTTTTATCGCCAAAAATCAATGCGCGTAAAATATCACCTTCACTAAACCTGGCTAAAATAGGCGCTGTAATATCAATAATCGCTTGTCTTATTGAGGTTGAGCTGTTGATTAACTCAGCCTGTTTAACTCGCCCTTTTGCGATAATATGCTGACTGATAAAGGACTTTTGTTGATTAAAACCACCTTGGTTTTGAATGCTGCTGATGCCTTTCAATCGGGCATTAAATTGCCAAATCTGCCCAGGCTCAATTTTCGCTGGCTTTTGCCAGGTTAATCGGTAATATCGCTGCACATTAGATAAGGCCATCGCTTCAAAATAAGATGAATATGGGGCTGTGGGTAAAACTCGCACATCAAAACTTATCCAGTCGCTGTTTTGGCTAACAAGTGATACTATCTGCGCCTTAAATTGAATTCGCTCGGGTTTTTCGGCGTTTTGGTGTAAATAAAGGCACTGAAAAAACAGACTGATCCACAACGCGGCAAAGATACCGCCAGCTAAAAACGGGATTTTTTTAAGGCAAAGTAACACCAGTAAGCACAAGATAGGCAAACACCATAGGGGTGCCAGCGAAGGCCATAACATCGCTGATAAAGAACAGGCACAAAAGCCATAGATAAATCGATTCATAGTGAATGAGTTAAGACATTAATCGACAAATATGCCAAAAAAAATAATCCAAAGATTTATGCCAAAACCCGAAACACTCCGTGATCACAAGTATTTACGGATGTTTGGCACTTTGTTGCATAAGCCCAATTTATGGGCATTAAATCGTAAATCTGCACCTGGCGCCTTTGCGGTAGGTTTATTTGTGGCATGGGTTCCTATGCCATTTCAAATGGTATTAGCTGCAGGTTTAGCTATTTTATTTAATGTTAATCTCCCCGTTGCAGTCGCACTCGTGTGGATAACCAACCCTCTAACAATGCCCATTATGTTTTATGCCGCTTATATGGTCGGCGCTAAGATCTTGGGGCATAAAGCACAGGCGTTTCATTTTGAAGCAACGTGGACATGGATTGAGGCATCAATATCAACTATTGGCCCCCCCTTTTTAGTGGGCTGCATCGCATTAGGTATCGTGTCTGCCATTGCTGGATTTGTGGTGATTAAAAGTATGTGGCGATATTCGATTTTATTTAAATGGCAGCAAAGAAAGGCGGATAAATAACCCGTCGCATTCTGTCACAAAAAGTTAAAGGCCACTGTGAGTGGCCTTTTTAATATCTGATGCTTATCTAAACCGCGTTAAGAAAGGTATTACTCATTATGCTGATTTAAATTATGCGCCATTTGTTTCGCTAATCGCGCAAAATCAGCAATCTCTTGTTCTGTTAGACCACTTTTCATTATTTCGTTAACTCGATTTTCAGCCGTGCTCAACTGCTTAACTATCTGCTCACCTTCACCACTAATACCTAAGTAATAACTGCGCTTATCATTTGGATTGTCGAGTTTGCTCACATAACCTAAACCAATAAGCTCTTTTATTAATCTGGCTAATTGTGCTTTGTCTATTAGGGTTTTCTGCACAATATCATTAGCCGTCACCTTTTGGTTATAAAAAGAGATAATTTTAAGTACGCGCATATGGAGAGGCGTTATGCCTAGATCATCGACCTCAATAGCTTGGCGCAATGAGCGCTTCATACTGTGTAATAAATTAAACAGCGGTTCTTTTATATTCTCAGACACAAAACATCCTTAGTGTAATCTCAGCGGACTATGACAACCGGATACACACAACATAGTTGACTTAATCAACCACAATGACTATAGTAGACATTATCATCTAAATCGCCCGTGTGTGCAACATCATTTTACAGGTAGCCTATATGAATTCCCCTAGAACCAAAAAACCATCAGTAAGAGTGACTCACATCTGTGATATTACTGATATTAGCCCATATTTACGCCGTATTGTATTAGGTGGAGAGCAACTGGCTGACTTCCCCGCCAATCAACAAGGTGCTTATGTGAAAGTGTTGATCCCTCAAGCAGGTGAGATTGAACTGAATACTCAAGTCAGTGGCCCTAATGCAGCGGTTAAACGCTCGTATACCATTCGCGACTTTGACGCAGAGCGAGGCCTACTTAGTCTCGATTTTGTCATCAACAAACATCGCGGACCTGCAACGGATTGGGCAAGCACAGTTCAAGTAGGTGATAAGGTGGCCATAGCGGGTCCAGGACCATTAAAAATGAGCCAATTTGATGGCCATCATTATGTATTGTTGGGCGACTCAACCTCAATTAATGCCGTTAATGCCTTAATTGAGCGCATACCCGCAACGGCGACTGGCAATGTGATTATGATAGCCCACAGTGAGCAAGAAAAAGCCTTGTTGGCATCACACCCTCTGCTTAACATCGACTGGTTGATATTAACACCCAGTATTACCGACATCGAGCAAGATAAATGGCTGCAACATAAAGTTAAACAGCTCGATGCTGTGCCCACAGACACACAGGTGTTTATCGGTTTAGAAGCCTCACAAGTTCGGGCAATTAAGCAGTATTTTCTTGAGCAGCAACAATTGCCTCTGCGGGCAATCAGTGCAACAGGCTATTGGAAACGTGGAACCGACGCCGACACTTTTGGTCAACAAAAACAGCTTGAACCGCTATAAGCGCAGGTGTCATTTTTGATAAAGCTTACGATAACACCAAACCAATAAGTGCAAACAAAGCAGGCCAGTAAAACTAATCGCAAAAAACAGCAGTGCGATAGACTCAACCGTTTTAGGCTGGTCTGCAAAATAATGCCACCAGATTGGCCAAGCGAGTAAGCTCAATACGGTTAATTGCACCATACAGCGCTTACATCGGCCAATTTTTTGTCTAAATATTGATTCAAAGCATTGTTCACATGCCATTCGCTACCGGTAACCTTATCGACCAGCCAATGCTGTCGCGGGGGCTATTTTTGTTGCTTTCCAGGCCGGATAAATCGTGGCGAGTAAGCTCATCACCAAACCCATTACCAACACAACGACCACATCTTGGCGATGTAATTCAGACGGTAAAAAGTCGATAAAGTAGATATCAGATGCCAACAACTGAAAACCAAATAGCTGCTCTATTCCCTGTGCAATGGCACTTAAGTTATAAGCAAAAACAACCCCAATAATGCCGCCAATCGTGCAGCCCATGATGCCGTTTAACGCCCCTTGTAGCATAAAAATCAACATAATTGCGCCACGGCTTATGCCCATGGTCATTAAAATAGCGATTTCAGAAGCTTTATCGCGCACCGCCATCACCAAGGTCGACACAATATTAAAACAGGCCACCGCAATCACTAGCGCTAATACAAGGTACATGACCAGTCGCACCAATTGAATGTCTTGATACACATGCCCTTGCGATCGAGTCCAATCATTAATGTACAAATATTGCTCTTGAGCAAAGCCTAAATCTCGGGTAACTGAAGCCGCATTAAGCACATTTTCAACTTGTATGCGCACCCCGCTAACCCCAGTACCTAAGCCCAATATGTCAGCTAAATAAGCAATGGGAACATATGCCTGAGTCGATTCAATTTCGCCGCCCACATGGTATACACCCGACACCACAAACCGATGACTTTTAGCCGACGTTAATTGGCTATTATTGGCATCAGGGGTAAACATCGCGACGGTATCGCCGACTTTAAGCTCGAGCTTTTCAATTAAACTGCGGCCTAAAACAATGTTATTTTGATTGCCCTGCAATGATTGCCACGCCTTGGCAGACATATACTGGTTAATGGTCGACACATCGGCTTCGTGGTTAATATCAATCCCACTGACCATTAACCCTTGAAACCCGCCCGGCTTTTGCACTAAACCTTGCAAACGAATAAACGGTGCCACTCCGGTAATTTGCGGTAAATTTTGCGCACTGTTGGCAATCGCTTGCCAATCGGCAATAGGTTCATTAACACCGACAAGCTCGCCGTGAGATGCCACGCCAAGCAAACGTTGTTGCAGCTCTTTTTCAAAGCCATTCATAGTCGATAACAAGACAATCAACACCCCGACACCGAGCGCAATGCCCGCTGTAGACGCAAACGAAATAAAGCCAATAAAGCGATTTGATTGCCTGGCGCGAAAAAAGCGCCAGCCAATGGTTAACGGTAACCACTTACTCATTCGGTTTGTCCTGCATCAACACTTTGTAACACGCCATCTTTCATGGTTAATTGGCGATCCATCTTGGCCGCTAATTTGTAATCATGGGTGACCACCACAAAAGCGGTATCAAATTGATGTGCCAGTTCGCGGATCATCGCATACACATTATCGGCACTGCTGGCATCTAAGTTACCGGTAGGCTCATCGGCCAGCACCAACTTAGGTTTGTTAATCAAGGCACGTGCAATCGCCACACGTTGACGCTCACCGCCAGACAGCTGCGCCGGAATATGATTAACACGGTGGCCTAAGCCAACCCGCTCGAGCAGTTTTTGCGCATCGGCTAAGGTTTGTTTTTTATCTTTACCCTGAATAAACGCCGGCATCGCCACGTTTTCTAACGCACTAAACTCAGGCAATAAGTGATGAAATTGATAAATAAAACCTAAATCCTGATTACGCACCTGAGCTTGGCGAGCAGCAGACAATTGATATAAATCTTCACCATCTAATATCACTGACCCCGATGTCGGTGTATCTAGGGTGCCCATAATGTGCAATAAGGTACTTTTACCTGAGCCAGAGCTTCCGACAATGGCTAATTGCTCGCCCTTATAAACCGTTAGATCCACGCCAGATAACACATGGGTGATCACTTCACCGTCATGATATTGCTTACTGACGTGGTTAACTTGTAATAACGCGGTTTGTGTTTGACTCATTATTCGTATCTCAAAGCAGAAGCAGGTTGAACCCTAGCAGCCGACAGCGCAGGGTATAGAGTGGCAAGTAAGGTAATTAATAGCGAGCCAACAATAATATAACTCAATTGGGTTACCGACAATGCGACCGGCAAGGTTTGCCCTGCCCCTAAAATGGCAATGCCAAGCGCAGATAAAATGCTATTTAAATTTAAGGTTAAGCCAATGCCCACCACGGTTCCTAATATCAAACCCAGTAACGCATTCAGCAACCCTTGCACGACAAAGATCGCCATCACTGATGAGGTAGTAACACCTTGGGTTTTTAATACCGCAACATCGGTGGTTTTATCGACCACCATCATCACTAATGCTGACACCATGTTAAATGCGGCAACGGCCACAATTAAACTGAGCATTAACGACATCATGTTCTTTTCCATCTTCACCGCAGAAAATAAATGGCCATACTCCTGGCGCCAGTCGCTGGTTGTAATTTCAACGTCTTGCAGAGCAAAGGCATTCACCATCATTGGGGCGATTTGCGGTGCACTAAATGGGTCAGTTAAATACACCCGCAGCGCATCGATCTCTTGACTGTTTTGACGCTTTAACTTACGCGCATCTTGATAATGTACATAGGCTACGCTGGCATCAACTTGCGAGCCCATCTCAAATACCCCTGCCACAGTAAACTTACGCTGGCTCGGCACCGGCCCCATAGGTGAATACACAACACCATCGCCGCTGAGTAAACGAATTCGGTCACCACTGTTCACACCGAGCTTACGAGCAAGTTCGCTCCCGAGCACAATATTGTAATCAGCGGCGATGAGCTGCTCAAAGGCATTTGAATAGGTATGTGAGGCAATACTGGATAAGGCTTGCTCAAGCTCAGGGTAAACCCCATAAACTTGTACTGCGCTGATATTTTTACTCGACTGGATCATCGCTTGCGTTGTCGTCGTTGGCACAACGCCACGGATATGCTGGTTTAAGCCATCGTCCGTCAACACCTGCTGAGTGAGCGATTGCCAATCATTAAAACCGGTTTCGTTAATTAATGTAAGTTGCGGTACCGCGCCCAAAATACGATTTTTAAGCTGACCTTCAAGACCATTCATTACCGAACTCACCACAATTAATGCCGCCACCCCTAAAAAAATACCTGAGACAGCAAAAAAGGTAATAAAAGAGGCAAAAGCATTGGCTTTTCGCGCACGCCAGTAACGGTAGCCGATAAAAAACGAAAATCCGAAATTCATAAAAAAATACTAATCCTATGCGCTCATCACAGCGTATTAGTCTGACAATCAAGCTAATTGTGAAGATGAAACCAACAAGCCATTGCGTATGACTTGCTAAATCATTAAGTTGGGCACGATAATAGGGCTATTAGTGGGATAAATAAAGAGGCAAACCTTGATACCTGACAGCAATTCTTATTTTAGTGTGCCTCATAACTTCAACGCATACCTTTCACCGTGGGATACAGCCCAAGGTTTGCCCAGTGAAGATGAGCTAAAAGACATGCAATCGGTTGGCTTAAAATTGTTAACCGAAGTGAAAAGCCTTGAAGCCAACTGCTTACTACAATTGCGTAATTTAGATAATGACGCCAAAGCCGTGGTGGATTTTTTAAAGCTGCAATCACGTAAAGTCGATTTAGTGTTACAACATGTACTGGAAAAAGAAGTACAAGAAGGCCAACAAGTTAAAGGTAATCAATTTGGTGGCAGCGGCATCAGCATTACCAGCACATTTGAGTTAAATGTGGGTGACTACCACAAAGCACATATTTATTTGCATGCCGAAGTGGTCGCATTATTGTGCATTTGCCAAGTCATCGAGTGCACCCCCATCGACGAAGATGATGACCAAGACACTCTGTGGCATTGCCAACTTGAATTTAGCCAAATTCTTGAAGATGATATCGAACAATTGGTTAAAGCCAGTTTGGCCGTACAACAAAAAATGCTTAAAAAGCGCAAACAAAATATTGATAAGCAACGACGCTAACCCACATATCAATACACATTGACAGTAAACGGAATTGAAAAAGATTTTAATGAAACAATTTAGTGTACTCACGCCGCCGAGTGTAAAAAAAGGCCAACAACTACAAACTTTGGCAACATTAGGTGGGGTCTCACAGGCCATCACCCTCGCCAGGTTAATTCAGCAACATATCGGT
This sequence comes from Shewanella saliphila, assembly GCF_014648295.1. GTDB lineage: Bacteria > Pseudomonadota > Gammaproteobacteria > Enterobacterales > Shewanellaceae > Shewanella > Shewanella saliphila. Next base: position 368,240 of record NZ_BMQV01000001.1, read on the forward strand.
ACCAGCATTATTGTCACCCACGACACCCCAAGTGCACTGTCACTTGAAGTCGAATTAAGCTATTTACTGCAAAACAGCAATATCAATGTGTGCTTATTTCCAGACCGTGAAACACTGCCTTACGACAATTTTTCGCCACACCAAGACTTAATTTCACAGCGCCTCGAAACCCTAGCCAACATTAGCCAACATCAACATAACGTGGTCATCGTGCCGGTAAACACCTTAATGGTGCGTCTACCGCCAAAATCCTTTATGACCGCCAATGTGATGGTGCTCAACAAAGGCGACATTTACAGCCTACAGCAAGCCAGGCAACATCTAACCGACACAGGCTATCACTTAGTTGAACAGGTGTATGAGCATGGCGAGTTTGCGATTCGTGGCTCGATTATCGACATTTTCCCTACCGGTTCTCGCCAACCACTGCGCATAGAATTGTTTGATGACGAAGTCGAATCGATTCGCTTTTTTGATGTTGACACCCAACGTTCCGGCATGGCGCGCGATGCCATACGCATGTTGCCCGCAAAAGAATTTCCTACCGACAGCAATGCCATTGAAGGCTTTAGACAACGCTACCGTCGCCGTTTTGAAGTGATCTCAAAAGAAGCTGAGTCGATATACCAACTGGTCAGCCGTAATTTAATGCCTGCAGGCATTGAAAACTACTTACCGTTGTTTTTTGACGACACCGCCACACTGTTTGACTATTTACCTAAAGACAGTCAACTGATCACCTTAGGCGACATCGACAAAGCCAGCAAAAACCACTTACATGAAGTGTCAGTGCGTTATGAAGACAGACGCATCGATCCATTAAGGCCGCTGCTGGCACCGCAAGAATTATATTTATTACATGACGAATTATTTGCTGCCTTTAAACCATTAACTCGCACGCAAATTATTCAGCAACATGATGTTAACGACACCGACAATGCCGGCCAGCCATTAGTCCAATTTGAGTTACCCGCTCATGCTGTCGTTGCCAATGTAGAAAAACTGCCCGACATTAATGCCAACCATAAACTCAAGCAACCGCTTATTGCCCTGCAAGAGTACAGCGCTAACCACACCCAACTGTTGTTCAGTGCAGAATCTGAGGGTCGCCGTGAAGCCCTGCTTGAGCTGCTAGACAAAATTGGCATCAAACCTAAACAGTTCAAGCACATTAATGACTACCTTGAAGCTAAAGACAAAATAGGCTTAATGGTATCGCCACTCAGCCGAGGCTGCGTATTAACCGATACGCCTAAAGGTGCGGTCAGCATTATTTGCGAAACCGAATTATTTGGCCAACGTATTTCTCAGCAACGTCGCCGAGAAAAGCAAAAACAAGTTAGCTCTGATGTACTCGTTAAAAACTTAGCTGAGTTAAAAGTCGGCCAGCCGATTGTGCATTTAGAGCACGGCGTAGCCTTGTATCAGGGCTTAGAAACCCTCGATACCGGTGGACTGGTTGCTGAATATTTAAAACTTGAATACTCAGGTGGCGACAAACTCTATGTGCCCGTGTCGTCATTGCACTTAATTAGCCGTTTTAACGCCAGTGGCGACGGTGATGCGCACCTTAACAAACTCGGTAACGAAACCTGGGCTAAAGCAAAGCGCAAAGCCATTGAACGTATTCGAGACGTTGCTGCTGAGTTATTGGATGTCTATGCTCGTCGTCAAGCTCGCCCGGGTGATGCCATGGCCATCGATGAGCAAGAGTACGCCCAATTCAGCCAAGGTTTCCCTTTTGAAGAAACCGTCGACCAAGAAACCGCCATTAATGCTGTACTAGAAGACTTACAAGCCCCGCTCGCCATGGACCGTTTAGTGTGTGGCGATGTTGGCTTTGGTAAAACCGAAGTCGCCATGCGTGCGGCTTTTGTTGCCGTTAATGCCGGTAAACAAGTGGTAGTGTTAGTGCCAACCACCCTACTGGCTCAACAACACTACGAAAACTTTAAAGACCGCTTTGCCGACTGGCCGATTGTCATCGAAGTGATGTCACGCTTTAGAACCACCAAAGAGCAAAAAAGTGTAGTCGAACAGTTGTCTGAAGGTAAAGTCGATATCGTTATTGGTACTCATAAGCTATTGTCAGCCGAAGCCGACTTTAACAATTTAGGCTTATTGATTATCGATGAAGAACATCGCTTTGGTGTCCGTCAAAAAGAAAAGATTAAAGCGCTGCGAGCTAACGTTGACATTTTAACGCTCACCGCCACACCAATCCCACGGACCTTAAACATGGCCATGTCGGGCATGCGCGACTTATCCATTATCGCCACACCACCCGCCAAACGTTTAGCGGTTAAAACCTTTGTGCGTGAATACGACAAAGCCACAGTACGCGAAGCCATATTGCGTGAAATCCTCCGTGGTGGCCAAGTGTATTACTTACACAATAACGTTGAAACCATTGAAAAAACAGCACAAAACATACGCGATTTATTGCCAGAAGCGCGTGTTGTTACCGCTCACGGCCAAATGCGCGAACGCGATCTTGAAAAAGTCATGTCAGACTTTTACCACCAACGTTTTAACGTGTTGGTGTGTACCACCATTATTGAAACCGGCATCGACGTGCCTAGCGCCAACACGATTATTCTCGACCGCGCCGACATGTTTGGTTTAGCGCAATTACACCAATTACGTGGCCGTGTCGGTCGCTCGCATCACCAGGCTTATGCCTATATGATGACGCCGCACCCAAAACGGATGACACCCGACGCCCGTAAACGTCTTGAAGCCATTGATGCTTTAGAAGATCTTGGTGCAGGCTTTATGCTCGCCACTCAAGATTTAGAAATTCGCGGTGCAGGTGAATTATTAGGTGATGAACAAAGCGGCCATATTTCTAAAATTGGTTTTAGCTTATACATGGAAATGCTCGAATCCGCCGTAAAAGCGTTAAAAGAAGGTAAAGAGCCCTCTCTTGCCTACATGATGAGCGCCAAGGCTGAAATCGATTTACGTATCCCAGCCCTACTGCCTGAAGATTATGTCAGCGACGTTAATATGCGCTTGTCACTATATAAACGTATCGCCAACTGCGAAAACGATAATATGCTCGACGAGCTTAAAGTCGAATTTATTGACCGCTTTGGCATGCTGCCAGACCCAACACGTAATTTAATGGCGCTCACCTTGTTTAAACATCAGGCAACCGCACTGGGCATTGTTAAAATTGAAATGCATGCTAAAGGTGGCAGTGTTGAATTTGGGCAAGAAAACAGCGTCGATCCGATGTTTATTATTGGTTTGTTGCAAAACCAGCCACAAATCTATCGAATGGACGGGCCAAATAAGTTAAAGTTCAACATTCCTGCTGAAACAAGCAAAGAGCGTCTTGAATTAGTCAACACCTTGCTTGAACAGTTCGCCAAACATCAAACTGGAGACAAATAGTGCTTCGTAAAATTGCGATATCTATCGCCGCTATCACAGCGCTATCCCACAGCGTTACAGCCCATGCCGAGTCATGGTTTGAAGTTGAAGTATTTGTATTTGAACGCCAAAACCCTTCGGTTGAAAAGTGGCTAGACGCCTCACCTCCAACATTGGCAAATAACACTGTCGATTTGATCACTCCAGTGATCAGTACCGACATCACTGGTGTTGCAGCGGCTTTAACAGGGTGTAGCTCTACCGATTGGGCCAGCGACACCAGCGACTGTAATGACCCAAAAGTCAGTAATAATATTGCCTCGCACCCAAGTGAAGTGCCTGTGAATATTGGCGCGGAGACACCACAATCAGCCTATTTAGGCGAAGGCACAGTATTACTCGCCCAAAGCCAAGCTCAATTTAAAGATGTTATTCGCACCATCAGCCGCGAACCATACGTAAAAAGCCTAGTGCATTTAACGTGGCAGCAAAATATGCAATCGCGCCGTTTAGCAAAACCAGTACGCATATTTGGCGGTAAAGATTACTCTAAAACCTTTGACTACTATGGCTTAAGCGTTAATAAGCCTGCAGAAAGCAGTATGAGTATGCCAATGGGTGATTACAGCGCCCTAGGTGGGTTTTATGAAGCGCCAAAAATCAAACCGGTTTGGGAGCTTGATGGTTCTATTAATATTTACTTGAACCATTACCTCTACATCGAAAACAATTTGGCCTTGCGCAAACCGACTCAAAAAATGATTGAGTCAACGCCGGCTGCATTTAATGAATACGCTGCATTAGAAATTGAAGGCAAAAAGCAATTAGCGCCGTTTTTACAGAGTATTCCACTGATTCAAAATCGCCGTGTTCGCAGTGGTGAGATGCATTATTTTGACCATCCACAACTGGGGATTGTGATGCAAATTCGTAAAATGGACCAACCCACCAGTGTTAAGCCGATTGATTTAACCGGCTATAAGCCACAAGGCCAGCCAATGCCTTATGCAGGCTAAACCCTACGAGTTTACCCGATAAAAAACCGGATCAGCTGATCCGGTTTTTTATTGCGCTAAATACAAGCTCTACTAAGCACAAGCCCATTAACACAAGCCCAAATTAGTAAGTCACGTTTAACAAAAGTCATTCTTAACCGTTAACGTCGAATGGTATCCACCAATCGTTTTGCCGCTTCAATGCGAGCTTGTTGTGCTAGCGCTTGTTTTACCTGATTAGGCTGACCTTTAAGCGCCAGCGCCGTGTGCAGAGGTTCATCTGCTGGCCAGACAAACTCGCTCAATAATGCGTGTACCCCAACAGGATCGTTACACACTAAAATCATGTCACAACCTGCCTCTAACGCCGCTTTTGCTCGGCCAAGGTAATCACCCGCAAAGCTTGCGCCCTTCATGCCTAAATCGTCAGAAAATATCACCCCATCAAAGGCCAATTGTTGACGTAACACGGTTTGTAACCAGTAAGATGAAAAACCTGCAGGGTTTGGGTCTATTGACGAATACACCACATGTGCAGGCATTACCCCCTGTAGCTGTTGTTGGTCAATTAGCTGTTTAAACGGCAGCATATCAAAGGCTTCAACCTCCTCTTTAGTGCGAGCATCTACAGGCATCGCAATATGCGAGTCAGCCGCAACACTGCCATGGCCAGGAAAATGCTTACCCACTGCAGCCATACCAGCTTCGTTCATGCCGATAATAAACTGCTGTGCAAGCGCACTCACCTCATTAGGGTTTGGACTAAAGCTACGCTTACCAATCACCTCACTAATGCCATTTACGTCTAATACCGGCGCAAAACTTAAATCAATGTCGCATTCAAGCAGCTCTATTGCCATTAAGAACCCGCACTCTTTCGCCCATTGTTTTGCTAATGTTAAATCCATATTTGCCGCAGGTAAAATATCTCCCATTGCAGGAATCAAGCTAAAACCGTCGCGAAAACGTTGTACCCGGCCACCTTCATGGTCAACGGCGATCAATAATTCAGGTCGAATGTGACGAACCTGTTTAACCAATTCTATTAATTGATTTTTATTTTCAAAATTACGCGTAAAAAAAATAATCCCACCCACTTTAGGGTGACATAATTGTTCAGCTTCCAGCTCAGACACTGTTAAACCAGCCAAATCCATCATTAAATAGCTCAAACTGTTCCCCTAATAATATTGTCAGCGTCGTAAACTTGCCGTTATTGTGCATGATAAGGCAAGCTAATGTAAAAAATTATGCATAAAAAAATCTAATGAACTGTCATGCATCAAACTGTGGGATACTCTGCCAACAAAAGAGATAAACCGCCAAGATGATATCAAGCGATTATACTCATTAATAATCAAAAAAATAAACGACTCAACAAGGGTTACTCAAGATGATTAGCGTATTTGACATGTTTAAAATTGGTATCGGCCCTTCAAGCTCACACACAGTGGGCCCTATGAAAGCCGGTAAAGTTTTTATCCAACATGTTGCAGACAATAATTTATTGGATCAAACCGATGAATTACAAGCAGAATTGTTTGGCTCCCTTGGCCAAACGGGTAAAGGCCATGGCACTGGTAAAGCGGTGATTTTGGGCCTAATGGGTGAAGATCCAGAAACGGTCGATACCGATGCTATTGATGCCATTTTAGAAACCGTCTCTAGCAGTCAAAAGCTGACTCTCGCCGATGGACGCTCAGTGAAGTTTACTCGTGATGACGGTATCACTTACCACAGACGTAAAACCCTACCAGCACACGCCAATGCCATGACCTTATATGCTTTCTCTAAAGGCGAATGCATTTATCAGCGCACTTATTACTCTGTTGGTGGCGGCTTTATTCTTGATGAAGATGAAATCACCCAACGTAATGCCTCGCCAGCAACGCCAATTGAACAGGCGCCATACGACTTCAATAGTGCGTTACAATTACTGCAACTGTGCTGTGATAACGGTTTAAGTATTTCGTCTTTAATGATGGCTAACGAACTGAGTATCGCCAGCGAAGACGAAGTAAAGCAAGGTTTGTGGCATATCTGGCAAACCATGAAAAACTGCGTTGAACGCGGTTATCAAAAAGAAGGTATTTTACCAGGCGGCTTAAAACTGCGCCGCCGAGCGCCTGCTCTGTATCGTCGTTTAAAAGCTGAAGGACGTAATAATATCGACCCATTAACAGCAATGGACTGGGTCGACCTGTTTGCATTATCGGTTAACGAGCAAAATGCCGCGGGCGATCGCGTCGTCACCGCGCCAACCAACGGTGCTGCCGGTATTATCCCTGCGGTATTGTGTTACTACGATATGTTTGTTCAAGAAGTCGATATTGACGTGTGTAGCCGTTATTTACTCACCGCTGCGGCTATCGGTATTTTGTACAAGAAAAACGCCTCTATCTCTGGTGCTGAAGTGGGCTGTCAGGGTGAAGTTGGCGTAGCCTGTTCTATGGCGGCAGCCGCATTAACGGAAATTATGGGCGGCACCGTTGAGCACGTTGAAAACGCCGCTGAAATTGGTATGGAACATAATCTAGGGTTAACCTGCGACCCTGTTGGCGGCCTGGTGCAAGTGCCGTGCATTGAACGTAATGCCATGGGCGCGGTAAAAGCCATTAATGCTTCACGCATGGCTCTGCGCGGCGACGGTAACCATAAGGTGTCGCTAGACAAAGTCATCAAAACCATGATGGACACCGGCAAAGACATGCGCAGTAAATACAAAGAAACCGCCAAAGGTGGTTTAGCGGTTAACATCGTTGAATGTTAAGCCTGATCCGCGGTTAATTGTTTAACATTAACCACATCAACAAAATAAAAAATGCCTGTTAGCAATAACAGGCATTTTTGTATTTGGCGCTATACATTAATGGGTTTTAAACTGACCAATTTGGCTGCGTAGCTGCTGTGACAACTCATCAACTTGGACACTGGCGCTGTAAGATTGCTGCGCATTGGTTGCGGTTAAACCAGCCTCATCACTGATATTAACAATATTGCGATTAATCTCATCTGTTACTGCTGTCTGTTCTTCTGCTGCGGTGGCAATTTGAGTCGCCATATTGGCAATCGTCGCTACAGAATGGGTAATGCTCGATAACGCCTCGCCGGCAAGGGCTGCTTGTTCGGTACTGTTTAACGCTTGTTGACGGCTTGAATCCATCACCGACACGGCATCTTTCACACCTGCTTGTAATTGTGAAATCATTTGTTGAATTTGATTCGTTGAATCTTGTGTACGTTTTGATAGCGTACGCACTTCATCAGCCACAACCGCAAAACCACGGCCATGCTCACCGGCGCGGGCAGCTTCAATGGCCGCATTAAGAGCCAGTAAGTTAGTTTGATCAGAAATACTGCGAATCACTTCTAAAATACTGCCAATGTTATCGGTATCTTTTTCTAATTGATGCAACGCACTGGCTGCTTGCTCTACCCCATTTGCCAATTGCTCTATTGAGGTAATCGTCTGTTGAACAACCTTATCACCTTGCCCTGCTTGGGTATCGGAGTCTTTTGCTGCTTGTGCAGCCAACTCTGCATTGTTAGCGACTTCAATGACCGTTGCTTGCATTTGATTCATCGCAGTAGCCACTTGTTCAGTTTCGCTTTGTAAACGTTGCATGCCCGATAACGTTTCATTGCTGCTTGTTGTTAACTGCACACTGGCCGTACCTAATTGTTGGCTATTGTCATTAAAATCGGTAATTAAATCGTGGATTTGCTTTACAAACACATTAAAACTACTCGCCACTTTAGCGATTTCAGTGTTGCCACTGTCGTCCAGTTTAACGGTTAAATCTTTAGCGCCCGATGCCACATTGCGCATCGATTCATCCAATTTCCTCAATGGATTAATAATTGCACGATATAACCCAAACAAAATCATGGCAAGAAACACGCCCAAAGCAAGGTTGCCCCAAAACTGCACCCGCGCCGCAGTCTTATTCGCTGACAAGGTTTGTTTTACTGCGGTGCTATAATGGTTATCAATTTGATTAGCCAGTTGGTCTAAATCATCAGCAAGATCTGATGAGACCTCATCAAAGCCGCCAGAACCTTTCATCAGCTGATTACCCGCCTCTGTGCCCTGAATTAAATAGGCATCGGCCATATTGATCCCCGACTTATACACATCGTTGACTTTTCGTTTAATATCTTGGGCTTGCTGATAAAATTCTGGAGCAGCATCAACGAGAATATCAAGCTGGGCCAGTGCACCATTTAGGCTTTCAAGCGCTTCAGCTTTTGCTTCATCACTTTTGGTGGCTCCGACATCGGTTAAAAATTGTTGAATTTGTACCACGTAATATCGGGTATCTTTGAGTGCAAAAATGGCAGCGACTTGTGCTTCTTCGTTAACGACACGCTTATGAATTTGTGACTGCTGAGAACTGCCTATCCAAGCAAGAATAATCATTGCGGATAAAGCAAGTGCGCAGGTTATTTGAAGCATTCTTTTTATTGATAAATCAAACATTATTGAGGAACCTTAAATGTGTATCCCAAATTATCTTATAGGATATCGCCGGGCAAAAAGACTGTCATTTACGGCACACAAGTAATCAGATCTAGGTCGATATCCGTCATTAATATGTGTGTGGGCACAGCCTAAAGTGTTACAAACTTATAATCCCTCACAAATTTATAACATCATCATACTTTAGCCTGACGTACATAGAAATGACATTGGTATACTTTTTTATTTTTTGAGCCTCGTTCAAAAGAGTATTAAATAAGTGCTTTAGCATCCGAGCAAAAAGCAAGATAATCGCAAAAAGTAGATCCTAACGTATCGAAACCTCATCATTTATGCCTTAGTCACTATCACAGGTTTACGCCTCTCAAGCCTGTATTTTTTTGCATTTAATCGTTGTTTTCTGGCCTGAATTAGCATTAGATGTAGGCAGGTTGTATTTGAAGGAAGAAATGAAAGAATGAAAAATATTATATGTGATATTGATGGTGTGTTACTGCACGACAACAAGTTAATTCCTGGTAGTGATAAATTTATTCACCGCGTACTAGAGCAAGGCAACCCGCTGGTTATTCTCACTAATTATCCTGTTCAAACCGGTAAAGACTTACAAAACCGTCTGGGTGCGGCGGGCATTAATGTACCCGAAACCTGCTTTTATACTTCGGCAATGGCAACGGCTGATTTTCTTAAACACCAAACCGGAACTAAAGCCTTTGTGATTGGGGAAGGCGCCCTCACCCACGAGTTATACAACGCAGGCTTTACCATAACCGACATTAACCCAGATTTTGTGATTGTGGGCGAAACCCGTTCATACAACTGGGACATGATCCATAAAGCATCTCGTTTTGTGGCGGGCGGCGCGCGTTTTATTGCCACCAACCCAGACACCCATGGTCCGGCTTATAGCCCAGCTTGTGGTGCATTGTGTGCCGCCATTGAGCGGATTACCGGCAAAATGCCATTTTACGTGGGTAAACCCAGCTCATGGATTATTCGCTCGGCGCTGAATCATATTCAAGGACATTCTGAAAACACCATTATTATTGGCGACAATATGCGCACCGATATTTTGGCGGGTTTCCAAGCCGGTCTCGAAACCATTTTGGTCACCAGTGGCGTGAGCCAAATGGGAGATATTGAAAAAGAACCGTTCAGACCGAACCATGTGTTTGCCTGTGCAGGCGACATTGACGTGGTGTAAGCTCGTTTAGCGTAAACATTTCATTTACATTAGGTAACACATTTTCAAGCCAGTGCCCTTGTCATCGCGCGCTGGCTTGATCCATTATGCTGATCCGAAAATATAAAAACGATAATCAGGATAGAGCATGAAACGATGGTTTCCTTTTTGCGCTATTGCGCTTCTCAGTGCTTGTAATGGTGACGATGCCAGCACAATAACACCCATTGCTCAGGTCGCCCCCATTTCAGTCAGTTTCGACGAGCAACGCTTTAGATCTGATATTAAAACCTTGTCATCAGACAAGTTTGAAGGCCGTGCACCGACCACCCTAGGTGAAAAACTCACACTCGATTACCTATCTGCCGCATTTAAAGAAATGGGCCTTGCGGGTGCCGTCAACGGCAGCTATTTACAACCTGTGCCTATGGTGAGTTATACCGCCAGCGAACAACAGCAAGTCAGCTTAGCAGGCATTGATTTACAGTATCGCCAAGATGTGGTGCTTGGCAGCCGCCACGATAACAATCAAGTCAGTATAAAAAATGCACCACTGGTTTTCGTGGGTTATGGCATCAATGCCCCAGAATATAATTGGAACGATTACCAAGACCTCGACATGCATGGCAAAATTGCCGTCATATTGGTTAACGACCCCGGCTTTGCGCATCCTGATGAACAAAAGTTCAATGGTAAAGCCATGACCTATTACGGTCGCTGGAGCTATAAATTTGAAGAAGCCAGCCGACAAGGAGCGCTGGGCGCCATCATTATTCATGACACTAAGCCAGCCTCTTACCCTTGGTCTGTGGTTGAAAACAGCTGGACTGGCCCTCAACAAGATTTAGTGCTCGCCAAAGCCGAACAAGATGCTCGGGTACAAGTCGAAGGTTGGATAACATTAGACGCTGCTAACCGTTTATTTGATAAAGCCGGCTTGTCACTCAGCGCATTAATGGACCGTGCTGCCGACAGTGCATTAAACGTTGATTTAGCGCAAACCGCCTCAATTAAATTTGCCAATAAAGCTGAATACGCCGACAGCTACAACGTCGTAGCGACTTTAGCTGGCAGTAGCCAGGCTGATGAACATATTGTGTTTACCGCCCACTGGGATCACATCGGTAAAGATGACAGCAAACAAGGCGATCAAATTTATAATGGCGCATTAGATAACGCCTCTGGCACCGCGGGTATTTTAGAAATTGCCCGTCAATTTGCTAAGCAAGCAAAAGCTGGCCAAGGCCTTAAACGTTCGCTCACTTTTATTGCCACCACAGGCGAAGAGCAAGGCTTACTCGGCTCACGCTATTACGCTGCAAACCCAATTTATCCCATCGATAAAACCGTCGCGGTATTTAATCTCGACAGCACCAATATTTATGGTAAAACCAAAGATTACACCATCGTAGGTAAAGGCCAATCTGAATTAGAATTGTATTTAGATAAGGCTGCGGCAAGTCAACACCGGGTCACCACTGGCGAAAGCAACCCAGCATCAGGCGGCTTTTTTCGCTCAGATCACTTCAGCTTTGCCAAGTTAGGTGTACCTGCGGTATTTGCCGGTGGTGGTGCTGAGCCGCTTGATGAAGCTACCGCGCAATACAAAGCTGCCATGAGCGATACCATGAAAGGCTGTTATCACAATGTATGCGATCATTATCGAGCTGAATGGGATCTATCGGGTGCACTGCAAGATTTAGCGGTTTATTATCAAGCAGCACAAACGCTTGGCAATAATCAACATTGGCCAGGGTATTATGCCGACTCAGAGTTTCACTCATTACGGCCAGCCAAATAACTTATTCCTTCCTACCCAAGGATTTGCCCATCAACTCGCTGATGGGCTTTTTTTATGGTTTTTATGCACAATTGTTGTGCATTGCATCGGTGCATAATCAACCCACTTTGACATCGACATCCCCAGCAAAACAGCGTTCACAGCCAATTTGCTCAAATAAACGGCAAACGCACTCGTTCAGTGCAACTATGCATTTAATTAAAATGAATTGTTAAATCGTAAAAATCTTGACGATATAAGCAATATAATTATCAATTCATCAATAAATAATACATTTCATTGCACAAAAATCATTTAAAGATAGCAGTGATAAAGATTAAATCATTAAAAAGACCATATTTATGACGTTATCTCAAAAAACTAACTTGGCAGTTAACGAAAATGCTGGCAAAGTAGCAAACAGATAAAGATTAGCCAACGCTGCTGGAGCCGTATTATGTGTTCAATATTCTCAATTTTAGATATCAAAACAGATGCAAGCCAACTACGCCAAGTTGCCTTAGAAATGTCAAAGTTATTACGTCACCGCGGACCAGATTGGTCTGGCATTTATGCAGACGACAAATCGATTTTAGCGCACGAACGTTTAGCCATTGTTGACGTAGACCACGGCGCACAGCCTCTTATTAGCCAAGACGGCAACATAGTATTAGCGGTAAACGGTGAGATCTATAACCACAAGCAGCTTAAAGCCCAGTTAGGTGATAAATACCAGTATCAAACTAACTCAGACTGTGAAGTCATCCTGTCTCTTTATCAAGAATACGGTTGCGACTTTTTAGACAAGCTTAACGGCATCTTTGCTTTTGTACTGTACGACAAAGCCAAAGGCACTTACTTAGTTGGCCGTGATCACATTGGTATTATTCCGCTTTACACTGGCTTTGATGCATCGGGTAACTTTTATGTAGCCTCAGAAATGAAAGCTCTGATGCCAGTGTGTAAAACCGTAGAAGAGTTTTTACCGGGTCAGTACCTATATTCAGCCGACGGTAAACCAACCCATTACTACCAACGTGACTGGAAAGACTTTGACGCAGTTAAAGATAATCCAGCCAGTGTTGAAGAATTACGTGAAGCATTAGAAGCCGCGGTAAAACGTCAGTTAATGTCAGATGTACCTTACGGTGTGCTGTTATCAGGTGGTTTAGACTCATCTGTGATTTCAGCAATCACTCAAACTTATGCCAAGCATCGTATTGAAAACGATGGCGAAACGGGCGCATGGTGGCCGCAACTTCACTCATTTGCGGTGGGTTTAGCGGAGTCTCCAGACTTAGTTGCTGCGCAAAAAGTAGCGGATGCCATTGGCACCATTCACCACCCCATTATCTATACGTTCCAAGAAGGTTTAGATGCCATTAAAGAAGTGATTTATCACTTAGAAACATACGATGTCACCACCATTCGTGCTGCCACGCCAATGTACTTAATGGCACGTAAAATCAAAGCTATGGGCATTAAAATGGTATTGTCTGGCGAAGGTGCAGATGAGTTGTTTGGCGGTTACTTATACTTCCATAAAGCGCCTAATGCACAAGCGTTCCATGAAGAATTAGTGCGTAAATTAGACAAACTACATTTATTTGACTGCTTACGTGCTAACAAAGCCATGGCAGCCTGGGGACTTGAAGCCCGCGTCCCCTTTTTAGATAAAGAATTTATCGACGTGGCCATGCGCTTAAACCCAGAAGCTAAAATGTCTAAAGACGGCCGCATTGAGAAGCACATTTTACGTGAAGCATTTGAGCACAAATTACCAAAAGAAGTGGTATGGCGTCAAAAAGAACAATTTAGTGATGGTGTAGGCTACTCTTGGATTGACGGCTTAAAAGAACATGCTGCGGCTAACGTGGATGACGTACAATTTGCTAACGCTAAATTCCGTTTCCCATACAACACGCCAGAGTCGAAAGAAGCCTACTTCTATCGCAGTTTCTTTGAAGAGTTCTTCCCACTCACCAGTGCGGCAGAAACCGTACCTGGCGGTAAAACTGTTGCTTGCTCTACACCAGAAGCACTATTATGGGACGCCAGCTTGCAAGGCATTAACGACCCGTCGGGCCGTGCAGTGAAAAACGTTCACGCTAGCGCCTATTAATTGCAAGTCGCATAACAAACACCACCTTAATCGGTGGTGTTTTTGTATAACTTAGTCAAATTTGGTTTTCGGTAAAGGTAAAAGATGGCAGATATCAGTATTTTTAATCTCGAAATGACGACCCCAAACCAACTGCAAGCTAAGCAACAGGCAAATGGTTTGAGCTTGGTTAAGGTCAATATTAAGCAGTACCAATTTAATCGATTTCTGTATCAGTTTGTGGGCGCGGCATGGGAGTGGACAGATAAGCTGACGTGGACAGACAGCCAATGGCAAGCTTATAGCGAAGCCGACAACCTGCATTTGTATGTTGCTTATGTAGATGGTTCGCCAGCGGGTTATTTTGAATTACAGCAACAAGAGAATGGCAATGTCGAAATCATGTACTTTGGTTTAGCAGAGCGCTTTATTGGTCAAGGATTTGGCGGCTATTTACTCACTAAAGCCATTGAGCATGCTTGGGCACTACCTGATACCCGCAGAGTATGGGTGCATACCTGTTCGTTAGATCACCCAAGTGCATTGCAAAACTATCAAGCCCGCGGGTTTACCTTATTTAGAACGGATATAGAGCCTCAAACGACATAACAATATTAAGCCCAATACCGTTAACGATTTTGGCTTGCGATTGCGCGCTGTTGCAAAATCGCGATTAGCGCGCTTTTTTGTTGATCGTTCATCGAATGCCACGCCAAGATCTCATCTAATGAGCGATGACAACCTAAGCACACATCGTTACTGTCTAAGCAGCAATGCCTAACACAAGGGGTTTCAAGTGTCGGTTTATTCTGACCATACCGCATATTCATTACCATTTACGTCCGTGAAATGAAAACGTCTACCACCAGGAAAACTAAAAATATCGCGGCTAATCAAACCACCGGCTTGGATAATTGCGGTTTGAGTGGCCATTAAATCTTGGCTGTACAATACAATCAATGGGCTGCCTGTTGCTAATGTAAACTGGCTAGACGACTGGTAAAAACCACCGTCAATGCCCACCTGTAAAAAACAGCTGTATTGTGGGCCGTAGTCCTGAAATTGCCACCCAAACACCTTGTTAAAAAAGGTTTTAGTAGCCAGCACATCTTTAACCGGTATTTCAAGATAATTAATACTGTTGTGCTGGCTCATATTGACCTCTGTTAAATTGAATTAAACATTGTATCTACTGTGTGCAGAGGCTTTGCGAGTATCTTATTGCGCCATCGACTTATAGCACCATCAACTCATTGCGCTATCGCTGCAATTGCGCCAATAATGCCACCAAACACGCCGCCCCATACCACTAACCAGCCTAGGTGCTTTTTAATCATATCTTGCACAATCTGCTTCACTAATTCTGGGGTTAACTCGTTTAAGCGTTGCTCAACAATATTAGCGACCTTAGCTTGCATATCGGCCATGACACTCGGTTGCTCAAGTTCATTCACTAAAATAGCGTTAAATTGATCACTTTGCGCGAGTTCGACCAAAGATTGTTTCATTTTCTCAATAAAAGGCTCTTTTAATGGGATAAGCGCTTCAGTACCGCCAAACATTGCCAGCATGCCACCAAATGACGACTTTTCAATGGTATCAACCAGTGCATCAAATGAAGGCGCTAAATCAATTTTTTCAATTACTGGGGTTAAATCAATATTACTGGCACTGCTACTCGTTAAAAAACGATCTATATTTTCTTGAGTAAAAAACTGCTGCATCATTAAATGCTGAATACCGGCCTTAAACTCTTCAAAACGCGACGGCACCACTCCTGAGCCATATAAACCGGGCACCTTTTCAAACAACATATGAATGGCCAACCAGTTAGTGATTGCACCCGATAATGCAAATAAACCAATGGTGAATACGATTTGCTGTTCTAAGCCGTAACCGACCAATACAAAAATGGCGGCTATTAAATTTGTCGCGACGCTCTTGTTCAATCTCTGTTCCTTAACATTATCTCGTCCCTGTTATCGGCTCACATCTCGAATGTTAAACCTATATAGAGGACACAAAAAAACCTCGGCTATTTTATCAGAAAATAGAACCGAGGTTTATACCTAGTTGTCAGTGTCAGTCAATAAATTGCGCGAGTCTTAAGCTGTACATTGTTCATTTACAACCTGTTGCTCATAATGGTTAATCAATAACACCCCAGTGCTTTGAGCCAGTTGTTCTGCTTTTTGATACATTAACTCCTCAACATCAGCTTGTTGATATTCAGGCACAACGTAAACATCTTCGAGGTACCAAACAGGCGATAATAATAAAGAAGAAAATGAAGGATAAAGTTGGGTAAAACCCACCATAGTGTCATCTTTGATACAGACAAAAATCATGCTGTCGTTTTCAACTAAACGATGATTTAAAAATGCATGACAAGCTGAATAATCAGCAGGCTGGTTAAGTTGTTGGCGATACAAATCAAAAAGTTGACTCAGTGGCGCTAGATCAGTGCTCGAAGCGAGACGAATTTGCATTAATCATCCTTGAAAGTAGTCATAACAGCAGTCGAGCTTGCTGTAGATTAAGTTAACGAGCGGAATATTGGTATGTGACCAATAAACTATTACATCTAAACTATTACATCGATTAGATGTATTCGCAAACAGATAACCGCCATGGCGGTTAAAATAAAACCTATTAATAACATAAACTTAAATTTTATATTTAACAATTTAGCATCATTGAAGAACAAAGTAAATTAATCTGTTTGTGTTATAAAATAATCCTCGTATTTCATTTTATTTGTTACTATAGACCATTGTGACCCTGCATTGATCAAGATAATTTCCTATGACATCCTTTTTTACCCAAGTTCGCACCCGCTATAAACGTCGTCCAGCCTACCCAAAATGGCTATTTTGGCTTGTCAGCTTGTATTTACTGTTTTGCGCCATTTTAGGCGGTTTAATACCTGCGATAGCAAAGCAACAATTACCACAACAGTTAGGTGATATACTCGGGCGTCAGGTCATTGTGCAAGACATCCGCATTAATCCCTTTACCACTGAGCTCACCGTGACTGGTTTTGCAATTAATGAGCAAAACGATGACGCACAATTTGTCAGCTTTGATCGTTTATACGCAAATTTACAAGTGTGGCAATCATTGCGAATAATGGGCCTAGTGTTAGAAGATGTCGTATTAGAACAGCCTAAAATCCGTGTTGCTCGTCGTCAAGATGAGCAACAGCATGATGTCTTTAACTTCAGTGACATCATAGAACGTATTGCCAGTGACAGTAGTGCGCAACAAGCAGAGCAGCAACCCCAAGCTGCAGAAATGTTATCAATGCGCATGGCAAATATTCAGCTTATACAGGGTACCTTCACGCTCGATGATCAAGTGACCGACACCTTGATTAGCTACCCCAATATTCAATTTAAGCTCAGCCAATTTGATAGCATCCTGGCAGCCATTGAAGACCAGCAAGACTTGGTCAATCAATTTAACATCGCCATTGAAGATCAGTACCAAGGCGGGTTAAACCTGCAAGGTCAACTGCAATTATCGCCCTTAATGCTACAAGGCGACATCAATTTAGCTAACATTGACTTATCACGCTACTGGTCGTTTATCGACCAACTATTCGCCATTAATTTAGCTCAGGGGCAATTAAGTGTTAATGGTCATTATAACATCGCCCTACAAGATGAAGCTCTCGCGCCAATAAGCGACATTAAGATTAGTCGAGCCCGCATCATCATTGAAAACGTTAAGGCTGTTCATCAACAAGATGAAAAGATATCGATTGGGGTGCTGGCAATAAACAACATCAATGTTGATACCCCAAAACAGCAAGTGACTATTGATGAATTTTACACCGAAAAGGGTAACATAAACCTCAATATCACCCCAACAGGCGCTGATTTAGCGACCTTATTACTCCCTAAAAACACAGAGCTAGTCAGCAACGCGGACAATACTGCAGCGCCAACATCAGCACCAAACACCCCTGAAAACGTCAATAGTGTAGATAACGTCAATACTGCAGCCCAAACACAGCCAACACAACCGGCCTCGCAAGACCAGCCATGGTTAGTCACCCTAAATCAACTTAAACTCGACCAGTATCAAGTAACCTTAGGCGAAGGTATTGCCAGCGACAACATCATCATTTGGCAACTTGGTCCAATAAATGTTAGCACTGGCAAAGTGGTGTCAGATTTTTCAAGCCCGATTGACTACCAATTCTCAACCGGCATTAACGCGCAAAGCCAATTAAATTCAAACGGACAAATTGATGTATTAGCCCAAAGCATTAATGCCGACATCGACTTTAATAATATGCTGCTAACTCGCTTACAGCCCTATATTGCTCCTTATATTAATGTCACCGTTACTGATGGTATATTTTCGACAAAAGGCACCTTAAGTGCAGATGCTAACGACAGCTTAATTTACCAAGGCCAAGCCCAAATAGCCCAGCTCGACATTAAAGACAATGTGCTCAAACAGCCGTTATTGAACTGGGAAACCATGGACATAAACCAGCTGTCATATGACCGTAAACAAGCCAAAATTGATATTGATGAGATTAACTTCGACAGCCTGTTTAGCCGTTTGATCATTTCTGCAGACCGAAGCACGAATATCAGTCAGTTAATTCATGACAATACCCCGGCCACTGACACACCCGAGGCTGAAGTATCAGAGCCGCAAACGGTCAGTGCCGCAACGCAAGAGTCTCCAGAGGCTAATGCCGACAGCGCACAAATGCAGATCAACATTAATCGAATTGGCTTTAAAGACAGCTCTGCCTTTTTTGCAGATAATTCACTGACACCCAATTTTGCTTCTGGCATTGAGTTACTCAATGGTGATATCACCAATTTATCTTCAAACCCACAAACCACTGCATCAGTAGATTTAGCCGGTAAAATTGATAAATATGCCCCTGTTACGTTAAAAGGCGATGTTAACCCGCTGCTAGAGCAACCGTATCTAGACTTAAATCTCAACTTTAAAAAAGTCGAACTGACCTCGGTTAATCCGTATTCAGGCACCTATGCAGGTTATTACATCGACAAAGGTCAACTGTCGTTAGATTTAAACTACCAATTAAAAGACAGCGCACTGGTTGGCAGCAACCACCTTGTGATTGACCAACTAAAATTGGGTAAACGCAGTAATAGCGAAGAAGCCACAAGCTTGCCGGTTAGCCTTGCGGTAGCATTATTGCAAGACCGTCATGGTGTTATCGACTTAGGCGTTGATGTGGAAGGCGACATTGACTCACCCAGCTTTAGCTTTGGCAGCGTGATTGTTAATGCGCTGGGTAACGTCATCACTAAAGTCGTGACCTCACCGTTTTCATTTATTGCAGGCCTTGTCGGTAGCGAAGAAGCCATCGATAAAGTCAGTTTTGATCATGGTGTCAGTACCATTGAACACCAACAACAATTGACCTTAGACAAACTCGCGAGCGCATTGATTGAAAGACCATTACTCAATCTCAATATTAAAGGCAGTGTTGATGTTGCTAACGACCAACCTGCCCTAGCTGAGCGTAAACTTCACAAAAAACTCGCTAAAACAGCAGCAATGAAATTGCCTGCACTGCCTCAACATCTGTCAGCCAGCCAATTCCCAGCATCGGGGCCATTAACCGATGCGCTTTACGTATTGTTTGAACAAGAGTTAGGCCAATTACCTAACGACATCAAACAAACCATCGTGGCAGAAGTACCAGAAATAACCCCAGAAGAATTGACCACCCGCTGGCATATTAGCTTATACAACATGTTGAAAAACAATCAACAAGTGAGTGCCGACGACCTAGGTTTGCTCGCCCAAGCACGTGCTCGCGCCGTAAAAGCATATTTAGTAGAACAAGGCCAAATCGATGCAGGTAAAATATTTGTGCTTGAAAGCCGAATAAACACCAATCAAAATGCAGCAATGGCCATGTTAGAGTTACAAGCAAAATAGTTAAGCCCTGTTATCCAAAGTAAACTTCGAGTAGACTGCGGCTAATTTTTTATTGGCCCGTTACCCAAAATGTAACGGGCTTACCATGATAATAATTAAGGATAGATATGTTTATTGTTCGCTGGATTTTAGGTCGAATTATTTTGTTATTAAATTTTGTATTTGCGCCTAAAAAACGTCAACGCCCACCAGAGCAACAAGATGTTATCGACCAACAAACGCAATCATTAGCGTTGTATCAATATGCCGCATGCCCATTTTGTGTAAAAGTGCGCCGTGAAATGCGTCGTCAAAACCTAAACATTAACCTTGTTGACGCAAAACAAGAACCCAATAAAGCCTTGTTAACTGCCGAAGGTGGTAAGTTACAAGTCCCCTGTTTACGCATTGAACAAGACGGTCAAACTCAATGGTTATACGAATCAAAAGCCATTACCAGCTACCTAAACGAGCGCTTTGCCTAGCAACCTTGTTTAAGTCACATTAAGCCGTAGCAATTGCGGCTTAACATTGTAAATAACATCTTTAAATAAATTTACCCGAGTGCGGACTATCTTCACCAAGGTTGCTTAAGGTATGATTTATTAGATTATTTTGGCTTTAGGGGATATCAGTGTTTAAAACTTGCTTAGTTATTTGTAGTGCGGTGTTGTTGAGTGCGTGTAGTTCAAACCCACCGGATCCGATGGACTTTGCTGGCCAATTTCGTGATACCTTTAGCACTCAAATAAAAGGCGATGGGATTAAGCTTTTTACTTATAAAGCAAAACTCGCGACAGCAACCGACCGCGCCCTGCCCAATGACCAACCTCATGAGCAACGCATGTCTCGTCGTAAACAAGACTTGCAAAGCTATCTAGCTGAACAACGAAATGCTGAAAAACGCCTCGAACTTTGGCATCAACAAGTTGATTTAGGGTTACAAAAAACCATCGAAATGAGCGGTTACTGCAAAGGCGGTTTTGTTGAATTGAGCCGTTACGTTGAAACGAATCGCGCTGAAATTCGAGGCGAATGTAATGACGGTGCGACCGAAAAAGACATTAAAAAGTTCGGTCGATAGCCAAATAGATGTCATCACATTGTCTATGCCGACATAGCGCCTCAAAAACTCTTTTTGATAAACTGCTGTATACTCCCCAGCAATTACGCTAAAATTAGCCTCCAATTTTCTCGTGAAGCCGCCGAAGGCAGTTAGACCAGCGTCTTCACGTTTTGATAAGCCATTTATCTTCTGAAATGATATGAATAGTTTGTCGTTTACACAGTAAGAAGTCAGATGAATAGAAAGCAAGAGATGATCAAAAAGTTGGCCAAGCGTGCTAAGGCGCGTAAAAACAAAGTCGTGCCATCGAACCCAAGCAGCAAACCTGTTGAGCGTTATATTTCTAAAGCTGAACGCGAAAAAATCGCTTTAGCTGCAGCGGCTGAGCAAGCGGCTGCCAATAACGACACCGACACACCTGCAGAAGCCGTTGTTGATACACCTGAAACGGCAGACAAAGAATAAATAACTCGCCCTTTTTATTGAGCGCGACTAAAAAGCCCCTATGACATTAATCGTCATAGGGGCTTTTTGATCGATATACACCTAGTTAACCTCAGATCTGGTTAAGCAAACACGATATTAGTGCTATCTAACAGCTCAAGTTCTTGAGCTGTTAGATTTAATGATGGCTTCTCGTCTTTTAAACAATATGCAATCAATCCACCAAGTA
>NZ_BMQV01000002.1 GCF_014648295.1 Shewanella saliphila
TAAATCTAGTGAAGCTACATCCCGCTAAAACAAGCCAAAATCAGAAATTCAATAGGGCTTGTTGGAGTGATGATTTCAGGGAAGATATTATTTTTGGCGCTGGTCAAAAAGTGTAATCAGCCCCTGACTCATAATGCATTTTACGCTTAATGCTTTGTGTTGAATCAAACGGACTGTACATTAAACCGACGATTATTGTTATTTTTGCAACATATTCAGCCCCATGATTTTGTTTCAATACATCTAATGCTAATGCTAATGCTTTAGCATGTTGCCAATTTAGGGTATGGCACCAAAATACTATTTTTTGATCTTTCTTATTCGTCGAAAGGCACAATCTGATTGCACTAATATATTCTAAGGCAAGACGGCTGCAGTATTGCTGTAATTCTTGATAGCTGGGTAATTGGTAAAAATACTGGTAAAAATCGGTTGTAAAGTGATGAGTGGCCTTAACCTTGCTGTTTAAGTTTTCTGTAAATGCTGTTGGGCAATCTTGATGGCATAAAAGCTCAATACTAACCTGTTCATTATTTGTAAAGGCATCAGCTATCGCTAACACAGTCGCGGGGTGATGCCCTCCTAGCTCTCGTAAACCAGGGTCTATTATTATCAGCCGTTGCTGAGAGACTTGGTTAACCGACATTGATTATAACGTCAGTAACGATAACGTATTTTGGAGATAATGTGGTACACTCACATCACTGCTTATTGATATTGGCGTCCACTGTCCGCCTTGCTGTAATTTGATATAATAAAACTCTAATTCTTCTTGCAATTGAGTAATTTGCAATAAGGCCAATTCATTCTCAGATTCTAAATCACATATCTTCAATTCAAGAGCCTTTATTTTTGCTTGATATTCATTATCGTTGGTAATGGATTGCTCAATTGAAATATTATTGGCCATTTTTTGGTTATACTCATCTTTAAGTTTTTTAAGTTCAGCATTTTTATGATCAAGCTTTTGCGACAGTGTTTGATTGTTTAAAAACGTTTGCTCAAGCTCTTCTTGTAACTGACTGATTTGCAGTAATCCTAATTCGTTTTCACTAGTCAACAACTCTTGTTGCCGTTCAGCTTGTGCTAACAGCTCGATACTGACTTGATGATCTGCCTTAAGTTGTTCGCTATTGACATACGATTGCTCAAGCTTTTCTTGTAACTGACTGATTTGCAGTAACGCTAACTCGCTTTCATTGGTCAACAACTCTTGTTGTCTTTCAGTTTGAGCTAACTGCTCGATACTGACTTGATGCTCTGCCTTAAATTGTTCGCTATTAACAAACGATTGCTCAAGCTCTTCTTGTAATTGACTGATTTGCAGTAACGCTAACTCGCTTTCGTTGGTAAACAACTCTTGTTGTCTTTCAGCTTGTGCTAACTGCTCGAGATTAACTTGATTATCAGCCTTAAGTTGTTCGCTATTAACAAATGATTGTTCAAGTTCTTCTTGTAATTGACTGATTTGCAGTAACGCTAATTCGTTTTCGCTAGTTAGCTTTGCTTGCAATATTTCTGACTGTGCTAATCTGTCAGTGAATGACGCAGTATCAAGGGCTAACTGTTGTTGTATTTGTTTTTTTTGCTCTGTGACAGCATGATGCTCAATTGCAAGCTTTTGGCTTTGGGTGTGCGTAATTTCAAGTTCTTCTTGCAACTGGTTTATTTGCAATAACGCTAATTCTTTTTCGGCATCGCCTGCCGTAGCTTGCTCTATTAACGCGCTATTTTGCTGTTGCAAACCATCAATGCGGCTTGCTAATTTTGTTACATCTTGTTGAGTCTCTTTAGCCGTGGTTAGCAACATTGATAACCCAATCGTTAGCCTTGCTTCTGCAGGTAAACCATAGTCGGTTTTATTAATGTCAGCTGCGCCTTCTAACTGCTCGAACAATTGCTGTAGCTGAGGGTTACTTTTGATACTGTTAATAGATTGAACGATTTGGGCGATGCTCAGTAAATTTTCAGCTTGTTGTTTTACTGTTAGCTTTTTAAGCACTAAGCCAGAAACACTATTAAATAATTTAACTATTTGCTCAACATGGTTAACGATATCGGCTTGATTGATCAGATATGACTGCTCCATATTGGATAAGTGTAGCTCTAGTATTGCACTTGAATAACTTACCCAATCGTGCTCACTGAGTGATGACGCTATACTTACTTCAGGCGCTGAATAAAATGAAATATAATGATAATTATCGCTGTTTAAAGGTGTATTATTTAGTAACTCAACATCCCCATTATAAAAGTAAATCGCGACTTTACCTTGGTATTCTATTTGTGCTTTACCTTGCTGTAAGTTCAATAAATAGTCATTTAATTGTTGTAGGTTATTACTTGCTACAGCGTCATTTAAGTTAATTGCATTGTGACTCAAAAACATATCAACTAACGCTTGTTTATTTTCTATATTTAATAAACCACAAAAAACCAGTAGTTTCATGATAGGTCCTTTAGTGTATGTCGCGACTAAAACGGCTAAATTTAGTATTCATTATATTGTTTGAACTTTTAATAAGGTGTTACTAACATAATCGAGAGCTTGTTGCTCAACATCTGATTCTGCATAACAACGTAGCTCAGGCGCATTACCTGATGGACGTAAATGGATAATATCACCGTCATTAAAGGTAATTCTTAAACCATCAGTTTGATTAATATTTGAAATGATTTTTTGGGTATAACCCAATGCTAAAACAAATTGTTGTGGTGCCTTTGCCGCGTTGGCAATGATAGCTTTACTACACTCGGTTGCGAAATTTTTAATTCGATCGCTAGCCGTAATGCGTTTAGGTAAAGCATTAACCGATTTTGATAACGGTTCTGTCATGCTTGCAGTTAAGGCAATAATAGCGGGTAATACTGCGTCTCGAGTCGGTAAGCTTTTTAATACCTTGTCACCAACTGCAATGTCACTGCCTAACAAAAAGCCACCGTTGGCCTCAAACCCAGCAAAAGAGCGGTATTGATTTTTTAAGGTGTCAAATGCGGCAATAACATAAGGTGAACCAATTTTTGTTCTTATGACTTGCTTAAAACTCTGTGTTAACTCAATGGCTGTATTGCAGCTAACGGGAACAGCCAACGCTTCAATATTTAGTGCTTGTGCGCATAGTAAGCCTAAAATATCACCTCTAAGCCATTCGCCATGCTCATCGGCAAGTAATGGCCTGTCGCCATCACCATCAGTCGAAAACAAGGCATCTAATTGATACTGCTGAGTCCAATTACGTGCTTTTACTCTGTCTTCTTCTGCAACGGCTTCGGTATCTATAGGTACAAAAACATCGCTGCGCTCTAGACGAATAACATCTGCACCTAATTGGTTAAAAATTGTATGGTAACAATCTCTACCCGCACTTGAGTGTTCATAAATACCAATGCGTTTACCTAGTAATGGTTGATTTGCAAACAATGAGGTATATCGAGAAATGTATTGATTTAACGCATCTGGATTGACTTCGATTTCAGTTGTATTTGTAATAGCTTCAAATTCAATTTGAGCATTTAAGATACCGACTTCATCTTGTTTGGTGATTTCACCATCTGGTCGATAAAATTTTAATCCGTTACGGTCAAATGGAATATGACTGCCCGTTACCATAATACAAGGTAGATTTAGCTGCATCGACACATAAGCTAAAGCAGGCGTTGGCACAACGCCATAGTAAATGACCTTTATATTGGCCTGCTGGGCAGCTTTAGCACATGCCATTGCCATACTATGGCTACTTGGTCGATTATCGATTGCGATGGCAATGGTATCAAAGCGAAACTCAGGTTTTATTACGTCGATAAAAGCATGGGTAAAAGCACCACATACATTATTTGTAAAATCGCTAACCAGTCCTCTGGCACCACTGGTTCCAAAGGCAATTTGACTATTTTTTAATATATGGTGACTATTTAATATATTGGCCATCTGTGATTACCCTTTTACACGCCCATAACGATCTTCAAAACGGACAATGTCATCTTCGCCTAAGTAGCTTCCGGTTTGCACTTCAATCATTTCTAATGGTATTTTGCCGGGGTTTTCTAAAGCATGAATCGTACCCAGCGGAATGTAGGTTGATTGGTCTTCTGTAACAATAATGGTTTGCTCACCATTGGTCACTTTTGCTGTGCCAGAAACGACAATCCAATGCTCACTGCGATGATGGTGCATTTGAATTGATAACTTCTCACCCGGCTTTACGGTAATACGTTTAACCTGGTCACGCTCACCAAAATCGATTGAGTCATATTTCCCCCAAGGGCGATAAACCTCACGATGTAGATGATGTTCTGTTCTGTTTTGTGACTTAAGCTGTTCAACAATTGCTTTTACATCTTGTACTTTGTCTTTGTGGGCAACTAAAACGGCATCTTTTGTTTCAATAACAACAATATTATCAACGCCTACAGCGGCAATCATTTTATGTTCGGCGTTAAAATAACTATTGTTGCTATTGTGGGTTAATACATCACCTTGCATAACGTTATTATTGACATCTTTATCAGAAATATCCCAAAGTGCAGACCAGGCTCCCACATCACTCCATTTGGCATCTAATGGGATAACGACGGCATTATCTGTTTTTTCCATTACCGCATAATCGATAGATTCTGATGGACATTTTAAAAATTCTTGTTCGTTTACGCGAATAAAATCGAGATCTGAAGTGGTATGATCAATAGCTTGTAAACATGCTTGATAGATATCAGGACGATGTTTTTGCAGCTCTTTTAAATAATCTGAAGCCTTGAACAAAAACATGCCACTATTCCAATAGTAATCACCACTATTGAGGTATTCTTGTGCAGTTGCTAAGTCTGGCTTTTCTACAAATTGATTAACGGTATAACCAGAAAGTTGTGGTTCACCACGTTTAATATATCCGTATCCCGTTTCGGCATGGGTAGGCACAATACCAAAAGTCACCATTTTACCTTGTTGTGCTGCAACGGTCGCTTTTTTTACACTTTCCTCAAATGCAGCCACATCTTTAATGACATGATCAGCTGCTAACACTAGCATTAACGCTTCACTATTTTGTTTTTGTAGTTCAAGTGCTGCTAATGCAATTGCTGGGGCAGTGTTTCGGCCAACAGGCTCTAAGATTATTTGCCCTAATTGATTAATTTCTCTTAATTGCTCTGCCGCTAAAAAACGGTGGTCTTCATTACAAATAACAATATTTTTATTATCAGCAAAAGGTAAAGTACGTAGTACTGTTTCTTGCAACATGCTGTTTGAGCTAGTTAGCTTTAAAAATTGCTTTGGGTGAAGCGCACGCGACATCGGCCATAAACGACTACCAGAACCACCGGCCATAATTACAGGTACAATTTGCATTTTTATTCCTAATTTATTTTGATTGATATGTTCCATCTAATACTGCTTTCCACCAATTATCATTGGTTAAATACCAGTCGAGCGTTTTAGCGAAGCCACTTTCAAAGCTTTCTGCTGGTTTATAACCTAATTCATTATTTGTTTTGGTTGCATCAATCGCATATCGTCTGTCGTGACCGGCACGATCTTGCACGTAAGTAATCAGTGATTCAGTTTTACCCGCAATCGCTGATTTTGCGTTAGGGAAGCGAGCAGATAAGCTGCTATCTGATGCGAATTTATCGTTCATTACTTTGCAGACTAGTTTTACAATATCGATATTAGCCCACTCATTGTTACCGCCAATGTTGTAGTTTTCACCTATGCGGCCTTTATTCAGCACTAACTCAATACCACGCGCATGGTCTTCAACGTATAACCAATCACGAATTTGTTGACCATCACCATAAACCGGCAATGGTTTGTCATTAAGGATGTTGGTGACAATTAACGGAATCAGTTTTTCAGGGAAGTGGTATGGGCCGTAGTTATTTGAACAATTTGAGGTTGTTACTTCTAAGCCATAGGTGTGGTGATAAGCACGTACTAAATGATCGCTTGCCGCTTTTGATGCTGAATAGGGGGAGTTAGGGGCGTAAGCCGTTTCTTCGGTAAAAGCGGGATCGGTTGCACTTAAGGTGCCGTAAACTTCATCGGTACTCACGTGATGGAAACGGTGTTCTGTTGTAGGTTTACCTTGTGCTTTTGGCTCATCTATCCACTTTTTCTTAGCGGCTTTTAATAAACTATAGGTGCCTAGAATATTGGTTTCGATAAAGGCATCTGGACCTGTAATTGAACGGTCAACATGTGACTCTGCAGCAAAGTGGACTATGGTATTTAATTGATGGGTATCGATGAGCGATTCGATTAATGGCGTGTCACATATATCGCCATGCACAAAAATCATCTTATTGTTGTCAGCAACTAGATCAAGGTTAGCTTTATTTCCTGCGTAAGTTAATGCGTCTAATACTACGACCTTATCTTGTGGATGATTAGCCAACCAGTAATGGACAAAATTAGCCCCGATAAAACCAGCACCACCGGTAACTAGCAAATTACGTTGTTCCATTTTTATATTCCATTTCACATATTTGGGGCTTTACACCCGAGATTTTTAATCAAAAGTGACAAGTAACAAGTAACAAGTAGCAAGTAGCAAGTAGCAAGTAGCAAGTAGCAAGTAGCAAGTAGCAAGTAGCAAGTAGCAAGTAGCAAGTAACAAGTAACAAGTAGCAAGTAGCAAGTAGCAAGTAGCAAGTAGCAAGTAACAAGTAGCAAGTGACAAATAGCAAGTAACAAGTAACAAGTAACAAGTAACAAGTAACAAGTAACAAGTAACAAGTAACAAGTAACAAGTAACAAGTAACAAGTAACAAGTAACAAGTAACAAGTAACAAGTAACAAGTAACAAGTAACAAGTAACAAGTAGCAAGTGACAAATAGCAAGTGACAAATAGCAAGTGACAAATAGCAAGTGACAAATAGCAAGTGACAAGTGACAAGTGACAAGTGACAAGTGACAAGTGACAAGTGACAAATAGCAAGTGACAAATAGCAAGTAACAAGCGGCAAGTAGTATGTGGCAAAGGTTAAAAAAACATAGCTATTGGAGCTTTTTTGCCATTAGACTTGCAATCATTCTTGAGATTTCTTCTGACTCTCTAATCCATTGAGTACCGATTTCAGATGCAATATATTCGATCTTGATTCCAATATAGATTTGAGTTCTTAATTCACCGCAAGAACCTTTGGCATATGACAAAAAGATAGCAAACTCTTTTCTACTTTTTCTTTCAAAACCCTCAGCAATATTTGATGGTACTGACAAAGAAGAACGTGTAATTTGATCTTTAAACCCAAAATCACGCGAACTCCTGAAATAAATATAAATTTCAGCAGACAAAATTACCGAACGTTTCCAGATATCAAGGTCTTCAAATCTCATAAACAGTCCTTTTCACTGTTATTTAGTGATTGTAAACCTTAGTCCAACACTTAACTTTTGTCTGTTTGTTTTTTAGTTTATCCTTTTCTACTTGTTCCTTTCTCAACTCTTCTTGTTACTTGTCACTTTCGGCTTTCTACTATTCTTTCTCAGCTCTTCTTGTTACTTGTCACTTTCGACTTTCTACTATTCCTTTCTCAGCTCTTCTTGTTACTTGTCACTTTCGACTTTCACCTTCTCAGCTTTAACCTGCTCTAGCATAGATTTTAATTGTTTGCGCCAGTGTATGGTTTTTACACTTGTTAGCGCTTCTGCTTCAGTTTTATTTAGCACACTAAATTCTGGGCGTTTTGCTGGTGTTGGGTAGCTTGATGCTGGAATTGCACTAATAGGTATCGCTTTATTTAATAAGCCTTGCTCTATAGCCAGCTCTTGGATTGCAACTGCAAAGTCATACCATGAGGCTACACCTGCATCGGTCCAATTAAGAATTTTCGTCTGATTTAATGTCTTGCTCTCAGCTCCAACCTTGTCACTTTGCTTCTGCACTAACGCCCAAAGCATATTAGCAAGGCCAGCAGCCCAGGTCGGTGTGCCAACTTGGTCATAAACGATACCAAGTTGGTCTTTTTCTGCCATTAAACGCAGCATGGTTTTTACAAAATTTTTTCCAAACTTAGAATAAACCCAAGCTGTGCGCACTATGGTGGCCTGCGAGCCTAGAATGCGACTAACCGCTTGTTCGCCTGCGAGCTTAGAGGCGCCATAAACACCCAGTGGATTTGTTGCATCAGCAGACACATAAGGCGTGGTTTTAGAACCATCGAAAACAAAGTCTGTTGAAATATGAATTAATTTTGCACTAATGGCTTTACATGCAGTGGCTAGGTTGGCCGCACCCGTTTGATTAACGGCATAGGCAGCATCAATATCTGACTCTGCTTTATCTACTGCAGTATAGGCTGCAGTATTAATAACGATATCTGGCGAAAAACTGATTAAAATCTCGTTCACTACGGCAATATCGGTAATATCAAGTGACTGACTGTCAAAGCATTGAATTTCTATATTGTCAGGACAACTACGTTGTAGTTCTGAACCAAGCTGGCCATTTTTACCTGTTATTAATACTTTCATTTAGTTTTTATTCGTCTTTTTATGGTGGTATTCAATGACATTAAAAAGTTGGTGCATCTGCAAACGCTAACCCTGCTTCATCTTTGACTGACAATGACGGTAATTGACCATCAACGAGTGGCCACTGAATGTTAACAGTTGGGTCATCCCATTTAAGCGACACTTCAACTGATGGGTTATACACATCTGTACACTTATATACGAATTCAGCTTCCTCGGTTGTTACATAAAACCCATGTGCAAAACCTTCTGGCACCCATAATTGGCGTTTGTTTTCTTCTGAGAGCAACACGCCAACCCATTGGCCAAAAGTCGCAGAGTCTTTACGCATATCAACGGCTACATCAAAAACTTCACCACGTGTTACTCGAACAAGCTTTCCTTGAGTATTGGCTGTTTGATAATGAAGCCCACGTAATATGCCATGCGATGATTTACTGTGGTTTTCTTGTACAAAAACACGCTCACCACAATGTTGATTAAATAGCTCTGTACGAAAGGTCTCCATAAAGAAACCTCGCTCATCACCAAACACTTTAGGCTCAATGATTTTTACATCAGGAATCGCTGTATCTATAAAATTCATAATCTCTCTTGATGTTGAAGTGGAAAGTTAAAAGTGACAAGCAGCAAGTAACGAGTTGTAAGTAACGAGTTGCAAGTGACAAGTGACAAGCAGCAAGCAACGAGCGGCAAGCAACGAGTGGATTGTTTTTTCTAAGCCTTTACTTGTGACTTGTGACTTTCTACTTTAACCGTCTCAGCCTTTCTGCTTCTGCTCAAAATACTTTTTGTTCTAATATGTCGAGTAGGTATTGTCCGTAACCTGACTTTTTAAGCGGTGCTGCGAGCTCGCGTAATTGCTGTGCATTAATATGCCCCATGCGGTAGGCAATTTCTTCTGGGCAACTGATTTTTAGGCCTTGGCGTTTTTCAATTGCTCGAATGAAATTAGCAGCATCAAGTAAATCGTCGAGAGTACCGGTATCTAACCATGCAGTGCCGCGCCCCATAATTTCAACATTGAGTTCATGTTGTGCTAAATATTGCTCAATTACATCGGTTATTTCGAGCTCACCACGCGCTGAGGGTTTAACATTTTTCGCGAAATCAACTACTCGATTGTCGAAAAAATATAATCCAGGTACCGCATAGTTTGATTTGGGTTGTTGAGGTTTTTCTTCAATCGAAATAGCTTTACCTGACTCATCAAACTCGACGACACCATATGATTTAGGGTTGGATACGTGGTAACCAAATACGGTAGCGCCAACTTCACGTGCTGTCGCATTTTGCAGTGAAATTGATAAATCGTGACCATAAAATAAGTTGTCACCTAATACCAATGCAGCACTTTGCCCTTCTAAAAACTCTTCTGCAAGAATGAAGGCTTGCGCCAGCCCGTCTGGGCTTGGTTGTTCTACATATTCAAAACAAATTCCCCAATCGCTTCCGTCACCGAGTAACTCTTTAAATCGCGGTAATTCATCTGGGGTAGCAATAACTAAAATTTCAGTAATACCCGCAACCATTAATGTTGAAATCGGGTAGTAAATCATAGGCTTATCGTAAACAGACATAAGCTGTTTACTCACGACTTTAGTCAATGGATACAAACGTGTACCCGTTCCACCAGCTAAAATTATGCCTTTACGAGTGTATTTGTTATTAGGTTTTGAAACAATGTTCATATAGCGTCCTGTCTATAAATTGCTATAGGTAAAGCTCAATAATAAAGTCGAGTTATCTTAGCTCTTTTGCCGTTGCAATGATGATTTTACCTATGCCGAATAGCATTAACTGAAACACCATAAACAATAAGATATTGTATGTTGCTTTAGGATATTGATTATCTTGCGGTAATGTTGCGGATTCGACAACAACTAGGTATTTAAGTTGTCTGTATGCTTCGATTCTAGCTTTATCTAAAGATATCTCCGACGCAGTATAGCCATTTAATGCTAACTCTAATTCAATCTTTAAATCTGCAAATTGAGCTAATACCTCACTAACAGCAGTTCCGCTTCGAGGTAAAGAAGGTTGATTTGATGTATTGACTGAGCCTGAGTTATCTTGCTTACCTTGCTGGAGTGACAAGCGCTCTCGCTCTAATTCCAACTGATTTTTTAATGCTGCAAGCTCTGACTCAAGGATCATCACTTGTGGTGCTTTTGATGTCATCACCGACGTTAAGCCTTTTAGTTCGGCACTTTTGCTTGCTATCTGGCTTTCTAATCCATAGGTAATTTGTTGCAGAGCAGTTCCTTCGGCTTCTGGGTCAAGTAGATTATTTTTTTGTTGAAAGGCTAAGATATTTCTTTGTACATCGCGCAGCCGACTTTCTACTTTTTGATGTTCACCTCGAATAAACTCTAATTGTGCATCTGCCAGTTGGTGACCAATAGAATTGATGTACCATTCAGCACGGTCAACAATCGCTTGGGTTAATGTTTTCGCATATTCTGGCGTAAAACCTTGTACTAATATTTTGATTACACCTGACTTTTCATCAATTTCTATAATCGTATGTTCAATATAATATTTAAGTAAATCTTCAATACTTGGGTTACGACTCAACCGAGAAAAAATATCACCGCCATCATGGTAATGCTGTTGAAGATTAAATTCTTTTTGTAAAAAATTGAGCATATCTTCAGAATGGATATATGCCTTAGCCAATTCAGTATCTGCTGTAGAGTTACTCCCTACGCCTAACCCGCTTAACAATGCCATTGAAGGGTCCATTGTTGACATGCCATCAGGTTGTTGAATGATCAATTGCGCACGGCTTTCATAACGCGGGGCTGCCCACACTAATTGATAAAATGAAAACAAAACAAAAGGAATAAGCAACACTACAACCCAAGGTTGCTTGAGCTTTTGGGTCTGAAATTGCGTCAAATATTGAGTAATAGTCAGTTCTATATTGTCTAGTACTGATTTCTTATTCATTTCATCAGTATTTTGATACTGATGATTTTCTGTCGTGCTGGCTTGATGTTCTATGGACGAGCTAGTTTGGGTCATTTTTGCTTTAGACGCTATCTCATTTGATAATCGCGTCAGTTCTTTCACTACATTTGGATTATTAGGTTGTAAATTACGAACTCGTTGCAATACACGTCTCGCTAAATAAATATCTGACTGCTCAATTTCTTTTGATAAACTAATTAATTTTTTTGGCGCATTCCAAATGGTTGCATCTGTTTTTTCTGCTAGTGCTTTAAAACGTTGTTCTATCTTATCAACTGCTTTTAGAGTCATAATTATAATGCCTGATATTGAGCAATTCCTTGCTCTAAATCGTTGTAGAAAGTTAATTGACCTTTATGAAGCACAATTGCGCTGTCACAAAAGTGCCTGAGTTCATCCATTTCGTGACTGACCATAATCACATTGGCATTTTTACTTTTTTCGGTTAGCGCCTTACGAGCTTTATTTCTAAACTTAGCATCACCAACGGATGTCACCTCATCAATAAGATAGATATCAAAGTCAATGCCAATTGAGCATGCAAATGCAAGTCTAGGTTTCATACCGCTAGAATACGTCCCGACAGGTAAATCAAATTTAGGTCCGAGTTCTGCAAATTGTCGTACTCGTTTCACATATGCATCTAAATCTGCTACACCATTGATCATGCCTATAAAACGGGCATTTTCTGCGCCGGTCATTTGACCATGAATACCCGTTGTTAATGCGACTGGCCAAGATAAATGCAAGTCGGTAACAACTCTGCCTTTGTTTGGATACTCACTGCCGGCTAAAATTCTAAATAATGTCGACTTACCTGCACCATTACTGCCCAGAATGGCAATGTTATGTCCTGAAGGGATTTCAAAATTTAGATTGTCGAATATATATTGTTTCCCAAGTGTTGATGGGTAATATTTAGTGACATTTTCGAGTCTAATCATAAACGTTGGCCGGACCTATAATTCATCGACTTATCGCCTGTTTCCAAGATATGTGATAAATAGATAGTGAGAAAAAAAATAATATCAATCCGGAAGAAAACAAATAAAACTCACTTACGGCCTCAGAGCTGTATGAGTGATAAGCGGCATGCCGCGATAACTCAATAGCATGCAATATTGGATTCCAATCAAGGTAATGCCAATACTCTTTGGGTACATCTTGCATTGAAAAAAATACTGCTGATATAAAAAATAATGGTCGAGTTAAAACTGATTGTATTTTACTCACTTCGGGTACATAACATTGAAAAATGGCTACTAACAAGCCTAGTGACATTGCGATTAACCAGAGCGCGATAGCATTGATAATTATTGATAAAGGGTCATCGACGCGAAACTCCATACCAATAAAATACATAATGACCAATACTAAAAGATATACCGTTAATTTAACCAAAAAATAAAAAGCGCCCGTTGCAATAACACTACTAATGGGTTGCACTTGCCGAAAGGCAAACAAGGCTTTATTTTTTTTAATTGAATTGGAGCAGTTCATAAAAGTATCTAAAAACAACTGAATAAACAGCATGCCGTACATCATAAACTCAAATGTAGGAATACTATGAGTATCACCACCATTCATTCTGCCGCGTAAATACGAAAGCATAAAAATAAAAGCTAATGGGTTTACTACAGCCCATGCTAAACCTAAGCGGTCATTAAAACCTGTTCGTAATTCACGCACAAAAAGGGCAAATATGACATCTCGCCATATTGCCCAATTATTACGTTTTATGATGGTTGTCATTGATTATGTAGCCACGTTTGCCGCAATGGCAATCTGGTAAATAATTTGGGTTACGTCTTTAATTGACTGCATAATTTTAGCATCTACTTTTGGTAAAACTAAAATTTGGTCGCCCGCTCTTAAAGGACCTTTGGCATTGAGGTCTATCATTCCATTTGGATGAATAACCATAATTTGTTCATAGTTAGCACGTTCGCTATAACCACCGGCCCAGGCAATATAGTCTTCAACGCTGGCATTTTTATTAAACACCAATGCCTGTGGCATGAGTACTTCTCCACCGACTTGAATTAAGTCTGTTTTAGCTGGAATAAAAACGATGTCGCCTTGTTCGAGTTGAATATTAGCGACTTTACCTTGATCAGAGATTACCACCTTACCTAGAGGCATTATTTTGCGTGCACGCTCGGTGAACTCAAGGATCATCTTGCCTTCTTCGGCACGAATTTTTGCCTCGCCGTCAGATGATGCCGGCGCGGTAAACACACTACGCTCTAAACGTTCAAGAGATTGATCAATCATCTCTTTTTGTTTTGTTGCAACACTCTTACGTTGAATATAGATAGACTCATAGTCAGTTAGGTTCTTATCAACCTCAATCTGCGCTAATAAATCATGTAAACGAGTTTCTTTTTTTACCGCAAAGTATGAAGGACCTAAATAACTACCTGAGATTTGAATATCGAACACTTGGGCGCGAATGTCGTCATTAAAGATGACTCGGTCGCCATCACGTAAGTTAAACGTTTCAAAATCATTGTAAGGCAAATATACAGAAAATGGCCCATCACTGCGATCACCAACAATGCCTACATGACTAACTTTTGCCAAAGGTAGTGCAAATTTAGCCAATTGTTGGCCATCTGCTTGGTTACCGGTAAATTCAAATCGGAATGGATTTCTTACGCTGCCAGACACAACTACGGTCGCTTTTTGGCGTTCGACCAAAATAACGTCGTTATCTTTAAAGTTAAATTTAGGTAAGTAGCCTTTTAACATGAAGTCATAAAGATCAATCTCTTGTACAACCTGGTTTTGACGAAGCACTTTGATAGAGCGATAACTGCCGCGTTCTGAGTCTATACCGCCGGCACGTTTAAGGTAATAAAGAATACTGTCCGATGCGATACCAGCATATTGGCCAGGACGGATGACACTACCACTGATATACACACTGACTGGCGTAGCGGTTAAAAGGTTTACGTAGATTTCGACACTATTTTTATAAACTTGCTTAATTTTTTGGCTAACAAAATTGTTTAATTGGCTCGCTTTTACGTCAGCAACATAAACAGGGCCAACATTGGTGATAAACAAGTTACCTTGATTATCAACAGTTATCACTTCAGATTGATTTATCGCACCCCATAACCAAATAGACACTTTATCGCCTGGTGCGATGGTGTAATCTTCGTTTAAACCATCAATGCGCTCACTTTCGTAACCACCGGCAAATAAGTTTGCCCCAAAAGGAGGTGGTAAACCTATTTCAGATACTGGTAATAGTTCAGCGGCGGTCATTTCACCCGGTAGCATAATGCCGTCTCGCGGCGCTTTGGAATAACTCCCATTTTCTAACGAAGCATTAGGTAAGGTTGTTTGTGTTGTCCCCATACTTTGTAGGTTGGTTAATGACATTTGGTTTGGCTCTGCCGCTGTAGCGCTAAACACTAACAACTGGGCACTAACCAGTAAACCTAACAGCAATTTATGGCAATAAAGATTGATAGCTTTATTCATGTTGATTACGCTCCAAAGTCAATTTGGTTGTTTTTACTATCAATAACCTGAGGGATAATTGACCATTGAACGCTTTGATTGTCTTTACAAATTATACGTCGTTGTTTGTCTGAATTATTTGTAGTGTAATTTAAAAACACTTCTCTGCATTGTTTGCCAAGCGCTGAAAAGTATTGCTTACCTAATGTAAATTGCACATCGTTATAAACACCAGCATAACCTTGAGGTTGCTGAGATATTATTGTGTTTAATTCAGCAGGCAGCACATTTTCACCAATCGATTTAACGGGTTGCTCTAACAATGGCATAGAAGCTTCGATAACAGGTGGAGAAGAAGTACAGCCCATAAGAATTAACATTATGGCAGAGAGTGACACGATACAATTTTTTTTCATATTTTATGTAATCTAATGATTTTGATTAATAAATTTAAACAATCCAGTTATTTTTTTCTGCTATTTAAACTGTTCCACATATGTTGAGTACATAATGCGTAACCTATGAATAAAAAGATAAAAAATGTAAACAGAATCCATTCAGGAACAAAGTAAATTTCAGCAAGGCAACCAATAAAAGCAAACACACTCGCTACTGAAGATATCGCGACTAGAGCATATCTTCTGCTGTAACCATATGCTTCGAATAAATGATGTAAATGCTGCCTATCGGCGGTAAACGGTGAGCCACCAGATTTCATTCGACGGATCATGACTGATACCATGTCGATTAATGGAATGGCTAATATGTACAAAGCGGTAACAGGCCTAAAAGCGGGTGTATCTAGCTCGGTACCAACAATCATTAACCATACGATTGTTAAACCAATAAACATGTTTCCAGAGTCACCCATAAACACTTTGCTAAATGAGTGATGCAAATTCAAGTTGAACAACAAATACGCAAGAAGTGCCGCTATAAATAATACTGGCAGTAAATACCACTCGTTAGTGAGCCTGCTAAGTAAAAACGCTAATGCACCAAATGCAATGAGACTAAGCGCTCCGGCTAAACCATCAATACCGTCCATCATATTGATCGCATTAATGCCTGCAATGATTGCAATAACACTCACAGCTGCGCCAGCATATCCCAATTTGAACTCAAAAAAGCCCAAAATAGAACCAAAGCTTTGCAAGTAAGTTTCGGTGCCGAATATCATTAAAGAAGCAACAATGATTTGAGAGATCAACCTGACTTTGACCGATAATAAATACCTGTCATCTAAGGTCCCTAGAAACAAAACCAGTGCTGCGGCCACGAGATAAATATTTAGATTTTGACTGTGGTCGATAAACACCATTGAGGTTATTAATACCGAAAAGTAAATTGCGATACCTCCGATAAGAGGTATATGCCCATCATGTACTTTTCGATCGCATGGGTAGTCGAGCAGTCCTGTTTTTACAGCGATAGGCTTCACTAGTTTAATTGCGAAGAATGAAACTAGAAAAGTCACTGATACTGGGAGCCAATAATCCATTATTTATCCCTATATTTATGAGTGATGAAAGTATTTTGGTTTAAAAGCCAAAAAACGAAATTGCGGTTGAATGTTAAAGCGAAAAGAACAAGGAAATTATGAAATCAAACTATTGTGTCATTGTTAAACATTTGAGCATTTAACCTTGGATTTTAACTGAAGTAGTGCACACGAATATTGCATACGTCCATGTGTTCCACTCTTCGAGCCAGCTGGAGCTGTTAGCGATTGTTCCAGACAATCACTTTCGGCGTCTGCTTAACGAATACTTATTCAAAAATACAGTTTTCATTCGATGTCCTTCGGACACGCTACCGCCCATGGATTACGGCTTCCAAATTGCCCAGGGTTTACCAATTTCTGTCTAAGCGCGCATATTGTAACTAAAAAGGACGCATTAATCTGTTCAAAAAGCACACAGAACATAAAACACTAACACTTTTTAAACATTTAGTGCTTTTCGAGCAGTTAAAAAGCTAATAATGGTACTTTTCGCTCCTACAGAAGCCAAATAGATACATTACAAAAAATTATATAGCAAAAATCTTACAAATTTTATAGCGAAAGTCGCATCAAATAGCGGTTAACTATCAGTTTTATTTTCAACGGTTTGTAAGTTATCCAGCTCAACTAAAATGCGTTTTTGCTGTCCCATAATGGTAAACAGTACATGGCAACGTTTGTCTGGGTTATTTTCATCGAAAATGGCCTCAAGGTCTTTAAATGGACCATAGACAAACTTCACTTTATCGCCTTTAGCTAGCGGCTTTTCAACTTCAGGAACATGTCCTTGAACACGCCTCTTAAGCGCGGAAATAATTCTGTCGTCAATGGGAGTCATATCTTCTCGACAGCCTACTATGCGGTTAGCACCACGAGTATTGTGGATTTTGCTCACGCTAGTGACTTGTGGGTCAAAGTAGATAAATAGATAACTTGGGAAAAGCGGCACCGTGACCATTTTGCTCTTATTACGGACCGTTTTTTGCTGGGCGATCATCGGTAAATAACTTTCGACTTCTTGCAAAGCCAAATTTTGCTGTGCACGTACTTCATCACGTGGTTTGCAATACAGTAGATACCAAGATTTCATTGTTTCTCGCTTGTGTTAATTTACTCATCAGCCTGAGTAAGTGACTTCCCATTCACACAATAGATTTTAGCAAACTTACTCATCCATTTGAATGACTTTCTACGTCGAACGCCTATAAATACGCCACTTAAAGAAAATATGGCAACCTAAAATATTGATGTAAAAATAACAATTCTTTTTACACTTAAATTTATCGAAAGCAGGACTAAAGTTTAATGATAAAAAAGGTCAGTTATTGCGCTACTGTAGAGGTTAATGATGTAGTCACAAATGCTTAATACATAAAAACCTCGACAAACGTCGAGGTTTTTATGTTTTTGCTAACTTGAGTCTGGCATCTGTTCGTTTGATTACTGGTCAAGTTTTGGCGGGTAATTCATCATCACTTTGCCAATCGCATTATTGATTGATTCAGTTCGCTCTTGTGGGGTATTTTGATCTCTTATTGTGTCGGCTACTGTACCGCGCCACACTAACTTGCCCGTTTTGTTGTCAACTAAATCAACAATCATGGTGCCGACTTCGTATTCGCGTACCACGGTTTCAGTTTGCATTGAACCTGCGAGTCCCCAACGAGGACCATAATACGGGTTGTATCCAAAATGGCTGTTAAAGGTGTCAATGTTGATTTTTTTATCTACTTTGGTGATGTAATTTACCAGTAAGTCTGCATTTTGTTTGTCGACTTTACTGATGCCTTTTTGGCTCAACTGAGTTTCAATGGCAGAGCGGACACGCTGGTCCATTAGCCCATCTAATTGATATACCGCATCATCATTTTTCTTTTCTATCCATGCGTATGATTTGTATTGTTCAAATGCGACTGAAGGATCGAAGTCTGAACTTGATTTTAAGGTGCTGCATGCGCTTAACGCTAACACCGCTATGGCGATAAAAACTTTTTTCATTACAGACTCCAAAATAGCATTGACTAATAAGCATAAGCTTATAGAGCGCAATAATGTTGTCAAGTTAACTAGGGTTTATAAACAAGCAGCGAGAAAGTGAGCTTCAAGCCAGCCCGACCGCATTCGTCGTCCCGGCAATGCTTTCAAGCCGGGATCCAGCTGTTAGCTTTGAAGCTTTAAAACAACACCTGGATCGTCCCGGAAACTCTTATAAATCCGGGTTCTAAGACCTCGGGGATGACGACAAAGCAATACACTCACACCTCGTCACTTGTGCCTTGGCCCTTGTCACTTGTACCTTGTCACTTGTACCTTGTCACTTGTACCTTGTCACTTGTACCTTGTCACTTGCACCTTGTTACTTGTACCTTGCCCCTTTCGCCCCCCGACTCTTCACCTAGCCTTTATTACTGATCCACACGGTTTGATAAGGCTGTAATTGTATTGTTTGAGTAATATCTTCTATTTTGGTGTCGGTGAGTAAATCGACCCAATGTTCTGAAATTACCAGATTTAACTCATTGATGGGTAAGTCGGTGACTTGGTCTGAGACATTACTGATACAAAAAATACTTTGCTTACGGTTTCGACTTTGACGCCAAAAACCAAAAAGCTGTAGACCTAAATGTAAGGTAAATTGTGTCGCGCTTGGATGAAATGCTGCTTGTTGTGTGCGTATATTGATGAGCTTTGTCATTGCCGACAATACTTGGCTGTGAGTGCTTTGTGCATCGCCCAGCTGTTGCTTTAATTCATCAAGCTCCCAACGGTGGCGGTTAATGGCCCGGTTGTGTGATGTATTTGTCAACTTTTCATAGTCATTACGGGTACCCAGCAAACTGTGAA
The DNA here is from genome assembly GCF_014648295.1 of Shewanella saliphila. Taxonomy (GTDB): domain Bacteria; phylum Pseudomonadota; class Gammaproteobacteria; order Enterobacterales; family Shewanellaceae; genus Shewanella; species Shewanella saliphila. The sequence goes on from NZ_BMQV01000002.1 coordinate 19,264, forward strand.
TGTATATTCCGGGGATTCCCTCAAGGGCCAACATGATGGAATGAGCACACATAAAGCGTTGCATGCCCCATAAATCTTTACCTTTTGTGGTGCCTTGCAGGGCATCGTAAAGGGCAATATTAATTTCGTAAGGTTTTTGCTCACCAGTTTCGGTGGTACGTGCTGATATTTGCCCACCAAAATCTTTCATGGTGTCGACAAGGGTTTGTATTTCATCATCGTCGAGTAACCCTTCTGCCGGACGTAACCCAATACCGTCGTGTGAGGCGATAAAGTTAAAGTAGGTTGTGCCATCTTGTGCTGGCGGCATGCTCATCAACCAACGCTTTAAGTACAAACAGTTACCGGTAATCAGAGTATTGATGAGCAAGGGCGGCAAGGAAAAGTTATAAATACAATGCGCTTCGTTAGCATTTCCAAAGTAGGTTAAATTTTGGGTGTTGGGTATATTGGTTTCGGTAATAATCATCGCATCGTTTTGTGCATGCTCAATTAGCGTGCGCAGTAACCGAATAATTTCATGCGTTTGTGCCAGGTTGATTGATTTACTGCCGACTATTTTCCATAAAAATGCGACTGCATCGAACCTAAATATACTGACGCCGGCATCTAAATACTGGCGAATAATAGTGACAAACTCGATGAGAACTTGGGGGTTTCTAAAATCAAAATCCACTTGGTCATGGCTAAACGTACACCACACATGTTGGGTGCCGGTTGGGGTTTCTGTTGGCCTTAATAGCGTTGATGTTCGTGGTCTTACAACCTCAGATAAATCATCGTTGGGTTGCGCGGTAAAAAAGTAATCGTGGCCTGGCCCCTCACCTTTACAAAAGTTTTCGAACCAAAAGCTTCGGCTAGAACAATGATTAATGACTAAGTCTGACATTAATCGACGTTTACTGGCAATGGCACTGATATCAGCCCAATCACCGAGGCTTTCATTAACGCTTGAGTAGTCAATAACAGCAAAGCCATCGTCTGAACTGTAGGGGAAAAACGGTAAAATATGCACACTATTAATGCAGCCAAGGTAGCTGTCGATAAATTGCGCTAAGGTGGTAAGTGGGCGCTCACCTTGCTGCAATATACTGTCACCATAGGTAATCATTATGGTGTCTTTTTCTGACCAATGGTTTACAAAAGGCTCAGGTATCTGACTAAACTCGGTAATACGCATGATTTCAATCAACCGACTCACCAATTGGTTTATCGGTTGTTCGATATCGATGTCTTTATAAATACACTCCAGTTGATGCTGTAGCTTTTGTTGTAATCCATCCATTACTGACATAAAAAAACCTTATATTTATCCTTAACTGAATTCAGCGTTGTCGGCCTCGACCGCTTCTTTAAGTTGTTCAAGTACATCAGGCATTGCGCTCACTACTCGGCTCCATGTTGGCATAAATGGTGTTTCCATTGGGTTATCTAGAAAACGTTGCCCTGCTGTCACAATATTTTGAGCAAACATTTCAACGGCCTTTTCTTCTAAATGGATGTCGGTAGTTAGGCCATTCATTAATGCATCATTATGATAGGTTTCGACATAATCGAGTGCAACACGGTAATAAGTGGCTTTTAATGTACGAAATGACTCGGTGCTGAAGGTGTTCCCTTGAGTGGCGAGTTTTCGGAAAAATGCTTTAGTAATATCAATCGACATTTTTGATAAACCGGCATCTTCATTGTTTAGCGACAAGTCTTGATGTTTGTGATCGTAATTATCGGCGATATCAACCTGACAAATACGGTTAGGGGCATAATTACGTTGCATTTCAGACAGTACGCCAATTTCTAGGCCCCAGTCACTTGGGATACGTAAATCAGTTAACACATCACGTCTGAATGAGAACTCACCTGCTAATGGGTAACGAAAGCTGTCCATGTATTCTAAATATTCGTTATAACCCACTACTTTTTTCAGTGCTTTAATCAGTGGAGTGACTAACAAACGTGATACACGGCCATTGATTTTACCATCAGATAATCTGGCGTAATAACCTTTGCTAAATGCATAATTAAATTGCGGGTTGGCGACTGGGTATAGCAATCTCGCCAATAAGGACTTCTCGTATGTCACGATGTCGCAATCATGTAATGCGACAGACTCTGATTTTTTTGAGGCCAACATGTAACCCATGCAATACCATACATTGCGGCCTTTACCCAACTCAGTGGGTGCTAAGCCTAACTTTTGTAACTTGGCATCGAGCGCTTGAAGACGTGGGCCGTCATTCCATAAAATACGGTGGTGTTGCGGTAATTCACCAAAAAAACTCAGCGCATGTTTGTATTGCGCTTCATCTGCCCTATCTAAGCCAATGACGATTTCAGACAAGTAAGGCACATCTTTAAGTTTTGCCACTATGCCTTTTAGTGCATCGCCTTCTAACTCAGAAAATAACGAAGGTAGTATCAACCCTAGTGGTCGAGTTTTAGCAAATTTAAGCAGATCTTGTTCAAGCTCATCATGGGTACGACGAGTTAAGTTGTGCATTGTAGTGACAATGCCATTTTGATAAAAATCAGCCATATTATGCTCCTGTTAATGACGCAGATGTTGAAGATGTGGCCAATGAAGATGTGAGTAGTGTTGCAGTAATACACTCAGCCCAACCTTTAGGACCGCACTCTTGGCTTTTAATGGTTTGTTTTTTACGTAATACCGGAAAATCATGGGTTGGAGATTTTATTTGAATGGCAATATCAGCCGCTTCTAACATGGCGCTGTCGTTACCGCTGTCACCTAATGCGATTGTCGTCACCGGAGCTTGATAATGGTTTGCATACACTTGAGCCAGCCAGTTCATGGCTTTGCCTTTGTCACTTTCACCACCGATGTGCAAAAAGCGACCGCCCTGTAACATATGGGCGCCAAGTGATGTCATATGTGCAATAAATTCTTGCTTACGTGCATCATCACCTTTCCATAATAATGGTTCAGAATAATGTCTCACCAGTGCAAGCCTTGCTTTGTCGGGGGCAAGGTCGGTGACTTCGCACAATTCTTCGACGCTAAAAGATGAAAAACCAACATACTCGTCTTCAAACTCAACGGCTTGTTGAGCTAATAAATCAAGCCAATGTTGACGTGGTGGGCAAAACTCTTTAACCCAGTAATAGCCTTGGGTAACGGTGTCTTGTGGTTGTTGATCAAAGTATCCGATTGGAATATAGATAACGGCACCATTTTCTGAAATAAACGGTGAGTTAATGCCGATGGTTTGCTGCAGTTTTTCCATTTCAGCAAAGGTTTTACTGGTATTAGCTATGATGGGAATATGACGTTCATTGAGCGCTTCAATCACATCAATGGCATGGTTGAAACTATAGTCAAAGTGGTCGAGTAACGTTCCGTCAATATCAGTGAAAATCAGTGGTCTGTTGGTCATATCTTGTCCCTTTAACTTAATACTGGATAGCGCGGTAAGTACAATCTTAGTTGTTACTTTGCGATATTACTAAATTAATAGATTCAGAATATGTGCCAGAGCAGAAAGCGTTGCCCCGAAATGGAACAAACCACCTTTTAGCCACTGTAATTTATAGGGTTTTATTTTATCAAACCTGAGGTGAACAACATTATTTTAGACTTTAAACGAGTTACATATGTGCAACAAATAAAGCCAATTGCACCATATTGGTGCAACCGATGAATAAAAAGAGACTATAACGTTGAAATGGCCAATATTGGTAAGCCGGTGCACAATCAAAGTCAAATGCCAAGAATGGATCCCCAATAAAAGCACTTGAGGATGACAGCAACTACTACGTCATTAGCTCATTCATACTCAGAAGATGCCAACTACTCCGTCATTAGCTCATTCGCACTCAGAAGATACTAACTACTCCGTCGTTCCGGCAATGCTTTTGAGCCGGAATCCAGGTGTTGGTTTTTATGCTGTAAGGCGACAGTCAACGTCACAAGATTCGCACTCGGATGATGCCAACGACTCCGTCGTTCCGGCAATGCTGTTGAGCCGGAATCCAGGTGTTGGCTTTTATGCTGTTAGGCGACAGTCACAAGACACGAGAGGCAAGAAACAACTAGATCGTCTCGGTAACTCTTATAAATCCGGGATCTAAGATCTCAGGGATGACAGATTAGAGCAACCTCCAACTACTCCATCATTAGCTCATTCGTACTCAGAAGATGCTTACTACTCCGTCGTTCCGGCAATGCTGTTGAGCCGGAATCCAGGTGTTGGCTTTTATGCTGTTAGGCGACAGTCAAACTCACAAGACACGAGAGGCAAGAAACACCTGGATCGTCCCGGTAACTCTTATAAATCCGGGATCTAAGATCTCAGGGATGACGGCATAGAGCGGCCTCCAATCACGCCAACTACTCCGCCATTAGCTCATTCGTACTCAGAAGATGCTTACTACTCCGTCGTTCCGGCAATGCTGTTGAGCCGGAATCCAGGTGTTGGCTTTTATGCTGTAAGGCGACAGTCACAAGACAAGAGAAACAAGAAACACCTGGATCCCTGATAACAGATCTCAGGGATGACAGATTAGAGAAACACCTAGATCGTCCCAGTAATTCTTATAAGTCCGGGATCTAAGACCTCGAGGATGACGGTATAGAGCAGCCTCCAACCAAGCCAACTACTCATCATTAGCTCATTCGCACTCAGAAGATCCTAACTACTACGTCGTTCCGGCAATGCTTTTTAGCCGGAATCCAGGTGTTGGCTTTTATGCTGTAAGGCGACAGTCAAAGTCACAAGAAACAAGAAACACCTGGATCGTCCCGGTAACTCTTATAAATCCGGGATCTAAGATCTCAGGGATGACGGCATAGAGCAGCCTCCAACCAAGCCAACTACTCCATCATTAGCTCATTCGCACTCAGATGACGCCAACTACTCCGTCGTTCCGGCAATGCTTTTAAGCCGGAATCCAGGTGTGGCTTTTATGCTGTAAGGCGACAGTCACAAGAAACAAGAAACACCTGGATCCCTGATAACAGATCTCAGGGATGACGGCATAGAGCGGCCTCCAATCACGCCATCTACTCCATCATTAGCTCATTCGCACTCAGAAGATGCTAACTACTCCGTCGTTCCGGCAATGCTTTTGAGCCGGAATCCAGGTATTGGCTTTTATGCAGTAAGGCGACAGTCAACGTCACAAGACACGTACTCGGATGATGCCAACTACTACGTCGTTCCGGCAATGCTTTTAAGCCGGAATCCAGGTGTTGGCTTTTATGCTGTTAGGCGACAGTCAAACTCACAAGACACGAGAGGCAAGGAACACTTGGATCCCTGATAACAGCTTTCAGGGATGACGGCATAGAGCGGCCTCCAATCACGCCAACAACTCCATCATTAGCTCATTCGTACTCAGAAGATGCTTACGACTCCGTCGTTCCGGCAATGCTTTTGAGCCGGAATCCAGGTGTTGGCTTTTATGCTGTAAGGCGACAGTCAAAGTCACAAGACACAAGAAACAAGGAACAAGAAACACCTGGATCCCAGATAACAGATCTCAGGGATGACGGCATAGAGAAACATCTGGATCGTCTCGGTAACTCTTATAAATCCGGGATCTAAGATCTCAGGGATGACGGTTAATGTAGTTACAGGCTCAAGCTTTAAAACTGGTTTTCAAAATAACTTTCGACAATCAATACGGCTGATACTGCATCAACTTGGCCCTTGGTTAATGCTTTAAACCCGCCTAACTCAAACAAACGCGCTTTAGCGTCTGCTGTAGTAAGGCGCTCATCTTGGGTGGCAATGTTCACTCCGAAACGGCCGTTGATACGATTAGCAAATTTACGGGCGCGCTGGGTCATTTCTTGCTCTGTACCATCCATATTTAATGGTAAGCCGACAACCACCAAATCGGGTTGCCATTCTTTAAGTAGCTTTTCAATATCACCCCAGTTTGGAATACCATCAACCGCTTTGATTGATAACAAGGGTGTGGCACTTGCCGTTATGGCTTGGCCTATCGCAACACCAATACTTTTGGTGCCATAATCAAAGCCTAAAACCGTTTGAGGTTGCATGTATTTCTCTTTATTTAATCGTTAGATTTGGGGGGGGAGGCTAGGAACTAGCAGCGTAGCGACCTAGCAGTGACGAAGTCACGCCCTAGAACCTAGCAGCGAAGCGCTCTAGCAGTGACGAAGTCACACCCTAGAAACTAGCAGCGAAGCGTCCTAGCAGTGACGAAGTCACGCCTTAGAACCTAGTAGCGTAGCGTCCTAGCTGTGACGAAGTCACGTCCTAGAACCTAGTAGCGTAGCGTCCTAAAACAACAGTGACACTGCTTAAGCGTGGCCGATTTGTGTCGACATTTGCCAAAAATCGAACCCTAACGCCTGGGTGGCACTTTGCCATAACTGTTCATGATCGCCATTAAATAACAGTTCTGGTGAGGCTTTTATCGTGAGCCATGTATTTTCAGCTAACTCTTGCTCAAGTTGATCTTTACCCCAACCAGCGTAACCCAAGGCAACAATAAAGTTATCGGGAGATTTTCCGGTGCCAATAGACGTCAGAATATCGCGCGAGGTCGTCAGCATTGAGTAATCACTAATCTCTACACTGTTAATCCAATTTTGTTGTGGGGTATGAATAACAAAGCCACGGTCGGGAGCGACTGGACCGCCAATCAATACTTGTTCATTGATTGCAAACATATGCTCTGGCGACGGATTTAACTCCATCTGATCAAGTAACTCTTCAACATCTACACCAATTGGGCGATTAACCATTATACCCATTGCGCCTTTGTCATCATGTTCACAAATATAAATCACTGAACGTTCAAAAAACGAATCATCAAGTGACGGCATAGCAATTAATAAATGATCTTTTAAACTATCCATATGCTCTCCCCAATCGTGCTGTTAGCGTTTATCCACCCGCTAATTTCACGGTGAAATTCAATTTCTCTAATATGGACTTTATTAATTCACGGTTGTCTGTTTGCACCTCAATATTGAAGTCTTTTACTGTACCACCACAACCGCATTGTTTCTTAATCTTTTGCGCCAATTCTTTTAACGCTTTTTCATCTAGCCCTAAGCCTTTAATAACACTGACACCTTTACCTTTTCGACCTTTAGTGTCTTTATGAATTCGCACTATGCCGTCACCCGTTGGCACTTCGGCTTGTTCTTTTGGCTCGTCAATTCGCCCTTTGTCTGTGCTATATACCAGCGAAATATTTGGATCTATTCTCATAATCGTTGTTTTTGATAACCGTAATTTGAGTTTAACAAATCGTAAAAGCTGAGGCGAGGAGATAAAATAAAAGCCTAGTATTGAGGACGCTACGCTGCTAGGACGATCTGCGGTCTCGAGGACGCTGCGCTACTAGAACGACCTGCGGTCTCGAGGACGCTGCGCTGCTAGAACGACCTGCGGTATCGAGGGCGTTGCGCTGCTAGAACAACCTACGGTCTCGAGGACGCTGCGCTGATAGAACCTAGCAGTGACGAAGTCACGCCCTAGCAGGACGTAGTCCACCCTCTGGCGAGCCTGCGAGTTCCTAGAACCTAGCAGTGACGCAGTCACGCCCTATAATTATAAGAAAGGTTTAACCAAGTTCGCCATCATTTTGATGTGGTCGTCGTTATCATTTAAGCACTCAATGTAACGGAAGTCTTTGCCACCAGCATCTTCAAATACATGGCGGTTTTCACCTTTGATTTCTTCTAAGGTTTCTAAACAATCAGCACTGAACGCTGGGCAAATAACGGCGATATCAGTAATGCCTTTTTCCGGCAAACTGCCAATAGTGGCGTCGGTATAAGGTTGTAACCATTTCGCTTTACCAAAGCGAGACTGGAATGTGGCAACATAATCGTCTTCACTTAACCCGAGTTTCTCAACCACTAAACGGGTGGTTTTCATACAAAAACAATAATACGGATCGCCAAGGTGTAAATTACGCTCAGGCATTCCGTGATATGACATCACTAACTTTTGCGGTTTGCCATTAAGGTCAAAGTCTTTTTGAATCGACGCGGCAATGGCATCAATAAAATCTGGGTTGTCATGATAGGTGTTAATAAAATGCAGTGACGGTAAATAGCGCCATTTCATCATTTCTTTAGCAAGCGCATCAAACGCAGACCCTGTCGTAGGCGCTGCATATTGCGGATAAAGCGGCAGTACCACTAGGTTATCGACACCTTGCTTATGCATTGTTTGTAGTGTGCTGGCCACCGACGGTGAACCATAACGCATGGCTAAGTGCACGCTAGCGTCATGACCTTGGGCTTGTAGGCTTTGTGCAAGCTTAGCTTGTTGGCGTTCACTGATATCGAGCAATGGTGAGCCTGCATCGGTCCATACTTGTTTGTATAGTTCTGCCGATTTAGCTGGGCGGATACGTAAAATAATGCCATGTAGAATAATCATCCACAGTAATTTTGGTATTTCAACTACACGAGGATCGGATAAAAACTCAGCGAGGTAGGTCCTTACCGCTGATGCTGTTGGAGCATCTGGAGTCCCTAGATTTAAAAGTAATACGCCAGTTTTACCACGCGCTTTATGACCAGTGTCTTTATCTAGCCCTGAAAATCTAGCCAAAATGTCTTCTCCGTTATCAGTCAAGGTGCCTTTGCTTTGTAAAATAGGCGCTATTGTTAGGGCATATCTTATCGGTAACCTTAGCAAAGGTTAGGTAGTTACTAGGGTAAGTATTGTATCTTATTATTTATAAACAAAAAGAGTGCTAGGTAGCGATTTTTTACCTTTGAGCATGTCACAAAACCGACTCAATGGCTTTTTTCAATTGTTCGCTGTCAGGTTTCACTCTTGAATTAAATTGCTGAACCGTTTGGCCATCACCTGAAACCACGTATTTATAGAAGTTCCATTTAGGTGCTGCACTTTTATCTGCTAAAAATTTAAACACCGAATTTGCAGCATCACCTTTTACAGGCGAAGTTGCGACCATAGTGAAGTTGACGCCGTAATTGATAAAACACACATCGGCGGTTTTAGCTTCGTCTTTTTCTTCTTGAAAAAAATCATCTGAAGGGAAACCAATCACCACTAATCCTTTATCGGCATATTGTTTGTGCACCGCCTCGAGGGCTTCAAATTGTGGCGTAAAACCGCAATTTGATGCTGTATTAACAATTAACACAGGCTTGCCTTGGGTAAGTTCGCACAAGTTTACGTTTTCTTTTGAATGTAATTTACGTGCTTCAACATTGAGATAATCAGGGCAACTTGCCGCCGATATTCCAAAACTGCTTGTAATAAGCGCTGCGGCGGCGAGAGACTTTATCATCTTGAAATATCCTTTTATTTAGTCAATAAAAAAGGTATTGATAATCAACGTATCAATACCTTTGTAGATTACTCTCAACATTACGCTTTTTAGCGATATTAAGATCAGTTTGCCTTAGAAATAAAAGCCAACATTGATGTTTAATCTAGAGTGCCATGAAGTATCACCATTATCGATACCAACACCAGAACCGTTAACAAAATACATGTTTTTGCCCGCAATCCAATCTACGTATGAGTACAGTTTACCTGCGCTGATTGCACAACCTGTTACGTTTTGAATTGAGTCATCAAGACCTTGACCAGACGACATTACCTGGCTGTAATCGTTATAACAGCTTAATTGAGTAATTGGGCCCCAATCTACGTCAAATGATTTAGCAATGTTAACAATGGCAACGTCAGCTTCAGCGGCAATATCAGACTGATATTGGAAAGCACTTATCGCAATACGGTTGCTGCCTTCTACGTCATAGTCGTAATGCATGTACTGTAATTGTAATTGCCATTTTTTCCAGTCAGCTTGCCAATGTGCAGCTGCTGCAATGCTATCAACATCTTCACCATCTGTGTTGGTCTCGTTAGCAACAAAATCTAACTGACTAAACTGGAACGAACCACCTAACTTGTGGGTTACGTCACCTGTGGTAAATTCACGTTCAACACGAGCGTTAAGCTGACCTGATTCTTCATAAGAAGATTGATCCGTTGTTGCCACGTCAAATGAGTAACGGTCATAACGTGAACCATCACCGTATTCGTCATTAGCAAAATAAGCTAAATCGTAGCGCCAGCCATTTTGTTCATTTTTATAATGAATACCTGCATCATAATCATCTTCAAAACCTAGATAATAAGCAGCGCTAAACCAAAATGAATGAGCGGCATAAGGTAGGAAGCCAAATGGAACTTGCGTTACACCCACTTGCACAGACTGAGCTTCATCAAACTGATACCCCATATATGCATGATGAATAACGTCCATATCTTGATACCAACGGTATTGAGCTGAAGCGAAGATGCCGTCTTTATCTTGGTAATTTACATCAGCTCGGAACAATTCAAACTCAAGCTTTGCGTTGTTGTCGTAATCTTTCCAGCCGTAGTTAATACGAACTGCACCACCAATGTCTAATTCATCAGTGACTTTAGCCGCTAATGAAGAAACAGAAAACAATACTAACGATGAAGCCAGAGCGGCTTTTTGCCATAAATACATGTGACATCCTTGAGAGGTTTTTAAAAACATGTTGTAAATTAGTAAGTGATCATAGCAATAAAGGCCATAAGTTGCTGCTTATAACCTCTTAAAACGTTAAATAGATGCTGAAAATTACTAATCCATGTCTAAAGTAATGCCTTCCATAGACCCTGCAGAAGAGGTTTCATTGCCTTGTAATTTAATCATTAAGCGTAAATCATTGGGTGAATCGGCATGATGTAACGCATCGGCGTAGCTAATTTCGCCTTCTATATACAAGTCGAGTAAGGCTTGGTCAAAGGTTTGCATGCCCTGCTCGCGTGATTTAGACATGGTTTCTTTGAGTTTATGCAGTTCATTTTTGGCAATCAAACTGGCGACACGTGGGGTATTAATTAATACCTCAATCGCAGCGCGACGTCCGGTACCGTCTGACTTAGGAATAAGCTGCTGCGCAACAATGCCGCGTAAGTTTAATGATAAGTCGAACAACAATTGATTGTGCTTACTTTCTGGTACTAAATGCATAATACGGTCAAGTGCTTGGTTAGCATTGTTGGCGTGCAATGTCGCCATACATAAATGGCCGGTTTCAGCAAACGACAGCGCAAACTCCATTGTTTCTTGAGTTCGAATTTCACCAATCAAGATAACGTCTGGCGCCTGACGCAATGAGCTTTTAAGTGCTGCATCAAACGAGTCGGTATCAATTCCGACTTCACGTTGGGTGATAATGCTTTTACGGTGGTTATGCACAAATTCGACAGGGTCTTCAATCGTTAAAATATGCCCACGCGCATGGGCATTACGGTAACCCACCAGTGCAGCAAGAGAGGTTGATTTACCAGTACCAGTACCCCCGACCATAATAATTAAGCCACGTTTACTCATGACCAAATCTTTTAAAATGGCAGGCAGCTTTAAGTCATCGACCTCTGGGATTTGCGTTTCAATACGGCGCATAACGCAACCGGCTGACTCACGTTGCCAAAATGCACTGACACGAAAACGGCCTAATTCTTTAGCGGCGAATGCAAAGTTACATTCGCTACTTTCATGAAATTCTTTCTTTTGAACGTCTGTCATTAACGATTCGACAAACTCTAACGACTGCTGCGGCGTTAATTTAGTCTCAGATAATTGACGCAATTCACCGTCAATTTTAGCGCTCGGCGGAAAACCGGCGGTAATAAATAAATCCGAGGCCTTTTTCTCGACCATAATATTTAAAAACGGACGAACATCCATGATCCTAATCCTTAAAAATTAGCTTGTTTATTCGAGCTTTTCTGCATGGCATCTTCACGAGTAATGATACCGCGATTGACCAAGTTTTGTAGGCATTGGTCAAGCGTTTGCATGCCATGTGCCATACCCGTTTGAATTGCAGAATACATTTGTGCCACTTTATCTTCACGAATAAGGTTACGGATAGCCGGCGTTCCCATCATAATTTCGTGTGCAGCAACTCGGCCGCCACCAATTTTTTTAATCAAGGTTTGTGAAATTACCGCCTGCAACGATTCTGACAACATAGTACGAACCATGCCCTTTTCACCTTCAGGGAAAACATCGACCACACGGTCAATGGTTTTAGCGGCTGAGGTGGTATGCAAAGTACCAAACACTAAGTGACCCGTTTCTGCTGCGGTCATGGCTAAACGAATGGTTTCAAGGTCACGCATTTCACCCACCAAGATAACATCCGGGTCTTCACGCAGTGCGCTTCGTAGTGCGGCATTAAAACTATGGGTATGTTTGTGTACTTCACGTTGGTTGACCAAACATTGCTTGTTTTGGTGTACAAATTCTATTGGGTCTTCAATGGTTAAGATATGGTCATGGCGGTTTTCATTAATGTAGTCGACCATTGCTGCCAATGTGGTTGATTTACCCGAACCGGTTGGTCCTGTCACTAACACTAAACCACGTGGATAACTGGATATTTTCTTAAAAATCTCTGGCGCGCCAAGCTGTTCTAATGACAAAATCTCAGATGGAATGGTACGAAATACTGCGCCAGCGCCACGAGATTGGTTAAAAGCGTTAACACGAAAACGTGCTAGGTTTGGCACTTCAAATGAAAAGTCAATTTCGAGGTGTTCTTCGTAGTCTTTTCGTTGTTTATCGTTCATGATGTCATAAACAAGACTATGAACACCTTGATGATCTAGCGCTGGTAAGTTAATTTTTCTCACTTCACCGTCGACACGGATCATTGGAGAAACACCAGCAGAAAGGTGTAGATCTGATGCTTTGTGTTTTACACTAAAAGCGAGTAATTCAGTGATTTCCATTGTAGAGACATCCATTTAACCAACATTATGACAACAATAGCAGACAGAATATCAATCGCCCAGAGTAGAATGTCACAAGCGGCGCAAAATTGTTCGCGATCGCCAAGTGAAATCAGCCTACTTGCGGTAAGTAAAACCAAACCCATTAGTGACATCATTGCCGCTTATCAAGCTGGCCAACGACGTTTTGGGGAAAATTATGTGCAAGAAGGCGAAACAAAAATCACTGCACTAGCAGACGATTACCCAGATATTGAATGGCACTTTATTGGACCATTACAATCAAATAAAACCAAAATTGTTGCCGAACATTTTGATTGGATGCATACCGTTAGCCGCGACAAAATTGCCCAGCGCTTAAACGATCAACGCCCAACTAACAAACCACCACTGAATGTCTGCATTCAGGTCAATATTAGCCAAGAAGACAGCAAATCAGGGGTTAATGTTAACGATGCTGCCACGTTAGCAGGGGTCATTAGTCAACTGCCTAACCTTAAGTTGCGGGGCTTAATGGCTATTCCAACAGCCACAGACGATATCCGCATTCAACAACAAGAGTTTGCCAGCTTAAAAAGCTTGTACGATCAATTACAGCAACAACACCCGAGTATCGACACACTATCAATGGGCATGAGCGGCGACCTGGATATTGCCATAGCAAATGGCTCTACCATGGTGCGCATCGGCAGTGCGATATTTGGTGAACGATAGATTCTAGGGTCTAGGAGCTCGCAAGCTCGCCTGAGAGCGGACTACGTCCTTCTAGGTTCTAGGTTCTAGGTTCTAGGTTCTAGGTTCTAGGTTCTAGGTTCTAGGTTCTAGCAGCGAAGCGTCCTAGCAGTGACGAAGTCACGCCCTAGCAGCGTAGCACCTAGAACCTAGCCGCGAAGCAACCTTTTAGGTACCATATAAAGCAACAAGATTTAAATTCACTCTTTTAATTGGATGTAATTGAAATGACTCAAGCAAAAGTATGTTTTATCGGTGCGGGCAACATGACTCGCAGTATTATCAGTGGCTTAGTCAAACATGGTTATCCAAGTGCCCTTATCCACGCGACTAATCCGAGTAAAGGCAAATTAGATGCGTTGGTAGAAGATTTTTCAATTGAAGTATCACACGACAATGCTGCAGCAGCACAAGCCGCAGATGTGATCGTATTGAGCGTAAAACCGCAATTAATGGAAACCGTGTGTGATGCTCTCAGTCATTTAGATTTATCAAGTAAGTTAATCATCACTATCGCTGCAGGCATTCCAGCGGCGCGTTATCAACAATACTTTAAACAACCCATCAAGCTCATTCGCACTATGCCCAATACACCGACTCAAATTGGTTATGGCATGACGGGAATTTTTGCTGATGAAGGTATTTCTGCGCAAGATAAAGCCATTTGCGAAACATTAATGAAAACCGGCGGCAAAGTGGTGTGGGTAGATAGCGAAGACGGCCTAAATCAAGTAATTGCATTAGCAGGCAGTTCACCGGCTTACTTCTTTTTGTTTATTGAATCGATGATAGCTTCTGGCGTTAACATGGGCATGGCAGAAGACAAAGCCAGACTGCTCGCTGAACAAGCTGCGTTAGGCGCGGCACAAATGGTCATTCAAAACCAGCAGCTATCTGTAGCCGAATTACGCCAAAATGTAATGTCAAAAGGCGGCACAACAGCAAGAGCTGTAGAAACATTACAACAAGGTGACCTAGGAGGTTTGGTTGATAAAGCCATGACCAATTGTGTTGCCCGCGCTCAAGAAATGGCAGAAACCTTTTAATTAAGCACGAAACTGAGATGAACGATTATTTATCTCAGTTTATAATGCTTAGTGATAACATTGTGGTACGTAATTGGGCGTTGAGCCCTATTCAAATCAATAAAACAAATGTAAGGCAATATTCATGAATGCAATGGTTTTTTTGATCAACACGCTGTTTGACTTGTACCTCATGGTCGTCATTCTTCGTTTTTGGTTACAATTGGCTAAAGCCGACTTTTATAACCCGTTTAGCCAATTTGTGGTAAAAGCCACTCAACCCATTATTGCGCCTATGCGCCGAGTGTTACCGTCAATAGGTAGCATTGATACCTCATCAATTTTGTTAGCACTGATTGTTGTGGTGCTCAAAATGTCAGTACTTACTTTCATCGCTGGTGCCAGTTTTGACTTGCTCACCATTTTATTGTTTGCCGTTGTGTCAGTGTTTAAAAATGCCGGTGTATTACTGTTTTGGATGTTGCTTATCCGCGCAATTTTGAGCTGGTTTAACCAAGGTTATAACCCTGTAGTGATGATCATGACTCAACTCACTGAACCTATTTTGGCGCCAGTGCGTAGAATATTACCGTCGATGGGTGGCTTAGATTTGTCGGTATTAGTGGTATTTATTGCGATGAACTTTTTAAACATGTTATTTGCACAATACATCCCATTTTGGGCAATGATTTAAGCAAAATCACTGAGCATAACGCATAAAAAAGAGCAGCCTATACCCAGGGTATGATGAGCTGCTCTTTTTGTATTTGAGGCGACTTGGTATCAACCAAAGCCTCGAAACAATTTACAGGAAGGCCCCATGTTAAAAGCAATCTCAACTACACGATATATATTCACGGTATTATTAATGTCATTACTGAGTGTAATAGGCGTTGCACATGCTGAACAAAAACAGCAAGTGGGTAATTTTGATATCCATTACATGGCACTTAACAGCACCTTTATTACCCCTCAAATCGCTAAAACCTATGGCATTGAACGCAGTGGTTATAACGGTTTAGTCAATATCACCGTGCTTAATACTCAGCTGCCAGATAATCCGGCTGTTGAAGTTGAAATATCCGGTGTAGCGAATAATTTAATTGATGCACGCATGAACCTAGATTTTAAAGAAATCCGTGAAGGCAATGCCATTTACTACATTGCCGAAGTGCCTTTTCGTGACGATCAAGAAGTGAATTTTACTGTTGCAATCAAATACACCAACCAACTCAATACCACCATTAAATTCAAACAAAAATTCTACGTTGAATAGCTAGAACGACCTGCGGTCTCGAGGACGCTTCGCTGCTAGAACGACCTGCGGTCTCGAGAACGCTTCGCTGCTAGAACGACCTGCGGTCTCGAGGACGGTACACTGCTAGAACGACCTACGGTCTCGAGGACGCTGCGCTGCTAGAACGACCTGCCGTCTCGAGGACGCTGCGCTGCTAGAATGACCTGCGGTCTCGAGGACGCTGCGCTGCTAGAATGACCTGCGGTCTCGAGGACGCTGCGCTGCTAGAATGACCTGCGGTCTCGAGGACGCTGCGCTGCTAGAACGACCTACGGTCTCGAGGACGCTACGCTGTTAGAACGACCTGCGGTCTCGAGGACGCTGCGCTGCTAGAACGACCTACGGTCTCGAGGACGCTGCGCTGATAGCAGTGACGAAGTCACGCCCTCTAGCGAGCCTGCGAGTTCCTAGAACCTAAAAGCATAGCCGAACAACCATAGTGCATCTCTGCTTTGTTCGCGTATAATGTCGCAAATTTTTACCTCAGGTCGAGCTCTCATGCAATCTCCAACTCAACACATCGTTCTTGCCAGTGGCAACAAAGGTAAACTTGCCGAATTTGCGCAAATGTTTACAACATATGGCATTGAAGTCCTGCCACAAAATCAGTTTAACGTGCCAGATGTTGCAGAAACCGGCACGACCTTTGTTGAAAATGCCATTATAAAAGCACGCCACGCGGCTGAAATTACCGGTAAACCAGCAATTGCAGATGATTCAGGCATTGAAGTCGATGCTCTGCAAGGGCAACCAGGGATTTACTCAGCTCGCTACTCTGGTGTCGGGGCGAGTGAAACCAGCAATTACCTCAAGCTATTAGATGCACTGCAAGGTGAAACCCAACGCGCTGCCCGTTTTCAATGTGTATTGGTGTACATGCGCCATGCCAAAGATCCTACACCGATCATTTGCCAGGCATCTTGGGAGGGCACTATTAACCTTGCGCCACAAGGTGAGCACGGCCATGGATACGACCCAGTATTTATTCCACAGGGGTTTGACTGCAGTGCTGCAGAGTTAACCGCTGAGCAAAAGAATGCCCATAGCCATCGTGGCAAAGCGCTTGAGTTATTAATTAACGCAATGAAAGCCCAGGGTGTCATTAGTGCACCATCAACAGGCGGCCAATAATGACCTTACAGCTGCCACCATTGAGCCTGTATGTGCATATTCCTTGGTGTGTGCAAAAGTGTCCTTATTGCGACTTTAACTCTCACGGGCAAAACGGCGAGTTGCCTCAGCAGCAATATATTGATGCATTGCTGGCCGATCTTCAGGCTGACTTGGCGTATGTGCAAAACCGTAAAATTCACACGATTTTTATTGGTGGTGGCACGCCTTCTTTATTCGATGCCAGCCAAATACAGCGTTTACTCGACGGTGCTCGTGCATTAATCCCCTTTGAAGATGATATTGAGATCACAATGGAGGCTAACCCGGGCACACTTGAACATGATGATTTTAGCGCCTACCGCGCTGCTGGAGTCACCCGATTATCGATTGGTGTACAAAGTTTTTCTAAAGATAAGCTTAATTTGCTCGGACGTATTCATAACGAAGATGAAGCAAAAATCGCGGCGCAAAAGGCCAAACAAGCCGATTATTTAAGCTTTAACCTCGATCTAATGCATGGGCTACCAAACCAAAGCTTTGACGAAGCCATGCACGACATCGACACGGCAACAGCATTAGCACCGCCGCATTTATCTTGGTATCAATTAACCATTGAGCCCAATACCCTGTTCCACTCAAAACCGCCACAACTGCCCGATGATGAAAACCTATGGCAGATATATGAACAAGGGCAAAAGAAGCTGGCAGAGTTGGGTTACGAGCAATATGAAATCTCCGCCTATGCTAAGCCCGGATTTCAATGTCGTCATAATTTAAATTATTGGCAGTTTGGTGACTATTTAGGGATTGGCTGCGGCGCGCACGGTAAAATAACCTTGCCGTCTGACAACCGAATTATCCGCACGGTTAAAATTAAGCACCCTAAAGGCTATTTAGCGGCACAAAACTACACCTTTGAAACCTCAGATGTGATTGAAGAAGATCGTCCATTAGAGTACTTGATGAACCGCTTACGATTAATGACACCGATTGCTAAAACAGAATTTGAACAACGTACCGGCCAATCTGCCGAGGTCGTCAAAGTTGGTATGCAAAAGTCGATAGAAAGAGGTTTATTAACTGAAACCGACACACATTGGCAGCTTACGCCCAAAGGCCACATGTTTGTTAACGACTTACTGTCGCAATTTATTTAACCCGACGTTACTCATCTGCAATACCCTGTAAAGCGCCCATTTGCATGAGCTGTGGGCTGCTATTCTCGCCTTTGACTCTTTGCGCTGTTTATCTGTGCTTTCCCTGTGCTGTTCCCTGCACTCTTTCTCTAGGTTCGATATAACAAGATACACACTTTATAACATTTAATTTAACACATTTAGTAAAAGCTTGATTAGGATGTCAGCCTATAAATTGTGTCGTTTAGGAAGATATTGATGTCCCTTAAAACTAAAACAACCTTAATTGCCGTGGCATTATCAAGCTTATTAAGTACATGCGCTGTTGCGCACTCACATACTTCAGTCGAGTTAAGCCCACAGCAGAGCAAAGCAGAGACCGCCAATACTGAGTCTGCTAAGGCAAACGCGCTATTTGAAGCCATCTTTATGGAAAACGTGATGGCCAGTCCCGTTAACCAAACTTACTTAGGCATTAAGCAAGATTACGATAAGTGGAATGACTTATCAGAAGCGGCTGCAGATGCTGAGCTTGCCCGTGCTAAAGATCAACTTGCCCGCATAAATGCCATAGATATTACTCAGCTCGACGAGCAAACCACCTTAAGCTTTGAATTACTCAAAGCACGCATAGAACAAACGATTGCTGATGATAAATGGCGTTATCACACCTATCCGGTAAACCAAATGTACGGCGTGCATTCTATGGTGGCATCGATATTAATTAACCAACATCAAATAACCGACGAAAGTGATGCTAAGGCTTATATCAGCCGCCTTAATGCCACCGAAACATTACTCGCACAATTACAAACAGCACTTGAAATTAGAGCCAACAAAAAGATTATCGCCCCTAAGTTTGTGTTTGGTTATGTGATTGCAGACAGTCAAAACATTATCTCTGGCGCTCCCTTTAACGATACCGATAAAGACAACGCCTTGTGGGCTGATGCCAACCGAAAAATCAATAAGCTCGACATTAGTGAAGACAAAAAGCGCGCTCTATTGGCCGAAGTTAAACAAGCCTTAATCACTAAAGTAAAGCCCGCTTACCAGCAGTTTATTGCTTATGCCAAAACCTTAGAGGCCCGGGCTGATACGCGTGATGGTGCATGGAAACTCCCAGACGGAGAAGCCTTCTTTAAAAATGCTCTCTCCCGCACGACCACCACAGACATGAGCGCAGACCAAATTCATGACTTGGGTTTAGCAGAAGTAAAACGCATCCATAATGAAATGCGCCTTATTATGAAAAAGGTTAACTATACCGGTAACCTGCAAGAGTTTTTTACCTTTATGCGTGATGATAAGCAGTTCTATTACCCAGAAACTGACGTGGGTAAACAAGCTTATTTAACCGAAGCAAAAGCGTTAATCGACAATATGGAAACTCGCCTCGACGAAGTCTTTAAAATAAAGCCGAAAGCGGCGTTGCTGGTTAAACAAGTTGAAGCTTTTCGTGAGAAATCTGCAGGTAAAGCATTTTACGATCAACCCGCTCCCGATGGCTCTCGACCAGGTACTTACTACGCTAACTTATATAAAATGGAAGCAATGCCAAAATATCAAATGGAGGCGTTAGCCTACCATGAGGGTATTCCTGGGCATCATATGCAAATTGCCATTGCCCAAGAACTGCAAGGCATTCCAAAGTTTCGTAAGTTTGGTGGTTATACCGCTTATATTGAAGGTTGGGGTTTATATTCAGAGTACTTTCCGAAAGAAATGGGCCTTTATGCCGACCCTTATTCAGATTTTGGCCGCTTATCAATGGAACTATGGCGCGCGTGTCGCCTAGTCGTCGATACCGGTATTCATGATAAAAAATGGACTCGTGAGCAAGCCATTGCTTATTACGTCGATAACACGCCTAACGCCGAATCTGACGCGATAAAAATGGTTGAGCGCCATATTGTTATGCCATCGCAAGCGACTGCATACAAGGTTGGGATGATTAAGATTTTATCATTACGTGAAAAAGCTAAAAAACAACTTGGTGATAAGTTTGATATCCGTGATTTTCACACACTAGTATTAAAAAATGGCCCATTGCCTTTAGATGTACTTGAAGAGCAAGTTGATAAATGGATTAAGCAGCAAGTTATTTAAGCTGAGTACAACAATAAAAATGCAGCAACCTTAGGTTGCTGCATTTTTTATTGGTTGTTATTTTTTTGAACCACAAAAAAATAACCCCAAGTCAATGCTTGGGGTAACCAAAAAACTAGGATGATGGTTTCAAAGCCGACATTGTTTTAGTTTGAAGAAAACCGTTGTCAGCACTGATCCAAAATTTGCATGGTTGCCGATTTGGGCATTCAACTGAAAAGGGGTCATTTCTCAGAAAAATACATATTCAAATCATTTCGAATCAACTGACATCTATTGTATTGATATAAGAACAGACTGCAACAACTAACCTGCCTTACATCAGTAAGTCATTGATTAATAGTTCACTAAAAAATGAATCAATGAACTAGTTAAAGTGTTGATATAAAACAGATAAAAATAAAGCCGCAAGGTTATTTGCGGCTTTGTTTTATTTCAAGAACAATGTTTCCGGATTTTACTTGCGAAGCTTGTATAAATGATCGAACTTCGCATCCCAATATGGCGGGCTACCAATATGGGTTTTAATGAAATCAATAAATGCACTGACCTTAGGAGCCAAGTGTTTACGACGAGGGTAAACCGCTTGCAAAGGTAAGTTATGAGTTAATTGCCAATCAGGTAATAATGGCACCAATGTGCCCTGGGCAATTTCATCTTCCATTAGATAACTCGCAAGATACACAATACCTAAACCGCTGACGGCAGCTGACTTAAGTGCAGGAGCATTATCAACACGGAAATTACCAGACACCCCGATTTCGCAATAATCTTCGCCCTTTTTAAATTGCCACATGCTGTGCTCATGCCACTCGCCTTGATACACCAAGCAATTGTGTTCAACTAATTGTTCAGGACGACTAATATTACCATGCTGGGCAATATAACCTGGTGACGCAACTAACAAAAATTGACATTTCATTAGTGGTCTAGCAACCATACCTAACGGCAATTGTTCAGACATAGTTAACAGTAAGTCTAAACCTTCACTGACCACATCAACTTTATGGTCAAGCAAGCTGACTTGTAACTCAAGCTCAGGATGGCGAGCCATAAAGTCTGGTAATGCCGGAATAATATGCATGGTGCCGAATGATTGTGAGATCCCCACTTTCAATACGCCACGAGTTGCGTCATTTAAGTTATGGACACTGGCAACAGCTTGCTCTGCATCGCGAAGTAACTCTTCACCTTGCAGATATAACAAATTACCAGCTTCAGTAAGACTTAAACTACGCGTTGTACGCTGAATAAGTTGAACACCAAGTTTATGTTCAAGATCTGCAACTTGCGTACTCACTTTAGATTTAGAAATGCCAAGACGTCTGGCAGCTGCACTAAAACTTCCTGCGCGTGCAACATGAGTAAAAATTGCGATAGGTTCTAACAGTTCTAACATGAAAGTCGCCTTAAGCTGGTTACGACATTAAAAAAAATTAGGTGTTTGTTGAGTCAGGAATAAAAGCCACGTTAAAGGACTATTCCAAGTTAAACATTCACGTCAACTCAGTTATATTTGAAACAAGTTTGCAGCCAATAAGCAGACATAAAAAGTCAATATTGGCATACACAAGTCTGTTGTCTTAAATATAACCACATCTAAAGTAGAGTGCTTTTTTGTTATAATTTTTATGAGTATAACAAAAAAACCAGCTATGGCTCTATATTTATAATTGACAATTTTTTTATCAGAACAAAGAAATGGCGCTATAGCGGCTGATGAGGGCTTTTTATCAATAAAAAAAGCCCCTGTGTCTTGAAATAGAAAACAGGGGAAGGTCAGGTGTCTTTCAGGGAGACGGGTTGACTAAAAAAGCTTATTGCGTTGTGTCACCTAGCTTAGCTAGGGTATATGGAGCAAGTTCGGGTATGGCTTGACGCGCTTGATTTTCGAGCACTAATAAACCTTCAAAATTGTCACAAACTTTGGTTGCACGAGCTTCAAGCTCTTGAGATTGCGACTCAAGTTGCTGCTCAATGTCGTTACCAACATTATCCATTTTTTGTGAGAATGCATTCATCTTTTCTTCAAATGTACCGCCATCTGATGACATAATTTGGCTGCCTAGCGTCATCATTAATGAGCCCATTGAGCTGGTTACCATCTGTTCTATTTCTTGCTCAAACTCTTCATTAAAGGTTTTCTCAATTGATGCTTCGGTAGAGCCTAAATAAAACTTATCACCTTGCTGATACGCCATAGTATCGACACGTTGTTGAATACCAGACATTAATTTATCAATATGAGTGCCTGCGGCTTCACCTAAAATTGGCGTCAATGCCATGTTAACCGCTTGCGTAGCAATCGACACTACATCGCCCACTAAGTCAATCACATCTGGCACCTGGCTAGAAAGCGCTTCAGAATACTCGGTCAATAATTTTTGTTGATCGTCGTTAAGGGTAATTTTTTTACCATCGACATAAAGTTGACCTAACTCAACGCGATACTTTTCTGCGCCGTTATCACTTATCTGTAAATTAGTGGGTTCAACCGTGACATCATAATTCAGCGTCACATTACACTTATCATCATTGAGAGACATTTTTGCCATGGCTGGAGTCCATGCGCCAGCGGTAAACAACACGCTGGTTAATGCTAACCCACAGATCAACTTTTGCTTGGTCATGATAAAGATCCTTTTTGCAGTACGAGTGCGAATAATTAAGTCGAATATAAAACTTATAAAGCATAAGCCATGCCAAACATGCAAACCAATGATTTATATAAGTTTTAACTCTTTAAAGATTTAAAGTGAGGAGGGTGAGCGATGAATAACAGCAGTGTATTCGTAAAATAAACCAAAAAGTAGTCTATTTTACGAATCTCAATAATAATTAATTAGCCTAAAAAATTGAGCGGCCAAGTTGTTGGCTAATATGTTCTAACATTGCGGTACCGGCAAGTGAGTTACCATTAATATCAAGTTCTGGTGACCACACACAAATTGACATATCACCGGGTATTACAGCAATAATCCCCCCACCAACACCACTTTTACCAGGCATACCCACACGGTAGGCAAATTCACCGGCACCATCATATAACCCAGATGTGGCCAGTAAGGCATTTAATTGCCTTGTTTGTACGGGCGTGACTATCTCATCACCCTCGAGGGTTTTGCCTCGATTAGCTAAATAAAACATGGCTCGAGATAAATCAGCGCAACTCATTTTTAATGAGCAGTAATGAAAGTAGCTTTTCAGCACAGTATCGACATCACCGTCGAAGTTACCGAATGATTTCATTAAATAGGCAATTGACGCATTACGTGCACTAAACTGAAACTCAGAATCAGCAACTGTTTTATCGTAAGTGACACTTGGGTCTTGGCTTAACTGTCTCACCACTTCTAACATACGATGTTTAGGTGCGCCAAGACGGGCTTGCAGCAAGTCGGCAATAACCAGTGCACCCGCATTAATAAAGGGGTTTCGTGGTTTGCCACGCTCTAACTCTACTTGGACTAATGAGTTAAACGAATGACCTGAAGGCTCTTTTCCTACTCGATTCCAGATTTCTTCTTCTGTGTATAAGTTTAACGCAAGCGTTAGACTAAACACTTTGGAAATACTTTGAATAGAAAAAGGCTCAAGATAGTCGCCAGCGCCAATGGTAGTACCGTCAACAGTCGTGATGGCAATACCTATTTTATTGGGGTCAACATTAGCAAGGGCAGGAATATACCCTGCCACCTTGCCTTTACCCAATAACGGCCTGACTTTGTCTACCGCTTCTTGTAGTAATAATTGCTCTGGCAATTTAGTTTAACCCCACCAGATGTCATATAAGGCACTCACTTCTATGCCCGATACTGGTTTGCTTTGCCAAAATGCCTGTACTGCGGCGATATCATCTTCGGTACACTTGCCAATGGCCTGGGTTGCAATGATGCCTTCCCATTCTTTATGGCCACCACCATGAAAGCCTAACTGGCGAGGTTCAATCACTTCATCAATAAACTGATCAACTAATGCATCAATATCTTGTTCTGAGACTGACTCGTCAAAGGTCCAATTGACATCGAACCCGAACTCTTGAAACTCATCCACTCGTAACTTTTTACGTAAACGACGGCTGCGATTTTGCGCCATAATGTGTTCTCCAGTTGCTAAAATTAAGCGATACGCTCAAACATGATATCCCAAACACCGTGACCAAGACGATGGCCACGCGCTTCGAACTTAGTTAACGGACGGTGGTCTGGACGTTCAACCACTGTACCAGTAGTAGATTGATTTTTATAACCTTCTGCAGCATTCATTACTTCTAACATATGCTCGCTGTAGTTTTCCCAATCTGTTGCCATATGCAGCACGCCGCCGATTTTTAACTTACGGCGGACTAACTCAACAAACTCAGCTTGCACAATGCGGCGTTTGTGGTGACGCTTTTTGTGCCAAGGATCTGGGAAAAACAATTGCAAACGTGCTAATGAGCCGTCAGCAATGCTGTGCTCTAATACTTCCATTGCATCATGGTGGTATACACGTAAATTAGTGACTTTGGCTTCACCCGCGTCGGCTAAACATGCGCCAATACCTGGTTTGTGCACTTCAATACCAATAAAGTTTTGCTCAGGTGATGCACTTGCCATTTGCACTAATGAGGCACCCATACCAAAGCCGATTTCAAGAACGGTATCGGCATCACGCCCAAACACTTTTGTTAAATCAAGTGGTTGTGGTGTGTAGTCCAACCCCATTGCAGGCCAGTGAGCCTCAATTGCTTGTGATTGGCCTTTGGTTAGTCGCCCTTCACGCAAAACAAAACTTCTGATTTTACGAATATACTTACCGTCTTCGTTAAACTCAGCTGTGGTAACGTCGCTCATTTCTGCCTCATTGCTTACGTAATTTACCCAATGTAAGTGTTTACCGTTAGCGTACTAACGCCACTATTTACATCCACATTACGCTTTTGCTATTTGTGGTGGATCAATTTAAAAAATTAAGTTGGGCATTATACCTAAAGTCGCCGCACATGTTTACGCTAAATTAATCATCAACAAGTGATTCTGCTCAAGTGAGTATAAAAGGTTAAAATGGTTTGCCTACTTGTGTAATAAAATGGCTATAGATACACTGCGCCCATGAAAAAAGTGACTACCTTTGCCGAGCGTATTATTGCTTGGTACGACCTTAATGGTCGTAAAACACTGCCCTGGCAGATCAATAAAACACCTTACCGCGTTTGGGTGTCTGAAATTATGCTGCAACAAACCCAAGTCGCAACGGTTATCCCTTATTATGAACGATTTATGGCAAGATTTCCGACGGTTGTCGAACTTGCTAACGCTGAGCAAGATGAGGTATTACATTTATGGACAGGATTAGGCTACTACGCCAGAGCGCGTAATTTGCATAAAGCCGCCCAGCATGTGCGTGATGCATTTAGTGGCGAGTTTCCCACAGACTTTGACGATGTGGTTGCTTTATCTGGTATTGGTAAGTCTACCGCTGGAGCGGTGTTGTCACTCTCACTTGGACAACATCATCCTATTTTGGATGGCAATGTAAAGCGTGTATTAGCAAGGCACGGTGCGATTGACGGTTGGCCTGGGGTGAAAACGGTTGAGCAGCAGTTATGGCAATTAACCGAACAACATACACCCAAAGTAGGTGTAGAGAAATTTAACCAAGCCATGATGGATATTGGCTCTAGTGTATGTACACGAAGTAAGCCACTTTGTGCGCAATGTCCTGTCGCAATTGACTGTAAGGCGCAATTACAAGGTGAACAAACTCGTTACCCCGGTAAAAAACCTAAAAAAGTTACCCCTGAAAAGTCCGCTTTTATGTTGGTTATGGTTAACAACTCTGGTTCAGATACCACTGTACAGTTAATGCAGCGTCCACCCGCGGGTATCTGGGGCGGTTTATGGTGTTTCCCACAATTTGATACAGAGGTGGAGTTGACTGATTATTTAGCGCTGCATAACCTTAAAGCCTCAGATCAAGGCCTTGCTGGATTTAGACATACATTTAGCCACTTTCATTTGGATATTCAGCCCGTTTTAGTTGAATTAACATCTCAGCCAGTTACGGGGATCATGGAACAAAACGCGACTCTCTGGTATAACATAGACCAACCAGCAAAAGTGGGATTAGCTGCGGCCACAGAGCGTATTTTGTCTAATTTAGCCGTACTTTTCATGACACATTAGTTTTAATCGAAATTAAGTTAGTAAGGAATCACCATGGCTCGCACAGTTCAGTGTCAACACCTTAATAAATCTGCCGACGGTTTGGATTTTCAGCTTTATCCAGGCGAGTTAGGTAAACGTATTTATGACAATATCAGTAAAGAAGCGTGGGGCTTGTGGCAACAAAAGCAAACGATGCTGATTAATGAGAAAAAACTCAACATGATGAATGTTGATGACCGCAAATTTTTAGAAACTCAAATGCTGAGCTTCTTATTTGAAGGTAAAGATGTTGAAATCGAAGGTTATGTTCCTCCTGCTGAAGACGAGTAACAAACATTAGTGATAAACATTAGTGATAAACATTAATAACAAACATTAATAGAAAAAGCCGCAAACAATGCGGCTTTTTTGTGGCTATACTTATTGCTTAACGCCCTCAACAATAAATTCTAATGCTACGTTAGCTGATGCTGGGCTTAAATCCATTTTCACACCATAATCTTTCATTGCAAAAGTGGTTTTGCCAGTCAAACCTGCACGATAGCCGCCCCAAAGGGTCTTGCTCTCCACCAGTGGTTTTGCATCAATAGCCAACCGCTTCGTTATGCTATTAAAGGTCAAGTCATCCACGGTTAAAACAGTTGGCTAATTATTGTCGAAATAACATTTATTTTTTCGCGAGTGACAATAACGACTCGATTTAAAGCCAATATCCATCAGCATTGGTTAATAAAAACCATCTCAAACAAAACACTAATACTTAAATTTAGCCATTTCGGATTAAAAACCATCAATAACAGTTAAAACTGCCGCATTTTGAACATTAACTAGCCGAACGATGAAAAACTTTTAAAAAGCACTTGCACGATAAAATCCATCGCTATATTATGTGCGCACTCCAGACGAGACAGGCACTGATTACCAAGTTAGTACCTAGTTTGAAGTAGTAAACTAACGCTTAGTTTAGTTGCCCGAATAGCTCAGTCGGTAGAGCAGAGGATTGAAAATCCTCGTGTCCCTGGTTCGATTCCGGGTTCGGGCACCACAATTTAGCCGGCATAGCTCAGTTGGTAGAGCAACTGACTTGTAATCAGTAGGTCCCGAGTTCGACTCTTGGTGCCGGCACCATAAAAACAAAAAAGCCACTCAATGAGTGGCTTTTTTGTATCTATTGATTAGTATTTTAACATTTCATTACTCATCAGATTGGACAAGAATAAAAAAAGACACTCGATAGAGTGCCTTAGTTTTTTTTCTTAATAAGCTGGCAGGTTATTTATCCTGCATTTCAACTCTAGCTAGACGGTTCACTTGGTTTAACGAACCTAAATGACCGAAGATTGGCCCTAATAAGCCGCGTTTTTTCAAATCTAAAAATTCTTCGTCACTTAATTCATTTAGTTTTGCTTCATCAACAACATATAAACCATTGATATTGCGCTTTTCACCGGCGACATCAACCGTTAATGTTTGGTTGATTAATAAACCTTTTTCATTTAAAAAGCCTAAAATCCCACGTGTTGCTTGATCTTGTTCATAGTGGCTAATTAAAGCTTTTTTACGTGTTTCTAGCAATGGCGTTTCTTTACCGTCAACAAACAATGGTTGGCCTTCAGTTTTGCTAACTTCTTTAGCCTCTTCACGAATACCAATCCACACTTTATCTTTTACATCTGGGTTAAGAACAAGTCCTAAAGGATAATCTCGCACTACCGCAGGAATATACAGACCTTGCCATTTGCCGTCTTTAACACTTAAATTTTGTCCAGGCTTTAACCCTAGCATTGCAACTGACTGAAATTCATTGGTGTCGCTATTTTTAACAAACACAATTGGGTATTCTGTCGCGGCACGGCTGATCTCATGTAGAGTAACTGGCACGATATGTTGCTCTGCTACATGTGAATAGTCACTTGCTGCTAGTTTTAACTCGCCATGTTTGGTTTGTTCTAATAACGTAATTTGGTTTTGCATCTTGGCTCCCTGAGGCACTGATTATCTTCTTTGACATACGTACAGCTTGGTATCTATACGAGAGTTAACAATTCATTGATACCTGAAACTACCAAGATAAATCTTAAATTCAAGTACATTTAGATTAAATTGCGCTTATCATCATTAAAAGCTGTTTTATTGTCCAATAAGAGAGGCTTTATCCGTAGTAAAGCCCTTGTCGTGACAAACCATATTTAGTGCAATTTAAGCTTAGGTCGCTGCCAACGCAGCAATTTTTGGGCGATGCGGTACACTGAAGCGGAAAACCAGCCATATAAACTGGCTAGGTGACGTTGATATAATGAAATATACATTAAGCGTGCAACGTGACCCTCCACGAAAAAATCACCTGAGCGTAAATTCCCCATTAGATTTCCGACCGCAGAAAAGCGGCTTAATGAAACTAAAGAGCCATAGTCTTTATATTCAAATGACTTTTCTGGCTGTGACTTCATTTTTAAACACAAATTAGCATACAAGCGATCGGCCATTTGTGCTGCGGCTTGGGCACGAGGTGGAACCGGTTTGCCTGATGGCAATATGAGTTGTGCGCAATCGCCTAACGCATAGATATCGCTAAGTCCTTTAACTCGCATGCAGTCATCGACATCTAATTGATTACGCGGTGTTACAGGAAGTTGAGTGAAGCTCTCGAATACTTTTGGCCCTTTAACGCCTGCAGCCCATACTTTGATATTGGCTTTAATCACATCGCCCGTTGCGGTCACAAAACCTTGTTTGGTCACTTCTTTAACCTGAACACCTAAGTGCAATTTAACCCCAAGCTTTGACAATACTGTTTGCGCTCTTGCGCTTACTTGTGCTGGCAGTTGTGGCAAAATTTTGTTTGATGCTTCGATAAGGTTAATGTCTAAATGATCTTTGCTAATATTTTGATAGCCGTATTCTTTAACAGACTCGATAACATGATGAAGCTCTGCCGATAGCTCTACGCCTGTTGCCCCTGCACCAACAATTCCGATACCTAACTGATCTTGGGTTTCATTGAGTTGTAATAACGCATCCATCAACTTTTGATGGAATACATTTGCGCTATCAAGGCTGTCTAAAAATATGCAGTGTTTTTCAGCACCTGGCGTATTAAAGCTATTGGAGACACCACCTAACGCTAGCACTAAGGTGTCATATGCAATGTGGCGCTCAGCGATAATCTGTTCACCCTCATCATTATAAACAGGCGCTAATTGAATCGTTTTGGCTTGTGGGTCGCATTGTTCAATAGCACCTCTAATATAGCGGTAACCATTTTTAAGGCCATGATCGCGATATTGCAACCCTTCAATCGATTGATCAATAACCCCAACCGCAACCTCATGTAATTTAGGTTTCCAAATATGCACGGTATTTTTATCAACTAAGCTGATATCAACTAAAGAATTGCTACCAAACTTACGCCCTAGCTTTGACGCCAATGCTAAACCGGCAGCTCCACCACCAACAATAACAATTCTTTGTTGCATAAACTTCTCCAACCAAACATTGTCTTACTAACTTGAAACACATAAAAAAAGGCCCTTGTGGGCCTTATACTGCTTCGTCGTTTTCTTCACCGGTACGAATACGAATGACTCGCTCGACATCGGTAACAAAAATCTTTCCGTCGCCTATCTTTCCTGTTCTTGCAGTATCAACAATTGCATCGATAGCACGTTCTAGCAGCTCATCCTGGATCACAAGCTCAATTTTCACTTTAGGTAAAAAATCGACCATGTATTCTGCGCCACGATACAGTTCAGTATGCCCTTTTTGACGCCCAAATCCCTTCACCTCAGACACTGTCATACCTGTGATGCCAATCTCAGCGAGTGACTCACGCACATCATCAAGTTTAAATGGTTTAATAATGGCTTCGACTTTTTTCATTACATACTCCTGTCATCAGCTAAATTGTTGGTTAAACATATGTCATCGTTGACGTTTATAGCAACCAAACTTCCTGCAAATATCTTACTTGAAACCACAGCAAAATGTCGCTGCTATTTTGCGTATTTAGAAAAAGATATTTCACAGCAAAAGAATTGTTCATTTTCTATACTATTTAACCCGCAGCAGGATGCTGCCAACAATTTAGGGAAGAATAATGATGACTATCTCAACACTGACAAAAGGCTTTGGGCTTATCGAGCTCATCGTTACCACATTAATTATCATGTTGATGTCGCTTATCGCTGTCCCCTCCTTTACTGCAATACACGAACATACTCGAACACAGAGCAGCATTAAAGTCATACAACAGACTATCCAATTTGCCCGCAATATGGCGATAAGCTATGGAACAAGGGTCACGGTCTGCCCCATTGTAGATAACAAATGCACTTCTGATTGGCGAATTGGTCTCAGCGTATTTATTGACCGTGGTACCAAAAATCAAATTGATGCAAACGATCGGTTACTACAGCAAACCTCAGCATTTAACGATAACGATTTTGTGGGTTACAACCGAGCGGCGGTTAGGTTTCAAGCAGATGGTTTAGCTTCTGGTACAAATGGTACCCTCACATATTGCCCTAGCACTATAGACAGCGAGTATTCAAAAGCCGTTATCGTTAACCAAGCGGGGCGAGCAAGAATGTCCAAGAAGAAAAATATCAAATGTAAACCAAATTAATTTTTGGTTTTGTCTTTAATTAATAGTGAGATAGATATTTACGAGGCCAAATCATTAGACAATAAATAACCAATTAAACACTGTAATTCATGCTGTGCTTAGTTATACTCTTCTGTATATAGTTGAGGATACACACATGAAAAAATTACAGTCAGGTTTTACCTTAGTCGAGGTTATGGTTACGGTTGCTGTAGCAGCTATCCTTCTTGCAGTAGCGGCTCCCTCGTTTAATTCGTTATATGAAGGGATTAGAGCCAGAAGTGCCATTAGTACAATTGAATCATCATTTGTGTTTGCACGCAGCCAAGCGGTTAGTTATGGCAGTAGAGTATCTGTTTGCCCAATGACATCAACATCATGTGGTAGCGATTGGTCTCAAGGGTTCAGTGTATTTATTGATAACGGTGTAGTAGGCACCATGGACACCACTAACGGTATTGCAGATACGGTATTGCGTAAAGTGGATGCATTTAACAGTAACGACACAATTAAATCTGATCTAACTCGATACAGTTTTAACCCTGACGGTATGGTGACTAACGGAAACAGTGGCGTTTTTAGATACTGCCCAGGGGCTGCAGACAGCAGTTCTTCTGAAGCAATAAGCATGAATTCATCTGGACGAATTTCTAAGGTCACAACTACAGTAACGTGCAGTTAAAAGGCTTACCATTGGTAAGCCTGTATGTATCTTTATTAAATAACTATTGTTATCTTTTTACCTAGTGAGTACGCGCAGCATCAAGCTCTTGCACGAAAACGTCTTTAAACACCTTATCTTCAGTGATGCATTCAACAATTCTTTTGACGATTAATCGCTCATTAGTGACTGTGGGTACATATTCCGCCAGTAATGCACTTTGCTCTTCAATGAGTAACTTCGAGTCCCATACAAACACCGCAATATTTGACCCATTGGGTGTTTCTATATGGCATTTATACGTTACGTATGTTGTTTCATCAGATGTGGACTCTTCGGCTATCGCATTCATTGATAACAGCAATGCTAACAAAGCTGTAATAGGGGTAATTATGTTCATTTCCAACACTCCGTAGGTGACTTGGTGCCTGTTG
Source organism: Shewanella saliphila (assembly GCF_014648295.1). Lineage (GTDB taxonomy): Bacteria > Pseudomonadota > Gammaproteobacteria > Enterobacterales > Shewanellaceae > Shewanella > Shewanella saliphila. The sequence continues at coordinate 51,293 of NZ_BMQV01000002.1, forward strand.
AAGTTAACGATATTGCAGCGCAAGCACTATCACGAGTAGCTTGAACACCCACTGCGGTTGCAGTGACAGTAAAATCATCACCGCTTAATGTGGTGTCGACTTTGTAATAAGTATTTTCTACAACCCAAGGGTCGGCCGAAAGCCCTAGCTTAGTCATATCGGTGGTAAAACTGCGATGGTCTAAATAATACTGCTCCTGCAAATTAGCGACATGCATCACTCCAGCTAAACCATCACCTCTCGCACCTTTAGCCACAAACTGTGTGTAGCTTGGGTAAGCAATAGAAGCGAGAATACCGACAATAACCACGGTAATCATCACTTCAATTAAGGTAAATCCTTGTTGCTTTATCATTAGTTTTACTCGTCTCTACTCATCAATATGGTAATAAATTCTGTTTACGCCTAAACCACCACCAATACACTTATTATCTCCATCTGCACAGCCATCATCTGGACCATCGACTTTAACCATATCGTCAGTTGCTGAACCAACACCAATTAAGTACATATAGCTGTCAGATGAACCGTTATCAGGTATCACTAACTGCGGTGTATCAGGTACTCTAGCCCCCATAGTTAAATACTCTTCAGTATATGACCGTGTGCCTTTATGTAAATCAAAGCCATATAATCGACCTTCACCATAAGCTAAACATTGGTTTGCTGAAGTGATACTACCTGGTACATAAGAGGTAAAGTAAACACGTCCTTGAATGATAGTTGAAGCCGATAAGCTCTTCTCACCACTAGATCCAAAGTTATAGTACCAGCCTCGTTTAGCGCCAAATGCAATATTTTCAGCTTGTGTTGTCGGTGCTGTTGACGACACATTATAAAGATCTGATAACTGGAGCGCTGCAGGGATTTCGTGACCCGTTGCGCCGGTAAACGATTTAGTCACCACATTTCTATCTTGCAGCATAAAAAACTTATCTGAGCGCGTTGTATCCAAAGGATGTGGTCTGTTGCCCGTCCCTACAGTTACAGCATCATAAGGAATATTCTGATACGTTATACTGGTTGTAGTATTGTTCGAAGCATCTGTAACCGAAACTTCAGATACATTGGTAAACACCGTTTGGGCGACTGCCGCTTCAGCAAAAAAGCGTCTGTCTGTGGCTTGGGTTGAGCCGCCTAAACTGGCAAACTTAAACGCCGTCCAAGGGTTAGTAGAATCACTCGCTGACGCACTTGGTAAATCCATGCGCCACACATTGGCCCCTGTATCGGTAGCATATATTCTATCGGTCAAATTATCATTGTTACTGTCTAATATCGCAACGCTATTGGGGATACTGTCTACAATACCTGGCAATTGGGTTTTATTAGAACCAGATGCCGAGCCAAATTGATGAACTAAAGCACCTGTAGCAGCATTTAAAATGTATACACTACGCGCTGTTGTGTCATCCGTACCGACACTGGCACCGTCTTTATTTGATGGATTGTAACCCCCACCGATAATCACTACTGGTGTAGCACTTGCCGATGAAGTATTACCGGCAGGCACCCCAGGAATAAGCGTCACTACAGGCTCAGCCCAAGATTGCCCCATATCACTCATACCAGCAGAGCTTGGATCCACTTTCCACATAAATTGAGGTGAGTCAGGATTAGTAATATTTAGCGCATAATAAGATTTACCACCACGACGCATACCCACAAATAACCATGCTTTATCGACGGCCCCTGATGAATTACGCTCTACATAAGCCACTGGTGGACTGTCCATACCATAAACAGAGTGAATACCTGTTGGCACGTTAGCCCTGAGTTCACGAAGGTTTGGCAATAACTCTTGCGGCATAAAGGCCCAAGATTCCTCAACCGTATCACCGTTGTCTTTAAACATGTGCAAAAAGCCGGCATTGGTTCCCAATACAATGCGAACATCTGGTGAGCCATCAGTGCCATAATTGATTGCTAATGGTTTAGAGTGAAGCGGATCGCCCATAATATCAGCACGTTTGTCAGATGTTGAGCCATCATTATCCTCATCATCCACATCAATGCCCTTTGCCCAATCGAATAATTCGGTTAATTCAGACTTATCGACCCCCATAAAAATGGCTAATTCATTTTCACTCGTGATCCCAGGACTCGAAGCTGCATTTGATTTAGTAAACTCTTCGATTGAGCCATCACTACCAAAATTACCATATAAGGTTCGACTTGAAGTGTTTTGAAGTTGGGTTAGTGCACCACCGACTTCAACATTATTACCATCACCGCCACCACTCGTTGAGCTACATACAGAGTTTGATGTCCAAAACGAGCAAGCTGAAGAGGCTAAATTACCATCATCGCCAATGGCATCATTGCTATTTTTATCAACCACATCGCCAGTTCCAGTCACCTTGAACTTTTTCAAATTACCCACCCAGCGAGGGCCTTCATTAGGTAAAAACATCGCATAATAAACTGAGTCTAGAGTTTGGGTTCTATCAAAGTTATTACTGGCAATTGAAGGAGAAGTAAACGTAGAGTTGGTCTCTAAAATATTAGAGAAAATCGTTTGCAATGCTTCCTGTAATTTTTCCGCATCGGAAGCAGTATAGGTATCGCCACCACCACGGGCAGCAGTTTCTTGTAAAAGATCTGCGACTGAATCTGCATCTTCACCAAAACCAATCGTGTAAGTCGATACAGTTTGGGTTCCATCAAGATCCGTATTAACATCATTAGTGTTCAACCAACCAGCAAGAGCAGGCAAGTAGCTGCCAGAGTATTTATCTGAATTAGAAACACCAGAAAGAGCTTTAACTTTACTATCTGCATCATCATCTCTGGTTGGCTCACCATCAGTTATATAAATAACATAAGCTTTATCTTGACAGACCTTACCTACAAATGGAGAGATATAGCTGCCACCAGATTCTATTGAAGTGTCTCGTAAAGGTGTTCTCGATGGATCATCGTTACCAAAATACACACCACCACCAGAAAAATAACGATAAGCCTCATAAAGGGTTTCGCATAATGGTGTCCAGGTTGTAGCGGTAAGTGAACTAATAGTAGACAGTAAATTCGGTTTATTTGTCTCATTATTAGTCGTAATGCCATAGACAATACGCCCACCATCATCGAAGTTAAATACAGACAACCCAAAGTCTACACTTGGCGTTGTTACGATAGTGTCTTCCATAACACGCCTTGCGACTTCTATTCTCGAATAATTGTGTTTAGACTTTGTACTATGATACCAATTTACATATTTTTCAGTAAACAGAGTTACAGGCTGGCCAATCCCAAAATTAGTTAAAAGGGCTTTTTCTATTGCAGCATCGACTTCAGCGGTAGTTGATGATCCGTTAATTGGCGTATGCCTTTGAGGATCTGCAGATGTACCTAAGCCATCTACTGGAAAACCATTAGTTGCTGCGCGGTTGATATAATCTCTTTCTGCAATATCTTCGTAACAATCTGTATATTGAATACTTGTGCCATCAGTTAATGGCAGTTCTGACCACTCTCCATTTTCACCAATATATTTATGCTCACGTATATAACCAGTGAACATGCCATAGTCTTCTAAATAACCTTCGGCGGTATTACAGCCATTAATCTCATTTAAATAATATTGATTACTCGATGCTAATGGCACATTACTACTACTACGGGAAAAAAATAGTTTGGTATTAGTTTTCAAACGACCACTAGAATTGACATTTTCATCACCACGCTCATAGGGGTCATCTGTATAAAAAGTCGAGCCCATACTTCCTGAAACATCAAAAATAATCAGTACCTGAGGTTTTGAGCCTGAACGCGCTGTAGACTCAAAAACGTATAGCTCAGTATCATCGGCGAAGCTGATGGATGAGTAAGCCAATATTGCAAATAGCAATGTATAAGATAATTGTTTTATAAACATGACTAACTCCCTGTTAACACTTCTTGTTCAATTCCGGCGACGACGGTAACTAACCCCATATTGCTACGGCCAAATGTTGCAGCACTAGAAACTTCAACTCTACGGCAACTGATTAGGTTACCAGAACTTGCAGTCGCACTGCGCTTGCAACTCACATCGCCGGCATTTAACGGCGTCATGGTGTTTGAGACACCTAAATCGGCATCAACCGTGGTTGAGGCGACTGTCATTGTGGTTAATGTTGTTCCAGTATTGGCCGAGATAACTTTATCTTGAGCACCTTTTGCTGATGCCACAGCTTCAATCCGTTCAGAGCCCGCGCCAGCCATTCTTAATGACTGCGTCGAGTTAACGGCTAATGCCACACCGATTAAGGTCATCAGCACTAAGACTATTAATGAAAAAAACAACACGATACCTTGCTGTTTTTTTTGCGATGTAATCATTGTTGATACCTTCTTAAATTAACTGAGCAACTAACAATCTGTGACGAACAAATGAAACTAAAGGTTTATTAATATTGGATTTTCCAAAATTATTGTACTCGACACCACTTTACGACGATATTTGTCATTTAGAGGGCCTATTGTTTTGTCACCTAACGTATAAGTGTTGTCGTTTTTATAGCTTTGATCTTCTTCATTAGCTCGAACCAATAAAAATACTCTTAGAGCAACTAAACGTTGAAACAATTCGTTGTCCCACATTAATGTAGTGACATTTTGTGCTGGCATATAGCTGTCTGCAGTGCCATCACCATCATTGTCAAATCCATATAAAATACGCATATTCTCAATGCCTTCGACAAGCTGTTCTTCGTTATTCATGCCGTTATTAATTGATAGCGTTCTCCGTCTGAGTACCGGAGTGGTGCCATCATCACGAATAAAATAAACATGATGTTGATATTCCCATACCCTACTATTTAATAACGCGGGAACGGCGCCACTGCCGTCAAAAAACACAATTTCAGTTGATTCAGTCGCGGCGTAGTATCGAGTAGCTGTTAACACTGTGGCTGGCGGACCAATTAAGCGTTTTATTTGGATAACATCAGTGTTGGTATTGGGAGAGACACAGGCCAATGTTTCAGCACTCACACCTTGCTCGTATCCCCATAAACGACGAAAATGTGAAGGCTGAAGATTAGGGAAACTTGCATTATTCAAGCCTGCGCCAACGCAATCTGCAGCAACAGCTGTCGACGATATTGTCGTGTTTGTACCAATAATAAAATCAGTTCCGGTAATATCTCCCATAAAACCTAACTGGCTTAAGTCACGCTCCATAATCGCTAATGCTATGCGGCCGTTTTCTTGTAACTGATTAAACTGACTCGTTGTAGTGACATTACTCGATGACATACTGAACATCGTAAAAATACCAGCTGTTAAAAACAAACTGATCAACATCGCAACCATTAATTCAACGAGTGACATACCTTGTTGCTTTATAGACACTTTTATCATCTTATAATCGCCGTATTAACTGCTAATGCTCGTCGTCTATCACTGCTGCTACCGCAACCTTGTATAAAAGTAGACTGGCCATCGGTACCGTCAGAGGTTGCACGTACACCTTTCCACGTCATCACCACGGTGACATCGGTCCCCACAACACTAATACACGCTGTAGCAGAATCTAAACCACCAACATTAGTGTTATCAGATGATTTTTCATTTTCACCAGCGAATGCACGTTCCCACTGAAATAAATCCCAATTACGAGTTTCGGCATTGGTGCATATGGTATTAACACCAACATCTACATCGCAGGCTTTGGCTGATGATATCGATGAGCCTGTAAAAGTACCGGCATAATTAGCGAGTTCGCTGCTATTGATCCGCATGCGATTGATAATATCATTGGCATAATATGAGGCTTGGGTTTGTTGAAAGGACTCAAAACTGCCTTTTTTGGCGACGAGGTGCAGATTAAAAATGCCAATAAGGCCTATCACCAGAATAACTAGTGAAACCATTACTTCGATTAAGGAAAATCCATTCCTTTTTACTGACATTAGGCCAAACCTCCATGAAAAGATAATTAAATCTTGGTCTTACCTTAAAAATAACACACTTATAATTACTTTAAGCCATAGATAAGCATAGCTGAGCTAAAAGTAATCAGAAAGTAGTAACAATAAATATTTACATTGATTTATAAAGTTACAATAAATTCACACGGTTATCTTACTTATAACAATTAATCAGTATTATACTCGGTTTATCACACAAGTACAAAAAACCCGCAACTAATAATAGCTGCGGGTTAATAAGTTTAGGTCTATGATTTAACTATCTTAATTCTGCAGGGACAGCAAAAACCGTATCTTCTTTTCGACCTTCTACTTCGGTAATAACACTCGGCGCTAATGTAGCAATTGCGTTAACAACCTGTTGAACCAATACTTCAGGTGCTGAAGCGCCTGCAGTTACGGCCACTTTGCTGACATTATCAAACCAAATTGCTTCAACATCTGCAGCGGTATCAACTAAATAAGATTGCGTACCTGTTTTTTCAGCTAGCTCACGTAACCGATTAGAGTTAGAGCTGTTTTTTGAACCAACAACAATCAATAAATCAACTTCGGCAGACATGCTACGCACGGCATCTTGACGGTTTTGAGTTGCGTAGCAAATATCATCTTTACGAGGTCCTTCAATTGAAGGGAAACGTTTTTGTAAGGCTTCGATAATATCTAAAGTGTCATCTACTGAAAGTGTTGTTTGGGTAACAAAACATAAGTTTTCAGAATTGCTAACTTGTAAGCTTTGAACATCTTCTGGTGATTCAATAAGATAAACACCACCATTAGGGTTATCGTATTGACCCATTGTGCCTTCAACTTCTGGGTGACCTTCATGACCAATCAAAATACATTCAATGCCTTTACGGCTGGCACGAGTCACTTGTAAATGCACTTTAGTCACTAAAGGACAGGTTGCGTCAAATACCTTCAACCCACGCTCTTTAGCTTCTTTTCTTACCGCTTGTGACACACCATGAGCACTGAATATAACAATGCTGTTATCAGGTACTTGCTCAAGTTCATCGACAAAGATTGCGCCGCGTTGTTTGAGATTTTCAACTACATACCGATTGTGCACCACTTCATGACGCACATAGATAGGCGGTTCAAATAGCTCTAATGCACGCTCAACAATGCTAATGGCACGGTCAACTCCTGCACAAAACCCTCGAGGATTAGCCAGTAAAATGCTCAGTTCAGGAGATGTAGGATCAACTTTCAACATATTCTGCCTTTATTCCGTTATAACACTGACCACTTCAAGTTCAAATGTAATGGTGTGGCCGGCTAATGGATGGTTTAAATCAACGGTAATTGAATCGCCCGCAGTGTCACGCACAACACCAGGGATTTCACTACCTCCTGGTCCTGCAAAGCTCACTATCACGCCGGTTTCAAGCTTCATATCCCCAGGAAAACGGCTTCGGTCCATATAATGGATTGCATCAGGATTTGATTCACCAAACGCATCTTGCGGTGCGAGTGTAAATTGATGTTTATCCCCTTCTTTCAAGCCTTTAAGTTGAGCTTCAAATGCAGGACTTAAACTATTATCACCAATGTTTAAACGAGCTGGTTTACCCGAGGCTTTAGTGCTATCGGCTGTTGAGCCGTCTTCAAGCACGATATTCATGTGGCATACAAGTGCATGGCCATCTTGTTTAGATAAATCAGTCACGGTGAGATTGCTCCTCTGACGCGTTAGCTTCTGGTTTAAACGATTCCCAAATGATTAATATCGCACCAACAAATATGCCAGCATCGGCGATATTAAAGGCTGGGTAATGGCTGGTATTCCAGTAAAAATCAATAAAATCCACGACAAAGCCATGCATTAAGCGATCAACTAAATTACCTAGCGCCCCACCAATTACAAGGGTAAAAGCTAAATTACTGCGCCACATAGTGTGCGACTGCTTACGTAGCCAAATGGTTAATAAAGTACTAAACCCCACCGCAATAACGGTAAATAACCAACGTTGCCAGCCACCGGCATCACTTAAAAAGCTAAATGCTGCGCCGTAATTTCTTACGTAAGTGAAGTTAAAAAATGGCAGTAAGTTAACCGAGTCATACAATTCGAAGTTGCTCAGTACCCATTGTTTAGATAGCTGATCGGCTAAAAACACCAATGCAGCTACCCAATACCAACGCAAGCCACTGTCTTTCCAAGTTAATGGCACAGAACTCATTATTAGTGCTTCCTTAAGCGAATTCGCGTTGTTCGCCTTCACCCTCAATATTGGTCACACAACGTTGACACAATGTTGGGTGAGCTTCGATGGTGCCAACCTCTTCACGGTAGTGCCAGCAGCGCTCACACTTCTGTGCGTCACTTTTGCTAACCACTAATTTAAGTGAGCTTAACTCGGTTTCAATTGCGTCATCGCCCGCTTGAGATAAATCAGCAACTGCCGCTTTTGAAGTCAATAACACAAAGCGAAGTTCATCGCCGACTTTTGCTAACTGCGCAGCTAAATCAGCATCAGCATATAGCGTAAGCTCAGCTTCTAATGAACCACCAATACGCTTATCACGACGTGCTTGCTCAAGCACTTTGTTCACTTCGTTACGAACATCTAACAGCTTAGCCCAATAGTCATCACTTAAATCAGTATCTAAAGTGACAGCATCAAGGCCTTGATACCACTCTTGAGTGAATACGTACTTTTCACGCTTACCAGGCAATAATTGCCAAACTTCGTCAGCGGTAAAGCTAAGGATAGGTGTCATCCAACGTACCATTGCTTCTGCAATATGGAATAACGCAGATTGACAACTACGACGAGCATGTCCTTCTTGCTTAGCGGTATATTGGCGATCTTTAATGATATCAAGATAAAAACTACCTAACTCAACTGAACAGAACTGCATCAGCTTTTGAGTTACTTGGTGGAAGTTATATTGATTATATGCTTCGATGATTTCTTTTTGTAGCGCTGCTGCACGGCGAACAACCCAACGGTCTAGCGCCACCATATCTTCAGACGCAATCATGTCAGTTTCAGGATTGAAACCACTTAGGTTTGCTAACAAGAAACGCGCTGTATTACGAATACGGCGATATGCATCAGCACTGCGATTTAAAATCTCGTCAGATACGGTCATTTCACCGCTGTAATCAGTCGCAGCAACCCATAAGCGTAAAATGTCTGCACCAAGCTTGTTAGTCACCTGCAAAGGTGCAATCACATTACCCACAGACTTTGACATCTTGCGGCCTTTACCATCAACGGTAAAACCATGGGTTAGCACTTGTTTATAAGGTGCTTTACCATTCATCGCAGTTGAAATCATTAGCGACGACATAAACCAACCACGGTGCTGATCACTACCTTCTAGGTATAAATCGATTTCGTGACCATGGAATTCAGGGCGCGCAGCAACCACTGATGAAAAAGTTGAACCAGAGTCATACCATACATCTAATGTGTCAGTGACTTTACGGTATTTATCGGCTTCATCACCGAGTAGCTCGCTTGCATCAAGGTCCCACCAAGCTTGGATACCTTGCTGCTCAATACGATGAGCAACACGCTCCATTAATGACACGCTATCTGGATGCAGTTCTTCAGTTTCGCGATGTACAAATAGTGTGATTGGTACACCCCAGGTACGTTGACGTGAAATACACCAGTCTGGGCGGTTTTCTACCATTTTTTCGATACGGCTTTGACCCCAATCTGGGATCCACTGCGTCTTTTCAATTTCTTTCAATGCTTGCGAACGTAAACCATGGTTATCCATAGAGATAAACCATTGTGGCGTTGCACGGAAAATAATGGGCGTTTTGTGACGCCAGCAGTGTGGGTAGCTATGACGATAAGGCACATGCAGCAATAACGCGCCCTTTTCTTCAAGTAATTCAACCACATTTGCATTGGCTTTAAATACATGCTGACCGGCAAAAAACTCTGTATCTGGCTTATAAACACCATTATCGCCAACAGGGTTTGCCACTTCTAGACCATATTTTTGACCAACCACAAAGTCGTCTTGACCATGGCCAGGTGCAGTATGAACAATACCGGTACCCGCATCAGTAGTAACATGGTCGCCTAAAATAGCTGGGACGTCGAATGCGTAGAATGGGTGATTAAAGCGCATAAGCTCAAGCTCAGCACCTTTCACTTCACCTAAAACAGTGTGTGACTCGGCGCCATAACGCTCAAGACAAGACTCAACCAACACTTGTGCTAAAACCAGTGTGGTTGTTTCACCTTCTTTGGTAAATTCAACCAAGCTGTAATCTAATTCAGGGCTAAGTGATAACGCGCGGTTAGCAGGTAGAGTCCACGGAGTCGTAGTCCAAATAGCCATTGCAACCGGCTTGGCATAGTTTTCAACACCAAATTTAGCAGCCACGGCAGCACTGTCTACAGCAACAAAAGCCACATCAATTGCTGGTGAGGTTTTATCTTCGTATTCAACTTCTGCTTCAGCAAGTGCTGAGCCACAGTCGGTACACCAATGCACTGGCTTAACGCCTTTATGTAAATGGCCACTGTCGATAACTTTTGCTAGCGAGCGAACGATATTCGCTTCAGTTGAAAAATCCATGGTTAAGTACGGATTTTGCCAATCACCCAATACGCCTAAACGAATAAAGTCATCGCGTTGACCGGCAACTTGGGTTGCAGCATATTTGCGACATTCTTCGCGAAATTCTGCAGCAGAGATTTTAACCCCTGGCTTACCCACTTTTTGCTCAACTTTGAGCTCAATCGGTAAACCGTGACAATCCCAACCAGGAATATAAGGTGCGTCAAAACCTGACATGGTTTTTGATTTAATAATAATGTCTTTCAGAATTTTATTTACAGAGTGACCAATATGAATGCTGCCATTAGCGTATGGAGGGCCATCGTGCAAAATGAAAGGTTTACGGCCAGTACGGCTGTCACGGATCTGTTGGTACAGTCCATCTTGCGTCCAGCGAGTTAACATTTCTGGCTCGCGATTTGCCAAATTACCGCGCATCGGAAACTCTGTTTCCGGCAAATTCAAAGTAAATTTATAGTCGCTCATTGATCCCATACCGTTATTAAAGCTGATTAGTTTCAGCTAGCATCGTTGCTAAACAAAGCCCGCGCTTCGTTTGCATCATTTAAAATTTGTTTTTTTAGCGCATCCAATGATTCAAAAGGTTGTTCATCACGGATTTTTGCTACTAACTCCACTTCCACTCGTTTACCGTATAAATCACCGGAAAAATCAAACAAGTGGACTTCTAATCTACAGGTTTGCCCATTGACTGTCGGTCTAAAACCCACATTAGCAACACCTTCATAAATATCACTATCATCCCAATATAAACGCACAGCAAACACGCCGCGCACCGGAACCACATTTCTTTTTAACGCAATATTGGCAGTAGGAAATCCAATAGTGCGGCCAATTTTTTGCCCGTGAGCAACACGACCGCTGAGTATGAAAGGATGCCCTAATAAACGCCTGGCTTGCTCTAGATGACCTAATGCAAGCTGCTCTCTCACTGCAGTAGAACTGACTCTAAGTGAGCCCACCATAAAGCTTTGAGTGCTCACCACGGTAAAGCCAAACTTTTTACCCGCAGCAACCAGCATATTAAAATTGCCAACACGACCTTTACCAAAGCAAAAATCGTCACCTACAACCAGATATTTCACACCCAGTTTTTTGACCAGTAAATCTTCAATAAAGACTTCTGCAGGTTGATTAGCAAAAGCGACAGTAAAGTTAATACACAACAATTGTTCGATTTTAAGCTCGTCGAGCAACCGAATTTTGTCACGTAAAAGGCTTAAGCGAGCTGGAGCATCTGCACCACGAAACCGTTCTTGTGGCTGCGGCTCAAAAGTCATTACAGTGGCTGGCAATTGAAAGTGATGCGCCTTATTCACTAAGTTGCTTATCACTTGCGCATGACCACGATGGACACCGTCAAAATTCCCGATGGTTAATACGCAACCATGATGAGAAGGTAAAATATTGTGTATACCGCGGATTAATTCCATTACGCTCAATAACTGCCAATTGTAAATCGGCAGATTATATACCCAAACCAATGTCAGATGCGAGTTTCCACCTGATATAATTCCACTCGTTTTAAGCTAAACTCGCCGTGTTGTTTATCAATGCTTATATCAGTTTGCTGTTGATTGACGTTTTATTTTCCAAGGTCGAACGCCCATCACAAGTAAACTCAATAAATACACCAAGGCGCCGCCCACTATCAATTCAAATAGCATCACCATGCGTTCAAATGTATGCCATTCAAGCCATTCGCTTATTTGCGGCATAAAATAGGTAATCACTAATGTCATTATAGCTGTGGCCACGATTACTTTTGCGGTAAAGAAAAGCGTTTGCCGGCTCATTTTATACACACCAGCACGATGAAGACCACGGTACAAAAGGCTTGCGTTTAACAACGCCGACAATGATGTCGCCAGTGCTAAACCGACATAACCAAAGGGTATGGCGAAGATTAAGTTAAACCCCATGTTACTCACCATGGCAATGATTCCGTATTTTACTGGAGTTTTGGTGTCTTGGCGTGAGTAATAACCCGGCGCGAGCACCTTAATCATCATAAAACTTAACAAGCCACAACCATAAGCCACCAAACTGTAAGAAGCCATTTCAACATCGTTGATGCTAAATGCGCCGCGCATAAACAACACCATCAACATCGGTTTCGCTAATATAATTAATCCAAGCATGGCTGGTGTGCCCAACAACAAAATGGCTTTGACCCCCCAATCCATTGTTTGATTAAAACCTGAGCCTTGGGCGGTAACATGTTTTTGTGATAATGCAGGTAAAATGACCGTTGCAATGGCAATACCGAACAGTCCCAGCGGAAACTCAAGTAACCTGTCTGCGTAATACAACCAGCTAATGGAGCCTGTCATCAAAAAGCTCGCGATAAACGTGTCGAACAATAAATTGATTTGTGAAACCGATACACCAAATAACGCCGGCACCATTAAGGTTCTAATTTTGACAACGCCCGGGTGACTCCATCCCCACGAAGGTTTTACGAGTGCTTTTTCGCGAATTAAAAAAGGGATTTGGAATAAAAACTGAATCAACCCACCAGCAAATACCCCCCAGGCCAAACCAATTTCAGGATTTTCGAGGGTATCGGCATACCACATCGCAACACAAATAATCGCGATATTTAAAAACACTGGAGTAAATGCCGATACAGCAAAGCGTCCACGGGTATTTAAAATTGAGCCTGCAAGTGCGGTAAAAGTAATAAACCACAAATATGGGAAGGTAATTTTGAGCATCAATGATGCCAATTCAAACTTTTCAGCATTAGGACCATCATTTAACCAATCTAAAAACCAACCACCCCCAAAAAGTGCTGCTAACACGGGCGAGCAAATCACACCGAACAATGTGACAATGGTAACCAATAAGCCCAAGGTACCGGCTACTTTACCGATCAGCTCCCGCGTATCTTCTGGGGTCATCTTTTCTTGATATTCGGTTAAAACAGGCACAAAAGCTTGCGCAAAAGCACCTTCAGCAAACAAACGCCTTAAAAAGTTAGGAATTTTATTAGCAAAGAAAAATACATCTGCGCTGCTACCCGCGCCCATTAAATTGGCAATGACTACGTCGCGAACTAAACCTAATACTCGCGAAATCAGGGTCATAACACTCACAATTAGACCTGATTTAAATAATTTTTTGCTCAAACAGCCCCCAGAGACTCAGCCACTTCAAAGAAAATTAATGGGATTTATGACAAATATTCGATTCTAGCCCTGTCACACCGACTAAAGAGCTGGTAGAATTGCGCCACATATTACACGAGTTGGGTTGAAGATAGGCATGCTAGGTTGGATTAATTTATCTTTATGATGAATATTCAATCGCAGTCGTTGACAAGACGATAAAAAGCAGGCATATTCCTCGGCCTTTAAAAGTATCAAATCCAGTTTTTAGGAGTTGCACCTTGGCTAATAGCAAGTCTGCAAAGAAGCGCGCGCTTCAGTCTGAAAAGCGTCGTCAGCATAACGCTAGCCGTCGCTCAATGTTACGTACATACGTTAAAAAAGTTATCGCTGCTATCCAGAGCGGTGACCATAAAGCGGCTACAGAAGCATTCGCTACTGCACAACCAATTGTTGACCGTATGGCGACTAAAGGTCTTATTCATAAGAATAAAGCCGCTCGTCAAAAGGCACGCTTAAACGCAAGAATCAAAGCAATTGCTGCTTAATTCTTACGATTAAGATTTTAAAAAACCGGCTTATGCCGGTTTTTTTATACCTAAAATTTAATCACTTACCTACACAAGCTTTTCAAAACTCACCAAATCAACAATGCTTTACCATTTGTATACTCAAACCAAATAGCTGCACTTTTATACACTCGGATAAACCTAAAAGCGAGCCACAATCCGGATAACGAGAGCAGTAGTTGAGTGGTAGGCTGTGCATGAGGGAGATCGACAACACACAATTGATACTCACGATGAGCTTAATTTATTGTGCAGTAAAACCAATTGAAGTTATCACAGTTACAGACAAGAAAACGCGAAACGTCTTAATGAACGATTCATTAAGACGTTCGTGAGATAGTATTAATGGCAATACATATTGTTTAGCACTTGGATCAGCTCTTTTACCTCATCACTCTTCAATGAATAGAAAACCGTTTGTGCTTCTTTTCTGGTACATACTAAATTATCTTTTCGAAGCCATGCCAAATGTTGAGATAAAGCCGATTGGCTTAGCCCTAATTTTTTATTCATCTCTCCGACACACATTTCACCTTCATTAAGAAGATGGCACAAAATAAACAATCTACGTTCATTTGCTAATGCTTTTAGCAACACTACTGCATGATCTGCTTGCTGCTGCATTTTTTCTATATTCATCACGAGTATGTTCTCCTAATCTAACCCCGCTCTAATATAGCGTTCCCTTACAAATAGAGTCGGGACATAAAGCACACTTTTTGGTAGATTGTTTTAAAAAATGAGACTTAGCTAAAATAATCAAAGGAAACTCATGAAACACTATCAAACAGCCAGCCTCGTCGGCGCCATTTTTGTCGCACTTGTTGGTTGCCAAAATATATTGCCAACTCAAACTTCCACCCCAAAATTAGTTATTAATAACTCAGATGATGCTCAAATTAGCCAGAAACTGGCAAAACAAGCATTAGCATCTCAATTGAGCTATGACATTGTTGAATCGCTAACCGTTGAAGTCGGCCCCAGACTCGCTGGCACAGAAAAAGACATCGTCGCCGTTGAATGGGCCATGGAAAAGTTGTGGCTGATGGGTTTTGATAAAGTGTACAAAGAGTCAGTTCAAGTACCGGCATGGTCACGCGGTACTGCGTACGCGAGTGTGGTATCTCCGTATGAGCAACCTTTAGTGGTTACCGCGCTAGGTGGCAGTATTGCAACACCCGTTAATGGTATTCAAGCCCCTATTGTGCGCTTTGAAAGTTTAGAAGAATTAACCCATGCCTCTCCTGGCCGCATTGAAGGGAAAATTGTCTTTATCGACCATAAAACTGAACGCCACATTACAGGCAAAGGCTACGGTGAGTCCGTTGGCGGCCGTTCTCGTGGGGCAATTGCCGCAGCTGAAAAAGGCGCTGTAGCGATTGTGATCCGCTCTATTGGTACAGATCATGACAGAATGGCACATACCGGTATGATGCGTTACCAAGAAGACGTGCCTAAAATCCCTGCTGCTGCAATGTCTAATCCAGATGCTGATTTAATTAATGCCATGCTAAAGCGTGACCCTAAAGTGGTACTGTCATTAAACATGACATCAGAAAATCAAGGCATAGCCACATCATATAACGTGATTGCTGAAGTAACAGGCAGCAGCAAACCTGATGAGATAGTATTAATTGGTGCTCACTTAGACTCTTGGGATGAAGGCACGGGTGCAATTGATGATGGTGCGGGCGTCGCCATCGTAACCACAGCCGCTAAACTCATTCAAGATTTACCCCAAAAACCTGCTCGTACAATTAGAGTGGTATTATTTGCAGCAGAAGAAGTTGGCATAGTGGGCGCAAAAGCCTACGCAGAACAACATGCAGACGAGCTAGATAAACACTATATTGCTGCTGAATCAGACTTTGGCGCAGGTCCTGTTTACAAGATTGATTTTAATGTTAATCCTGCGACCTATGAGCAAGTTAAGCAAGAACACTCAGCAATGACCTTATTTGGTGTTGAAATGGGTAACAACGAAGCTTCGGGTGGTCCAGATGTATCAATCATGCCAGCCTTGGGCGTACCCGTTGCCTCGCTCAGACAAGATGGCACTGATTACTTTGATTATCACCACACGCCGAATGATACCTTAGATAAAATCGATCCTAAAAAACTGGCTCAAAGTGCAGCCGCTTATGCGCAATTTGCTTACATGATGGCGCAGTCTGAAATTGATTTAAGACCTCTTAAACAAAAACAACAGCAGCACTAAAATATAAGCGCCATAACGCTTAAACAGTAAAAAGCCCTCAACTAGATGTCTAGTTGAGGGCTTTATTTTTACAAAGAAGTAGAGCTAAAAACGGCTCACTAGTTTTGTTCCGCACGTAAAAAAACAGGTTCTGTCGGTGTAGATTGCTCTTCACTGTAATAGTAGCCTTCAAGATCAAACTGAATTAGTTGTTCGATACTATTAGGTTGAGTATCAACTATATAGCGAGCCATCAAGCCACGTGCTTTCTTAGCGTAAAAACTAATCACCTTAAATTGACCATTCTTACAGTCTTTAAACACTGGCGTAATGAGCGTTCCATCAAGTTGCTTAACCTTGACCGATTTAAAGTATTCGTTGGATGCTAAGTTAACGATAATATCATCGTCCTGCTCTTTTAATGCTTTATTCACTTCCTCGGTAATGGTTTCGCCCCAAAAAGCATAAAGATTACTGCCTTTAGGATTAGCCAATTTTGTGCCCATTTCTAAGCGATAAGGCTGAATTAAATCAAGCGGTTTGAGCAAACCATACAAGCCTGACAAAATGCGCAAATGCTTTTGGCTAGCGTCAATTTGCGCTTTAGATAAGTTATCAGCATCAAAGCCAGTATACACATCGCCTCTAAATGCAAAGATAGCTTGCTTAGCATTATCGAGCGTAAAAGGAGGTTGCCAATCAGCAAAACGGGCTGCATTTAATCCTGCAATGTTATCGCTTACTTTCATTAAGCTGGCAATGTCCATTGGGGTTAACTCACGGCAAACATCTATCAACTCTTGGCTTTGCTTTAATAAAGGAGCCTGAGTAAATGTATTGGTTATTGGAGGATTTTCAAAATCCAATGTTTTCGCAGGTGAAACTAAAACCAGCATAAGTTCGCTCCAAATAAAATCATAGCTTTATGATACTGAACTGATATAAAAAAACCATGCCGCAATGACATGGTTTTTTCGATTACCTTAATAGATAAATCTTACTTTTTGGTTGCTTCAGCAGAATTGGGCCAAATTTTCTCTTCTAACTGATCTGCCAATTCAGGAAATTTGCTAGTGTCGAATTTAGGATCAATACCCGCATCGATTTGCTCACGGTAATCATTAATGACTCGAACCGCTAAACCAGATAACAACACAAGCGCCACCAAGTTAACAATCGCCATTAAGCCCATTGATACGTCCGCTAAGTCCCACACTAAACTGATTTTAGCGAGTGAACCAAACATAACCATGCATAAAACAACAATACGGAAAATGGGTAAGGCTTTTTTACTGTTACCAGACAAAAACATCACATTGGTTTCAGCGTAAGAATAGTTAGCAATAATAGAGGTGAAACAGAACAGCAAAATAGCAAAAGCAATAAAGGCACCGCCCCAATCACCAACATGGCTGGTTAAAGCGCTAATGGTTTTAGCAATACCGTCAGAACCGGCAGCAGCATCACCAGAGAGTAAAATAATGGCTGCAGTGGCAGTACAGATTACAATAGTGTCTACAAACACGCCCATCATTTGCACAAAGCCTTGTGATGCTGGGTGGTTAGGATTGGGTGATGCACTTGCTGCAACGTTCGCCGCGCTGCCCATACCAGCTTCGTTTGAAAACAAACCACGCGCAATACCGGCTTGCATTGCTTGTGCAACACTATAAGCAATACCCCCAGCGGCCGCTTCTTGCCAGCCAAATGCACTGTTTATCACCAACATAAATACATCTGGGAGTTTTTCAATATTCATTGCCACCACCACAAACGCAATGGCGATATAGGCAACAGCCATGACAGGCACGATTAATTCAGAGGCTTTAGCGACTTTCTTTAAGCCACCTGTAATCACAAATGCACTGCATATCACAATACCAATGCCGATATAGGTAGGCTCAAAACCAAATACTTGAGTCATTGCCCCTGTGATGGTATTTGCTTGCACTGCATTAAAGACTAAGCCAAAGGCTAAAATTAGGAAGAATGAAAACAATACCCCCATCCAACGTTGGCCTAAGCCTTTTTCCATATAATAAGCAGGACCGCCACGGTATTGTCCGTCAGTGTCTTTCACTTTATAAACTTGGGCTAAGGTTGATTCGATCATCGCGGTAGCCATACCTAGCACAGCAATTGCCCACATCCAGAACACAGCACCGGGGCCAGCGGTACCAATAGCGACGGCAACACCAGCCATATTACCTGCGCCAACCCGGGCCGCCATACTGGTACAAAATACCTGAAATGAAGACAGTCCATGCTTACCAGGACGACGACTGATAGATAATACTTTAATGCCATGAACAAAGTGAGTTATCTGAATAAAGCCAAGACGTACGGTAAAAAACAGACCGGCACCAACCAAGCCGTATACCAATAACTTGCCCCATAGTAGGCTGTTCATGAAATTAATGATCGTTTCTAACATTGCCATATTGATTTATCTTCCCCGTTGTAAGGTTATTTTTCTGTTTCAGATTTATACCTGAATATCTATCTCTACAAAAACAGACTAAGCACGTCACTGTGCAAACTGTTCTGCGTAAAACGTTTTGAGTTCAAAATTAATCAAACATTATAAAAGCTAAAGCATGTTGATTCATAGGTATTGTTTGCCGAAGTCCTTGAATGCTAAAACCATGTTATCTAATAAATGGATTGCCTAAGTAAATAACACGTGAAAGCAACACAATTAAAACAAAACCCACAAGTGAGTCGCGTCACACTTTATCACTTCTCTAATTAATGCTCTATTTATAAAATTCCAGTGAATCGTTATTAAATTTCAAGCGATTAGCACCAAAACCTAAAAAAGTGCGATCTAGATAAACAAACATTGCTCAAAAATTAGATAAAGGCCACATTATTGTAACTAAATTACGAATACAGTGTTCCCCAAGAAAGTTAATTAAATATTTTCACTTTTAACCGAGGTCACTATGGCTAACTCAAATGAGATCACCGCGCTAAAGAAATATGTAAGAGCAACCAACTTCCTTGCTACTTCACAAATTTATCTAAAGCAAAACGTCCTATTCAAACGTCCTTTACAGCACACAGATATCAAACCACGTCTTCTTGGCCACTGGGGCACCTGCCCGGGTATCAACTTTGTCTATGCCAACGTTAACCGTTTAATTGTTAAACATAAACGTGAATTTATTTATCTTGTCGGTCCTGGTCATGGTTTCCCAGCGGTACAAGCAAACTTATTTGTTGAAGGTTCATTAAGCCACTTCTATCCAGAAACAATCCCTTATACCGAAACCGGCATTGAAGATATTTGTAAAAAATTCTCTGCTGCGTACGGATACCCTTCACACGCAAACCCAGAAGCACCAGGACAAATTCTAGAAGGTGGTGAGTTAGGCTATTCACTTTCTGTTGCTTGGGGCTCAGTACTTGATAACCCAAACCTTATTGCAGCCTGTTTAATTGGCGACGGTGAAGCGGAAACCGGTCCTTTAGCCGCGTCTTGGTATGCTAACCGTTTAGTTTCTCCAGCTAACAACGGTGCGGTACTACCAATTGTTCATATCAATGGCTATAAGATTTCAGGTCCAACACGCATGGGTCGTATGAGCCATGAAGAATTAGATCTCGAGTTCCGTGGCTTGGGTTACCATCCCATTATTGTTGATGACCAGCTAGACACTGACATCTTTGAACAAATGACAGCGGCAATGGACTTATCATATGACATGATTAATGACATTCAGCGTCGTGCACGTTCTGGCGAAGATGTTGTCAAACCACGCTGGCCGGTGATTTTAATGCGCACAGCAAAAGGTTGGACAGGCACATCTGAATACGATGGTAAAAAACTAGAAGGTAACTGCGAATCACACCAAGTGATTGTCAACAACTGTGCTAAAGATAAAGGCCACCTTGCGGCACTTGACGCATGGTTAGCCAGCTACAAGTTTGAAGAGTTAGTACAAACGACAGAAACAGGTGAGTTAGTATTTGATAAAGACATCATGTCTTTAATGCCACCAAAAGATCTGTGCTGTGGTCGTCAACGTTTAAGTTACGGCGGCGAAGTGGTGCGTGCACTAGCAAACCCTGATTTAACGAAATTAGGATACGGTGCGGAAACCCCACGTGGTCAGCGCGGTTTCTCAATGTTGAAAATGGGTCAATGGATGCGTGATGCATTCAAATTAAACCGTGACCAACGTAACTTGCGTATTTTCAGCCCTGATGAAACTTATTCAAACCAATTACAAGCAGTATTTGAAGAAACAGATCGCGCTTGGCAGTGGCCAATTGAAAGCTGGGATGAAGACATGTCTCGTGATGGTCGCGTCATCGAGCTTTTATCTGAAAACTTGCTTTTTGGTATGCTGCACGGTTACACAGTAACGGGTCGTCACGGCATGTTCCCAACTTATGAGGCATTCTCACAAGTTGTATCTTCAATGGCTGACCAATACTGTAAATATGTACATGCGAGCCAAGGCATTCATTTCCGTAAGCCTATTCCTGCATGTAACGTAGTACTGTCATCGCTACTAGAACGTCAAGATCACAACGGTTATTCTCACCAGAACCCATCGTTCCTTGGCGCTATGTTAGAAAAACACCCAGACATTATCTCTGCTTATTTACCAGCAGATGCTAACAGCACCTTGATTTATACTGAACGCGCTTATGCTGACAGAGATAAGTTAAACATTATTGTTGCGGGTAAAAAATCGCTACCACAATGGTTATCATTAGATGAAGCTCGTAAACAAGCTAAAGACGGTGTCATGGTATGGGATTTTGCCTCTGACGAAAATCCTGATGTGGTATTAGCGGGTTGTGGTGATTACGCAACACAAGAATGTATGGCTTCATTGGTACTCATTCGTGAAATATTACCAAGAGTGCGTATTCGCTTTGTCAGTGTATCTGAATTACACAGTAGCGGTTTAGGTAGCCTTAAATTCCAAAGCAAGCCTTGGATGATGGACGAAGTGTTCACCGAAGATAAAGGTGTGGTATTTAATTATCACGGTTACCCAAATACCATCAAAAAATTGGTGTTTGATTATAAAGGCAACCGTCGCTTCCGTATTAAAGGTTACGAAGAAGAAGGTTCAACGACTACACCATTTGATATGGGTGTACGTAACGGGACATCTCGCTACCACCTCGTTATCGATATGGCGTATAAATTGTTCCAACAAGGTGTGATTGATGAAACTCAACATGTTGCAATTACAACAGACATGTTACAACGCTTAGTTGATCACAAGAACTACATCAAAGCCAACGGTGTAGACCCAGAAGAGATTGAAAACTGGGTATGGACTCGTTAATTCAGTCAGTTAGATAAAAAATACGCCGTCAAGGCGTATTTTTTTGTCTGTAGCGCAATAAAAACGACATTTTTTTAGGTGTATTAGACTAACTATCTAAAAATAAAGATTAATTTCAACATTGATTTTCAATCATTCACATTAAAAAACAAGTTTCATTAGCAATTGTTTTCATTGGTATTTTTCTGCATACGTCAATTTTACAACGGTGACTTTTAATTGACCATTACAAAAAATTAATCCTTTTTACTATAGAAAAACATCTAATTACGGCTCATAATTGCCGCGCTGACTAAAATACAAAGAATCACCACACTAAGTGTCAGCAATGCATGACCCTAACAACTCCGTTACATGCATGTATGGTGGAGTAAAATAACAATGGACTATAAGATTATGATGAAGAACACATTAAAAGTAGTATTACTCACCTCTATGTTACCTTTCGCAGCCTCTGCCGCTGAAGAAATGACTCCTTGGTATATTGGTGGTGGTGTAGGCATTAACGATTACGAACAGAATTGCGACAACGCATTGACATGTGGTGACGATGACCCATATGCATGGGATGTGTTTGGTGGCTATTTATTTAACGAATTCATCGGTATCGAAGTCGGCTACCGTGATCTAGGCAACGCAGAATGGACTGGTAATGACGGCAACATGTATGACGTTGGCGCAAGCGGTGTTAGCGTAGGTGTTGTTGGCTTTTACCCATTAGCTGACAAGTGGAGTCTTTCTTCTGAAGTTGGTACTTACAGCTACCTTCTAGAAAACGACAAAAAAATTAATGGCTCAAACTTGAGCGATTCAGGTATTGGTTTATTTGTTGGTGCAGGTGTTGGCTATAACTTTACCGACAACCTTAAACTACAAGCTAAATACCGTCGCTATGAAAACATGGATGCTGACGTATTAAATAACCTTAAGATGGAAAGCAACTATTGGGGCTTAGCTCTTAGCTACCGTTTTGGTACTGCTAGCCCAGCACCTGTTGCTGCAGCGCCAGTAGTTGCCGCTGTTGTTGCCGCTCCTGGCGATGATGACAAAGATGGTGTAACAAACAACATCGACAAATGTGCAGACACGCCAATGACTCACAAAGTTGATGCTACTGGTTGTACTGTATATGAAAACATCACAACCAAGCATGATTTAGGCGGTATTTTATTCGCTAACAATTCTGCTGAAATCCGTACTGGTTCATTTGCTGATTTAGAAAAATTAGCTGACTATTTAACTAAGTACCCACAACACACTGTATCTATCGAAGGCCACGCGTCTAACGTAGGTAAAGCAGAATACAACATGAAGCTTTCTGAGCGTCGTGCTGTAGCTGTAGCAAATGCATTAAACACAAAATATGGCATTAGCTCTAGCCGTATCAGCTCTGTAGGCTATGGCGTAACTAAACCTGTTATGCAAGGTAGCTCTGCTGAAGCAAACCGTGTAAACCGTCGCATCGAAGCGATTATTACTGGTACTGAAAAGCGTCCAGTAATGCGTTAATTTTTACAAAAAATACGCTACACTTTAAAGTCGCTGCTTGCAGCGGCTTTTTTATTTTCAGAACGACCAAAAAACAATACAACACTGACTAACACTGACGTTGCGGTAACTGAATTGTCAATCAAGTTCAGCTTGGTTAACCAATTCTGTCTGTTTAGCAACAATATCAATTAAATTTGAGCGAAAATAATGATTTTTTTCGTAATTTTTTTACAAATTAAGTTGGAATAATCGCTATAATCGCTTCTAATAACGGTATAGATTTATATTAATTGCTTATCGAGAGGAAAATTTCCATGGCCAACACACTCGCGCAACTCAAGTCATTCACTACCATCGTTGCTGATACTGGCGACATAGAGGCAATTAAGCGTTACCAGCCTGAAGATGCCACGACCAATCCATCATTGATTTTAAAAGCATCTCAAATTCCAGAATATGCACCGCTTATTGATGACTCGATTGCTTGGGCTAAAACACAGAGCAGCAACATTGACCAACAAATCGAAGATGCTGGCGATAAACTGGCTGTCAACATCGGTGTTGAAATTTTAAAATTAGTACCTGGCCGCATTTCTACAGAAGTTGATGCACGATTATCATTCGACAAGCAGCGCTCAATTGATAAAGCTCACAAACTAATTAAACTTTACCAAGAAGCGGGTATTGATAAGTCACGCATTCTTATTAAGTTGGCTTCTACTTGGGAAGGCATTTGCGCTGCAAAAGAGCTCGAAAAAGAAGGTATCAACTGTAACTTAACCTTACTGTTTAGTTTTGCCCAAGCAAGAGCTTGTGCTGAAGCTGGCGTATACCTTATCTCGCCTTTTGTAGGCCGTATTTTAGACTGGTATAAAAAAGACACAGGTCTAGATTACACCGCTGAAACTGACCCAGGTGTCGTTTCGGTTACTGAAATTTACAACTACTACAAGCAACATGGCTACAACACAGTAGTGATGGGCGCGAGCTTCAGAAATATCGGTGAGATTATCGAATTAGCCGGTTGTGACCGTTTAACGATTGGCCCTGCTCTGCTTGAAGAATTAGCTAACACAGATAAAACAATTAGCCGTAAATTAGTGGCAACAACCTCAACAGTTGCAGCGCCAACAGCACTCACTGAAGAGCAATTCCGTTGGGCCTTTAATGAAGATCCAATGGCCGTTGACAAGTTAGCAGAAGGTATTCGTAACTTTGCCATCGATCAGGGCAAGCTAGAAGTTATGCTAAAAAGCAAATTAAGCTAAACAGTAGGAGACTTTACTCGTGACTAAACTCACTCAAAGCACTACCTGGAAAGCACTACAGGCTCACACAAGCCAATTACCTCATATGCGTGAACTGTTTGCTCAAAACCCACAGCGTTTTGAACAAATGAGCGTTAAGGCCTGTGGGCTGTTTTTAGATTATTCTAAAAACCGCATCAACGATGACACGCTTGAGCTGCTTTTTTCATTGGCTAAAGAAGCCAATTTAACTGAAAAAATAGCAGCCATGTTTAATGGCGATGTCATTAACAACACTGAACACCGTGCAGTGCTTCACACCGCCCTTCGCAGTAAAGCGGAGCAAGAAATCATTGCTGAAGGTGCCAACATCGTCCCTGAAGTACAGCAAACACTGGCTAAAATGGCCGGTTTTGTTGAGTCTGTTCAATCAGGACAATGGAAAGGCTACACAGGCAAAGCCATCACTGATGTTGTCAGCATTGGTATTGGCGGCTCTTTTCTTGGGCCTAAGATTGTCTCTCAAGCGTTGAGACCTTATTGGCATGCAGGGCTTAATTGCCACTTTGTCGCCAATGTTGACGCGACATCAATTTGCGAAAAGCTTAAAGGCCTTAATGCCGAGACAACCTTGTTTGTCATGTCATCAAAGTCATTTGGCACCCAAGAAACACTCACAAATACCTTAAGTGCGAAAGACTGGTTCTTAGCTCAAGGCGCGACACAGCAAGATATTGCAAAACATTTTGTCGCCGTCACATCCAATGTGGCTAAAGCGACTGAATTTGGAATGGATGCAAACAACATTTTCCCAATGTGGGACTGGGTTGGTGGACGCTATTCTTTATGGTCAGCAATTGGTCTGCCAATCGCGCTATTAGTCGGTATGGATAATTTTAAAGCCTTACTTGACGGTGCTCACCAAATGGATGAGCACTTTGCCAATACGCCTCTACCCCAAAATATGCCGGTGATTATGGCGATGTTGTCTGTGTTATATGGTAATTTCCATGGTTCACAGTCGCATGTCATTTTAACCTATGACCATTATTTGCGTGGTTTACCTGCTTATTTCCAACAGCTTGATATGGAAAGTAACGGCAAGTCAGTCACCTTAGATGGCACCGATGTAGATTACAGTACTGGCCCAGTGATTTGGGGCGGCGAAGGCACTAATGGTCAACATGCTTATCACCAATTACTGCATCAAGGTACAGCATTAATCCCTGCTGACTTTATCATGCCACTTCAAAGTCATAATCCTTTGGGTGAACACCATGATCAATTAGCCTCAAATTGCTTTGGACAAACTCAAGCATTGATGCAAGGTCGTACGTTTGCAGAAGCATTGGCAGAACTCAGTAACAGTAAGCTTGATGAGCCACAAAAAGCGCTTATCGCCAAACATAAGGTGATGTCTGGTAATAAACCAAGCAATACTTTATTGATGGATAAATTAACCCCGACGACCTTAGGTGCATTAATTGCGCTATATGAACACCGCACATTTGTGCAAGGTGCGATATGGCAAATTAACTCATTTGATCAATGGGGTGTAGAGCTAGGTAAGCAGTTAGGTAATGATGTACTAGAGCGCATTGGTGCAGACCTAGATGCAACAGAACTAGACAGCTCAAGCAATGCTTTGGTCAACCTATATCGTCAAGGTAAGCTTTAAAAGCAAGCTTGTGTGCCCCCATAAAGCACGATGAATAAAAAATGCCGTTCAACTTGTTTGAACGGCATTTTTGTTTTTAATTTCTTGCAAATTCACTAAATCGTGATTTTTTAGTAACCTAAATGCAACACAAGTGTTGCACCCTATAGTTGAAATATGATACTTATTTGTTGAGAGACATCATAATAACAAGGGAGGTTACCATGGATCGATTAGACTATGGTGGTGCGCTAGACGAAGTTGTTGAAAGACCAAGCCGCTCAAAAAGCTCGTCCAAAAAACGCAAATGGCGTGAGATTGAAGCCATTAAAGATAAACAGCGTTTGCTCAAGGAATTACAAGATATCGATAATTCATTCGATTTTGATGCTAATACGTTAGTTTTATAACTATACTGCTCAATCTTTGATTGTAGCTAACATCACATAAAAAGAGCGCATTTAGCGCTCTTTTTGTTATCAAGAATAAGACCAACACTACATAGTCGTTTCTGCTTTTTCGATATAAGCTCGCAACTCTTCAAACATCGATTTATCGTTATCATTAAATAGTGGGTCATCAACTAAACGCTGTTGGCATAAAACCGCCACCCTATCCCAATCATTATCGTTAAAGGTTTGCACAAACAGTGGAAAAACCTCACGCTCTTCATACTCCATATGCAGCTTTTGCAGTTGAATATAATCACGTAAATCGTTAATGAGCTTTTCACGAGAAATCACCACATCAGACAAAATCATATTAAGACTATAAATCAGCGAACCTGACGCTTGCGCTAAACGATGATGCTCGTTATACAATTGGCCACAATTGGCTAAACCCGCTTTATTGCTATAGTAATCAAAAATAATATCTTCCAGTGGATGATGGCTGTGTTCAGCATAACCTTGCATGTACTCAACAATGTCTCTAACAAGATTAAAATTCACCCCGTTTCCATCAGCCAATCGAGTCAACTTATTCGAAAGAATATTCAACAAAATGGCAATATGCTTATGATCGCGCATTAAACGTTGCAACATAACTTTCTCCCGTCATCTAGTTACAAGACACTCTACGTATAAATAATAGTCAAATTTGGCACTTTTACTAATCTACACTGAGATACACAAAATGAGGTATGACCAAGATCATAATATTTGAATATAAAAAAACACCTAACCACAACCCTGTTGCGTGTTAGGTGTTTGAATAGAGTTAAGGCTTTATTTTAAAACAGAAAACATATGAACTTTAAGCAGCTCAAAATTAGCGTCTAATTCTGCAGATAATATAGGCTTCTCTGCTACAGCGGCTAATTCTGGCGGTAAAGGCAAATCAATGGCTAATTGTTGATCGACCACATCTTTAAATTTAGCTGGATGTGCTGTACCTAAGAAAATGCCACTTTCATCACCTGCTAACCCTAAGGTTAATGCCTGTGCAGCAATAGCTGCGTGAGGCTCAGACTGATAACCCAGTTGATAAAGCTCAGCTAATGCTGAAGCCGTTTCAGCTTCAGTTAAAGCTACGCCCGTCACTAACGATAACGGCCAGCCCATTTGCTCACAAATCGCTTCAACGCGTGGCCAATTGCTTGGTTCAGAGACATCCATGGCATTTGACATGGTTGCCACCGTTTTATGTGGTTGCCATGCGCCATCTTGCAAATAACGGGGCACGGTATCATTGCTGTTCGTTGCAGCAATAAAACGTTTAATCGGTAAGCCCATGGCTTTAGCAAATAAGCCCGCGGTCAAATTACCAAAATTACCGCTTGGTACTGACATCACAATTTCATCTTTACCCGCTTTTTTCGCTTGAGCAACGGCTTCAAAGTAATAGCAAATCTGCGCTAACAAACGACTGATATTGATTGAGTTAGCTGAGTTTAATGCTAAACCGTCACGTACATCTGTATCGTCAAATGCTTGCTTAACAAGGTGTTGGCACGCATCAAAGTCGGAGGTCACTGCTACGGTATGAATGTTTTTACCTAAAGTAGTAAACATCTTTTCTTGTAGCTCACTGATTTTACCTTTTGGATAAAGCACCATCACATTCACGTTATCTAAACCATAAAATGCATCTGCTACCGCAGCACCAGTATCACCTGAAGTTGCCGTTAAAATAGTGAGTTTTTTGTCGCCCGCAAGTAAGTTGACACACTGAGCCATAAAGCGAGCGCCAAAGTCTTTAAAGGCTAATGTTGGCCCGTGAAACAGTTCTAAACATGCACGCTTATCATCAACATTGGCTAAGGGCACATCAAAGGTAAAAGCACTATCTACCAGCTTATCTACACTTTCTTGCCCTAGCTCATCAGCAAGCCATGCACCCAATACTTTTTTGCTTCGCTCTGCAAAAGGTAACGCTAACAACGCATCGACATCTGCTAACACCGGAATGGTCTTTGGGAAAAACAACCCTCTGTCTTTACCTAATCCCAACTGTACTGCTTGGCTGAAATTTACTTCCTGTGACGGGTGTTTTAAATTATATAATTGCATTACGACTGCCTTTTTCAAATTTCAAAATAATTAAAGCGAATAGGTGATACTTACACACAGCGGGTGCCTAACTGATCTAATTTACACACATGGGCAAAACCGCCAGACTGAGAAATATAGTGTTTGAGTAACCAATCTTTCGCTTTTTCAGCCGTTGCGAGGTCGTCGGTTACACTAAACAATGTTGGACCACTACCCGATATACCTGTGGTTAACATACCTAGCTCTTCTAACGCTGAGCGCGCATCGGTATAACCCGGAATAGCCGCGGCACGATACGGTTCAGCTAATACATCTTTCAGCATTTCAATAGCTAAAGCGGCATCCTGCTGATAACTCGCATGCACAAATGCACTTAAATTGCGGCCAAAATCAATGGCAACCGCTTTATCATATTGTGCTGGCAGTAATTCACGCATTTTGGCCGTCGACAATGAAATGCCAGGATAAGCGACAACCCAATACCAATTGTCAAAACTTGGAATAGCAGCACAAGCTTTATCTTGTGCATTAAGCATTAGCTGCATACCGCCTAAATAACAAGGTGCGACATTATCATAATGTACGCTGCCTGAAATTTTACCTTCAAACTCGCCCATTAATCCCAGCAGAGCTT
This sequence comes from Shewanella saliphila, assembly GCF_014648295.1. Classification (GTDB taxonomy): domain Bacteria; phylum Pseudomonadota; class Gammaproteobacteria; order Enterobacterales; family Shewanellaceae; genus Shewanella; species Shewanella saliphila. Next base: position 80,474 of record NZ_BMQV01000002.1, read on the forward strand.
GTTCATCAAAAGGTTTACCAAAATGTTCATTTAAGGCATATAGCGCTGCAACGACCGAGCTTGCACTAGAGCCTAGCCCACTGCCAACTGGAAGGTTTTTTTCTAAGCTAATGTTCACGCCATCTTTACGGTCTAGCTTATAGAGAAAAAACTCAGCACATTGATAAACGATATTATCCTTACCTTCTGCTGGTAACTTATGTGCCCATTCGCCGACCTGGCTAAAATTAACCCCAGAATCTGCCGAACTAATCATGACCCGGTCACCTAACAGTGAGCCATCAATAGGGGCTAAAGCAGCACCGAGTAAATCAAATCCTACACCGACATTACCCATTGACGCAGGGGCATACACGGTAAGCATTTCTTGGCTTACATTTACCGCTTGATTCATAGCCCAACCTCACGCGTCCAATTTAAGGTTCTTAATACGTCAGCAAAAGCACCTGCTGCGGTTACATCCGTACCGGCACCATAACCTCTAAGCACAAAAGGAATTGGCTGATAATAACGGCTGTAGAACGCAAGCGCATTCTCGCCACCTTTAACGCTGTATAATGGATTAGTTGCATCAACCTCAACGATTCTGACATGGCATTGACCTTCATCGATTTGACCAACATAGCGTAACACTTTGCCTTGTGCCTTAGCCGCAGCGACACGCTCAGAGATCTGTGCATCTAATGATGGAAGGTTAGCCATAAAATGCTCGACATCGCCAGAATCATCAAATGATGCAGGCAGTACTGATTCAACATTAATATCAGACAGCTCTAATGGTAAACCTACTTCACGGGCAAGAATTAACACCTTACGCGCCACATCCATACCACTTAAATCTTCACGTGGGTCAGGTTCAGTAAAGCATTTTTCACGCGCAATACTGGTGGCTTGAGAAAGGCTCATCCCTTCATCTAACATGCCAAAAATATAAGACAATGAACCCGAAAGAATACCGTTAAACTTATGAAGTTTATCGCCTGCATACAGGAGCTTTTTCAAGTTATCGATAACAGGTAAGCCCGCACCGACGGTTGTTTCATATAAAAATTGACGACGCTGGTTTAATGCCGTTTGGCGCAGTGCTTGATAATAAGCATAATCGCGAGTATTCGATTTTTTATTTGGTGTCACCACATGGAAACCAGCATTCATGACATCGAGGTAACGGTCAGACACGAGTTCACTTGAGGTGCAATCTACCAATACAGGATTAAGCAATTGTTGCTCTTGTCCCCACTCAAGTAGCTTAGCTAGATCATAATCTTGGCCTTCTTGCTCTAATGATGACTGCCACTCATTAAGCTCAATACCGTCGCTGTTTAGTAGCATTTGACGAGAGTTAGCAATACCGCACACTCGGATACTAATATGCTGCTCTTTTAACATCGCAGCCTGCTGCTTTATTTGATCTAATAAACCCGCACCAACGTTACCACTGCCCACTAAAAACACATCAAGATATTGCTGGACATCGAAAAAGGCTTGATGACACGCACCAATGGCATGCTTGGTTTTTTTCTGTTGGATAACAGTCGAAATGGAGCGCTCTGACGACCCCTGTGCGATTGCAATGATATTGACACTGGCTTTGGCTAACGCACTGAAGAACTTGGCCGCAACGCCTTTATGGGTCTTCATACCGTCACCGATCAATGACACGATCGCCAGGTCTTGGCGTTGTTCAATAGGTTCGAGTAACTCATTTTTTAGTTCTAGTTCAAACTCTTGCTCTAATGCCCATTTAGCTTTGTTTGCCTCATGAGTGGCAACACAAAAACTGATGCTGTATTCAGATGAGCTTTGAGTAATCAATGACACTGAAATGCCGCTACGCGAGATTGCTGCAAGCGTGCGACTCGCCATTCCCACCATGCCTTTCATACCAGGGCCAGAAACGTTAAACATCGTCTGATGGTCTAAGTTAGAAATCGCTTTAACTTGCAAGCCGGTTTGATCAGCTTCATTTGACACTAAAGTGCCTGGCGCAGAAGGATTAAAGCTGTTTTTGATGTAACACGGGATATGATATTGAGCAATCGGTGCAATCGTTTTTGGGTGCAGCACTTTAGCACCAAAATAAGATAGCTCCATCGCTTCTTGATAACTCAATTGCGACAATAATTTAGCATCAACAACTACACGTGGGTCAGTATTATATACACCATCTACGTCGGTCCAGATTTCACAGCTTGATGCATCTAAACATGCCGCGAGTACAGCAGCTGAATAATCTGAGCCATTGCGGCCTAACGTCACAATATTGCCTTGGGCATCGGCCGCGGTAAAACCTGGCATAACCCATACACGGTGTCTATCTAATGGTAATAATGCAAAACGAGGTTTGCTCACACTAATGTCAACAACTGACTCTAATGGTTGGCCGTGGGCCAGAAACAATGCCACGGGGTCTAGCTGCGCTGCAGTTAGGCCTTTAGCCAGCATCACTTGTTCCATTAATGCAGCCGATAATCGCTCACCAGTGACCACAACTTGAGCTCGGACACTGTCAGGGCATTCTCCTAATAACTTAACGCCATGTAACTTATCTTGCCAAACCAACATTTGAGCTGCTAATTTTTCGACTAACAACTCAAATTGTTGAGCAGAAAGTAATGAAGCAGAAGCTTCAGTAAACAAGCTGGTATACACCTGTTCAATATGATCTAAAACCGGTTGGTAATCTTGTTGGCTTACTGCTATATCAACCATTTCTAACAATGCATTGGTGACCGTAGCAGGAGCAGAAAGTACTGTAGCAACAGACTCTACAGATGATGAGTCAGCGATAATGTCTGCCGCCATCGAAAAACGTGACCAATTCGCTAGCGAAGTTCCGCCAAATTTCATTACCTTCATCTACATCTCCCTGTCACCACGTGATGACATATAAAATTAAAATCGTTGAATTAGAAATAAAAAAGCCCGCTTCTGTTGTGAGAAGCGGGCTTGTAGTACAAATCTTTTAGGGTGTAATCAGCCCGCCCCCACTCTGGTAATAGTGGTGGTTGTAATGGTGGTAATTACAACGAGCATAAGGGTAAGCATCTAGTTAATCTCTTAATCAATTCTTGTAGGTTTACTGTTTTAATCCAGCAACCGAATTTGCTGATACACATTGGCTTACAGAATTGCTTTTTTTGCCCAACCTTGTCAACCCCTGCTTACAGTTTATTTTAAAGTTATTTTTATATGCTAGTTGATTTATGCGTTTTATGAATATACGGAGTTTTAAATTACGGACAAAACAAACAAGTTCGATGATAACAACAAGCATCCTCATCATTAAAACAACCTAGCGCCAACAGCAAACCCGATAAAATACAACAACTTAACCATAAAAACCAATCGTTCGTAGGCTTATGGTTCATCACGTGTTCACTGTGGCATACATTGATTCGCCAGTATTTACCTCAAGTTTGGTTAATACCATAAAAAAACGTGATTTATTTTCAACATCAACCCAATAAAGGGTTAAACCGCAAACAGAAATAAAAAAGCTGTGATTGAATAAGCAAAAACTGATGTTTGTCATCGCAGCCAACTCATAAAATACGGTATGATGCGCTCAACACCAATTGGAGGCGATATGAAAATTTCAAAACATGCAGCGGTTACCATTCATTACCGCTTGTCTGATGAGCAAGGCGAATTAATTGAAAGTTCATTTGAAGGTGAACCAATGGTTTATCTGCACGGAACCGAAAATTTAATTCCTGGTCTCGAATCAGTTTTAGAAGGTAAAACAGCAGGCGAAAAAGTCGATGCTAACATCCCTGCAGCTCAAGGCTATGGTGAATACCACCAAGGTTTAAAGCAAGAAGTGCCAGTGAGTGCTTTTGGTGACATCGAAGACATTATTCCAGGTATGCGTTTTATTGCTGAAACTGAGCTAGGCCAACGCCCAGTTCAAGTGACTGAAGTTAAAGATGACGTGATTGTTGTTGATGGAAATCACCCGCTAGCAGGTCAATCATTAAACTTTAGCGTTGAAGTGATTGCAGTGCGTGAAGCAACTGCAGAAGAGCTTGCACACGGTCATATTCATGCAGAAGGCGGTTGTGGTAGCCACGGACATGATCACGACCATGAACACGGTTCTTGCGGTTCAGAAAAACCAGGATGTGATGGTAACGGCGGCTGTGGCTGTCACTAAAAACACATAGACTTAATAATGCTTTTTGCACTCTACTGTCAGTAAAAAGCATTAAAAGAATTGAAGGCGTTGTCTAAGTTCTAGGCAAGGCCTTTTTTTTTGCGTTATAATTGAGAGGTAAATCACACTAACTAGTCAGACTTATTGTCGCTACTGTAAAGGACCACGGTGTAGCGAGAATCCTAACTAATTAGCTTTTCATATAATAATTAATACATAGCGACGGAGTGCTTATGTTAATTAAACCAGTATACGAGTTGTTACCTTTTAGCTACATGCTTGTTGGCTCTGTCAGTATTTTTTTACTGGAACCTAGCTATGCGCTTATCGCATCGATTGTGGTGTATTTGTACGGTGCTCATATTTATAACTTACGTTCTAAAAACCGCCGTACAGATCCTAAGAGAAAGCGTAAATCAGGTGGTATGCCAGATATGCTCTACGGGCTAATGCCTTTCTTGTATGTATTAACGGCGGTTAGCTTATATCGATTTTACCCAAGAGACTCTAGCACTTTGTTTGCATTGTGCTTAATCACTTATGGCGGTTATTTATTTTTACGTCGATCAAGTTACCGACACCATAAATATCCAAAAGGTATCCGCCAATAAAGGTGTATCGCTATCACTTGCTGAGGCACTAGTCCAAAATTAACTTGCGGACTCTTGCTCTTTGGCTGGCGGGCATGTTTTTTAAATAGTTAGAGCATCGAGTAATCGTCGCGATACTCACTTGGTGCTCTGCAGCTATCTGTCTCTGACTCAACTCACCAGCCAATAACGTTTGAAACACCTGCAAACGTCCCGATACTGCACTTCTTTCTTCTTCTGTCAGTAATAATTGAAACAACACTGACAAATCATCCTCATTATTGTGAGTGAGTATTTTATCTACAACTAAATTCCAGTTGGCACGCATAATTTTTATTCTCTTTGTAGTAATGCCGAAACAGTACAAGTGTATCAACTTACCTTGGCACTTTGCAAAAAGACTCGCGTGATAAACATCGATAAAACATATCGCAATGTCTTAATAAAATTGTGTAGAATGAATGTGATTGATTGCACGTATACTCATAAAACGAGATATACGTCGTGCTTATGGAACCAGTGCCACTACTGATAAAAAGAAGGATTACAATGAAAAAGTTACTATTGACCGTTGCGGCTACCGCAATACTTATTCCGGCTGCGTTTGCTAATAATTTTGAAAAACCAGCTGATGCGATTGAATATCGTCAATCTGCGTTTGGGTTAATTGCATATAACTTTGGTGATATGGGTGCAATGCTCAAAGGTAAAAAGCCATTTGATGCAAGCGTATTCAGTTCACGTGCTGATAACGTTGCAGCACTATCTAAAATACCTCATGAGGGTTTCATTGATGGTACTGATACAGGCGACACCGAAGCATTAGCTAAAATTTGGCAAGATAAAGCAGACTTTGATAGCAAAATGACAGCATTTCAAGATAATGCCGCGGCATTAGCCGTTGCAGCTAAATCAAGTGACAAAAACCAAATCAAACAAGCTTTTGCTAACACAGGTAAAAGCTGTAAAGGTTGTCATGACGTTTACAAAAAAGATTAATACGCGATAATTTAATCTAAACATAAAGCCCATCCGATGGGCTTTATTTTTATAGCCGAAGTCTACAGTCTACGTGTTAATCTATAAAAAACTCACCACGGGCTCTAACCATAGCCACCAAATACCAGCAAACAATAGCGCCACTATCACCAAGGCTAACCAAGGTGATCGTAAAGTCGGCGCAGTGACCTTGTCACTCACGTACTTATAGCCACTAAACATCGCTTTTAAAATATTGTCGCCTTTAACCACATGTAAAATCACTGCAGCAACGTGCAGCACAACTAGCCCTAAAATTACATTGAAATTGGTTTTGTGTAACCAGGTTAACCAACTTGCGGTGTCAGAAGATACCAAGTGAATTAATGGCCCTTCAGTAAAAATCTCATCGGTTGCAAATAAACCGGTCGTTAATTGCAACACTAATAAACCAAGCAACGCAAACACCATATAACCACCTAAAGGGTTATGCCCTAATGAGGTTGGCTTTGGGTTAGTTAGCGCATAATTGATGACTTTTTTAGGTCCAACAAAGAACTGACTAAATTTAGACGTTTCACTCCCAATAACGCCCCAAATCAATCTAAACAAAATGAGTGTCATTAACACGTAAGCCAATACTTGGTGCCATTGCATCTCACCAATGTCAGCGGTCCACCACAAGCCACCTAATAAGCCAACCATGGACCAATGAAATAAACGTGTTGGAAAATCCCATACCTTTATTTTGTGTTGTTCTATACTCATTTATAACTGCCTATATCCATTTACGTACGGAGATGATACCAAATGTCGACGAGATTTTACGCTTTTAGTAAAAAAGACTAAGGCAGTGTCAAGCATTGCCAATCGCAATTCACATAATGATGAAAAACGTACAAATCATAATTAACAAAAGAGGAACGATAAGAGGAGGGAGAAGAAGCACAGCAACAACGCAGATGTTGATAACTTACCTAGTGTTATCAATTGCACGATAAATACACAAAACAGATAATTTAGTATCAACTTATTCATTCAAATATGAGCTGTTCTACAGCGTAATACAAGCACATTTTGACACTTTTTAGTTAAAAATGTCTAAGCGATCAAATAAGCGGCAGTCGGACGTAAACGCCACCAAAAGCGTGACTAAGATCACACTTTTTATGGCTAACCTTGGTAATCTGAAGTTAAGCAAACAACAAGAAGGTTCTAAATATGCTGAAAATCACTAGCAAACAACTTGAAGTCACTGCCCTCATCCGCGAACGTATTGAAGGAAGATTAGAAAAATTATCTCGACACGATATTCAGTTAATTAATCCGCACGTTATTATTACCCAAGAAAAGCAACTGTTTAAAATTGAGGCTTCAGTTGGATTACCTAGTGGAAATTTATTTGCCCAGGCGAAAAGTGAAAACCTATACGCAGCGATTACTGCAATGGGACAAAAGCTGGAAAAACAGCTAAACCGCCTGACTCACAAACCCCAGGCTCAACGCCACGTTTCATTACCCAATGACACGGAAAGCGAGTTTGAGTATGTCTATAAGGAGGAAAACGCAGCTTGAAGTTAAATATCTTTCACCAGCGCACCTTCGGGTGCGCTTTCTTTTGTCTGTAATTAAGCCTTGATGAGTAGAATTACATTGACAGGTTAACTCTGTGGCTTTAGTTTTACTCTATGAGCACAAAAATATTCCGCTTTTTTATTTTCTTTTTTATTCAGCCCACCCTCGGAGGCGGATTTTCTGTGTAAAAACGAAAATGAAAATTCTAAAGCCTCCCACTTGGGAGGCTTTTTTGTCTTATAAATACTGTTGTATTCACCATACGTCAGACTGTTGCGTTACATTGAGGTCAATATGCAAAAACCACCAGAGTTAAGTCAAACTCGTGAGCAGATCACAGCACTCGATAAATCATTATTAGAACTGTTATCTAAACGCCGTCAATTGAGCTTAAATGTCGCCCGCAGTAAAGAAGTTGATGTTAGACCGATACGTGATACCCAAAGAGAAAAAGAACTACTCGAGCGCTTAGTGCAACAAGGACGTGAACAGGGACTTGATGCACACTTTGTTATTTCGCTCTACCAAAGCATTATTGAAGACTCAGTACTGTTTCAGCAAACCTACTTACATGGCCGTGCTAATCCTGATACTCAAAAACAACAATATACGGTGGCGTATTTAGGTGCTCGTGGCTCATATTCATATTTAGCCGCGACTCGCTACTGTTCTCGCCGCCAAGTAGCCATGATCGACTTTGGTTGCCAAAGTTTTGATGACATCGTCAATGCCGTTGAATCAGGTCATGCTGACTACGGTTTTTTACCGATTGAAAACACCTCTTCAGGGTCAATCAATGAAGTGTATGACGTACTGCAACACACGACCTTATCCATTGTGGGTGAAACGACCATTGAAGTCGGCCACTGTTTACTGACAAAGCCCGATAGCAAAATCAGTGATATCAAAACAATTTACGCTCATCCGCAACCTATCAGCCAATGTAGCCGCTATTTAAGCCAGTATCCTCACATCAAACTCGAATATTGCTCAAGCAGTGCTGAAGCGATGACTAAGGTTATCGAAGCGGATAATAACTCTGTAGCCGCTATCGGTAGCGCAGAAGGCGGTGCTCTGTATCAGCTAGTGGCTATCGAAAAAGGCTTAGCTAACCAAAAAATTAATCAAAGTCGCTTTATTGTGGTCGCACGAAAAGCCTCGGCAGTGCCATCACAACTGCCCGCAAAAACCACATTAATTATGGCAACCGGCCAAAAACCAGGCGCTTTGGTTGAAGCGCTATTAGTGCTAAAAGCACATAACTTAAACATGAGTAAGCTTGAGTCGCGCCCCATTCCTGGTACGCCATGGGAAGAGATGTTTTACATCGACATCGACGGCAACTTAGCCACAACGCAAGTGCAGCAAGCGATTAAAGAGTTAGAGCGATTAACAAGATTTATTAAGGTCTTAGGTTGTTACCCTTGTGAGACAGTCAAACCAACTCAATTGTCTCAAGCTCAATTATTAATTGAACCAGACAGTTCAAAACATATCGCAGATAAAGCCTTATCAAATAACCAAGACAAACATTCGCGTGATTACAAGTCGCAAGACACCCAATTAGTGTGTCAAAATTTGCATATTGGTGCTGGTCAATTTGGCGCGCTACAGCAAATTAACTTACCGATTGATAATACAGAGTTAGCCACCCAAGCAAAGCATATTAAAGAGTCTGGATTTCAGGCCATTGTGCTAAATGATTTAAAAAATCAGCTTAACGAGCAACAATTAAAATCACATGCACAAGTTATTGAACAAGCAGGTTTGCTGTGTGTGATACAAATCGATCAAGAACAAGACTTTGCTTTAGCTAGCCCTATCGCTGATATGTTAATTTTAGCGGGCAAGCAAATGTATAACCCAGACTTATTAGCACTCATTGGCTCGGTTAACTTACCGGTTTTACTCGAGCGGAATACCATGGCCAGTATTGATGATTGGCTACAGGCCGCTGACACGGTCCTTAGCCACGGCAATCAACAACTAGGCTTGTGTGAGTCAGGTGTGCGAAGTTTTACTCATCCTGAGCAGCTCAGCTTAGATTTAGCAGGTTTAGTTGAAGTTAAATCTCGCAGCCACTTACCTGTGATTGTTAATACCAGCTTTAGCATTGATCCTGCACGCTTAACAACCCATGCAAATGCAGTGAAGCAACTTAATGCTGATGGCATTATATTATTAAAACAAGAGGGTGTATCTCAAGCAGACCTTATTCATAGCCTATATCAGGCATAGTATTTACTAAGATTCAGTTTAAAGCACCATCAAAAATGCCGAGATAATTCTCGGCATTTTTATTATTAAATTGTATTTTTACGTTATACCGCCAAGCCATCATTTAAACTAATCCAACCTTTAAAGATTCGATAGCTAAACCAAGTCACGCCCATTAGATACATGGGTAAGCTTAGCCACAGTGGGCTAATCCAATAACCTGCGATAAAAAAGGGGCACAAACCAATAATACTTGTTCGCTGCCAGCGTAAATGGCTGCCTAACACAGACTCTGGATTGACATTTTTTTGGATTAGATTAAACCATAAGCTCAACAATACAGGGACAAAAAATAGCGGAAACGCACTCATTAAACCGTAAAGAAAATGCCCAAGGGAATTGTCTTCAACCTGTTGTTGTACAGGTAGCATATGCGATGGTGTCATCGACATGGTATTCCTCCAAAGGCAAGTTTACAGGGCTTAATGAAGCATAAAATTAATCGGTCTCATTAATTAAACATAAGCCTTGTGTCACTATTTGGCAATCATTGAAACGATTAAAAAAGATTAACCTGCTTTCATATCATTGACCGACTGCAACATGGCTCGGCTTTCATGTTGGAACTGAGGCGCAAAATCACCAAACCATTTTGCGACTCGCTGAAACTGAGTCACAAACTCTTGACGATTACCGGCCTTAAGCATGGTAAGTGCATCACGATAGTTATCTAAATAATCACTAATCGCATGCTGGCTACCTTGTTGGGCAAATATAATATCGGCATAAAGCTCAGGATCTTGAGCAAATAACCTACCGACCATAGCCAGTTCTAAGCGATAAATAGGCGAGCTAAATTGCAATAGACTTTCAATGTCGGCTTCTTCTTTACACAGATTTAAACCGTAAACAAACGTTGAAAAGTGACGCATCGCCTGTACCAATTGCATCGCTTTATCATGACGCTCAGCTTCAGCTTCAACAATGCGTGCCCCCCAAATCTCCATTTGCTGCAATAGCCATTGATAAGCTTGCGGTTCGCGCCCATGACACACTACCACGACTTGTTTAGCAAGACTCCCAACGTCTGGGCCAAACATTGGGTGCAACCCCACTACAGGCCCTTTATGAGCCTCAAGCATTGCAGCCAAAGGCTTCTGCTTAATCGAGGTTAAGTCCGCTAAAATGCAGTGTTCTGGTAACTGAGTTAACTTGTCGGCAATAACTTCACAGGTCACATTAATCGGTACGGTCACAATCACTAAACCCGCACCATCAAAAATAGCGTCGGCATTTTGCCAATCATTTTTATCAATGCTGTTAACTTTATAACCCGACAAAGTCAGCATTTGAGTGAATAATTGCCCTAGCTTACCTTCACCACCCACGATAACAACATGACCTAAATCTTGTTTAACCTGCTTAAAACCAACATCTTTTTCATTAAGATAAGATTCGCGCATTAATCGACGTAAAATATCTTCTATTAATTGCGGTGATACATTGATGTTTTCAGCTTCGGCGCGGCGCTTAGCTAACATCGATGCTTCACGTTGAGGAGCATAAATGGGTACCCCTGCGGCATGCTTTACCGCCCCAACCTGCGCGACTAAATCAAGACGCTTACGTAATAGATGTAACAGTTGCTGATCGACACCATCGATTAAATCACGTAGGTTCTCAAGATCAGCAGTGGTCTTTTCGTTCATTTTATTATTCATTAACCGTTGGCAACCTGCAGCAAATCAAACCGAGTCGGTAATACTGCAGACAATTGGTTAGCGCCTTGTCTTAAAATAGTTTCAGTCGTATCCCAATCAATGCAAGCATCTGTTACAGAAACCCCGTATTTAAGCTCTGCTAACGGCTTATCTGAACTTTGATTTCCTTCATTGAGGTTACTTTCAAGCATAACACCAATAATCGATTTATTGCCCGCTTCAATTTGGTTAAATACATCTTCACAAACATTTTTTTGACGCAAATGATCTTTAGACGAATTCCCGTGGCTACAATCAACCACTAAACGCGCACTGAGTTTGGCCTTGTGAATTTGCGCTTCGCTTTCTGCCACACTGGCGGCGTCATAATTAGGCGCTGAACCACCTCGTAAAATGATGTGCCCATCTGGATTACCTGCCGTTTGCAATAATGCCACCTGGCCTTCTTGGTTAATCCCCATAAAACGATGACTACTGGCAGCTGATTTTAATGCATTAATAGCCACTTCTAACTTGCCGTCTGTACCATTTTTAAAACCAACAGGCATCGATAAACCTGACGCCATTTCGCGGTGGGTTTGAGACTCAGTAGTACGCGCACCAATGGCTGACCAAGTCACTAACTCTGAGACATACTGTGGGCTAATAGGATCGAGCGCTTCAGTGGCAATGGGTAATTCAAGCTCTGCTAACCAAATCATGAGTTCACGTGCCATTCTTAAGCCTTTTTCGACATCAAATGACTCGTCCATATCTGGGTCGTTAATCAAGCCTTTCCAGCCAACGGTTGTGCGTGGTTTTTCAAAATAAACACGCATAAGGATGTAAAAATCATCGCTGAGTTCGTCATGAAGCTTTTTAAGTTTTAATGCATATTCTTTTGCGGCATCAATATCGTGAATTGAACAAGGACCAGTCACGACTAACACGCGGTTATCACGCTTATGAACAATATCAGCTACCTGTTTACGGGCATTGAGGATGTATTGGTAAGCATGAGTCGACAACGGTAATTCTTGCTTTAATTCTGCAGGAGTCACTAATACTTGTTCTGAACTTATGTGGACATTATTGATGGTATCTTGCTGCATGCTTATCACTCTCTTATGACTTCAGGCCAAAGGCCACACGTAAATTGATATTTTGTTAATTTAATGTATTTTTGTAACGCTACACCATTACACCCTGTAAGCAACTATGCCTGCGCTCAGGTTGGAGATCAAGGCTTATTTAAGTAAAAGAGTAAAATTGTTCAGATGGCAGATAATTGATGAATATAAGCTGTTTAAAATATCAAAAAATCGTTGTTATACTGATTTGAGAGTGGATTGGTGGTGGGTTAATTATGAGCCAGAAACAAAAACCCGCCTTTCGGCGGGTTGTTGTGCGAACACTGCATCTTTATTCTGTATCGGTAACTATTACTTAGTTGCCAATTTTTCACGGATACGTGCAGACTTACCTGAACGCTCACGTAAATAGTACAGTTTAGCACGACGTACACGACCGCGACGCTTAACTTCGATGCTAGCAATTAATGGGCTGTGCGTTTGGAAAGCACGCTCAACACCTTCGCCATTAGAGATTTTGCGAACTGTGAATGCTGAGTGCAAACCACGGTTACGCTTAGCGATAACTACACCTTCAAAAGCCTGAAGACGTTCTTTCTCACCTTCTTTAACACGAACTTGAACCACTACTGTATCACCAGCACCGAATTCAGGTACGTCTGTTTTCATTTGCTCATCGTTGAGCATTTTAATGATATTGTTCATAACTACTCCGTTCTAGAATTAACTGAGCATTGACTATGCGGACTTGTCCGTTTCATTCACGAACTGCGCTAATAAAGTCGTTTGTTCGTCAGTCAGAGCTAGATTTTCAAATAATTCTGGTCGTCTCAAAAAAGTTCTTCCGATACTTTGTTGCAAACGCCAGAGTCTAATTTTTTCGTGGTCACCGCTTAACAGCACTGCCGGTACATCCATACCATCCAATTGTTCAGGGCGAGTGTAATGAGGACAATCCAGTAAGCCATCAGAGAAAGAATCTTGCTCTGCTGACGCTTGCTTGCCGAGTACACCAGGTACTAAACGCGCCACTGAATCGATTAATGTCATTGCTGGTAACTCGCCACCCGAAAGTACGTAATCACCAATAGACCATTCTTCATCCACTTCCGTTTGAATAATGCGTTCATCAACACCTTCGTATCGACCACACACTAAAATCATTCGGTCTGATTTAGCCAACTCAGTCACGCCACGCTGATCCAGCTTGCGTCCCTGAGGCGACAAATAAATCACTTTTGCCCCATCACCTGCAGCCGCTTTGGCTGCATGGATGGCATCGCGTAAAGGTTGCACCATCATTAACATTCCTGGGCCACCACCGTAAGGGCGGTCATCCACAGTACTGTGTCGATCATGGGTGAAATCACGAGGATTCCACGTTTGCACCTCAAGCAGTCCGTTTTTCACAGCTCGACCCGTAACACCAAAGTCTGTAACAGCACGAAACATCTCTGGAAACAGGGTGATTACCCCTAACCACATATGTTGCACCTCGACTTAGAAGTCAGGATCCCAATCCACTAAAATCTGTTTCCCTTGCACATCCACCTGTTTGACGAATTGCTCGGGGACAAAGGGGATCATACGTTCCGCTTTGCCGAAGGCATCTTTGGCATTAGCTTTAACTAACAGTACGTCGTTTGATCCTGTTTCCACGATCTGATCAACAATACCCATGTTATAGCCGTTTATATTGGTCACTTCACAGCCGATAAGATCACGGTGATAAAATTCATCATCAGCGAGCTCTTTCATTTGTTCTGGCAAAATCGCAATTTCACAATTAGTGAGCATTTGCGCATGCTCTCGTGTAGTCACACCCTCAAGTTCAGCAACAAGTGCCTTGCCCTGAAAACGCCACTGCGCAACCTTAACTTCACGCCACACGCCTTGCTCTTTAATCAACCAAGGCGAATAATCGAAAATACCTTCAACAGAATCGGCATAGGAAGTGATTTTAAGCCAACCTTTAATACCATGACTGGATCCTAATTTACCCAGTACGATTGGCTGTTGGTTATCGCTCATCTATCTATACCTTTTAAATACGCAATTAAGCAGCAGCTTTACGCGCGTCTTTGATCAGTTTTGCAACACGCTCAGATGTTGCAGCGCCAGTAGCAACCCAGTGCTCAACACGATCAAGATCTAAACGTAAAGTTTCTTCTTGGCCACGAGCCAATGGATTGAAAAAACCAACACGTTCGATGAAACGACCGTCACGAGCATTGCGGCTATCAGCAACAACGATATTGTAAAATGGACGCTTTTTTGCGCCGCCACGAGCTAAACGAATGGTAACCATGCGTTTTATTCCTCTAATGATTTGCTAGAAGCAAAAATAAAAACTGGAACTCCGTGTTCGCGAAGAGTCCCAGAAAGAAAGCCGGAAGATTTTACCTGACTTTTGAACTATTGCAACCAAATCTGATGTTTTTTAGCTCACCGACTTTGTTGCTCTAATGTCAAAGATATAACCTAACCGACTGATGTATGGATTAATTAACTGCGTTTATGCTTAAAAGATGACGTCATTATCTTCCAGGAAATTTCATTCCAGGAGGTAACATTCCGCTCATTCCGCGCATCATCTTCTTCATGCCACCCTTTGCAGACATCTTTTTCATCATTTTCTGCATTTGGGTAAACTGCTTTAATAAACGGTTAACGTCTTGGATTTGAGTGCCAGAACCTAATGCGATTCGGCGTTTACGAGAGCCTTTGATTAAATCAGGATTTTTACGCTCTTTGGCTGTCATCGAGTTAATGATGGCTTCCATTTGACCGGTCATTTTACCGTCTTGAACTTGAGCTAGGGCTTCTGGTGGTAATTGACCCACACCAGGTAATTTTTCCAGCATGTTCATCATGCCGCCCATGTTTTTCATTTGCTGTAATTGCTCACGAAAATCTTCAAGATCAAAACCACCACCTGATTTAACTTTAGAAGCGAGCTTCATGGCTTTGTCTTTGTCGACGCCGCGCTCAACTTCTTCAATCAGTGACAATACGTCACCCATGCCTAGAATGCGTGATGCAATACGGTCTGGGTGGAATGGTTCTAGTGCGTCAGTTTTTTCACCGACACCTAAAAACTTAATAGGCTTGCCCGTGATGTTACGAATTGATAACGCTGCACCGCCACGAGCATCACCGTCAACTTTGGTTAAAATAACACCCGTTAAAGGCAATGCTTCGTTGAATGCTTTAGCAGTATTGGCAGCGTCTTGCCCTGTCATTGCATCAACAACAAATAACGTTTCTACAGGGTTAACCGTTGCGTGCAGCGCCTTGATTTCATCCATCATGGCTTCATCAACGTGCAAACGACCTGCTGTATCGACAATCACCACATCAATAAATTTAAGCTTAGCATGGCTAATGGCCGCTTTAGCGATATCGACCGGCTTTTGACTTACGTCAGATGGGAAGAATTCAACGTCGACTTCTGTCGCGAGGGTTTCTAGCTGTTTAATTGCCGCAGGGCGGTATACGTCAGCACTAACCACTAACACCGATTTTTTATGGCGTGTACGCAGCAATTTACCGAGTTTAGCAACAGAGGTGGTTTTACCCGCACCTTGTAAACCGGCCATCATAATCACGGCTGGCGGAGTTGCAGCTAAGTCTAAGGCTTCGTTTGCCTCGCCCATGGCTCTTTCAAGCTCACTTTGAACGATTTTGATAAAAGCTTGCCCAGGGCTTAAGCTTTTTGACACCTCTTGACCCACAGCGCGTTCTTTTACGCTGTTGACGAATTCTCTAACAACAGGTAAAGCGACATCTGCTTCAAGCAGCGCCATACGCACTTCACGCAGGGTTTCTTTAATGTTGTCTTCTGTTAAGCGACCACGGCCACTAATATTTTTTAGTGTGCGTGACAGTCTGTCGGATAAATTCTCAAACATTGATCAGCTCTTTTAAGCATATCGATAATTGTGGCTATTATACCCAAGCCACTCTAAATTACGATACTTGCGACCACAAGAACGCCAACTGATATCGTGTTTAGGTAAATTATTTGCCGCTAAGGGTAAGATACTGTTAAATTTTGAGCCTCAGGTCACTGCCATAATAGGCACTGTTCATGTTAATCTAAGACAAACAATGGGATTACAGTATCTGAACGCTATTTTGTTACTTTTATTAACGTATATACTGTTTTCAACGACGCGTTCACCACTTTCGATAGGTTGATTTTAAAATGGTTATTTTTTCAGCTGCTGCGATGTTTTTTTATTGTATCGCATTAATTTTGGTTACCAGTAGGCTGTTTCATGCCCAAGGTCCAAACCGTAAAGCGGTCATGGTCGCGTCTAGCATTGCCGTCGTGCTTCATGGCTTTGCACTGTCTAGCGCTATTTTTACTCTCGATGGACAGAATTTCAGCCTAACGAATGTTATCTCATTGGTTAACTGGATTATCGCGCTTGCGTTTACCATCACCATGCCACGCCTTAAAGTGATTGTTGTGGTACCTGTAGTTTATGCCTGCTCGGTATTGTCGGTTGCCCTACTCTGGCTCTTGCCGCCGCAGTTTATTACTCACTTTGATTTACACCCTGAGCTACTCGCCCACGTCGTGTTGTCATTGATGGCATATAGCGCCATGATGATTGCAGCGTTATACGCCATTCAACTTTGGTTTATTCAAAACAAACTTAAAAAGAAACAACTGATGATGAGCCCTGCAATGCCACCGTTAATGACGGTAGAAAAGCAGCTTTATCATCTGATTATTATTGGTTTTGTATTATTAAGCCTGTCTTTAATCACTGGTTTTGTGTTTTTAGAAGATATGTTTGTTGACGGTAAAGGCCATAAAGCCGTGCTATCAATGGTCGCCTGGGTCGTTTATGCCATTATGTTGTGGCAACAATATACCGTAGGCTGTAGAATCCGTACCGCGGTTATCTACAGTTTATCTGGCGCAGGGTTGCTTTCATTAGCCTACTTTGGCGCAAGGATTGTTAAAGAGCTGATATTAAACTAATTAAGCTATTTAATATTGAGATAACCACTCGCATCTCATTGAATCATCAATAAGATAACTTGACACTAACAGCCATTCATAAATAATGGCTGTTAGGATTATATACATTGGTGTTTTTCACTAATTTTACTGTACTTTAATGGGGCCCTTTTTTGGACGCTATATCTACCAGCGCACTCCTTATTTTTCTTTTCGTATTGATTGTGATTTCTGCCTACTTCTCTGGCTCTGAAACGGCAATGATGAGCCTGAACCGCTACCGCTTACGGCATCTTGCTGGTAATGGACACAAAGGTGCGCAGCGCGCATTAAAGATGCTTGACCGCCCCGACAGACTTATTGGTTTAATTCTTATTGGTAATAACCTTGTCAACATTTTGGCCTCTGCAATTGCGACCATTGTAGGGATGCGTTTGTTTGGCGATATGGGGGTTGCAATTGCAACCGGTGTGCTTACTCTTGTGGTATTAGTCTTTGCTGAAGTGACTCCAAAAACCTTTGCTGCATTGCATCCAGAACGTATCGCATTTCCATCTAGTATTTTATTAGGCTGGTTATTAGTACTGTTGTCGCCGTTAGTTAAGGTTATCAATTTAATTACCTCAGGCTTTTTACGTTTAATGGGTATTAAAACAGTAAAAACCAGTGACGCACTTAGCCAGGAAGAATTACGCACTGTAGTACATGAAGCGGGCGCACTTATTCCGCAACGTCACCAAGAGATGCTGCTGTCGATTCTTGATTTAGAAAAAGTCACCGTTGAAGATATTATGATTTCGCGTGCTGACATCTACGCCATTAACGTTAGTGATGATTTTAAACTCATTAATAAAATGGTTATCCAAAGCCCACACACCCGCGTGTTGGTGTACCGTGACAATATTGACGATGCGGTAGGCTTTATTCATTTGCGTGATGCTCTACGGTTACAGTCTAAAGAACAATTCAGTAAATCATCTTTGCTGCGCGCCGTAAAAGAGCTGTATTTCATTCCCGAAGGCACACCGCTAAACGTGCAGTTATCTAACTTTCAGCATAATAAAGAACGTATTGGCTTAGTGGTTGATGAGTATGGTGACATTCAAGGTCTAGTGACCTTAGAAGACATTTTAGAAGAAATTGTCGGTGACTTTACCACTTCAATGATCACTACCCCAAGTGAAGACATTAACATACAACAAGACGGCAGCTTCTTGATTGACGCGACCATTAACATCCGTGATCTCAATAAAGAAATGAAATGGAACCTACCCATTGATGGTCCTAAAACATTAAATGGTTTAATCATTGAGTTCCTTGAAGACATTCCTGCTGCCAGCACCAGTTTACATATTGCCGGGTATCAAATTGAAGTCGTAGAAGTTGCTGATAATATGATTAAAGCCGTCAGGGTGTTACCTGGTAACCTCGACGTTATTGAAGAAGATGACGATGAATAACCATTTGCATCTGCAAGCTTAACCCAGTAAAAACACAAAAGGCGCTTAATGCGCCTTTTGTGTTATTAAGCTCAAACTAGCCACGAAGTTTAGCTTCGAGTGCGCGACGCTTATCGCGTGCAATCGGTTTAATCTCAGCTTCTAAGTTTTTCTCCCAGCCAAAAATAAAGTACAACTCCGCCATAAGAAAAAATGGACCAATTAATAACTGATTTAAGTCATCCATAAAGGCAGGTTTGGCTTTTTCATATTTATGGCCAACAAACTGGATAACCCAACCAATCACAAAAATACTAATCGCAATGACAAAAGGATGTTCGCTATGCACTACCAGTTCAGTGGTATACAAAACCGGTAAAATAAACAGTACTAGCCCTAATGCGAGACGGACATGTAGCATCATATAATATGCCAGCACAACGACGGTGACGACCATTGCCAAACTGATTTGATAATCTTGCCACGCGACTCTTAGCGTGCCTAACATTAAAAACGCAGACCAAATAATCATAGGAACCCCAATAAAATGGGTGCGAATATTGTTAGGATTTAAGTGGACACTTTTATAAGTTGATAATTGCTCTACAGCCGATTTCATTTTGAGTCTCGTTATATTAATTGTTGTTATCTTGTTAATTTAACCTAGTTTACCTGCTTTTAAAAGGCACAAAAAAGGCGCTAATGCGCCTTTAATCAAATAATCAAGATGGTGTGGTATCGCGGTTTAGCTTTCTAGCACGACTGTAGCGACCGCATAATGTTGCTCATCAGCAATACTAATAAACCCTTTATTACCGCCAAGTTGCACTAATCGCGCCTGTGCACCATCAGTAAAACGAATAACCGGAGCACCATTGGCGTCATTATCAATATGGATATGCTGGAAAGAGACTCCCCGGCCAATGCCGGTACCTAATGCTTTAGCTGCAGCTTCTTTGGCAGCAAAGCGCTTTGCTAAAAAACGCTCAGCTTGTTTAGACTGCAGGTATATTGTAAGTTCAGCCTCAGTCAGTACCCGCTTAGCCAATCTGTCGCCCACACGCTCACGTTGAACATGTATTCGCGCTATCTCAACGATATCGGTACCAATCCCCACAATTGCCATTACTCGCCTCTGCGCCCTTCTAGCATCAGTTTTTTCATATCGCGCACGGCGGTTTCCAAGCCGTCAATTGCAGCTCGGGCTACCACTGCATGACCGATATTAAGCTCGTACAATTCAGGAATGGCCGCAATGGCTTTAACATTATGATAATGCAAACCATGGCCAGCATTTACAACTAAACCTTTACTGTGCGCATATTTAGCCATTTCCGTAATGCGAGCTAACTCTTGGGCTTGTTCCGCATCGGTATGTGCATCTGCATAACAGCCTGTGTGAATTTCGATGTAAGGAGCACCAACAGCCACCGCGGCATCAATTTGGGCTTTATCAGCATCAATAAATAATGACACTTTAATCCCTTCTGCGGCTAAACGAGTCACTGCAGAGGTGATTTTGTCTAATTGCCCCGCAACATCTAAACCACCTTCTGTGGTAAGTTCTTCGCGTTTTTCAGGGACTAAACAGGCATATGCGGGTTTAATTTCGCAAGCGATAGCAATCATTTCTTCGGTAACAGCAAACTCAAAATTCATGCGGGTTTTAAGGGTTTTCGCCAATAAATAAACATCGCGGTCTTGAATATGACGACGGTCTTCACGCAAATGAATCGTAATACCATCGGCACCGGCATGTTCAGCAACGGCTGCCGCATGGATTGGATCAGGGTAATTAGTGCCACGAGCCTGACGCAATGTAGCAATGTGATCGATGTTAATACCTAATAGAATTCCGCTCACACCGAGCTCCTTAAAATTTATAAACGAAGAGATAAGCTTAGAGTTAACCTTGTACAAAATGAATTGTACTTGGTTAATGCCATTATACGAAAAGCTTATTGCGCATTTTTGGTAAATAACTGCCGACTTAACAGCGGCTTGTTACCCAGTAAAGGGGTTAATAAATAACGCATTAAACCTTTTGCTTGATTAAGGTGCTCTGTTTGCAATTGCTGTGTGGCTAATGCCGTTAACATCGCACCGCTTAACTGTCCTTTGCCGTGTGTAAAACCTTCTTTATGTTGTACCACAGGTAAAAACCCACTTTCGGCGACAAAGCGATAGTGGCAATCAGCTGCTAATGCATTACCCAATGTGTCATAGCTTAGTGAGGGAAAAGCGCCTAATTCAAGCAGTAATGCCATTTCAAAATAACGTAAGTGACTGGAACAAAAACCTTTGGCAAGTGACATCAGCGCACGGTGATAATCTATAAATAGCCCTTCAGCTTGATGCTCTACTGACAACAATCTCACTAATAATTCATTTAAATAAAAGCCAGAATACAAACTATTGCCCACCAACGGCATTGCAGGAGCTGCAGCTTCAATTTGAGTAATGTTTTTTAAACCGAGATTTTTGGCTTCAGATTGGGCACTGAACTGAATAATGAGAGGTTGAAAAGGCTGTAAAATACTTTTGATTGAGCGCTTACCTGTGCCAACACGCGTTATAGCATCAACACGACCAACACCTTCAATCAATAAATTGACAATCACACTCGATTCGCGAAAAGGACGGTGATGTAACACATAGCCACGTTTCATGGTGGCCATGCCTACAACATAACACTAAATAGTAGGGTTGACGGTTTAGTCTTCGCCATAACCTAAGCTTCTTAGGGCGCGCTCATCATCAGCCCAGCCAGACTTCACTTTTACCCACACTTCAAGAAACACTTTATTGTCGAATAGGGTTTCCATATCAAGACGTGACTGGGTGGCGATCGTACGAATACGCTCACCTTTATTACCAATCACCATACGTTTTTGACCATCACGTTCAACGAGGATGAGCGCATTAATTTGATAAACACCGTTGTCCATCATTTTAAATTGCTCAATCTCAACGGTAGCATCGTATGGCAGCTCGTCACCTAAAAAGCGCATGAGCTTTTCACGGACAATTTCAGAGGCCATAAAACGTTGTGAGCGGTCAGTAACATAGTCTTCAGGGAAGTAAAATGGCGCTTCAGGTAACGACTCGCGGGCCATATCTAAAATACGCTGAACGTTAGTGCCTTTGCTTGCTGATATTGGCAATATTTCGTCAAAGTCGAACTTTTTCGCTAATTCAGTTAAATACGGGAACAAAGACTCTTTATCTTTGATGTTATCAACTTTGTTGATGGCTAAGATAATTTTACGATCGTCATTACGGTGTTGAAGCTTTTGCAACACCATATCGTCGTCAGCAGTCCAAGTCATGCCATCGACCACAAAGATAACCATGGCAACATCGGCTAACGAACTCGCTGCAGCGCGGTTCATTAAGCGGTTAATGGCACGTTTTTCTTCAATGTGTAAACCGGGTGTATCAATAAACACTATTTGCTGAGCGCCATCGGTATGGATCCCCATAATACGGTGACGCGTCGTTTGCGGTTTTTTAGAGGTGATACTGACTTTTTGACCAAGCAACTTGTTCAATAGTGTCGATTTACCCACATTTGGCCGACCGACAATCGCCACCATGCCACAGTAAGTAACATCATATTGAGCGGCGGCAGTTGGCGCTGCTTGGTTCATCCTTGCCAGCAGTTCATCTAAGCTAGGTTCTTGTTCAGTACCCGCTGGCAAGTCTGTTTTTTTGGTCATTTATTCAGTAACTCCAATACCTGAGCAGCAGCAAGCTGTTCAGCTTTTCTTCTAGAACTTGCCACACCGGTGACAACCTCGTTTAATTCACTAATTTTGCATTCAACAGTAAAGGTTTGATCATGCGCTTCACCTTCAACAGCCACCACTTGATAATCTGGTAACGGTTTTTTAAACCCTTGAAGATGTTCTTGTAATATCGTTTTAGGATCTTTTTGATTAATACCTGGTTTTATTTTAGCTAAACGTTCGGCATACCAAGTCAGTAATAACTTACGGCAGACCTCAAGATCTGCATCAAGGTATATGGCGCCTATAATAGCTTCTACGGCATCTGCTAAAATGGATTCACGTCTAAAACCACCACTTTTTAACTCACCGGGGCCTAAATATAAGTAATCACCTAGCTTAAACTCTTTTGCAATTATGGTAAGCGTGTCACCTTTCACCAAGGTGGCGCGCATACGACTTAAGTCGCCTTCAGTGGCTTTAGGAAACTGGTGATATAGCGCATCAGAAATGACTATCGATAAAATCGAATCACCTAAAAATTCTAAACGTTCATTATGCTTATTTGCTGCACTTCGATGTGTTAACGCCTGTGTTAACAACTCAATGTTGTTAAACTCATACCCTAATGTGCGGCTTAAGCGCGGCAAATTTTTTATGGGTTCCATCAATGTATTCCACCTGCTCTTTCAAAACGCACACCAGTAGGGACCCAAGTGGGTAGCCAATCATTAGGGCTGCGTTCAAATTCAAAACTAATCCAAATAGCAACCGCTTTACCTACGAGGTTTTCTTCAGGTACAAATCCCCAAAAACGGCTGTCAGTACTATTATCTCGGTTATCGCCCATGGCAAAATACATACCTTGGGGTACCAAAAACTCACCGGCTGGCATGCCGGGTTGAGAATAAAAATGTTGTCTAAAATCAGGGCGTGATGGGTTAATTAAAATATCATGATTAACCTCACCTAATTGCTCATTTAAGCGGATCAATGGCACGTCATTTTGGCTAAACTCACCGCGATTAAGCTCTGTATGTGCAATCAATTTGGGCTCGGCGCAATCTTTGCCCGTATCACACGCTTCTTGAATCATTAACTGTTTGTTGCGGTAAATAATCTTGTCACCTGGCAGACCGACAACCCGCTTAATATAGTCAATTTTTGGGTTTTCAGGGTATTTGAATACAAATACGTCACCACGCTCAGGCTCTCCAGTTTCAACTAATTTACTGCGCCATACCGGATCGCGTAAACCATAACTGAATTTCTCAACCAAAATAAAGTCGCCCACTAACAGTGTAGGCATCATTGAGCCCGATGGGATCTGAAATGGCTCATAAATAAACGAACGTAATATCATCACAAACGCGATAACAGGGAAAATAGAATGGGCGGTTTCGACTAAAATGGGTTCGCGAACGATTTTGTCGATGGCGTCTTCACTTAGCTCACTTGCATTGGCTTGAGCTAACGCGAGCTTTTCACGGCGTTTAGGCGCAAAAAAGATCACATCAATTAACCAGATAAGACCACTACCTAAGGTTACGAGCACTAAAATAAGCGAAAAATAGGCTGCCATTACTGATTTATCTCCTGCAGGATGTTGGTGTTTGCATTGCTCGGGCTAAGTACCCAATGTTACTCAATCCAGTATGGTGATTCACTTGCAAACATTCACCCTGTTGAGTGTTACAAAATATATAGTAAAAATAACGATAACGCCGCAATACGCGGCGTTATTAGAAAAACTAAATCAATTAATTATTATTAATCGTTTAGTTTAAGTACCGCTAAGAATGCCTCTTGTGGCACTTCAACGTTACCGACTTGTTTCATGCGCTTTTTACCTTCTTTCTGCTTATTAAGCAGTTTCTTCTTACGCGACACGTCACCACCATAACATTTAGCGGTTACGTCTTTACGTAATGCTTTAATGGTTGAGCGAGCAATAATCTGGCTACCTACAGCAGCCTGAATCGCAATATCGAACATTTGGCGCGGGATTAACTCTTTCATTTTTTCAACGAGTGCCAAACCACGATGACGAATGTTAGAGCGGTGAATAATCATCGCTAACGCATCAACACGATCGCCGTTGATCAAAATATCTAAACGCACCATGTCGGCAGCGTCAAAACGAATAAAGTTATACTCAAGTGATGCATAACCACGACTGGTTGATTTTAGACGGTCAAAAAAATCCATAACCACTTCAGCCATTGGCAAGTGATACGTCACTGCCACCTGATTACCGTGATACACCATATTGGTTTGCGAGCCACGTTTTTCAACACAAAGCGTGATCACATTACCTAAGTACTCTTTAGGCACCAAGATGTTGGCTTCAACGATTGGCTCACGCAGCTCTTCAATATTGTTCAGTGCAGGTAAATCCGATGGATTATCAACATAAACGATATCGCCGTTAGTCATGACAACTTCATAAACTACGGTAGGAGCTGTAGTGATTAAATCAAGGTTATATTCACGCTCTAAACGCTCTTGAACAATCTCCATGTGGAGTAAGCCCAAGTAACCAATACGGAAACCAAAACCAAGTGCACTTGATGTTTCTGGTTCGAAAAACAGTGATGCATCATTTAAGCTTAACTTGTTTAGCGCATCGCGGAAGTTTTCATACTCGTCGGTAGAGATAGGGAAAACACCAGCATAAACCTGTGGCGTAACCTTTTGAAAACCAGGTAACGGCTTTTCTGCACCATTTTTAGCGTGGGTTAAGGTGTCACCTACTGGTGCACCATGGATTTCTTTAATACCAGAAATCACATACCCTACTTCACCGGCGCGTAGCTCAGGCTCATCTTGCTGTTTAGGCGTAAAAATACCTACACGGTCAGCATTGTAGTTTTGTCCGGTCGACATCACTTTAAATTTGTCGCCTTTCTTTAATACGCCGTGCTTAATGCGTACTAACGACACTACACCTAGGTAAGCGTCAAACCATGAATCGATAATCAAGGCTTGTAAAGGCGCGTTCTCATCACCTTCAGGAGGCGGAATCTTAGCAATAATTTCTTCTAAAACTAAATCAACACCAATACCGGTTTTAGCTGAACAACGCACAGCATCCTTGGCATCAATACCAACAATGTCTTCAATTTCTGCGGCAACACGCTCAGGCTCGGCTTGCGGTAAGTCGATTTTGTTAAGGACTGGTACAACATCTAGATTCATGTCTAGTGCGGTGTAGCAGTTTGCTAATGTTTGCGCTTCAACACCTTGGCCTGCATCAACAACTAATAATGCACCTTCACAGGCAGCAAGCGAACGTGATACTTCATAAGAGAAGTCAACGTGGCCTGGCGTGTCAATAAAGTTTAATTGGTAGGTATTACCATCTTTTGCATGGTAATCAAGTGTTACGCTTTGGGCTTTAATCGTAATGCCACGCTCACGTTCTAGATCCATTGAATCTAAAACCTGTGCAGCCATTTCACGGTCAGTTAAGCCGCCACATACCTGGATCAGGCGATCGGATAAAGTTGATTTACCATGGTCGATATGGGCAATAATCGAGAAGTTTCTAATGTGTTTCATTATGCTGCAATGACTACTACTAAATTTGATTAAAATTAAGGTGGCAAATTGTACCTGATTAGGGTGGCAATACCAATCAGATTCAGCAATAGTCTCTATTTTGCTCCTAAGAAGGGTTAAAATACGATGTTTACGGGGGTAATTATAGTGCGAATGGGGATTAGATAAAGCTAGATTTTATGTTTAACTCGTCTAACTCAGGGCTTATTTAGCCATGATTAGCACTAATAACACCCACTTCTTGACCTAAATAGGCGATGATCACAGGCGACGCTTGAGCTTCGAGTTTTGCGGCTAGGCGCTTTCCGATGATCCATGCGATTGAAGCACCGATGACCGCAAACACCATAGCTGATGTATTGGTATTTATATCTAAACCTAGCGCAAGGATGTGACCAAATGTCGCAAACACAAACAAGCCGAGTAAAGGCAATAAATACACTAATGCCGCTGCTTTGATGATAACGCTTTCAGGTAAGCCAACTTTAAGTAAATCGCCTTCTTGGCAAGGTTTATCAGCCGGTAATGAAAAGCGCTGAGTTTTTACTGAAAACGCTTTGGCGATGGTTGAGGTTCCGCAATTTTCGCTACTGGCACAATGATTACAGGCGCTTTTTAATTCAACTTCGACGGTGGCCCAGCCTTGTTGATAATCAACCACACGGGCAATTTCTTCCATCATTGATGATTGTGGCGCTGTTGATTGGCTCATAAATAAAACCTATTGCTTGAGATAATTCAATATTAACACAAAGTGAAATAACACCGTAGCGCCTTTGAGCAACCTAGGTCTGTATCAGGCAGACAAAAAGAAAGGAAGTATAAAAGGAAATAATTAGTTAAAGCATCATGTTAGTCATCATGCTTTAACCATTTAGGTAGGCTATTTTAATACCAAACTGTTGGCTATTCGCTCTAGCGTTTCAGAGGGGACTTTGCCAATGGCAACTACCTCAAGCCCCCCTACTTTAACTACAACCATTGATAGGCCATTACGGGTTAGTAATTCATTAGGCAAAGGGTTTTCGCCCGAGCGAGCAACATAAACTGATATATTCGTTAAACCGTCAGTTAAGGCAATATATTCAACAGGTTCATGAATACCAATCAATCGATGATGGTCACGTACAACCACGTCAAACCCTTGCGGTAACCAAGTAAACTGCCAATTTTTACCGTCAGTACGTTCAGCTTGATTGATCACGGCAGGCCAATCTTGCTTAGCGGCTTCGATTAAAATATTAGCCGGTTCAGACAGTTCAAATAACTCAACCACCATAGTTTGTTCAAGCAGTTGCTTTTCTTGATTTAAAGTGTCAAATCGTAACGGTAAATATGTTTCCATATCGACCCAAACTTGCGCATCGTAACGATTTTCATCTTTTGCCAGTAAGCGGATCATTTGTCCAGGGCGTCCAGCTATTCGGCTACGGCCACCTATAACAAACTGATAGCCTTGCTCCAGTTGACTAATATCGCCAGCTAAAGCCGCAGGCCACACCCCTTGTATACGCGGAGCACTGACACTGTACGCGGGTTGATCATGTTCGATAAAGGTAACGCGACTCCCCACACGAATGGCGTTTTTAGGCGGACCATTAAGGTATTCAAGCAACGCAACCTCTTGGTTGTCGACAATACCATGGATATACACCAACGGGCGTATATGATCAGCTTGGAGTTGAATAATAGAGACTTTGAATTGCTTATCTCGCATAGCCTGGCTCATATTTTTAAGCCAAGCTTTTGCAGATAAATCTTCTTCAGCGTGTGTAGAAAAGGTTAAAACTAACAGTGCTAGCAGGATAAGGCGCAAGCTAACTCCTAAATTGATAAGCCAAGGTTTAGCTGCAGATTATGGATTAACCGCAGCATCTTGATTACTATTTTCGTCGATAACAACACCAGGATTCAAGCGCTGTTGCAACATATGGTCCTGAATATAAGCATTAATTCGACGACGTTGTTCAATGACTTGATCGTTTGAATAATTCTGCTGATTCTGCACCGCACCTGTTTGATAACTTACAGGAGACACGGTACCCACTAGAGGGCGTGTGGTTAATACCGGTAATGGTGACTCAGCATCATTCGTTTGATTGTAAGACTGCACACCCACAATCGCGACCATAGCAACAGTCGCGGCAATAGCATATTGGCCAAACTGTTTGAAAAATGGCACTACATTGCTGGTTTTAGCTGCCGGGGCAACATGTTCCGCTGGCTCAGTTTGCTGAGCTTTAGGGGCAATAATTGTTGGTTCAAGGTCAATTGCTGCCATGATGTTAGCAGAAAGATCTAAGTCAATGGCCTCAGGCAATTCGCCGCGCATCGTATCACCAATCATGTGATAACGTTGCCATTGTTCATGTGAATCAACGTCAGCAGAGAGTTGCGCTAATGTTTTATCATCGGCTTCACCATCAACTGCTGCAGATACCCACTCTTGACTTGATTTAAGCATTATTCACCTATTTAGCGTTAAGGCAGTTACTTTTCCAGCAAAGGCTGGAGCTGTTTGTCGATTGCTTCACGAGCTCGGAAGATACGTGATCTTACGGTCCCGACCGGACAATCCATGATGTTGGCAATATCTTCGTAACTCATACCGTCTAGTTCTCTAAGCGATATCGCCATCTTTAATTCTTCAGGCAATGTATCGAGCGTATCAAAGATCACTTTACTCATTTGATCTTTCATTAATAAACGCTCTGGTGATGCGAACTCTTTTAGTGCATCACTACCTTCATAATATTCTGCATCTTCAACATCCACATCGTTTGCAGGTGCTCTGCGCCCTTGTGAAGTAAGATGGTTTTTTGCGGTGTTTACCGCAATGCGGTACAACCAAGTATAAAACGCACTCTCACCACGAAAATTTGCTAACGCTCTATATGCTTTAATAAAGGCTTCTTGTGTTACATCTTGCACATCCGCTTGGTTGCGAATATAGCGAGAAATCAAACTCATCACTTTATTTTGATACTTCAGCACTAACAGGTTAAATGCGTTTTTATCGCCTTGCTGTACTCGCTCAACTAATTGTTGATCACTATATTGTCCACTCATCCGAGCCGACTACTCCTAAATCTGTAATACTGATTTCTCAGTCGCTCGAATCCTGTTCATATAAGTAGACTCACTGATATGAAAAAAGTTCGATGTTGAATTAAAAAAAGTTAATTAATTTGAGATAAAAATAAAATATCTCGTTAAAACCTCAATAAAGCTCGCTGTAAAAGTACCCAGTTAAGGTGATTTGATTTACTATGATCAAACCACTTAGCTATACCATGATACCTGATGAAACAAGCAGTTGAACACCAATCTGACATTTTGGTCATCGGCAGCGGTGCTGCAGGACTGACTTTAGCATTACATTTAGCTGAAAAATCAAAAGTAATTCTTCTTTCTAAAGGGCCTTTATCAGAAGGTTCGACCTTATATGCACAAGGCGGAATCGCATCTGTGTTTGATGAAGGCGACACGATTGAGTCCCACGTCAATGACACACTGATTGCTGGCGCTGGATTATGCGACAAATCGGTTGTGACTTACACAGCAGAAAACGCCAAAGGTGCCATGCAATGGCTCATTAATTGCGGCGTCGCATTTGATAAAGAAGAAAATAACACTGCTGATAGCTCTGCTTCAATGCCTTATCACCTCACACGTGAGGGAGGCCACAGTCATCGACGTATTTTACATTCTGCCGATGCTACGGGTAAAGCGGTACAAACCACTTTGCAAGAGTGTGCGTTAGCCCATCCCAATATCACCGTTTTAGAGCGTTATAACGCCATCGACTTAATCACCACACGTAAATTAAACCGGCCGGGCAACCGAGTGTTAGGGGCTTATGTTTGGAATAGAGATGAAGAGCATGTCGAAACAGTCAAAGCAAAGTTTGTCGCTTTAGCGACTGGCGGCAGCTCAAAGGTATATCAATATACTTCAAATCCAGACATTGCCAGTGGTGATGGTATTGCCATGGCCTGGCGTGCAGGATGCCGTGTTGCCAACATGGAATTTAATCAATTTCATCCAACGTGTTTATTCCACCCTAATGCCAGAAACTTTCTCCTCACTGAAGCATTACGTGGTGAAGGTGCTTATTTACGTCGCCCAGATGGCAGCCGGTTTATGCCAGACTTTGATGAACGTGCAGAGTTGGCGCCTCGCGATATTGTAGCCCGTGCTATCGATTATGAAATGAAACGTTTAGGTGCAGATTGTGTTTATTTAGACATTAGCCACAAACCTGCCGACTTTATTATTAAGCACTTTCCAACCATTTATCATCGATGCCTTGAGTTAGGTATCGATATGACGAAAGACCCGATCCCAGCTGTACCTGCCGCCCACTACACCTGTGGTGGCGTGATGACCGATTTACATGGTCAAACCGACATCAACGGTTTGTACGCTATTGGTGAAGTCGCCTACACAGGTTTGCACGGTGCTAATCGCTTAGCGAGTAACTCATTATTAGAGTGTTTAGTGTTTGCGCGCGCTGCCTCACATGACATTGAAAGTCAGCTACATAAAATTGCTGCGCCTTGCACATTACCGGCATGGGATGAAAGTAAAGTGAGTAACTCGGACGAAGAAGTCGTCATTGCCCATAACTGGCACGAGTTACGCTTATTTATGTGGGATTATGTTGGTATTGTCAGAACGGACAAACGTTTAGAGCGCGCATTACGTCGTTGCTTAATGTTGCAACAAGAAATTGAAGAGTATTATTCAAACTTCCGTGTCAGCAATAACTTATTAGAGTTGCGTAATTTAGTCCAAGTGGCAGAGTTGATCATTCGCTGCGCGATGGATCGTAAAGAGAGCCGTGGGTTACATTATAACATCGACTACCCAGAGCAATTTGACAACCCTAAGCCAACCATTTTACAGCCTGGACGCTAGGCGAGCTTAAGTTGTAATAATAACCGACACAGGGTGCGATATTCTGTGTCGGTTAACATATCATGCCATACCCACAGTATTCGCCTATCTCCCGAATGAATATCTTGTAAAAATATCATGCAAAATAAAGGGTTCACCAGCGCCCGACGGCAAAAGTCAACAAGATAAGTTTGCGATGAATGCTCAACAATCTGAGCAAAGCCACGTTTATCAAGACTAAAAATACACTGCCAGCGGGTTAATTTTCGCCAACAATAAACCATTAGGCATAAGGTCAATAGAACAAGGAGTAATTGGGCATAAACTAACAATGATGATGCCAGGTTTGGCCACGCAAGAAAACTGCACAGTATCACAGCAAAAAAACACACGAGGGCTAAGCGGGACAAAAACGACGCACTCAACCCAAATTGATGAAGATGAGTGCGGGGAGAAAAATCAGAGACTTGAACGGGCTTAAGGTTCGGCTCGACCACGGACTTTAACTACCATAGCGGCAAGTTGCTGATCTGGGCATTGTTCATGGCCCATAAACCAAGCAAATAACTCTGGATCTTCGCATTCTAACAAGCGAATAAATGTTTGCTTGTCGTCATCGGCTAACGCTTCATAGTGCGCTTCAACAAAGGGTTGAAACAAGACATCTAACTCTAACATTCCACGACGGCATGCCCAACGTACACGAGCAATATTCATTAATTCCAACACAAATCTCCTGATGTCTATATCACAAATATACCAATCATATTCACAGCCTAGAGCGTAAAAATGGCCAGAGAAGACCCGATAGGTATTAGTTTATACGGTGTTCAAAATCTTGTACTTGGCGATCTTTCCCCGCAAACAAGTCATCAAAATCAGTCGCCAGTAACGATTTAACTGACGGATGTTGAATCATTCGTTCGGCAAACATCACATGATATTCTTCTTTAATATCGGTCGTTTCACCAAGTAATACCATTCCTTGCGACAGTATATCATGACGATAAATAGACGGTGCGACAAAAATACCCCTGTTGAAATAACCAAATGCTTTCATCATTTCGGCATCATCAAACTCACCTAAAATGTTCACATCGAGGTTTTTTTCAGCAAACCAGCCATGTAATTGCTGTCCAAGTGAGGTGCGTTTACCCGGAATAAGTAATTTATGCTCCTCTAAACATGCAGGAAATGGCAGCGCTGAGGGTTGCGCCGCAAAAAAGCTGATGCCACATTCACCCAATTTTTTTGACAAAATCTCAGGAAACTTTAATGAACCACCGGCGCAATCAGATAAAATCATATCTAATTTATGCCCTCTTAAGCGCTCAATTAAGCTTTCGTGTGTAGACTCATAACAGGCCAAGTGCACCGAGCCATCACTTGGGATCACCGTTAATAACACTCGGCTTACGAGTGCTTTCGATAACGCATCTGCAATGCCGACCTCAAACAACAAAGAGTTATTTTTTTGATAATTAAGTAAGTCGAGCATTTCATAACTCAAACTAAACATTTTATCGGCATAACGAAACACCAACTCACCCAACTCTGTCGCTTCTAAGTTGCGCCCAACTCGTTTAAACAAGCTCCCTTTTAAACGTTCTTCTAAGGCACGTATTTGCCCTGTAATCGTTTGCGGAGCAAGACATAATGCTTCGGCGGCTTTGGTCACTGAGCCTTTTTTTTGTACCATCCAAAAATAATACAGGTGGTTATAATTTAAATGCTGCATATCATTCAGAAACCTAAAAAAATTATTAATCTACTATAGCAAATAACTCACTGAACCCACGCTAAAATACTGACAAAAAAACGCAGCCAAAAGGCTGCGTTTTGATAACTCGATGGTTATTTGGGGCGCGGGCAATCTAATATTGTCGTAATGACGCTTTCTAGCTCATCACTGTTACTCACATTTTTCAACGCCACTTGCTCCGTTAGTGCCGATACCACCTCTGACTTAACCAGTATATGGCTAGAGCAGTAATTAACATTGGCAGTTTGGTAACGCTTACCTGCACGATATTTAAGGGCTCGCGACTCATAATTATTGGGATCGATACGTTTTTTAGCCTGATTGTCACGATACATCAATGCACCATCAACCACGCCCTCAAGATAACTTTGGCATGTTGCAGACTCTGCAGACTTCAAGCAAACATCAAACGAATTTGCCGACGCAGGTATAACAATAACACTCAGCAATAATCCTAGAGATAATTTAATTAGTTTCATGGCTTCCTCCTGAATTAGGCAGAACTTTGGCTAACCAAAAATAACCAATCAGCGCTGCAAATAACGAACCTGTTAAAATACCTAACCTTGCATAATCACCATACTCTGCAGGTGAATGTTCAAATGCTAATGACGAAATAAACACCGACATAGTAAAACCAATACCACACATCACTGCGACAGGGGTAATATGTCGCCAACCAATACCGGGTGGTAATTCTGCTAACTTCAGTTTTACCGCCACATAGCTAAATAAAAATACTCCAATAGGCTTACCTAACATCAAGCCCATAATGATCCCCAGAGTAATCGGTTCTGCAAACGATTCGAATGACATATTGGTCAATGACAAACCTGCGTTAGCAAATGCGAATACCGGAAGAATTAAAAACGTACTCCACGGATGTAGCTGGTGCTCTAAATGTCCTGATGGTGATGTGCCATCTTTCGCTCGTAACGGGATACAAAATGCAATGATGACACCTGCTAAGGTAGCATGAACACCAGACTTTAATACTGCAACCCACAACATAAATCCAACTAAGGCATATGGCGTTATAGAGGTTACCCCTTTTCGATTCAGCGCCACCATCAACACAATAGACACTGCAGCAATGATTAAACTGGTCATTGATAAATCAGTGCTGTAAAACAGCGCAATAATCACAATAACACCTAAGTCATCAATAATGGCCA
Source organism: Shewanella saliphila (assembly GCF_014648295.1). Classification (GTDB taxonomy): domain Bacteria; phylum Pseudomonadota; class Gammaproteobacteria; order Enterobacterales; family Shewanellaceae; genus Shewanella; species Shewanella saliphila. The sequence continues at coordinate 114,320 of NZ_BMQV01000002.1, forward strand.
AGGCCAATAAAAATACCTTTAACGCCACAGGCACTCGATTACCCAGCAATGCCATAATACCCAACGCAAACGCGATATCTGTTGCGGCAGGAATAGCCCAGCCGACTTGGGTTTCTGGGTTAGAATAATTAAATGCTAAGTAAAATAGCGCCGGGAATACCATCCCACCAATCGCCGCAAACGTCGGTAAAGAAGCTTTAGCCACACTCGACAGTGCCCCCTCTAACAACTCACGTTTAACTTCTAGTCCAATCAATAAAAAGAATAACGCCATTAAGCCATCATTAATCCATAGCAATAATGGTTTATTGATATCCAATTCGCCGACACGCAATTGAACTCCTGTACTCAAGAAGCCCTGATACAAATCCGCTAAAGGCGAATTTGCCAATATCATTGCCAAGGCCACCGCGACCATTAACAAAATACCGCCGGCAGACTCTTGGCTTAAAAAGTTTCTAATTGCACGTTCCATATAACACTCCTAAATTAACAATAGATTGACTCTAACGCATCCATTCAAACAATAATAATCGATTGTTTCTTACCTTAAACTCGGTATTTCCGAGTTATCGGTAGTTTTTAAGGAGACACACCTCACAATTAAACATTTCTTGTTTACAGATTTGAAGCCCTTGATTAGGTATAATCACATTAAGCAAAAAAAGGAATTGAAACAAATGAAACAGTATTTAGATCTGTGTAAACGCATCGTCGACGAAGGTCAATGGGTCAATAATGCCCGCACCAACAAAAAGTGTCTCACGGTAATCAATGCCGATTTAACTTATGATGTTGGCAACAATCAATTCCCACTGGTTACCACCCGTAAAAGTTTTTGGAAATCTGCCATTGCAGAAATTCTAGGTTATTTACGCGGCTACCAAAATGCAGCTGATTTTAGAGCGCTTGGCACCAAAACATGGGATGCCAACGCTAACGACAACCAAGCATGGTTAAATAATCCTAATCGCAAAGGTCAAGACGATATGGGGTTAATATACGGTGCCCTTGGACGCGCTTTTCCTAAACCCAGTGGCGGCCATGTCGATCTGCTTAAACAAATTGTAGAGGATTTGAGCAATGGTATTGATAACCGTGGAGAAATATTAACCTTTTATCATCCTGGCGCATTCGATCTAGGTTGTTTACGTCCTTGTATGTACGAACATCATTTCTCGCTCCTAGGTGATACCTTATACCTAAACAGCACCCAACGCAGCTGTGATGTGCCATTAGGATTAAACTTTAATATGGTGCAAGTGTATGTACTGTTAGCATTAATGGCCCAAATAACCGGCCACAAGCCTGGTAAGGCTTACCATAAAATCGTTAATGCGCATATTTATGAAGATCAATTGGCCCCCATGCGTGATATTCAATTAACCCGTGAACCATTTGATCCACCCAAATTAATCATTAACCCAGAGATAAAGAGCTTAAAAGACATTGAAACCTGGGTCACATTAGATGATTTTAGTGTTGAAGGTTATCAACACCATGACGCCATTCAATACCCATTTGCGGTATAATTTGCGGTATAAATAGTCTTAAAATAAACGCCCTTGTTATAACCTAACAAGGGCGTTTTTTACTCGTCATTTATTCATTGACTTAACTCAATAGCAGTTTCAAGCCAACCACCACGAGTAAACAGGCAAAAATCTTTCTCAATACCGGTGTCGGCCATGTGCTAGCCGCTTTTACACCAAGCGGAGCGCACAATATCGAGCTAATAATGATTCCGCCAAGGGCAGGTAAATAAATAAAGCCAAATGCCCCTGGTGGTAGATTAGGGGCATCAAAGCCCGCAATCACGTAACCGATGGTGCCAGATATGGCAATAAACATTCCGGTTACCGACGAAAATCCAACAGCTTGGCGCATTTGCAAACCGCAATAACTTAAAAATGGCACCAACAATACCCCGCCGCCAATCCCCATCAGGCCTGCAATTAAGGCGATCAAAACAGAAACCATAAATAACACCGCAAACTTAGGCATATCGTCGCCCGTTTTAACTTTTAACGGAAACGCCATTTGTATTGCCATTAACACCACAAAAATCGCAAAGGTTTGCTGTAAGTTATCTGATGATATTTGCTCTGACACAAACGCAGATGCCAATGAACCCACCACAATACCTGGCATAATGGGCTTAAATAAATGCCATGGCACATTGCCACGTTTATGGTGTGCAGTTGCTGAAGACATTGAGGTTAAAATGATTGATGCCAGCGAGGTCGCAATGGCGACATGAGTGAGTTGGGTAACACTAATGCCAACAGAAGGTAATATATACAATAGTGCAGGTACAATGATAAGTCCGCCACCAATGCCAAGTAATCCGGCAAAAAAACCGACAACAGCCCCAAGAAATAAACAAATAATAAAAACCTGCAGCATACTGTCCATAACGATATCCTTATTTTTATTTTTTTAAACAATACGCTACATATTGGCTAATTGACTTGATCCATATTATGGATTAATCAAATCGGCTAGGTCATGTTGCTGTAAAAACTGCCCTAATAATGTTCGCACTTGTTGGCCGTTAGATTGGCATAACACAGTACTTAATAACTCAGATAATTCTTGTTGCGATACCCGTCTGAGTAAATAGTTGATTCTGGCCAGGCTTGCTTGGTTCATACTGAGCTTATGGTAACCCATAGCCACTAACAACAAAGCACCATATGGCTCGCCAGCTAATTCGCCGCAGACACTGACATCTAAATCATATTGTTTACAGTCATCAACGGCCATTTTAAGAGCGCGTAAAATGCCGGGATGATAACTATCAAATAATGAACTTACACTGGGGTTATTACGGTCAACCGCCAGTAAATATTGGGTTAAATCGTTACTGCCAACAGACACAAAATCGACCCGTTTTGCCACATCTTGTAATTGATACAATAATGCAGGTACTTCAAGCATCACACCCACTTTAGGTCTAACTAAAATGGTATTGAGTTCTTGGTTTAATTCAGTAAACGCTTGCTCGAGATACGTTAAGGTTTGGTCTATCTCATCAAGATTGCTCACCATAGGCAGTAAAATTTGTAATTGATTGCCCTTTCCTGCTGCTTGCAGCATTGCTCTGAGTTGGACTAAAAACAACTCAGGGTGATCAAGTGACAAACGAATACCACGCCAACCTAAAAACGGGTTATCTTCTTTGATCGGAAAATAAGGTAAAGGTTTATCACCGCCAACATCCAAGGTACGCATCACCACAGGTCGCTCGCCCGCAGCACTTAGCACTTGTTTGTAAACATTGATTTGTTCGCTTTCACTCGGAAAGCGCTGATGTAACATAAACGGAATTTCTGTACGGTATAAACCTATTCCATCAGCACCTTCAGCAATTTCAGATGCGATGCCACTGAGTAAACCAGCATTAAGATAAAGCTGGATGCGTTGGCCATCTGTAGTCACCGATGGCAAACTTAATTCTGCAGAAAATTGCTTTTGTTTTTCAACATCAGCATCAAGCAGTAATTGATATTCTTCAATGACCGCCGGTGATGGCGACACGAGTAGCTGACCGCGCGTGGCATTGAGCACTAATAACTTTTGATCGATGTCGGTCGACAATACATCGTCCATACCAACAATGGCAGGCACACCGAGTGCGCGAGCTAAAATGGCAGCATGGGCGTTTACACCACCACGTTCGGTAACAATCCCCGCAAGCTTCTGCCGAGGGAACTCTGCCAATAATGTGGCATCGACTTCTTTAGCAACTAAAATAACCGGTTTGTCAGACTCAACTTCTAAGCGCCCTGGTTCAATTAATTGGCGTAATACTTTTTGACCAAGCTCGCGAATGTCGCTTGCCCGTTCTTTTAAGTAGGGATCTTCCATCGCCAAAAATTGATCGATATAACGAAGTGACACGCGACTGACAGCAGATTCAGATTGCCAACCAAGTGCGACCTCTCGAGCATACTCCCCGCCTAAACTTGAATCTTCAAGCAATAGCAGGAAAGCAGTAAAGATAGAAGCAACATCAGCAGACTTTTCGCTCTCAAAACGCTGAGAAATAGCCGAAAGCATATCTTTACAACGTTGCATGGCTTGTTTAAGCCTAAGCAATTCAACGTCAACATCATCACAATGACGCTCAGGTTGCTCTAGTGAAATAGCACCACCGAGCACTAAGCCGTGTGCAATCGCAATACCACTTGAAGCGGTGATCCCATTGAACATCACTTGATGTTGCACATTAGTAATGGCGGCTTTATGTTTTAGGCTACGAACAACCACGGCAAGCTGAGCCGCTAACGTCATCAAAAAGGCTTCTTCGCTTTCGCTGAACTGCCTCGCGTCGGGCTGCTGAACCACAATGACGCCAACTACTAACTTTTGAAAAATAATCGGTACAGCCAAAAAGGCCCGATAATCTTCTTCAACAGCCTCTGGGAATAATTTAAAGCGTGGGTGAATACGTGCATCAGCCAAGTTTACGGCTTCTTCACGCTGGGCTACTAAGCCAACAAGGCCTTCAGATAATGGCATGCTGACTCGGCCGACGGCAGACTTTTCAAGCCCTTCAGTGGCCGATAGCACAAGGTTTTGTTGCTCAAGGATATAAATGGAACAACAATGTGTCGCCATCGCAATGCGCGTTTGCGACACCAAAATATTTAATGCACTCTCCAAACTGTTGGCTCTTGCAACAGCTTGAGTGATATCCCTGAGCATGTTTAACACGGTTCCAATCCTCTTTGAAATCAATTAACTCCGTTGTTTGCTTCGTTTTCTATTAAATTCGCGCGTTTGCAGCGCTAATGTCGTCGATGCGAACTCTTTCATTACTTTTCTATATACATCGCGCTTAAAAGACACTACCTGACGCACAGGGTACCAATAACTCACCCAACGCCAATCATCAAACTCCGGATGACCAGAAGAATTTAAATTAATGGTATTATCGTGACCTTTTAATTGTAGTAAAAACCATTTCTGCTTTTGGCCAATGCAAACAGGTTTGCTTTCTTGGCGCACCAAACGCTTGGGTAATCGATACCGTAACCAAGAACGAGTGGACGTTAAAATTTGTACATGCTCAGGTCTCAGTCCCACTTCTTCGTAGAGTTCGCGATACATGGCTTGCTCTGCATTCTCGCCATCATCTAACCCACCTTGTGGAAACTGCCATGAATGTTGGCCAAAACGTCTAGCCCACCTTGTGGAAACTGCCATGAATGTTGGCCAAAACGTCTAGCCCACATAACTTGTCCAAATTTATTACAGATAATGATGCCCACATTTGCGCGAAAGCCGTCGCTATCAATCACATGGACTCCAAAATTAACCAATTTTATATCGTCTGATTGTTTCACAAAGCATGCCTATCGGCAAACCTCTATTTAATGTGGATAATTGAATAACAATGTTAACAAAGCTTATTTATCAACAGCTGTTATGTTTTACCCTGTAGATTATCCACAAAATCTGTGGATATCTCTGTTCGAAACTTTGGTAAAGCTCAATTAGTGGGTAAAAACCAACAGATATTGATTTAATAAATCGTCACAAATAATAACAATAAGCATATTAAATACAAACACTTAAAATAATTTAGTGTATTGGTAATATTTGGATCGCTTAGATCGAACAAAAAAACAACGACTCTAAATTAGATCAACAACTCATTCTAGTACGTCTGAAGTTATACACAAATAACAAGGCATTTTTTAAAATAAACCAAAGAAAAAGCCATTTTATTGCGTTGACTTGCCCTTTTTAATCAGTTAAAGACAATTGTTTTCACAGTTATCCATTAATTCTGTGGATAACTGTGTGTGAAATACTAGGGCAAAACGAGAGTAACTTGGGACAATTCAATATTAAAAACAGCAACGATTTATAAAAACAAATTAAAACATGGAGTTATAGACTTATTCAATCAAAAAGTTTTACCCACAAATAATGCGTTCATTTTTTGAGCATTAACACTAATATCAGTAAACTTGTTATTATTAACTAATACTTGCTAGCATATCGGCGCATATTTACGCGTTTACCATATTGTCATTCGCATACTGAGTTCACCCAATCAATCTGTAAGAACAATGCAATATGGCTACGTAACATCGATTAAAGGTAATGGAAGTGACATGGCTAAATCCTCGCCTAAAGACATTAATGAATTAATGCTAAGAGCACATAACATGGCCGGGATCCGCCTTGCTGACATTGCAATGGACAACCAAATTGCCGTGCCGGCAAACTTAAGGCGTGATAAAGGCTGGGTTGGCCAACTTATTGAGTCTGAATTAGGTGCGCTGGCAGGCTCAAAACCACAGCAAGACTTTATTCATTTAGGCGTTGAGTTAAAAACTATCCCTATCGATAGTAAAGGTAAGCCGCTTGAAACCACTTATGTCACAGTCGCTCCACTGGTCAACATTCGAGGGCTAACCTGGCAAGACAGCGTTGTGTATCACAAGTTACAACAAGTATTGTGGGTACCCGTCGAAGGTGAGCGCAGTATTCCTGTCGGCGAAAGACGTGTTGGCACTCCGATTTTATGGCAGCCCAATGTGCAACAAGCACATCAACTACAGCAAGATTGGGAAGAAATAATGGAGTTAATCGCTTTGGGTAAGGTCGATAAGATTACAGCCCGACACGGAGAAGTATTACAACTGCGTCCAAAAGCAGCTAATAGCCAAGCATTAACAGAAAGCATTGCAGAAGACGGCAGTATCCAATTATCTAATCCGCGTGGTTTTTATTTAAAAATCGATTTTACCCAACAAATTTTAAATAATGCTTTTGGCTAAATTAACATTTTAGCGTTAATACAATCAGTTCCATCGACTGAGCAAAACTTTGCACTAGGCCACATTTTTCTGCACTTCTCTTGATCTAAATCACAAATAAACTATCCCTATTGAGCAGAATTTCTATAAACTACACCGCTTATTACTCAGCTATTCGGACATCTTAATTCTCTTGAAAGCGCGCCGTCAGACTCAAAAACTATTGTTCGCTGTGTTTGCTTGGAGCGTCGCCATGGCGTCATTTGTGTTTTTCCGCTATTCACAATCCTCGCAACTTCCTGATTGGGCTGTTGGAAACGCAGACTTAGCCACGTTGGCAGTATTTATGGGTTTTGTTTTTGGTGGCCTTCACTGGATGTCGAACCTCATTGCCGACTTTAGTGCCATTAGTCGCCTGCCTTATTTGTTTTCAGTGGTTTTTAAAGGCTTGTTCTTATTACTTGGCGCAACCACGCTTGCTTATGTGACTCAGTTTTTAAACATGTGGACCATAGACAACCACATGATCACCTTACGACAAATGCTCAGTGTGCATATTATTTACAGTCCATCATTTCAGGCATTGATCGTTTATTTAGTTGTAGTGCGGGTTAGCTTGGCCTTTATTGAACAGATGGCACTGTTGGTAGGGCCTAAGGTGTTATTTAATATTGGTTTAGGGAAATACCATAAACCAAGATATGAGCATCAACTATTTTTATTTATCGATATGGTATCGTCTACGGCACATGCAGAAACCCTTGGCGATTACCGTTTTAGCCGGCTCATCCAAGACAGCTTTAGTATGCTGGCTGACACGGTGACAGACAACGAGGCTGAGATATATCGTTATATGGGTGATGCGGTATTGATTCATTGGCCTTTAGAGCAAGGCATCAAACACGACCGTTGCATGAACATTTACTTCGAGTTTTGTAAGCAACTTAAGTGGCAGAGCCAATACTTTGAACAACAATATGGCTTTGTGCCTAAATTTAAAGCCGCTGCACATTGTGGCCAGGTGGTCGCTGCCGTTGTGGGGGTTCACAAACAAGAGATAAGTTTCTTTAGTGATGTACTGAATACGTTGGCAAGGCTTCAAGACCAATGTAATCCATTAGGTCAAAGAATGTTGTTATCTGGGGATGTTGTTCATCGACTTGAGCTGCAAAATAGCCAATATGACTTAACTAATTTAGGCCCAATTGTATTAAAAGGTAAGCAGCACCCCATTGAAGTCTTTGGCGCTGCACCTATCAAATCGACCCACTCATAATGCGTTTATTTTTTGCTTGGTAACTCTTGAGCCAGCAACTTTTTCTGTATCGCTAACCCTAAGGTTCTAAAGGTTGAAATACGACTAGTCGTTTGACGCCACACTAAACCAATATCACGATACGGCGCTTCACCCGGTGGATCGATCGCAATGAGATCGGTGTCATGTAAAATCCCGGTATCAATAGCCATCTGAGGTAAAAAGGTCGTGCCCAGTTTGCTATTCACCATTTGCACTAACGTATGCAAACTGGTTGCAGCAAACGGATTCACCTTGGAACTATCACCTAACTGACATGCTGTAATCGCATGGCCTGTAATACAGTGCTCAGCTTGCAGTAAAAAAATACTTTCATCAGGCATTTTTTGATAATCAATAGGCTGTATAACATCTTGCGATAACTCTTTGTGCATTACCATCTTAAATGGGTCGATACCCACTTTCATGCTATGAAAGCCATTCGTGTCCACAGGCAAAGCCAAAATCAATAAATCGAGCTCCCCTTTAGCTAACGCATCAAGAAGCCTTTCTGTGGTGTCTTCTTTTAATAACAAGCTTAATTTGGGGTAATCTTGCTGACACAGTTTCACTACGCGGCTCAGTAAAAACGGCGCAATCGTCGGAATACAGCCTAAACGGATCTCGCCCGTCATTGGCTCCCCCTGATTCTTAACCAACTCCACTAAGTCATCAACGTTGGTTAAAATATTTCTCGCACGTTCAACGACTTCTTCACCAATTGCGGTAAACATAAATGACTTATGATCCCGTTCGATCAATTGATAGCCGAGCTGTTCTTCAAGGTTTTGTATTCCGCTAGACAAAGTTGATTGACTCACAAAACACATTTTTGCAGCGCGATTAAAGTTCTGCTCTTGATGTAAATGCACTAAATAATAGAGATTCTTAAGGCTAGGAAGATTTTTCATTTTAACGATTACCCTTACCGATGTTGATTCAAATAATGAATTAAATAGGCCAAAATAACAAGTAACAGATAAGCATTAATGCGACATACATCCATAAAAAAGCCTCATTGATAGAGGCTTTATTTAGGTTAAGCAAACTAAAGAGCGGTTAAGCTTTTGCCTCTAGGTACGCTTTAAGTTGTTGTAAATCTTTAGCGGCATGCTCAACGATTTCAGCTAACCAGGTTTTATGGTCGGCATCCCAATTTGCTTCTTCGCTATGTTGTAACAACTGAGCAAATTGTTGAATACGTTTTAAGCCAACAGAACCTGCTGCGCCTTTAAACTTATGTGCTTCTGCACATAAAGTATCTTTATCATCTGCATCTTCAGCTTTCACTAAGCTGCTGACATATTCAGGCATTAGTTGCTCAAATAGCACTACGCTTTTTAATAACGTCCCAGCACCAATGGCGCTGATATATTGCTCAAGGGTGTTGAGATCCAATATTGAGTCTAACTGCGTTGTGGCCATTGTGGCACCTCTATAAGAATTCTAACTCTATAAAATTACAAAACATAATACCGAGTAAAATAGCCTATGCAAGGTTTGAACACCAATAGCATCACTTTTAACTGAAATGATAACAAGATATTAACACCACTTTTTCACTGGCATTACCAACGTTTAAAAAAAGCTCATTTTGATTTTTTTTCAACCAAGTCGAATGTTAAACAACCAATAGTGTACATTAAGCCGTTTTATATGCACCATTGAGCGCACTTCCTTGGCCTCCATATTCTCTCAGTTCATCCACAATGGCGACTAAGCCATCCCAGCGAAATGCACACCAGTCAGGGGCGAGCAACATTGGCTTTTTAGCATACGCGGTAACACGGTGGTAAATGATGTGTTCAGGCGTATGACGAATGAGCATTGCAGCTGCAGAGGCATATTCATTTAATGTTAATAAAGGCATTGGTTTATAATGCCACTGCTTGGCCATGGTACTCCCTTCAACAATATGTAATGGATGAAGCTTAATTCCATCAACACCAATGCCGAGTACCGTTTTTAAGCTATTTAAGTAGTCGGTAGTGGTTTCGCCGGGTAAACCTAAAATTAAATGGGTACACACTTTAATACCGCGTGATCTCGCTGCTATAACAGTTTGGCGATACTCAGCCAATTGGTGACCACGATTAATTTTTTTCAGCGTGTGATTATTACTGGTTTGTAGGCCTAGCTCTAACCATACATCTAAGCCACTTTGTTGATATTCAACCAGTAAATCGAGAACCTCATCTGGGACACAATCTGGCCGAGTGCCAATGTGTAATCCCACCACATGCTTATCTTCAACTGCAAGGTCATATTTTTGCTTTAGGCGATTAAATTCATCGTATGTACTGGTATAGGCTTGAAAGTAAGCAATATATTTACTTGATGATACCGGAGCCGGTCTCGACTTATTAGCACATTGGTCTTGCGAGTGCGCACGTACTTTTCCATCTGCAAGTTGCACTGGAATCGACAAAATTTGCCCTTGTTGAGCATTAAAAGACGCCACATTACAAAATGTGCAGCCTCCAAGCCCTAGCGTGCCATCTCGATTAGGGCAGGTAAATTCAGCATCAATGGTCAGTTTTTTTATTCTTTCACCATATTGACGCTTGCAATAAGAACCAAATGTATTAACGTAGTCATCCAAGCCCATCTGGCTACCCTCTTCAACTAAAAGGGCGCTAGTTTATGGATCACTTAAACACCTGTCTCGGTGCTAAATCAATAAAACCTTCATTTAAACCCAGCAAACACGAAACTCTGCGCTATGTCGCAAAAATGTTTAAAACATCCCAACATGAAATAAATTAATAAAAATGAATATTTACTCATTTAGAGTAAATTTTTACCCAACAACTGTATTTGAAATAAAATTCACTATTTTTAATTCAAAAACAATCTTCTACTTTTGTTGCCAAAAAGTAGCTATATGTTTGAAATAATATTTAAATTGTTTTTATTCATAAGGTTATAGCGCCAAACCCACAGTTTACGTTAACGTAAGCTTAATAGGCAAATCCATTTTTTTGGTAATTATATTTCAGTTTGTTGCATTTTTTTGGTTTGACCTTTATGCATTCTCGGTTTAATTTGAATGGTTCGGGTGCATATCTATGGAATGTTTCACATTTACCCCGAGTCGTATCTAGTAGAGGTTTAGGGGGTTTTTTGTATGAGCTTGTATCATCCCAGTTTTGAGCGTGACAATTGCGGATTTGGTTTAATAGCACAAATGGATGGTGACGCGAGTCATCGAATCGTGCGTACCGCAATTCATGGTCTCGATCGAATGAAGCATCGTGGTGGTATTGCAGCTGACGGACGCACAGGTGATGGCTGTGGTTTATTAATGCAAATGCCGACTGCTTTCTTTGAAGCTATCGCCGCAGAAAATGATTGGCATTTAAGCCGAAAGTTTGCCGTAGGTATGCTATTTCTTAGCCAAGATGAACAACGCGCTGATGAAGCTAAATTTATTTTAGAAAAAGAATTACAAAGAGAAACACTGAGTGTTGCAGGTTGGCGTAAGGTTCCGGTTAATCCAGATGTTCTGGGGGAGATTGGCCGAGCAAGTCTACCGCAAATTTATCAAGTTCTGATTAATGCGCCTGTGGGATGGCGTGAAAAGGATCTTGAGCGTCGCTTATATATGGCGCGTCGTCGTCTTGAGCAACAAATTACCGATGACAAAGATTTTTATGTGGCCAGTTTGTCTGGCCAAGTGATTGTCTATAAAGGCTTAATGATGCCAGCTGATCTGCCATCATTTTACACTGACCTTGCAGACATTCGCTTAAAAAGTGCGATTTGCTTATTCCATCAGCGCTTTTCAACTAATACATCGCCAAAATGGCCATTAGCACAACCGTTCCGCTACTTAGCACACAACGGTGAAATCAATACCATTACGGGTAACCGTCAGTGGGCGCGCGCACGTGCCTACAAGTTTAATTCACCCTTATTACCAGATTTACAACAAGCTGCGCCTTTTGTGAATGAAACAGGTTCTGATTCATCGTCACTAGATAACATGCTTGAGATGTTGTTGTCAGGTGGCATGGACTTATACCGCGCAATGCGTTTGCTTATTCCACCTGCATGGCAGTCAAATCCAGAAATGGATGATGAGCTAAAAGCTTTTTATGACTTTAACTCAATGCACATGGAGCCCTGGGATGGCCCAGCAGGTATTGTAATGACCAATGGCCGCCATGCTGCGTGTGCAGTTGACCGTAATGGTTTGCGCCCTTCGCGTTATGTCATCACTAAAGACCGGATTTTAACCTTAGCCTCAGAAGTCGGTATTTGGGATTACGCCGCTGATGAAGTGATTGAAAAAGGCCGTGTTGGCCCAGGTGAATTACTGGTACTCGACACAGTGAATGGTCGTTTATATCAATCATTTGAAATTGATAATGACTTAAAGCGTCGTCACCCATACAAAGAATGGATGTCGAAAAACAGCCAAACACTGGTACCTGCTGAAGATATTGCCCCTTCTCGTCAAGGCGAAAGTGGTTTTGATTCAAAAACCTTACTGCAATACCAAAAACAATTTGGTTTTACTCGTGAAGAGTTAGAGCAAGTGATTTGGGTTTTGGCCAGTAAAGGTGAAGAAGCCATTGGCTCAATGGGCGATGACACGCCGATGGCAGTATTGTCGAAAAAGTCACGTTCGTTATATGACTATTTCCGCCAAAAGTTTGCTCAGGTCACTAACCCGCCTATCGATCCACTACGTGAAAAACACGTTATGTCGTTAGCCACATGTGTTGGCCGCGAACAAAACTTATTTAGCGAAACCACAGGTAACGCTTATCGAGTGATGTTTAACTCACCGATTTTATTATTCAGTGACTTTAACCAACTACTCGGTTTAGACAGCACTAACTATCGTGCAAATACTGTTGATTTAAACTACGACGCACATGAAAGCTTAGAGCAAGCTATTCATCGTATTACCGATGAGGCAGAACGTTTAGCACGCAGTGGCACAACGCTATTAGTGCTATCTGATCGTGCAGTGGCACATAATGCCCAGGTAATCCCTGCTGCGATGGCCGTCGGCGCTGTGCAAACTCGTTTAGTTGATAAGAGCTTGCGCTGTGACACTAACATTATTGTTGAAACCGCATCCGCTCGTGACCCGCATCATTTTGCCGTGTTACTGGGTTTTGGCGCCACAGCAATCTACCCATATCTTGCGTATGAGTCGATTTCTGCAATGGCCAAATCACACCAGGTAGAAGACGTCACCCCATTAATGCTTAACTTCCGTTATGGTATTGAAAAGGGCTTACGCAAAATCATGTCTAAAATGGGCATCAGCACCGTGGGGTCATACCGTTGTAGCCAACAGTTTGAAGCCGTTGGACTTGCGCGTGACGTCATTGAGTTATGCTTTAAAGGTGTGATTAGCCGTATTGAAGGCGTTAATTTTGAACATATCGCTAACGATCAAAAAATACTCCACACCGCGGCTTACCGTGCTCATATACCATTACCGCAAGGTGGATTACTCAAATATGTTGAGGGCGGCGAATACCATGCCTTTAACCCTGACGTAGTCAACACATTGCAAAGTTCACTTAAAAACCAGGATTATGTCGAGTATAAGAAGTTTGCTCGCCTAGTTGACGATCGCCCTATTGCTACCTTGCGTGACTTAATTGGGATTAAAGGCCAGCTTGAGGCCATTGATACCGACAAAGTCGAAGGCGCAGAGACCTTGTACCCACGCTTTGACAGTGCAGCAATGAGTATCGGCGCATTAAGCCCTGAAGCTCACGAAGCATTAGCGGTTGCCATGAACCGTTTAGGCGGTCGCTCTAACTCAGGTGAAGGTGGAGAAGACGCAAATCGCTTTAACAGCGAACGCAACTCAGCCATTAAGCAAATTGCATCGGGCCGTTTTGGTGTAACAGCGCATTACCTCGTCAACGCAGATGTGCTGCAAATTAAAGTCGCTCAGGGTGCAAAACCGGGTGAAGGTGGTCAGCTACCGGGACATAAAGTCAGTGTCGAAATTGCAGGCTTACGTCATGCTCGTCCAGGCGTCACCTTGATTTCACCGCCACCACATCACGACATTTATTCAATTGAAGATTTAGCCCAGCTTATTTTCGATTTAAAACAGATCAATCCAAAAGCGCTTGTATCTGTAAAATTGGTTTCAGAACCCGGTGTTGGCACCATCGCGACTGGTGTAGCAAAAGCGTATGCAGATATGATCACCATTTCTGGTTACGATGGCGGCACAGGCGCAAGTCCAATTACTTCTGTTAAATATGCCGGCTCTCCTTGGGAGCTTGGTTTAGCTGAAGTGCATCAATCGTTAGTTGAAAATGGCCTACGCCATAAAATTCGCTTGCAAGTAGATGGCGGTTTAAAAACCGGTACTGACGTAATTAAAGCGGCATTACTGGGCGCTGAAAGCTTTGGTTTTGGTACTGTGCCGATGATCGCTCTCGGGTGTAAATACTTACGTATTTGTCACCTCAATAACTGTGCGACAGGTGTAGCGACTCAAGATAAAAACTTACGTGAAAAACACTACCACGGCCTACCAGAACGCGTAATGACTTACTTTGAGTTTGTCGCTCAAGAAGTACGTGAATGGATGGCAGCATTAGGTGTGAGCAAGTTTGAAGACTTAGTCGGCCGCAGCGATTGGTTGCATGCTATTGAAGGCCAAACTGACAAACAGCGTGGTTTAGACTTAGCACCAATTCTGTACCAGCCAAAAGTACAGCCAAACTCAGCATTAACCTGGAAAGAAACCAATCCTCCGTCAGATGTAGGCAAGCTAAACCAAACACTGGTTGCCGATTGTTCAGCTGCAGTGGAAGCGGGCGAGCCATACTCGTATCAATACATGATTAACAATACCGACCGCTCTGTCGGCGCGGCATTGTCTGGCTTTATTGCCACTAAGATTGGCGTACAAGGTACTAAAGAAGCCATCAAACTTGGTTTTAACGGCAGTGCCGGTCAAAGTTTCGGCGTATGGAACAGCCCAGGAATTGAACTTAAGCTATGCGGTGACGCTAACGACTATGTCGGCAAAGGCATGTCTGGCGGTAAAATTGTTATTCACCCACCGATTGGCAGCCCATTCCAAAGTGAGCGCAGTGCCATTATGGGTAACACCTGTTTGTATGGTGCAACCGGCGGCAAATTATTTGCCGCAGGTCAAGCTGGCGAACGTTTTGGTGTGCGTAACTCAGGTGCTATCGCTGTCGTTGAAGGTGTGGGCGATAACGGTTGTGAATACATGACCGGCGGTATCGTGGTCATTCTTGGTAAAACAGGGGTGAACTTTGGTGCAGGTATGACAGGTGGCTTTGCTTACGTATTCGACCAATTTGGTCGCTTTAATCGCCGTGTTAACACCGAAATGGTTGATACGCAAAAGTTAGAATCAACCATCCACCAGCAACACTTAAAAGGGTTAATTGAAACTCACTACGCAGAAACTAGCAGTGAACATGCCCATATGATTTTAAGTGATTTTGAAAACTGGTTAGATTGTTTCGTACTGGTTAAACCAAAGAATATTGCCGTTGCTGACCTGCTTAAAATTGAGCAGAAGAGTCCGGAATTAGTTGTAAAGGCAGGATAATCATGAGCAATGACTTTCAATTTGTAGAAGTGGGTCGTGCTGACCCCGTAAAACATGAAGCCAAAAAACGTGCTACACAATTTATTGAAATTTATCAGCCGTTTACTCAGCCTGAAGTAAAAGAACAAGCCGATCGTTGTCTTGACTGTGGTAACCCGTATTGCGAATGGAAATGCCCACTGCATAACTACATTCCAAACTGGTTAAAACTGGCTGAACAAGGTCGCATTATGGAAGCAGCAGACTTGGTTCACGAAACCAACACCCTGCCAGAAATATGCGGCCGAGTATGCCCACAAGATCGTTTATGCGAAGGTGCGTGTACCCTCAATGACGACTTTGGCGCGGTCACCATTGGTAATGTAGAAAAATACATTACCGATACGGCTATCTCTCAAGGCTGGCGTCCAGACATGACCAAAGTAACACCTCGTAAAGAGCGAGTTGCGATTGTTGGTGCTGGCCCTGCAGGTTTAGGTTGTGCGGATATTTTAGCCCGTAATGGCGTACAAGCCGTTGTGTATGACAAATACCCACAAATTGGTGGCTTGCTAACTTACGGTATTCCATCATTTAAGCTAGATAAAGATGTTATGGCGACGCGCCGCTCTGTACTAGAAGGTATGGGGATCCAGTTTAAAATGGGCGTGACCGTTGGAAAAGATGTGAGCTTTCAAAGCCTGCTAGACGAATACGATTCCGTGTTCCTTGGCATGGGGACTTACACCGCAATGAAAGCTAAGTTACCCAACGAAGATGCCCAAGGCGTTATCCAGGCACTACCTTACTTGATTGGTAACACTCATCACTTAATGGGTACACAAGACGATTCAACGCCCTATTTAAGCCTTGAAGGCAAAAACGTCGTAGTACTAGGTGGTGGTGACACTGCAATGGATTGCGTACGTACAGCAGTGCGTCAGGGCGCTAAAAGCGTGACTTGTGCATACCGTCGTGACGAAGCCAACATGCCTGGTTCGCGCCGTGAAGTGCAAAATGCGCGTGAAGAAGGCGTTAATTTCTTATTTAATCGCCAACCTGTGGCCATTAAAGCTGAAAATGGCGTAGTGGTTGGCATTGAATGTGTGGAAACCCAGATGGGTGAAGCAGATGCGAGTGGCCGTCAACGTGCTGAAGTTATTGCTGGCAGTGAGCAAGTACTCGAAACCGATGCGCTTATTATCGCCTTTGGTTTCCAAGCAAGCCCTGCACCTTGGTTTAGCGATTTTGGTATCGAAACCAACGAGTGGGGCCTAGTTAAAGCCACTAAAGTTGACGATAACCCTTTCCAAACCACTAACCCTAAAGTGTTTGCTGGTGGCGATATGGTGCGCGGTTCAGATCTAGTCGTGACCGCTATTGCAGAAGGTCGTGATGCCGCGATGGGGATTTTAAACTACTTAGATTAATGAGATAAACCAATATAGCCTGTGATTGAGTGACTCATTGCAGGCTAATAAATCAAATAATGTACCGAGTTTGCTTGTGAATTTTAGCGCATCTATATGATGCGCATTTTTTTGCCCAAACGTCAGTAATTATTTATTTGCTGAGTTCACTAAAAAGTAGCTAAACAATTGGTTTTTCAACTCAGGATGATCATCAGAAAACTTCACCCCAACGGTCATTTCACCTTCAAGTTGCTGCACCTTAACCGCGGTCCCGGTTAAAATCCCAGACAAGCTTTCATCGATAGAAATTGCCACGTGTATTTCTGCATCTTGTTCTAGAGTTATCGATTTAGGCGCCAGTGTGACAAAGCAACCCGTCAAAGAAAAGTCGAGCATTTTTGCAATGATTTTATTGTCGTTGTGCATAATAAACACATCTTGTTCAATATCGACTCGCAACTGCTCTCTGACTTTTTTCTTAGTGATAGATTTTGGCACACTCAAACACAACATACGCACAGGTAGATTAACCATCGATAAAATCGAGGTCTTAAAGGCAATGATGTCTTTAAAACCACTGTTGGTCATCGCTCTCACCACAATCTCAGCATTGGCAAGCATGTGTTGATAGGCTTCAGAAAAGTCTTTGGTGGGGTATTCAATCAAAAGAAAGCGATTGATTTGATAACCAATCAAACTCGAGCGAGATTGCACTTTTTTACCATTGGCAAAATGGATCTCAACAAACAACTCCATGCCAATATCAATTAAGCGCAAATCGTCAAGCAACTCGCTCACTGGTGTTTTTATCATAGAACTTTCACCCTGTAAGTGGACGTGATAGCGCTCTGTTTCATCAACTTATTGATCCAAAATATCATCATTAACATAAAGATAACAGATTTCGTATTGTTCTACATAGAGCCTGCTGGTCTTTGTAAAAGAATTTTGTTTCTTTTAGCCAAAAGCAATTGGAATATGACGCGACGTAACCAATCTTAATAGAATAACGCGCTCACCGACAGAGGGATAAATACCCTAAAACAAATCAGGCCAGCAAATGCTGGCCTGAAATACAAATAGCTACATCGTTATTTTACCGTAAACTTAGTATCTTGATCTCTTAACATGTACAAGGCAAAACACGCGGCCCACATCGGCCATGCAGCAAAGAATAATAAGTTATTAAATGCATCAAAGTATTGATTAAATGCTGACAAGGTTGACGCGCCATGCATTAAGAATATCACTCCGTATGTGATACGTTTTTTAATCCCAAGTACAAAGGCAATCACCAGTAACAATTGCAAACCACCCATAACATACGCAGCGACCTCACTCACACCGCCAATCCCATAAAACTTCTCGAAGATTCTCATACTGTGGCCAGGATTAACAAATTTATCCAATGTCCACACGAACATCACTAAAAATACACCTAAGCGTAAAGACAATAATGACCACTGCAATTTGCTCTGAACATCGCTAGTAAGTGTTGTTTGCATCTTAATTCCTTAAAAAATATAAATAAAACTCATTCTGCTGAGCTTTTAATAGGCTAAACTGGTGTTAACGACAAAAGTTAACCAGCTCCCAATGGACCGAATAAACTCAGATGATATTGCACAACCACTTATGCTATTTAATTCTAAATAAACAAAATTTGGCATAAGATAGTTGTAATAAATTCGTTAATCATTAGGTCTTTTAGGCCATGTTCATCACAGCAGAAAACATTATGCCTATTTATCGTTACCCACATCGTTCCAAGACAGCTGTGGCTGTTGGCTTAGCCCTATTCTCTTCGTTAACTGTTGCCGCAGAAGACACTTCAACAATTGAAGTGATCAATGTGTCTGGCAAAGTCATAAACGACAATGGCTTGTCACCTAAAAACAGCACGGTTGATGGCCCATTTGGTGATGGTATTGCGCTAAAAGACATTGCCCGCTCGGTCACCCCAATTACCAGCGAAATGATTGAACATCTTAATATCACCGACTTGTCAGATATTCAAAAAGTCAGCCCCAATAGCTACTCGGCCAGCGGTTTTGGCGCCTCAAGCTTGCCGACCATTCGCGGTCAGTTAGGTGAGTTATATCAAGATGGTGTGCGCCGTCAGGCAGGTAATAATGGCTTTGGGATCCCAATGTCGTTTAACGCCATAGAACAAATTGATGTGGTAAAAGGTGCGCCACCGGTGTTGTTAGGCACCAGCCAACGTAATGGTGGTTTTGTCAATGTGCACTCTAAAGTGGCACCCACTAATGACAGGTTTGCCGAACTTACCGCCTCTGCTGGCAGTTGGGATCATTACCGTGCTCAATTAGATATTGCCACCGATATAGTTGCAGACCAAAGTGGTGTGCGTTTAAGTGTCGAGCACATCGATAACGGCAGCTACTATGATTACTCTGGTTTTCAAAGCGACAGTATTTTTGTGGCATTTCGCCTGTTGCCAGACGATGTCAGCACCTGGGACATCAATGTCGAATATTATGATGTCGATTTTACCGACAATGCCGGGATTAACCGCCCGACCCAAGCATTAATTGATGATGGCTTATATGTTACCGGTCAAGGCGTTCAACCTAATGGCAGCACCATACCAGGCGCTAATGCCATTGTGTCGCCGACCGGGTTAGTCAAAATAGATCGCAGCCAGGTACTGACCGATCCAGACAACATCAACAACGCGCAAACGTTTATCGTTCACAGTACCTATGTGCGTGAATTAAGCGATAAAGCCACTTTTAAAAATATCACTTACTATCAGCACTTAGAACGTGAAGAAATTGCCCAAAACAGTTTTGTTGAAATCATCGATGGCGCTGACACTGCACAAAACCGGGTTGAGCTAGCCTATCAATGGAACAACGACCAAAACACCATTGTCGCCGCCGATATCCGCTACAACAAGGTGTTAGGTTACAGCCAATTTACCACCGAAGCCGATTTACCGATTGATTTAACAGGCCCCATTGAAAATCGCCGAATTCCACTTACCGCAGAACAGCAAGCAAGGCTGGTTGAACTGCGCCCAGGGGTGTTTGTATCGCCTGGGGCACAATACGACATTGATGGCGATGGCAGCGGCGACTATTCATTATCTGACACCACAGACTCAACCAGCTGGCAAACCGGCCTCGCGATTCAGCACAACAGCCAATGGACCGACAAACTGTCGACCAGCATAGGCTATCGAGCCGACTTTTATGACGTTGAGGCTCGCGATGCTTTAGCGCCCCAAGGGCAAATTGCCGCCAGTGATTCAATTAATGAAATGCTCGAATCGGGGCAAATCAGTATTAGCTATCAGTTCAGCGACTTTATCACCACTTATGCTAGCGCCAGTTATAACGAGTCAACCTCAAACAGCATGGCGGGCGGCACCACATTAAGCGCCAATAACCAAATTAGCAGCCAAAACTTTGCCACCGAAAACACCTTAACCGAAGTGGGTATTAAATATTCGCCAAGCGATAGCGCCTGGTATGTCGATGCGGCAGTGTTTGATCAAAAACGCAGTTTGCGAAATCGTGATGGCAGCAACACAGGTATTCGTACTAAAGGATTTGAGGCGCAAGCCTTTTATGACGCCGACCCATATTGGTTTAGTGCTGGCTACAGTTATTTAGATGCTCGTTATGATAATTCAGCCAGCAGCCAGGATACGGTTCAGGTGGCCGATGCGTTTGATAATTCACGCCCTGATATCATTGCAGGTACTGGAATCGGCGCGCCAAACTTTGCGTCATTTGCAGCGTCTGACCGCCGTGTACAAGGTTTACCTGAACAAACGTTCACAATTAATGGAGGTATGTCGATTACTGAGAAATGGAAAGCCGGTTTCTCCGGTCTATATACCAAGAGTTACCCATTAGACTATTTAGCAACTGTGTATATTCGCGATCAATACACGCTCAATATCAATACTCGTTATGACTTTAGCGAACAAACAAGTTTAAGATTAGACGTCAATAACGTTACAAACCAAAAGAACTGGCGCCCAGTATTTGAAGGCGGTTATTTTGGTTCAACCTTGGTATACCCTGAGTTACCGGTTAATACCACCCTGACATTGCAGCATTCATTTTAAGGCTATAAAACATGTTTAAAAAAATCGTACTATTAATTATTGCAGCAACGCTGGTGGGGTTATTTTTCCACTATGACTTAAACCAACTACTCACACTTGATGGCCTAAAAGGTTCAATGGCGCAATTTAGCCAGCTACGTCAGGAATCACCGCTATTAGTCATCGGTGGCTTCTTTGCATTGTATGTGGCTGTCACAGCATTATCCTTACCTGGTGCGGCGATATTAACCCTCGCATCTGGTGCGTTATTTGGCATAGTCGAAGGCTTAATAATAGCCTCATTTGCCTCAAGCATTGGCGCAACACTGGCCTTTTTAGTGTCGCGTTACTTATTACGTGACTCGATTAAACAACGTTTTCCAGAGCGTTTAGCAGCCATTGATGCCGGTATTGAAAAAGAAGGCGGCTTTTACCTATTCACTCTACGTTTAGTGCCTATTTTCCCGTTCTTTTTAATCAATATGCTGATGGGCGTTACCGCATTTAAATCGTGGACCTTCTATTGGGTCAGCCAAGTCGGTATGTTTTTGGGCACCTTTGTATACGTCAATGCCGGGACTCAATTGGCACAAATCGACAGTTTATCGAATATTTTATCGTTCAACCTGATTGTGTCATTTGCACTATTAGGCTTATTCCCGCTTATTGCTAAGGCCATTGTCAACATGATCAAAAAACGTCGCGTATACAGCAAATGGACCAAGCCCGCTAAATTTGACCGCAATATGATTGTGATTGGCGCTGGCGCGGGTGGTCTTGTGACTAGCTATATTGCCGCTGCAGTAAAAGCCAAGGTGACCTTAATTGAAGCCGGTGAAATGGGCGGCGATTGCTTAAACTATGGCTGCGTGCCCAGCAAAGCGATTATTAAAAGTGCCAAAATAGCCGAGCAAATACGTAATGCCCATCATTACGGCCTAGAAGACAGCACTCCTGAGTTTTCATTTAAAAAGGTGATGGCACGTGTACATCAAGTGGTTGCCGATATTGCCCCACACGACAGTGTTGAGCGTTACACCAATTTAGGGGTGGATGTGGTCAAAGGCTACGGCAAGTTAATTGACCCATGGACAGTAGAAATTACCGACCCAGACGGCAACACTACTCGCCTAACCGCGCGCAGCATTGTAATTGCCACCGGTGCCCGCCCATTTGTGCCGCCATTACCGGGTATTGAAGACGTCGGTTATGTTACCAGCGACACCTTATGGGACGAGTTTGCCAAACTTGATGCTGCACCACAAAAATTAGTGGTACTTGGCGGCGGCCCAATTGGCTCTGAGCTTGCGCAAAGCTTTGCCCGTTTAGGCTCACAAGTCACCCAAGTTGAAATGGCTGAGCGCATCATGATTAAAGAAGATCTTGAAGTGTCTGAGTTTGCCACCCAGGCATTACGTAACAGTGGCGTTAACATTTTAACCTCGCACCAGGCCCTGCGCTGTGAACTGCGAGAAGGTAAAAAATACCTTATCGTTAAGCATCAAGACCAAGAGCAAGCTATTGAATACGACCAGTTGTTATGTGCTGTCGGTCGCAGTGCACGTCTAAGCGGTTACGGTTTAGAAGAACTCGGCATTGAAACCAATCGCACCATTCAAACCAATGAATATTTAGAAACGCTATACCCTAATATTTATGCCGCTGGTGACATTGTTGGCCCATATCAATTTACTCATGTGGCCGCGCATCAAGGTTGGTACGCAGCAGTAAACGCACTATTTGGTCATTTGAAAAAGTTTAAAGTCGATTACCGCGTGATCCCATGGACCACCTTTATCGATCCAGAGGTGGCTCGCGTCGGTATAAACGAATATGAAGCTCAGCAACAAGGGATTGATTATGAAGTCACGCGCTTTGATTTTGCCGAGCTTGACCGCGCCATTACCGACAGTGCCACAGACGGTTTTATTAAAGTCATCACTCCAAAAGGCAAAGACAAAATCTTAGGCGTGACTGTCGTGTCAGAACATGCTGGCGACTTAATTGCTGAGTTTGTATTGGCGATGAAGCACGGCCTAGGGCTGAATAAGATTTTAGGTACCATCCACAGTTACCCAACGTGGGCCGAGGGTAACAAATATGCTGCAGGCGAATGGAAACGTAATCACGCACCAGCTACCGTGCTGCGTTGGTTAGAAAAATACCATACATGGCGCCGTGGTTAATCCTTTAAAAGGCATAAAATGGTGGCAGTTAACCCAGGTTAACTGCCAGTCATTAAATGAAACAAGCGTGAATCAATAGCAAAAGCTGCCCGGCAAGAGATAATGCCAATTGCAGTAAGAGAGCCAAATAAGATGAGTACAATATTCAAGGCATTTGTCGCAAGTGTTGTCATTGCACCCCTACTCTTAAGCACACTACTATTCAGTCAAATCAGTGTGGCTGCCGATGCAATCCCAGTAACAACTGAGCAGGCATTACACCAACAGTGGCAAGCCTTGGTGAGTCAGCACGTAAAGCCGATTAATAATGGCAACAGTAGCGCGGTAGATTATGCGGCAATGCAGCAGCAACGCACTCAACTGCAAAGCTATCTCAAGCAGCTGAGCAACATCAGTCAGACACAATTTGATGCATGGGATAAATCGACACAATTAGCCATGCTCATCAATGCTTATAACGCCTGGACGGTTGAGCTCATCTTAACTAAGTATCCAGATATTGAGTCAATAAAAGATCTCGGCGGATTTTTTAGCTCGCCCTGGGATAAAAGCTTTATTCCTTTGCTTGGGAAAACCCGTAGCCTCAATGATATTGAACATAAACTGATCCGTGGTAGCGATCGATATAATGATCCTAGAATTCATTTTGCGGTAAATTGTGCCAGCATCGGCTGCCCAGCGCTGCTTGAAGAAGCCTATACCGGCGCTAAGCTTGAGCAACAACTTGATGCCCAAACCAAGCGTTTTTTAGCTGACACTAGCCGCAATTATGCCAAAGGCGATACGGTCTATTTGTCTGCCATTTTTAAATGGTATGGCGATGACTTTACTCAAGGTTTTGCCGGTGCGGATTCTGTTGAGGCATTTTTATTACTCTACCCTAACGCGTTAACACTCAATGGTGCTCAGCAAGATACCGCGAATAAGCAGCAATTAGATATCGATTACCTCGATTATAACTGGTCGTTAAATGCGGTTCGATAAACTAATATTCTCCAGTAAAATCTCTAACATAATGAAGCATATTGTGGCGGCTTTGACATTGGGTGTCAGTGTATATGCTTGCCTTTGGACGAGCGTAACTTATGGACAAACCAATAAGCTTGCCGCATGGGAAGAGATAGAAACCCGTGGTGTTAATCAAGATGTGTACTTTCATGCTTGGGGCGGCGATCCGCAAATCAATCGCTATATTCAGTGGGTTGCAGAGCAAGTTAAGCAGCAATACCAAATCACATTACACCATGTAAAACTCACCGACACAGGCGAAGCCGTTAGCCGGGTATTGGCCGAAAAGTCAGCCAGTAACCATCATAATGGTAAAGTCGATTTAGTGTGGATTAATGGCGAAAACTTTGCCGCGATGGCAAAGCATCAACTATTAACGCCAAACTGGGTTACGCAATTGCCCCACTTTGCCTTAACTGACCCTGATAACAATCCTGCCATGAGCCGTGATTTTGGCGTACCGACTCAAGGCATGGAAGCACCGTGGGGCAAAGCGGCACTGACGTTTTACTACGACAGCTTATTGACCCAAACGCCACCACAAACACTGCAACAATTAAGCTTATGGGCAAAACAACATCCGGGGCGATTTAGTTATCCTAAGCCGCCTGATTTTTTAGCCATGAGCTTTTTAAAATATGCGCTAATCGCCCTTAACAACAGTCAGCCTGATGCCATTAAAAATAGGCTTTATCAACCCGCTAACGCGCAAAGCCAGGCATTATTATTGCCACCACTTTGGCAATACTTAGACGATTTACATCCAAACTTATGGCGTAAAGGCCAACATTTTATGTCCAGCGGCTTAGCGCTGCGCCGATTAATGGGCGATGGCGAGCTAGCACTGGCCTTTACCTTTTCGGCCGCCGAAGTGCCCGCGGCTGTCGCGCGCTTTGATTTACCAGACAGCACCCGAAGTTATCGCATGCGTGACGGCAGTTTAAGCAACATCCATTTTGTCGCCATGACTTACAATGCCGCCCACCCAGATAGCGCCAAATTGGTGGTTAACTTTTTACTCAGCCCAAAAGCTCAGGCCAAAAAGCAACAAGCAAGTGTGTGGGGCGACACCAGTGTGATTGCGTTATCGCAATTACCTGTGGCTCAACAGGCATGGTTTGCTCCACCCGCACAGTCACACCCAAGTGCCAATATCGTTAATCAAGACAGCAGTCCCGCATTAAGCGAGCCGCACCCAAGCTGGACTAACGTCATCGCTGCGCAGTGGATACAGCGCTATGGAGTGATGCGGTGATAACAGCAAAAAGTGGTTTTAATACCTTGGTTCGCAGTAGCCCCTATTTAATGATGGCTTTGTTAGTGCTGCCGGTTATCGGTGGTTTAATTGCAGTGGTGTTACCGGCTTTTGGCTGGTTTCCGGTACTTGGACACACTCAATTTAATGTCAGTGGCTTTGTGGATTTATGGCATACACCCGGCATTGGCTATATGGCACTGCTCAGTGTGTCCACCAGCTTTATCAGTACCTTACTGGCTTTTGTCATTACCATATTGATTTTAGGCAGTTACTTTACTAGCCCTTGGCTGGGTTATATTCAACGCTTGTTAGGGCCAATTTTAGTGATCCCTCATGCCGCTGCGGCGATTGCCATAGGCTTTTTAATTACCCCATCAGGGATGTTTTCACGGATTGTGTCTCCCTGGTTAAGCGGCTGGGATTCACCACCTGATTGGCTTTTTCCGCATGATGCTATGGGGCTAAGTATTATTTTAGGCTTAACCCTCAAAGAGTTGCCTTTTTTATTATTGATGGCACTGGGTGTGCTGGTACAGCCCGAGTTAGGCCATACGTTGCGGGCTCAGCATCGAGTAGCACTAAGCCTGGGCTATTGCCCGATGACCGCTTTTTTCAAAGTGGTCTTGCCCAGCTTATATCCGTTTTTACGTTTGCCGATTTTAGCGGTACTTGCCTATGCCAGTGCCAGTGTCGAAATTCCGTTAATTTTAGGCCCCAATAGTCCGCCAACGCTTGCCGTGGCCATTATGCAATGGTTTCACGATGTCGATTTAAGCTTGCGTATTAAAGCCTCCGCTGGCGCTATAGTACAAATAGCCCTGACGTTACTCTTACTGCTTGGCTGGTGGCTGGCAGAAAAGCTCATCAAAAAACTGTCTCAATCTATGCTGGTTAATGGTAAGCGCGAATATGCCGGCGCCATCATGCAAAACATCACTCACGTAATAACCGTGATGATGTTAACGATTATCGGCTTAGCCTTGCTTGGTATGGTGTTATGGTCTTTCGCCGGCTTTTGGGCTTATCCAGATCTATTGCCTCAAACGTTTGTTGGTCAGCATTGGCAATCGGCGTTGCACCAAATGCACACGCCGCTACTCGATACAGTGTTAATTGGAGTGTGTGCTACGGGATTAGCGATTGTGCTGACCTTACTGACGCTAGAATCTGAGCAACAGACCAGTAAAGCCACCTCAAGATTAACCAGTGTGATCATTTACTTGCCTTTGCTTATTCCCAGCATTGCGTTTTTATTTGGCCTGGTATGGGTATTAGAGCAAGTAAACAGTCACCATACCTTTATTAATGTGGTATTAGCCCATTTACTCTTTGTATTGCCCTATGTATTTTTATCGCTGGCCAGCAGTTACCGGCGTTTAGATCCGCGCTTTAGTTATGTTGCCGCCAGTTTAGGCGCCAGCCAGGCAAAAATATTTTGGCAAATAAAATTACCCATATTGCTAGCACCTATTTTTATAGCTGCGGCGCTAGGCTTAGCCATTAGTTTTAGCCAATATTTACCGACATTATTAGCCGGTGGTGGGCGGATTAATACCATTACCACTGAGGCTGTCACTTTAGCGAATGGCGCCAGCCGACGTACCAGTGCGGTTTATGCATTAGTACAAATGTTGCTCCCAGCATTGGGTTTTCTGCTCGCATGGGCACTGCCTAAAATGCTGTTAACACACCGCGATTAAGGACACATATGCAAACGCACGAGCAAACAACCGCGGCAAGTTCAAACACTTCTTCGTTGGTGATTGAACAGTTAACCCTAAAGCGGCAACAACAGCTGTTGTTATCCTTAAACGAAACCATCGTTGGTGGTAATATTCTGACGATTATGGGGCCATCGGGTAGCGGAAAATCGACGCTGTTAAATTGGCTCACCGGAATGCTGCCAAAGGGGTTTAGTGCCACGGGCAATTTATACCTAAATGGACAGCTCATCACTGACACGGCCAGCCACATGCGTCGAATTGGCTTATTATATCAAGACCCTTTACTGTTCCCGCATCTCACTGTCGCAGGTAATATTAGCTTTGCCATGCCAGCCGGAGCTAAAGCACAACGCCAAGCTGATATTAGCCAGGCATTATCTCAAGTAGGATTAGCCGGTTTAGAGCATCGCAGCCCACAAAGCTTATCGGGTGGGCAACAAGCTAGAGTCGCACTGCTGAGGGTGTTATTAAGTCAGCCCAAAGCCATTTTACTTGATGAGCCTTTTAGTAAGCTTGATAGCCAATTACGCCAAGAAACACGGCAGTTGGTGTTTGAGCAAATTCGTCAGCACAAGCTGCCCGCGATTATGGTCACCCATGATCAAAGCGATGCAGAGGCGGCGCAGGGCAAGATCATTTCGCTGTTTTAGCGTGTGAATAGTGACAATTAATTGGAAACCACAAATGCTAGATAGATTTATAACACCCGTGATCAAGCCAATGCTTAAACCGCTTGTATTGCTGCTGGATAAAAAACAAGTACAACCAGACCAACTGACACTGGTCGGCTTTATCGTGGGTATGATGGCGGTGCCTTTTTTGGCGCTACAGCTATGGTATGCGGCATTATTTTTTATTGTATTAAACCGCGTACTCGACGGCCTAGATGGCGCGCTTGCTCGACATCAAAATCACACAACGGCAGCAGGTGGCTACTTAGATATCTGCCTCGATTTTTTGTTTTACGCTGCTATTCCTTTAGGGTTTGCACTCGCCAATCCCAATGAAAATGCGTTAGCCGCTGCTGTGCTGCTGACGGTGTTTATTGGCACGGGTTCTAGCTTTTTAGCGTTTGCTATTCCTGCTGAAAAAATCAATTTACCGCGGCCTCAATTTGTCCATAAAAGTTTTTACTTCTTAAACGGCCTGACTGAAGGCACTGAAACTATCGCCTTTTTTGTGGCATTTTGTTTGTGGCCAACTTACTTTCCAGAGCTGGCTTATACGTTTGCTTTTTTAGGTACTATTACCATTTTTACCCGTATTCACGGCGGCTATAACACCTTAAAAAATCACCTGGCGGCGCAGTCATCAACAACTGAGACCAACCCAATTAACACAGCAATTGAGGAGCCGAAAACATGATAGATGATATGGCAGCCATTAGATTGGGAGTGTTTTTAACCATTTTGGCGTTAATGATGAGTCTCGAGGTCTTGTTCCCTGCGAGAAAACTCAGCAAAACCCCTCAGTCAGCCTCAATGGCAACACGCTGGGTGGGTAATTTTGGCTTGTTAATTATCTCATCGGTTATCGCAAGATTGATTCAACCAATAGGATTGGCAGGTTTTGCCCTGTATGTCAGCTCGCAACAATGGGGGCTATTACACTATTTAAGCTTGCCAGTTTGGCTGAATATTGCTGTCAGCGTGTTGCTGCTTGATATGTTGATTTATTGGCAGCACAGGTTGTTTCATCGCATTCCATTATTATGGCGTTTGCACAAAGTGCATCATGCCGATCGCCACGTCGACAGCAGTACCGCATTGCGCTTTCACCCTATCGAAATCATTGCCAGCCTAGGCATTAAAGCTGTCGCCATTGTGGTATTGGGTATCCCTGCTGGAGCGGTCATTTTGTTTGAAATATTGCTCAATGGCTTTGCTATTTTTAACCACACCAACATTCGCTTACCCGCAAAAATTGAAAAACTCGCCCGTTTAGTGCTGGTCACTCAGGTATTGCATCGGATACATCACAGCCAACTGATGAGTGAAAGTAACAGCAACTTTGGCTTTAGTATTATTTGGTGGGACAAATTATTTGGCACCTACACCGCACAGGCCAGTAAACCAGATACCCAAATTGATATTGGCTTAACCCAATATCCTAACGCGAAACAAAATGCATGGCTTAGCGGTTTATTGTGGATGCCTTTTAGTAAAAAAAGTAATGCGGCTATAAAAAAATAACGTGCTGTTTTTACACAATAAGTAGAACGCCATTCCCTTTAAGCTTATGTGCTTAAAGTTTATATTCTCTTTATTTGTGATATGTAACGTTTTACGTCCTTGATTAAACCGCTCTTCGTCATCAAAATGTTGATTATCGATGCGCACAAATAGAGATACTATGATCGGTTTTACTCAAGGTTTAAAAACGAAAATTGCCGAATTAGAACTGTTACGGGTAAACAAAGAACAGCAACATGCCGATGAGCTAGCACAATTACAACACAAAATTTCACAATGAGTTAACTCAACAGTTAACTCATTGTGGACAACAGTTTGAATACGATACCAACTGCGCCAATTTACAACTGCAAGGCGCTTCGATGTTAAATGATATTCGTGATAGCACCCTAGCAAACTCGATTAAGTTAGACGAAGAAAAACAAATGCTCGACGAGGTAGATCAGCTCTTTGGTCAAACTCGCGTGGCCATTGGCAACTTAAAGAGTCGTGCAGAAAATTTAAACGAACATGCCGAAAAAAGCTTGACAACGGCAGCCCAGTTGAGCCAATCGGCTAATGGTATTAGCCACCTGGTAGCCTCTATTCAACAGATTTCTGAGCAAACGAACTTACTTGCGCTCAATGCCGCTATTGAAGCAGCCCGAGCAGGTGATGCCGGACGCGGCTTTGCAGTCGTTGCCAGTGAAGTACGTGATTTGGCCAGTAATGCCCATGATGCCAGTGCCAATATTGAAGCATTAGTGACAAAAGTGATTGAACAAGCAGAGCAAATTAAACAGGTCGTTGTTACCAACCAGACTTGCTCAAGCGACATTGCAGTTTCTTCTGAACAAATCGATCAAGTGGTCTCTAATGTGTTGCAAACCTCAACAAAAATGAAACGGGTGATTGGCGAAGCGTCAATGACCGCATTTTTAACCACGGTAAAATTAGACCACAGCGTTTGGAAAAGTCAGGTTTACAGTATCCTTGCCAACAAAGACCATAATACCACGGTGAATAGCCATACAGAGTGTCGTTTAGGCAAATGGTATTATCATGGCGAAGGCCAGCAATTTGCCAGTTTGTCGAGTTTTAAAGCGATTGAGCAACCACATAAAGCTGTACATACCGCTGGAAAAGCGGCAATAGCTGCGATGCAATCGGGTCACGAGGCCGAGATTTTAACTCACCTTGAAACCATGGAAAATGCCAGTATTAGCGTGGTACACGCAATTGATAAATTATTGGCACAAAGCCAGCATCAATAAACACTTTAGCTTTGTCTTCGCTTAAAAATTCGTTAGCCAGTTAACGCCTGGCTAGCAGATTGTGTCACACCACACTCATCACTAAAATCACACCTGAGTTTTCACAAAATCGCCCGCCCATGGTATATTAGCGCCCATTCGAATTTGTTTAATCAGTTAAGGTTTATCCATGAAAATCGGTATTATTGGCGCTATGGAGCCAGAAGTTGTTCATTTAGTACAAGCCATTGTTGAGCCTGTGCATACTACTATCGCAGGCATCGAATTTATTAGCGGTAATATCGGCGATAACGAAGTGGTTGTTACCCGCTCGGGCATTGGTAAAGTTGCAGCCAGTATTGCCACAACGTTACTGATTGAAAAGTTTGCGGTATCACATGTGATAAATACCGGTTCTGCTGGTGGTTTTGTTGATTCATTGGCTATTGGCGACATTGTTATTTCATCTGAAGTGCGTCACCACGATGTCGATGTCACCGCTTTTGGTTACGAGATTGGCCAGATGGCACAACAACCAGCCGCGTTTTTACCTGACGACACATTAGTGATTGCAGCTAAAAAAGCAGTGGCCGAACTCGGTGAAGTAAAAGCCATTGAAGGGTTAATATGTACTGGCGACAGCTTTATTTGTGACCCTGTACGCACTAAAGTTATGCGCGAAAACTTCCCAACCATGGCCGCATGCGAAATGGAAGGCGCTGCCATTGCTCAGGTTTGTCATCAGTTTAACGTGCCATTTGTGGTCATTCGTTCGTTATCAGACAATGCAAATAATGACTCGCCAGTTGATTTCGACTCGTACATCATTAAAGCGGGCATGCATTCAGCCATGATGGTTATTGCACTGTTACAACAGCTGTAGACTTTAACGCTAGAGCGAAAAATCCCGTTAGCTTAAGTAACCCAACTATTGAGTCTCTATGATTAATCAATTATTCGATCCGCAATTGTTGAGCCAGGACAGTGGGTTACTGCAAAGCTGTTGTATTTTATTTTGCGCGTTAATATTGGCTCGTTTTGTTCCTATACCACGCGATCTGCAACCATTACTTTGGTTTAATCGCATCGCGGTGTTACTCGCCACCAAGGTTAACCATCCTGAACGCGCAGTGAGCCAACAGCTAACAGCTGGCATTTTAGCAACGCTGATTTTAGTGGTTCCCTGTGGGATTATTGTCAGTTTTTTACTGAGTCTTGCCGCATACCCATGGTTTTTTGAGCTGATTATTTTATATTTTTGTTTGTGTGATTCCGCCTTTAAACCCGTGGCTGAAAATATTGTCGATGCCATTAAAACAAACAATAAACAAGATGCTAAGCAGTTACTGGCCCCCTGGACCAGCCAAAACACTAATGTGCTCTCTGAGGTCGGATTGAGTAAAGCCACCATCGAAAAACTGTTTACCACCCCAATATATGGCACCTTAGCCACTATTTTGTTTTTTGCCCTTGGCGGCGCTGTGATGACATTAGTCGTGAGAATGCTCAGACAACTTGAACACAGCTGGCCACCTTATCATCCTCATTTTCACGTGTTTGCGAGTTTTATCGGCCAATTCAATCGAGTGATCTTTTTTATCCCGACCTTGCTATGGCATTGTTCGTTGGCGATTCAATTTGGTCAGCTCGGTCTCAAATCGATTTGGAGCTCAATCGCACCACCAGCCTGCCAACAACTTAACAATCATTATGGTAGTTATGCGTTAGCGGCTAATTTATTGAAAATAGAATTAGGTGGACCACAACAATTTATTGAAAACGGCATAAGTACCCGGGTGGATTTAGCCAAAGTAAAAGCTGGCCCACTGCCAGATCATCGCCACATAAGCCAAGCCATAACCATCACGCAAACCGCTAACCTGTTTTGGATAAGCTTAACCTTGCTACTGCCGTTAATTTGGGCTGGATTAAGATTTCTCTAAAACATGTAAATCCTGTTTTAAACACGTTATTATTTAGCGATAATACGCCCGATTTGCGGGTAAAGACTCGTTCCGATGTACCGTCATAATCCTTTGTTAACATAAAATATCTGGTTTAAGGCTTACATTGCTAAACCGTAAACCCTCTTTAGCCACCGATTGTTGATTATTACCAGCGCGAAACCTGCTTAGGAATACCATGTTACTCAATAACTTACATGTCTCATTAACCACTCCGGCACTATTGTTTCCGGCTATTTCTTTATTATTGCTGGCTTACACTAACCGTTTTTTCTCTCTTGCAGCACTCATTCGTAACCTCAGCAGTAATGACAAACCGGTACAAGATGAACAAATTAAAAACTTGCGCCAACGGATTATTATCATTCGCAAAATGCAAGAAGCGGGTGTCAGCAGTTTTGCCATGTGTGTGTTTTGTATGATTTTGATTTACACCGGTTTTAACCAAACTGGTTCAATTGTGTTTGGCCTTAGCTTACTGTTATTACTGTACTCATTGATTTTATCGGTGATTGAAATTCGCATCTCAGTTGATGCGCTCAACATTCACCTCAAAGAGTTAAGTAAATGAGTCAATGGATCTACATTTTCGATTTATGTGGTACCGCAGTGTTTGCCCTTTCTGGCGCACTTGCCGCGGGGAAACATCGCATGGATCCGTTTGGAGTCATTGTACTGGCCTCAGTTACCGCCATTGGCGGAGGCAGTATTCGTGATGCATTAATCGGCGCAACACCGGTATTTTGGATCCGCGACCCTAATTACATCATCGTTATTTTAGCAACGGTATTAGCGTGTTTAGTCTTGGTGCGTAAACCCCATAAGTTACCCGCAATCACATTACCCGTGGCTGATGCTCTGGGATTAGCCTTGTTTACCGTTATTGGCGCCGAAAAAGCGTTGTTAATGGGATTATCAGGCATGATAGCCGTGGTTATGGGGTTAATTACCGGTGTCGGTGGTGGGATTATTCGTGATTTACTGTGTCGCCAGGTTCCTATGGTATTACGAACAGAAATTTACGCTACTGCTTCCATCGTTGGTGGGATCTGTTATACCTTAAGCTTAGTTGTCGGAATGGACACCATTACATCGATGTTTATTGCGATGATAAGCACGTTAATCATCCGCTTAAGCGCTATCCGCTGGCATTTATCATTACCGGCTTTTGACTTAAAAACAAAGAGAATTTAATGTGCGAATAATCTTGTTACTGTGTTGTTTAGTATTTAGTTTTTCAGCCCATGCCAATATAGGCGACATGCCAAAAGAGCAGCAATTGGCCATGAAGTACATGGAAGCATTAACTGATCACGACTATTCTGCGCTGCGACGTTTTTATTCTCGCGAAACCGTTTTTTACGACAAAACTGCCAATACCACTTATACCGGCGGTCGCCAAATTATTGGTTTTTTACAACGGGCTCATGAGGGCGTACTCGAATACCGCTTAAACATAGAACATATGTTTAATACCGGCTCGTTAGTCGTGATTATTGGCAGCTACCGTTTACGAGGCCCTGGCGACCAGTACGGAAAACCCGGCAAAGTCATTGACCTTGCGGTTCCGGGAGTGACCACGCTAAAATTTGATAATAATACTCAACGTTTAGTTGAACAAATGGATCTGATGGATTACCAAACCATGTCAGACCAACTTGAGTCGCAGTAGATAATAGGTATAAACTTCAGGCATAAAAAAACGGCTTATAAAGCCGTTTTTATGGGTGACTAACAAGAGTTACTTCAAAATCACTTTAGCAAACTTACGCTTGCCTACCTGGAATACTGCATCTAGGCCAGCATTAAAGCTTTGACGGCTGTCTTCCACTTTTTCGCCATCCATCTTCACTGCGCCTTGCTTAATCATCCGCATACCGTCAGATGTTGAGCCCACAAGGCCTGCATTTTTAAGTAAGTTAGCAATCGCTAAGCCATCGCCTGCTTCTAATACCACTTCTTCAATATCATCTGGGATAGCACCTTTTTGGAAACGATCAATAAAGGCTTGATGAGCGGCTTGTGCTTGTGTTTCATCGTGGAAGCGCGCAATGATTTCTTTGGCTAATAAAATCTTAATGTCGCGTGGGTTCGTGCCATTTTCAACGTCTAACTTAAACTGGGCAAGCTCTTCAAGTGGACGGAACGACAATAGCTCAAGGTAGCGCCACATGAGGTCATCTGAAATCGACATGATTTTGCCAAACATTTCGTTAGCAGGCTCACTCACGCCAATATAGTTGTGCGCCGACTTAGACATTTTCTTAACGCCGTCTAACCCTTCAAGCAATGGCATCATAATCACGGTTTGTGGCTTTTGCCCTTCTGCCTTTTGCAGCTCACGCCCCATCAATAAATTGAATTTTTGGTCTGTACCGCCTAATTCAACGTCTGCTTCTAACGCAACTGAATCATAACCTTGCAACAATGGATACATAAACTCGTGGATCGCAATCGCTTGGCCTGATGCATAACGCTTTTTAAAGTCGTCACGTTCCATCATACGGGCAACGGTTTGTTGTGATGCTAAACGGATCATCCCAGCGGCGCCTAATGGCTCTAACCAGCTAGAATTAAATTCGATACGAGTTTTAGCCGGGTCTAAAATTTTATAAACCTGCTCTTTGTAGGTTTCGGCGTTAGCAAGCACTTGTTCACGAGTTAATGGAGGACGAGTACTGTTTTTACCACTTGGATCGCCTACCATACCGGTAAAGTCACCAATCAAGAAAATCACTTCATGACCTAACTCTTGAAAGGTACGCATTTTGTTTAAAATAACGGTATGGCCTAAATGAATATCTGGAGCGGTAGGATCTGCACCTAATTTGATGCGTAATGGACGCCCTTCTTTGAGCTTCTCAAGCAAATCCGCTTCAAGTAATATCTCGTCGGTACCACGCTTAATTTCTGCCAATACTTGATCTAAATTCGCCATCGCTACTGCAACTCCTAGGGCTTGCACAAAAAATAAAGAGGCCTATGTTACTTGTTAGCCACGGCAAATGAAAGAGTGTACACTTAGCATATAATAACGCGAGAGAGAAATTGGTACCTGAGTCAATGGCAAAGCTTCTTACATTATTCACATTGTTGCCAAAAGCACATCAAATCACACTGTCTTTATTAGTGATGTTGACCGCGATTATTCTGATGTTTCCATCGGAAGACGCGCAAGCCTCTAAACAAACCGGTTTAGTCGATAAATCCAACGCTCAAAAGACCATCGAAACCAACACGCGTTATGCCGTGCCATTGGCTTTTAGAACGCCATCAGCCCCAGGCGCAGATAACAGCACTGAAGCGCCCGCTGACAATATTTTTGATGACTCGACTCAATCGCTGCAAACTGGCTCAAATGACAACAGTCAGGCCACTGCTGACGATGAAGCATTCGCCAAACATTTAGCCTCGTTACAAACTCGCCCTAACGGTGTAGATGGCGTTATTAGTGAACTTGACGAGCAAATCGCTCAACAAAAAGCTCAGCTAAAACAGCAAGCAGGCAACGATGATTATACTATTGAGTATTATGAGGTCGTAAAAGGCGACACCTTAGGTGGGCTTTTTAGTCGTGCTGGGTTAAGCGCTAAAGATGTGTATGACATCACCCAACTCCCTTTAGCGAAAAAGAACTTACTTAAAATTATGCCAGGCGAAGAAATTGCCATCAGCAAAAATGATTTAGGTGAGTTAAAAG
The DNA here is from genome assembly GCF_014648295.1 of Shewanella saliphila. Lineage (GTDB taxonomy): Bacteria > Pseudomonadota > Gammaproteobacteria > Enterobacterales > Shewanellaceae > Shewanella > Shewanella saliphila. The sequence continues at coordinate 150,699 of NZ_BMQV01000002.1, forward strand.
AGCTGAGCTATCGCATGGACAAGGTATCAACCTTGGTGATTAGCCATAATAACAATAACTATAAAGAAGTGGTTAATACCAAAAAAGTTGAAAGCCGCACCTCATTTATTACCGCCACCATTAAAAGCAACTTTTGGAACGCCGCGGCAGACGCAGGTTTGTCGGGGAATCATATTATGGAACTGGCCAATATTTTTGGCTGGGACGTCGACTTTGCCCTAGATATCCGCAAAGGTGATAATTTCTCATTACTGTTTGATCAAGAATACGCCGACGGCCAGTTTTTACGTAACGGCAAAATTTTAGCTGCCGAGTTTATTAACCAGGGTGAGCGCTATACTGCGGTACGTTATACCGATGGCGAATATTACTCTGAAAACGGTGACAGTATGCGTAAGGCTTTTTTACGCTCACCGGTCGATTTTAAATATGTTAGCTCTAACTTTAATCCACGCCGCTTACACCCTGTAACCGGTCAAGTTAAAGCCCACCGAGGCGTAGATTATGTTGCCGCTATCGGCACGCCAATTAAAGCTGCCGGCAAAGGGAGAGTCATTGAGTCAAGTTACAATCAATACAATGGTAACTATGTATTCATTAAACACAATGATACCTACACTACTAAATATTTGCACTTAACTAAGCGTAAAGTAAAACGTGGCGACAGCGTAAAACAAGGCCAAATTATTGGTACCTTAGGCAAAACAGGCCGCGTTACCGGTGCTCATTTACATTATGAATTTATCGTTAATGGGGTTCATCGCAACCCTCGCACCATAGACCTGCCTAAATCAATGCCAATTAACCGTAATGAGAAAGGCAAATTTACGACGTTAAGCAAACAGTTAATGGCACAATTAAAATCAAATCAACAGCAGCAATTAGCAAGCAATTAGTTCGCTTGCCAGCTCGCGACTTCAGAACAGAGAGCATTTCATGTCTAAGCCAGAATATTTTATCGGCCTGATGTCGGGCACCAGTATGGACGGTGTCGATGCCGTGTTAGTTGATTTTACAGCTGAGCAGCCTAAATTGATTGCCGGCCATACCGAAGCCATTCCGAGCCATTTGTTAAAAGGTTTACAGCGATTATGTCAAGCCGCAACCGATGATGAAATAAACCGCTTAGGTCGCCTTGACCGCAGTGTCGGAAAATTATTTGCCCAAGCCGTGAATAATTTACTCGCAAAAACGGATGTCAGCGCAGAACAAATCATTGCCATAGGCTCTCACGGCCAAACTGTGCGCCACATGCCTAATTTAGAAATCGGCTTTACCCTGCAAATTGGTGACCCCAATACCATCGCTGTTGAAACCAACATCGATGTCATTGCCGACTTTAGACGTAAAGATGTTGCCCTCGGTGGCCAAGGCGCGCCATTAGTACCAGCGTTTCATCAGCAAGTATTTGCCAAGCCGGGACAGACCCGAGTGATTTTAAACATTGGCGGAATTGCTAATATTACCTATTTACCGGGCAACAGTGATGATGTGCTTGGCTTTGATACCGGCCCAGGCAATACCTTAATTGATTATTTTGTCAATCAAAGTCTTGGGCAACCCTTTGACGAAGACGGCGCATGGGCTGCATCAGGTAAAACCAATCCAGCGTTTCTTGAACAGCTATTGTCCCATTCTTATTTTGCCCTAGCCGCCCCTAAAAGTACTGGCAGAGAGCTGTTTAACCAGGCATGGCTTGAACAACAACTTGCCGACTATAGCCACCTAGATCAGGAAGACATTCAGTCGACGTTACTCGACCTAACCTGCCATAGCATTGCCAACGACATCAATAAATTGTCGGACACTGGCGAGTTGTTTATTTGCGGTGGTGGCGCACTAAATAGCGAATTAGTCCGTCGTTTGACGCCATTAGTCGCGGGTTACAAGGTCGATACCACTGGAAGACTGGGTGTTGATGCTAAATGGGTAGAAGGCATCGCCTTTGCTTGGTTGGCAATGCGTCATCATCATGACCTGCCAGCTAACTTACCCGCGGTAACGGGGGCATCGCGCCAAGCTGTATTAGGTGGACGTTTTAAAGCAAGATAACTTTTTCAAAGCGGGCCTCAATGTTATGATGACCGCAAATTTGCGCAGCTCTTTGGGTTGGCAAAGCCTTTACTAAATAATGAGAGTCAATATGAGCAACAAAGCCAAAAGTGTATCAGAACTAATGAATCTAACTCCTGAAGGTCGTTACGATTACATGGTTGAGCAAATTAAAGCCGAAAAAACCATTTGGACCCTGCAAGATCAAGATGGCTGCGTCATGTTGACCACCGAAGATGAAGATTGCATTCCGATGTGGCCATCAGAAGAAACCGCTGCACTTTGGGCTGTTGATGAATGGAAAGAGTGCGAGCCATTGGCCATTCCGTTATCTGAATTTCAAGAGCGCTGGGTTAGCGGCATGGAAGATGACGACTTGTTTATTGCGGTTTTCCCTGTGCAAGAAGATTTAGGCGTCGTTGTACCGCCTTATGAAGTGAATGAGCGCTTAACACCAAAGTCACAAGCTAAACATTAATGTGTACCCAATGAGTACACAATAATGACTCAAGAAATACCACAACCAGACAATGCGCCAGATGCCGTAAAACCTCATTTGCCTAAGCGGTTGATTGCGTTAATGCTGGTTTATGTCATTGCCTCTGTGACGGGCTTAATGTTAGCTCAATCAATGGCTGAACTCAGTGCAATGCTATGCATATTAACGCTGATGTTAGTGCTAGGTATTGTGGGTAGACAAAAAGCGGCGCTTTATTTATTACGCACTTTTAGTCTGCTGCAATTGGTGCTATACAGCATGATGCCAATCATCATGTATGACCCAGAAAACCTAGATAGCGGCCCTACCACTATGGACTTTGGTTTGTTTCAAAGCGTGGTGCCCGAGTGGCTTATCTATAGTGTTTTTATCGCTTTGGGCATGCTGCAAGTGTGGATAAGCTTTAATGGCAAGGTTAAAGCCTGGTTTAAGCCGCGAGTTAACTTCAATATTATTGCCAGTTAACATTTAAGCGCTGAGGTTAAATAGGTACAAAAAAGCCGTCGCTAGACGGCTTTTTTATTGGCTCGTTATAAAAAACAATTACACCGAGAAACTTGCTCCACAACCACAGGTTGTTGTTGCATTAGGGTTTTTAACAAAAAAACGAGAACCCTCAAGGCCAGAAGTATAATCCACTTCGCCACCTACTAGGTATTGCAGGCTCATAGGATCAACCACAAGCTGTACGCCTTGTTTTTCAATAGTGAAGTCACCTTCGTTGACTTTTTCATCGAACGTAAAGCCATACTGAAACCCAGAGCAACCGCCGCCAGTAACATATACTCGCAGTTTTAATTCAGGATTCTGTTCTTCTTCTAACAGCCCTTTTACCTTAGTCGCTGCAGCATCGGTAAATTGGATCGGCATTGCTGCATCAGTTTGTTCAGTCATTACTACCTCTTACTTCGGTTTCTACTGAGAATTATCCTTTACCTGACTATTTTGTTCAAGTATTACCCGCAGTTCTTTTTCGCCCATTAATAGCTCAGGTACATTATACACTTGTTCGATCTCGCCGCCCTTTACTCCACGACTGGCTTTCACCTTCACCTTAACGGCAATTCTTTGCAAGCTAAACCCGTCAGGCAGAACAATATCACTGTCCATGATTTGAAAATAACTAAATTCAAAGTCTAACTTTTTGTTAAGTAATTTATCTAATGACAACTCTTTTGTTTGACCATTTTGCACTCCAATTAACATCACTTCGGCTTGCGCTTTGACTTTTGCTTTGCGTTTTTGTAACTGGGTTAACACTATGCGCAGCGTAAACTGCTCTGCAGTCATCCCTTGTGATAATTCAACAGCGTTAATCGCCACACCTTCAACGTCGGCATCGGTCACCATGACACTGCGATAAAATGCCAGTTCTTTTTCCAGTGCTTTTTGGTCTATTAGTTGGCGGCTAAACATGTCCTGCATTTCTTTGTTGGCATTTTCTGCAATACTTAATGCCAAATTACGGCTGGCCAACACTTGTGCTTGTTCATCAAGTTGCTGTAATAATTTACGCTTGCCACTGGCACTATTGGTGGTGGTTTCTGGCGCAAACGATAACCACAAATTATAACTTAACGCGCCTAACAAAAAAGAGACTAACATTAAGCTAATTAAGTATTTGCTCGACGTCCGGTTTTTATGCTGTAAAACTTGCAGTCTGTCTAACCAACGGTGATAATTTAACATTAGGTAACAACCCTTTAAAAATACAAATGCCAATGAGCCTAGAGCCAAACAGTGCAATTTAAAATAAACAAAGTCGCTATTATTCACGCCAAAAGAGCTGCGCGCAAATATCTGCATAACGAATTTAGAGATAAATTATCTCAAGCCAAAATTAGTGTGCAACTTTGTGCGCTGGCGCTGCTGTTTGCAATCATTGCCTCTTTGGTCATTATTGCATTTCGACTGATTTTATTATGGGCCGAACAATATCTGCTTTCTGACACTAATACCATTAGTTCTACATTAACCGACTGGCGAAGTTACCTGCCTTTAATTGGCGCGGCCTTGATTTGGTTATTATCGTTACTCGGTTCAAAACGTTATCGCCGTATGGGCATAGCCTATGTACTACACCGCTTTAAACTACATTACGGTAAAGTACCTCTACAATCAGCTCCAGGGCAATTCTCACAAGCATTAATCGCCTTAATGACTAACTTTTCGGTCGGTAAAGAAGGCCCCGCCATTCATCTAGGGGCCGTTAGCGCCAGCGTAATGGCAGAAAAATTCAGCCTACCAGACAACAGCGTACGTATTATGTGCGCTAGCGGAATAGCCGCAGGAATAGCCGCCATCTTTAACGCGCCACTTGCTGCGGTACTGTTCGTGTTTGAAGTGATCGTTCGCGAATATAAAATCCATTATTTCTTCCCCATTATGTTGTCGGCCATTTGTGGCGCCGTGTCGAGCCAGTTAGTGTTTGGTAACATTCACGAATACGAACTTATCAATGTTATCCGTATCCCACTCGACCATTACCCTATTTTGCTTATTGGCGGTGTGGTACTGGGTTGCGTCGCTGCATTATTTAATTTTTCGCTGTTAAATGTCACCGCTAAAGGGCAAAACTGGCCGTTAATTTACCGCTTATTGATTGCTGCAGTGATTACCACTTCGATTGGCCTGGTGATGCCGCAAGCTTTAGGCTCGGGTGACTTTGCGATTCACGAAGCCATTAGCGAGCACCCAAGTTTGCTGTTTCTAATCGGATTATTGCTCGCAAAAATGCTTGCAACAATTGCCGCTATTGGTTTTGGTATACCGGGCGGACTCATTGGCCCCTTGTACGGAATTGGGGCTTTGGTCGGCGCCATTTTGGCTATCATCAGCAGTTTACTGTTTCCATCAATTGCCCCATATGTTGGTTTGTATACGGTTATCGGCATGACAGCCATGATGGGGGTGTGTTTAAGTGCCCCCTTAGCGGCCTTAGTGGCACTGCTAGAGTTAACCAATGATGCGTCGATTATTTTACCGGCAATGTTTGTGACCATTCCGGCCTATTTGATTGCATACCAGGGCTTTAACACCAATTCTATCTTCTTAAAGCAATTAGATATTATGGGCTTAGGCTATAAAGTTGCCCCATTAAACCAGGGCTTACAAAATAAAGGCGTTAGGGTGTTAATGGACCGGCGCTTTGTGATTGTAAACGATGACGATGAACTGCTGCTTGAAGTACTAAAGCGGGCTGAGGGCCGGCCGGTTTTAGTGCGGAATAGTGAAGGCCAAATAGAAATGTTAAGCCTTGAGATGCAGTCATTTGAAGACTCAACCACCTTGTCACGTCACCCAATGCCTGGACTACCGGACAGCGCTACATTAAACGAAGCCTATGAAGCGCTGGTCGCTAAACGCTCAGGTGAAGTGTATATTTATCGATTAAGTCCCAATAGCCCTAACCATCAAAAAGTCGTTGGGGTGATAAGCTGGGCTAACTTATTACAAGAGATCCGCTCAGGACAAATTTAATCATTTTATTGATGAGAGACCAATAATTTACCCCTTGATGATGGAGACATTACTCTCACTAGGTTGTTCTATTTCAAAGCAAGTGAATCTTGTAGGGCATATTTATCTGTTGTTTATTTTCTGCTACAATTTTGCCTCAGCCATATAGTAATAAAACCACAAAATACCCTATAAAAATATCGGTGAAATAGCATGCTGTTCTGGTGAATATTTTACCCTACACTTTGGAAATCAGGCTGATGATGCAGTTCGAAGGTTCACATATCCTTTCCGTAAACCAGTTAGATCTGGATTCAATTAACACTATTTTTAATGTTGCCAGTAAAATGACCCCCTACGCTTTGCGCGAAAAACGCACCAATGTGTTAGATGGCGCGATTTTAGGCAATCTGTTTTTTGAGCCTAGCACCCGTACACGTGTTAGTTTTGGCTGTGCTTTTAACTTGCTTGGTGGCCATGTACGTGAAACCACAGGAATGGCGTCATCGTCATTATCAAAAGGTGAGTCTTTATACGACACAGCCCGAGTGCTATCGACCTACTCAGATGTTATCGCCATGCGTCATCCCGATGCTTACTCAGTAAAAGAGTTTGCCGAAGGTAGCCGCGTGCCAGTGATTAACGGTGGCGACGGCCCCAATGAGCACCCGACGCAGGCATTACTTGATTTATTTACCATCAAAAAAGAGCTTAGCCACGCAGGTATGAGCATCGATGGTATGCACATTGCGATGGTAGGTGATTTAAAATATGGCCGCACAGTGCATTCTTTATCGCGCTTACTTTGTATGCATAAAGACATTAAGTTCACATTGATTTCACCCAGTGAGCTAGCAATGCCTGACTATGTGATCGCCGACATTGAAAATGCTGGGCATAAGATCACAATAACAGAACAACTTGAAGGTAATTTGCATCAGGCAGATATATTGTACCTAACCCGCATTCAAGAAGAGCGTTTTCCGTCACAAGAAGAAGCCAACAAGTATCGCGGCAAGTTTCGCTTAAATCACAATATTTACACGCAGCATTGCAAATCAAATACCGTGATCATGCACCCGTTACCACGAGACTCGCGCGCCCAAGCAAACGAGCTCGACAATGATTTAAACAGCCATCCAAGTTTGGCTATTTTTAGACAAGCCGACAACGGCTTACTTATCCGTATGGCACTTTTTGCATTAACACTTGGAGTTGAAAACCAACTCGAAAAGTATGAGTGCCCAGTAAACTGGTATTCACGTAAAGCCGATAGATAATTGGCATACAAAATTAAGGATTAGACATGACCCGCTCCGAAGTCTTATTTGAACAGGCTAAACAAACCATTCCAGGTGGCGTTAACTCACCTGTTCGTGCCTTTAATGGTGTTGGTGGTTCACCGTTATTTATCGAAAAAGCCGATGGCGCTTATATTTTCGATGCCGACGGTAAAAAATATATCGACTATGTTGGTTCATGGGGACCGATGATTTTAGGCCATAACCATCCTAAAATTCGTCAAGCGGTTTTAGAAGCCGTTGAAAATGGTTTGTCATTTGGTGCACCAACTGAGCTTGAAGTCAAAATGGCTGAAAAAGTGATTTCAATGGTGCCATCAATGGAACAGGTTCGTATGGTGAGTTCAGGTACTGAAGCCACCATGAGTGCCATCCGTTTAGCCCGTGGATTTACTAACCGCGACAACATTTTAAAGTTTGAAGGTTGTTACCACGGCCATGCTGACTGCTTATTAGTTAAAGCCGGTTCTGGTGCATTAACCCTTGGTCAGCCAAGCTCACCTGGTATTCCAGAAGACTTTGCTAAGCACACGTTAACAGCAACCTATAACGACCTTGATTCTGTGCGTGCTATTTTCGAGCAGCACCCAGACGATATCGCTTGTATCATCCTTGAGCCTGTGGCCGGCAACATGAATTGCATTCCACCTGTAGAAGGCTTTTTACAGGGTTTACGTGCCATTTGTGATGAGTTCGGTGCGTTATTAATTATCGATGAAGTCATGACAGGTTTCCGTGTATCAATGAGCGGTGCACAAGGCCATTACGGCGTTACACCTGACTTAACCACTCTAGGTAAAGTGATTGGCGGCGGCATGCCAGTGGGTGCATTTGGTGGCCGTAAAGAAGTGATGCAATTTATTGCACCTACAGGCCCAGTTTATCAAGCTGGTACCCTATCAGGTAACCCAATTGCAATGACCGCAGGTTTAGCGCAAATGGATGCCTTATGTGAGCCTGGTTTATATGAAGCACTTGCGGCCAAAACCAAACGCGTTGCAGAAGGCTTTAAAGCTGCAGCGGACAAACATGGTATTCCATTAAGCATCACTTGTGTGGGTGGTATGTTTGGTTTCTTCTTTACTGAAGACAAAGCACCAATGACTTCATTTACTCAAGTAACCAAGTGCAACATGGAGCATTTCCGTCACTTCTACCATGCAATGTTAGATGAAGGCGTGTACTTAGCGCCAAGCGCATATGAAGCCGGCTTCTTATCAATGGCCCATGGCGATGAAGAAATTGACTACACTCTCGCTGCTGTTGACCGTGTTTTTGCTGCAATGAAGTAAGCGCTCAGCCTGTTAGAAAAAGGATAATCAACTTAGTTGGTTATCCTTTTTTATTGGTATAAACCCACCCATCTACGACTTCCCCCCCTCTTGGTGCTCAAACCTTGCTCGACTTTGGTCTATTTTGGCGCAAACAATTGTGATCTCTGTTGCGAAATATCCATTTGTGTGATGTGATCGCGCCGCAAATAGAAAACTTAATTGAACCTTAAAATGAGGTTGGGTTAAGTGAGCATAAATTCTCGGTAATAATGTTAGGGCTTTTGAAATAAGCTTGAACGATCAACAGCGCCTAATGACCTACAACACAAAGTTGGAATTGCAGTCATGCTACATACTTTTCTTATCTCTCTTGCGGTGCTCGCACTGCTCAGTATCGTGCTCGAAGAAGTTACTCACATTAACAAAGCAAAAACCACTTTATTCCTTGGCTGTATCGCCTGGATAACCTTGTTTATTGCCTCTGGCAGTCCTGAAAACAGTAAACTGGTTGGCGAAGAACTGAATGAAAACTTATTAGAGATTGCCACATTATGGCTATTTTTAATGTCGACTATGACCTTTGTCGCTTATTTAAACGCTAAAGGCATGATCCAGGTTTTAGTGCAAAAAATATTTCCGCAGCAAGTCTCTGTTCGCATGTTAATGCTGCAAGTTGGTTTGTTCGCTTTAGTGTTATCAACATTTTGTGACAACGTCACCGCAACCTTGGTGTCTTTAGGCCTGCTAACTACCTTTAACCTCGACAATCAAATGCGTCGCCGCATGGCGGTATTGATTATTTTTGCGGTGAACTCAGGTGGTGTTGCGTTGATTACTGGCGATGTCACCACATTAATGATTTTCTTAGCCGGAAAAGTGCATATCTCTGAGCTACTGGTGTTGTTCATTCCTGCAGGGATAAGTGTTGGCTTGTTAGCAGTGCTGTTTTCACTCAAAGCTGAGGGCCATGTGAGCACCACGCCAATTGAACAAAGATACAATACGGTTGATATCGTGATAGGGATAATCTTCTTTGCCACGATTATTTTAACCATGGCACTTAACGTACTGTTTGGAGTTCCACCTGTGCTGACGTTCTTATTTGGTTTGTCGGTCATGTTCTTAGTTGGCCGTACAGACAAGAGTAACAGCGAGGAAGTACAGGTACTCGAATACATACGCCAGGTTGAATTTGATACCTTACTGTTCTTCCTAGGGATTTTATTATTGGTCGGCATGCTGAAAGAAATTGGTACGCTTAACTTATTAACCGACGTATACGGTATGTATAACCCAAGTATTTCTAACTTCTTCACCGGTGTTGGCTCAGCATTATTAGATAACGTACCACTCACGGCTGCGTTATTAAAAGCAGACCCAGTGTTAACCACAGTGCAATGGTTAGGCTTAACCTATGCTGTGGGTGTGGGTGGTTCATTATTAATTATCGGTTCAGCGTCAGGCATTATTGCCATGAGCAAAGTAGAAGAACTGACTTTTGTGAGTTATTTAAAATACGTTCCTGCGTTGTTGTTATGCTACAGCTTGGGCTATGTATTAACCTTGTTTTTAGCTAACCATATTCACGGTTAAGGCGACGTTAGCAATACTTAATAAACAACAAAGGCGCATTACGCGCCTGTGTTGTTTTAATCTACATGATACCGATTAGATAGCTGGCACCCTAAATTGCTCACCATTAATATCTAAAATAATATCTCTTGGGCGGATCTCAATAATCGTCAGTTTATTTTTAATCATGTCCCCTTGCTGAAGCTCTGCACCATCAACATTTAACCAACGGTTAGTTGGGTCTGTGGCATAAACATGTGCGTTAACATTAAACTCTGGCACCTGCAATTGCAGACTGGCGGGTAAGTCGCCATATTTAGGAATTTGGCGGTTACTCGGCGTTGGGATCGGATCAAGCTTAGCCTCTGTCATCCGTTGATTAACTGATTCCTCAAATTCGACTTCTTTAAGTGCGGTTTCAAACGCGGCCAATAAATTGTTTTGCTCATCAATCGACGGCGCTTTCACTGACGCAAAATCGACTTCTTGAGCCGCTGCGTTCACTTGCATACGCAACGCTTCAAGTTCAGCAAGTCCACGGCGGTTAGCATTAGCCCCTAAAACTATCGGTTCTTGTTGTGATGGTTCTGCATAAGATTGCGTTTGCTGGCGAGGACTATTTTGTGCAGGCGCTGATTGTTGCTGCGGATATTGCTGCGTGTTTACCGGAGCTGTATTAGCCTGTGAAACATATGCAGGGCCAGAATCTCGGTAATTGCTTGTCGGCACAGACATCGCCGTTTGATTAAACGGTTTTGCTATTGGCAGTGCCACTTTACCCGCTAAGCGAACATCATCAGATACCGGAGTCATTGCTGTTTCAACCTTCGAAACTGGCGGGTTAACTACTGCCGGTTTTGGTAAACTTTGAGCTGGAGCGACTGGCGCAATAGACTGCGTTGTAGGCGACACAAGCAGCAAGCTCATCCCCCAAGCAGCACCCACTCCAACAAACACCGCAGTTGCCAGTAAACCGTACTTTTTTAGCGAGGCAGGTTTATTTGGCGGCGATGAATATTGTGGAGGGGTCGACATTAAATCGGCCACATTGCCTTGCTGTTGTTTATTGCGATTAACGGCATCCAATAAAATCGACATTAACGACGTTCCTCAGAAGCGCTTAATCTAGGGCCTTGTTGGCTCAAATATAAATTAAGTTGTATTAGGGTTTGATTACCGGCAATGCCATCTGGTTTTAAACCATGCTGACGCTGAAACTGCATAAGTTGTTGCTCTAACTCACTGTCAAATTGAGTCAGCAAACGCGCGCGACGTTGGCTCACAATGGCTAAACTATTTTCTAACCACTGCACTTCAGCCACACTGGATGCCTGGCCGATTTCACGCGGTAAAATACTGTCTGGCTGCCATAAAATCTCAAAAGTGCCGCTAAAGTGACGATCAAACCAATCTTTATTGACCCAAAATTGCTGCTCACCTAACTGCAGTAAGATTTGATCAACTTGACGCTCAACAATCACCCCGTAAAACACATTAGCTTGCGCATCTTGCAAATAAACAACGGCAGGATAATTGAGGCGCATAATACTGTTCCAATTACCTTGTTGTTGGTAACAGGCTAGGTTTTGTTGTTGTGCAGCCTGACAAGCAGATAAACCAATGATGGGTTGCTTATCCCATAAACCAAACAACCCAGCAAAAGCATTATCGATACTGTTACTTTGCAGCATTGCCTGACGTAATATTTGCTGATCTGCATTAACAGCAGGTGTTGATTGCACTGGAGCTTGTGGTTGTTGCACCTGTATAAGCGGTTTGTCTGCAGTAGTTGTAGTGATGGGTTCATCTACGGGTTGCTGAGCCTGAGCTGGAGGCAATGTAGTGGTAGCACTGAGGTTTTCGTCAATCGCTGTGCGATTAAACAAATAAAATGATAAGCCAAATGCCAGCACCAACGCCGCAGCGGCCACAAATGGCCAGCGCTTTTCACTAGACTCATCAATGTCACCTAACACTTCAACCGCCGCTTGATTAACCATCTTATGATCAATTGGCACTTTGCCTTGGCCATAACCGGCCATTAACGCACGCTCACATAGTAAATTGGTTAATCGAGGAATACCGCCAGAGTGCTTATGCAATGCCGCTATTGCTTTACGGGTAAATAAAGGTTCATGGCGTCCTGCCACCTGTAACCGGTGCAACACATATAAAGCAATTTCTTCTCTATTTAACGGCAATAAATGATATCGAGCGGTGATACGCTGAGCCAACTGGCGTAAATCTTGGCGCTTCAATAATTGCTGCAATTCAGGCTGACCAATTAAAATAACCTGTAATAGCTTTTTGGTGTTGGTTTCTAGGTTTGTTAATAAGCGCAGCTGCTCTAACACTTCCGAGCGCAAATGCTGTGCTTCATCAATAATCAGCACCGTATTGCGGCCATTTTTATGATTATTGAGTAAATACATGCTGATGAGATCTGTCAGCTGTTTTAAGGTTGGATTTTCACCATAACTAATTTCGAGCTCATCACATAATGTGGCTAATAGCTCTAGCTCGGTTAAAGAAGGATTAAGAATAAAAGCAGTATCGGTATTATCAGGTATTTGCTGCAATAAACAGCGTGAAACGGTGGTTTTACCCGTCCCAACCTCTCCTGTTAATAACACAAAACCGCCGGTTTCTCCCAAACCATAAGTTAGATGGGCTAGCGCCTCACGATGGCGGTCGCTTAAGAACATATAATGAGGGTTAGGCGCAATTGAAAACGGATTATCATTTAATCCATAGAAGGCTTTATACATTCGACCAAAAATCCTTATTTGAAACTGACGGCTCACGTTAATGCTTGTATCACAGCTTGTCAAAAGTTAGCCGTAAAAATCTAACTCTGGTAATATTTATGACACTTATTATTACACGTTGTGGTACGCCATGAAGATTTATTTAGTAGGCGGGGCCGTGCGCGATTCCCTTCTTAATCAACCTGTGGTCGACAAAGATTACGTGGTTGTGGGTAGCAGTGTTGAACAAATGCTAGCGCTTGGTTATCAGCAAGTTGGCAAAGACTTCCCGGTTTTCTTACACCCCAAAACACAACAAGAATACGCCCTAGCCAGAACGGAGCGAAAAACCGGTAATGGTTACCAGGGATTTAGTTGTGACGCCAATCAACAAGTCACCCTTGAACAAGACTTACTACGTCGTGATTTAACCATTAATGCCATCGCTCAAGACGAACAAGGCAACTTGCTCGACCCTTACCATGGTGTTGACGATATTAAGGCTAAGGTGCTGCGTCATGTTTCTAATGCGTTTATAGAAGATCCTTTACGGGTATTACGTGTTGCACGCTTTGCTGCACGTTTTCATCATTTAGGCTTTAGTATCGCACCAGAAACATTACAGTTGATGCGTGATATTGCCAATAATGGCGAACTTGAGCACCTCACTCCTGAGCGCGTATGGCAAGAATGCGATAAAGCATTAGCGAGCCAAAGCCCACACGTGTTTTTTGAAATATTAAGAGAATGCCAAGCGTTAGACGTGTTATTTCCTGAGATCGATGCCTTGTTTGGTGTGCCACAACCTGAAAAATGGCACCCTGAAATTGATAGCGGTATCCATACTTTAATGGTACTGGAACAAACCAGTAAATTGAGCACAAACAAAGCGGTCCGTTTTGCTGCGTTAGTGCACGACTTAGGTAAAGCGCTTACCCCTAAACAAGATTGGCCAAAACATCATGGCCATGGACAAAAAGGCTTAGCCGCAATCAAAAAGCTGTGTCAACGAATAAGAGTACCGAATGAATATCGTGATTTAGCGCTGTTAGTGAGCGACCAGCACCAAAATATTCATAATGCGTTTGAACTTAGAGCTGAGACCATCATCAAACTGTTCGATAAGGCAGACTTTTGGCGTAAACCTCAGCGGCTAACCGACTTATTATTATGTTGTCATGGCGACATAAGAGGGCGTACCGGATTTGAGCAAGCACAGTATCCGCAGGCTGATTATTTACAGCATTGTTTGCAACTAGCAAACCAGGTTGATGTGCAATCGATTATCGCTGAAGGGCACCAGGGTGCGGCAATAAAAAGCCAATTACAATTAAAACGCATAGAACGTGTTAATGAGTATAAATTACAATTGGTTAAAAAATAACATTCGTGTTACAACTATCTTTACTACTTTGATAGTAAAAAAGCGAAAAAATGCAATTTTTAGCGGTGAATAAGCAATAAATCACTAAGATTTATATAAAATCGATAAAAAAGAGTAGTTTTAAGCCAGTAGACTTGCAATTTTCATTTATTTCGTTATTTTAGATAAATAATCTTATATTTGCCTATAGCAAATAAAAAAAACTGTGACATAATTACGCCGTTGCAAAGGCAGACGCCGTTGCACTATTTAACAACCTATATATTAAGGGATTTACCCATGAACAAAAAAGTACTGATGATTGCTGGTGTTGCGATGACTGCTTTATTAGGTGGTTGTGCTAACACTACTGCTTTAGAAGAAAGCGTAGCAAACCTAGGAAACAAAGTTGATCAACTATCAGCAGAAGTTGGTTCTTTAAAGTCTGAGCAAAGCAAGCTATCTGCTGATGTTAAAGGCGCTAAAGCTGCTTCTATGGACGCACAAGCCGAAGCTAAACGTGCTAACGACCGTTTAGACAACATGGCTTCTTCTTACAAAAAGTAAGAATTGCTATTAAAAATTAGCTTATATTAATAGGTTGATTATTAGGGCTTGATTGTTGATTAACTACTTAGGTAGCCTTCAACGTCAAGCCTTAATTATTTGTGAAACATAAAGAATCAAGCAGTATTAAGCAGTTAATCTAAACATTTCCTACAACTCCACACCTGTGCAAACAGTATTTCCCCGATGCATTGTTCAACCATTTAATCTTTCTAAACAGTCCTATAGAAATCTTAGTCTCTGGCCGCAATAGTACCTAACAGCGAAGCGCCTAATACTCTAAGGCTCTCGCCGCACCTTTATCTTATCGTTTGTTATCACTTGTCATCAGATTAGTTTTTTATCAGCGCTTCTTAAGCGTAATGATCTGCCAATCAAACTCAAGTTCAGATATCGCAGTCGCTTTGATTTTGTGCTTTAACTCATCATTAGCCCGCCAGCCAAACACCGACATTTCTAACAACGTGAGCGCTTGCTCGCCAGCTACAGATTGGGTAAAACTCACTTGCTGCTGTGATTCAATCTCAAGCTCATTCGGTAAATTAAGCTGTAACGGCTTTTCGACCAAATCAGGATACACTTGCTGCTTAATTTGCCATAAATGACGCACACCAGGCTGTAACATCAAAATTCGGCCATCATCCTTTAATACTCTAATACACTCTTTCCCTTTTAAGAGTGAATCGAACACGGTAACGACATCCATTGATTGAGTCGCAAAAGGCAGTTTTTTTAGCGCGGCTAAAATAAGTTTTGCTGGGGTTTGTGCTTTAGCCGCTGCAAATATTGCATTCTCGGCGTCGGTAATCCCCCAATGCTCACACGCAACACCAGCCTCTGCAACGGCAGGCACTAGCTGGCGTAAGTAATAGCCATCGGCACACTGGTAGTCCAGATGCTCAAAAGCCTGATCACTGCTGGCATTTATTACACTTAATAACCTTGCTTGTAATTGTGTAATAAGCGGTGCGAATAGCCCTGATTCCAACAAAAAATGACGCCCACGCATTTGCTGGCGCGACAACACTTGAGGTTTAGTTTTGGTATTACTCAGTAACGGCCAATAACCTTGCGTATGTTTATCAAAATGGTGTTTATTGTCACAATAAAATCCCATTGAAGCTTGATGTTGATTTATCGGTGCAGCGCACACTGGGCATAATAGCGGTAGAGTCATAGCAAACCTTAACTCGAGATAACAAACAGTTACCAATAATGAAAACAAAAAACGGGCATTGCTACCCGTTTATAAAGTGTGTGATTAACCTGAGCTCGGGATAAGGGATGAACTTATGCTATTTAAAATCAAGATGTTACCCATTCTCACTTTCAAGCTTGTCATTTGTTCAGCTAACAAGGCGAATTGACGCGTCAATAGCTAGCCTATTGTAAGTCGATTCAACGCAGTTAGCAGGACAAAGGACTGTTTGAAAGGCGTTTATTATCCCGAGCTCAGGTTGATTAGTCTTATTTAATGTTTAGCCATCGTCTTAAAGGTAAAGCATCCCCAGTAATAAACCCCCTAATAGTAGGCGATAAATCACAAATGGTGTCATGCCAATCTGGCTAATAAACTTTAAAAAGTAATGAATACATAAATAAGCCGATACAAACGACACCACAACACCTAATCCAAGCGCTTGATAGTCTATTGCCGCAGGGCTTTCAACTAAATCTTTAGTCACCAATAACGCAGCACCAAAACTCACGGGTATCGACATTAAAAACGAAAATCGGGCGGCGGCTTCGCGGGTTAAACCTAGCATCAGTGCGGCGGTCATCGTGGCACCAGAACGAGATGTACCAGGTATAAGCGCCATGGCTTGAGCGACACCAATCAATAACGCTTTTTTCCAGCCCATTTGAAACTCGTTTAATTGCGCTTTTGACATTCTGTCGGCAAACCATAGCAACAAACCGAACACAATAGTGGTGGTTGCGATTACAAGTGTGTTTCTAAAATGAGTTTCGATAAAGTCTTTCGCTGTAAAACCAACAATCACGGCAGGGATTGTGGCTAAAATAATCCACCAAGCCAGCTTACTTCCCTGGCTAGATTTGCCAGTAAGACTCATAAACCAGGCTTTAGCTAAGGCAACAATATCGTGACGAAAGTAAATCACTACCGCGAATAAAGAGCCAGTATTCACAGCCACATCAAATGATAGGCCTTGATCTGCCCAGCCTAAAAGTTGCGACGGTAAAATTAAATGTGCCGAGCTAGAAATCGGTAAAAACTCAGTTAAACCTTGAATTAATGCCAGCAGAATAACTTGAAGCGTTTCCATATTTGTCCTTGTGAAGATTCACTTTTTAAAGGGTTGATAACTTGATATTGGGTTGTAATTCAGCTGGGAACTCAAACGCTATCGGCCATAAGCTTTGACATTGTTTGTCATAAGCTTGCCAAAGTGCGTGATAACTTTTTTGTGCTACCGGATGGTTCAAGTTAGGGGCAACTTCAGCAAGAGGCCATAGTACAAAGGCATTAAATAAAATTTCGCCACGAGGCAGCTCTACCGGCTCGTCACAAACCGTGTCGTCATACAAGAGTAAGTCGATGTCTAGGCTACGCGGACTGAACTTTTTCTCACCTCTAATTCGCCCGTTAGCCTGTTCAATACGCTTAAACGTTGCAACAACCTCTCCAATAGCCAGATCGGTTTCTGCCACTGCCACCATATTTAAAAAATTGGTGCCTTTAAAGCCAACCGACTCGCTTTCAAATACCCGCGACAACTGCAAAGGGCCAAAATATTGCTGTAAATCTAATAAGCCAGCTTTAAGGTGCTGCTCAGGCGAGATGTTCGTCCCTAAGCTGATGTAAATACGTGCCATTGGCTAACCTAAATTGCTAATACGATAAAAAGAAACACTGTTAAATACGGCCACGTTCAATCTCAACACCCACTGATGCGGCATGCGGCACGGCACCGGGTTTCATCACGACCACTTTGACCCAGGGCACATTAAATTCATCTTGCAGGCATTCGGCAATCATTTCAGCAACGGTTTCAATCAATTCAATTGGTTTTTCAGTGATCAGAGCCGTTAAACGATTTGATACGGTTTCATAGCACAATGCATGCTCATAATTATCACTGGCAGCCGCTAGGCGGTTGTCCCACGCCATATCTAAATCAATTAATAACGTTTGATGAAGCTTTTTTTCCCAGTCATAAATACCAATCACAGTTTCTATGGCTAACTGACGTATAAGCACCTTATCCATGTAACTACCCACCTTGAACGACTTAAAAAGACCCTAAGATCATCCTAATCAAACTTTATTAGCGATTATATGCCTAATAATACACATTTAAGCTTTTTCCTAATGAATTAAAGCAGTAGGATAGCGCTATTGTGCAATTAACATCTTTTAACTGATGACAATTTGCCATAAGACAGCACAATGCAATGCTGTCATGCAAATCAATGCGCGATGATACCCTAAGAAGACTAAGGAAACCAATTTGAACACCGTTATTGTCACAATATTGATGATCATAGCCGCTTATTTAGCTGGTTCGATCTCAAGTGCCGTATTGGTCTGTAAAATTAGAGGTTTACCTGATCCAAGAACCAGCGGTTCTGGCAACCCTGGAGCCACGAACGTATTGCGGATCGGTGGCGTCAGTTCAGCAGGGCTAGTGCTGTTTTTTGACATGCTAAAAGGCGCACTTCCTTCATATCTTGGTTATAAAATTGGTCTGGATGCGGCGTCACTCGGTTTTATTGCAGTATGTGCTTGTCTTGGACACATATTCCCACTGTTTTTTGGCTTTAAAGGTGGCAAAGGTGTCGCAACAGCCTTTGGTGCAATGGCTCCCATTGGTGGCGACTTAGCACTGTGTCTTATTTTAACCTGGGTGGTGTTTGTGTTAATCACGCGCTATTCATCTGTTGCGGCAATGGCTGCGGCAACCTTGGCACCTTTTTATACCTGGTGGCTCGACGATAGATTTATTTTACCAGTAGCAATGCTTTCCACCTTGATTCTCATTCGCCATAAAGACAATATTGGTCGCCTGCGCATAGGTGAAGAAACAAAAGTCTCCCGAAAAAAATCCATAAAAAAACCTAACTCCACAACCAACAAGAGTTAGGTTTTCATTTCGCTAAGGTAAAGCTTAATCAACCGCAGGCAAACTATCTAATGGCCAGCGAGGTTGACCTTTAACTGCTAAATCTTCGATTTGTCCTGCGCGTAAACGTTGCAAGCCTGCAAACGCAATCATTGCACCATTGTCGGTACAAAACTCACCACGCGGGTAGTACACTTGCCCACCTAAATTCGTCATCATCTCAGCAAGTGATTCACGTAAACGCTTGTTCGCGCTTACGCCGCCGGCAATGACTAAACGCTTATAGCCAGTTTGCTTTAATGCACGTTTGCACTTAATCGCTAAGGTATCGACTACAGCCTCTTCAAAAGCACGAGCAATATTGGCACGGGTTTGATGATCGTCAGGTTCGGCTGCAATGGTATTGGCGGTAAAGGTTTTTAAGCCAGAAAAGCTAAAATCTAAACCCGGTCTGTCTGTCATCGGCCGAGGAAACTTATAACCAGCAGGTAAGCCTTCTTGGGCCAGTTTAGCCAAGCGTGGCCCACCAGGGTAATCAAGGCCCATTAACTTAGCGGTTTTATCAAATGCTTCACCGGCAGCGTCATCAACCGACTCACCTAATACCTGATAACGGCCAATGCCTTCAACCTGAACCAACATCGAATGTCCGCCTGACACTAGCAGTGCAATAAACGGAAATTCTGGCGCATCCTCTTCTAGCATAGGTGCCAATAGATGGCCTTCCATATGGTGAACGCCCACCGCAGGTTTATTCCAGGCATAAGCTAAAGAGCGGCCAACGCAGGCACCAACCAGTAGAGCACCAATAAGACCAGGGCCTTTGGTGTAAGCAACACCGTCGATGTCATCTAAGCTTGAATTAGCTTCACTTAGCGCCTGCTTTATTAATGGCACAATTTTACGAACATGATCACGAGATGCGAGCTCAGGCACTACACCGCCGTAATCGGCGTGCAATTTAACTTGGCTGTATAGTACATGCGACATTAAGCCCAACTTATCGTCATACACCGCAATCCCAGTTTCATCACAAGATGTTTCTATACCTATAACCCGCATAATCTCTCGTCTTCATTAAAAATAAGGCCGCTAATTCTACCCGTGTCAGCCTAAATACTCCAACATTTCAGTATTAAAGCCGATAAATATCAGAAAATGAAAGTGTTACCTCATTATCTAAGAGAAACTCAATCAGGGGTTTACAAATGGCTGCTGGTCGGTGTAAAATTCCGCACCATTTTAAATAGCCTTTGGATTGAGTTGAGGCCTTACTGTTTACTCGCTGTCATTTGTTATTAACGGGTGTCAGACAAATTAAACCGTAGACTTAGCCAACCAACATAACTACACCTAAGGGGTGATGGCGTATGCCAATTATTAAAGTACGTGAAAACGAACCATTCGACGTAGCTCTTCGTCGTTTCAAGCGCTCTTGTGAAAAAGCTGGTATTTTAGCTGACGTGCGTGCTCGTGAATTCTACGAGAAGCCAACTACTGCTCGTAAGCGTGCAAAAGCTGCTGCAGTTAAGCGTTTAGCTAAAAAGCTTTCTCGCGAAAACGCACGTCGCGTACGTTTATACTAATCTCATTATGAACTTAACCGATCAGCTAAAAGACCAAATGAAAGAAGCCATGCGCGCTAAAGAAAAAGTGCGCTTGGGGACTATTCGTATGGCACTTGCCGCCATCAAGCAGATTGAAGTGGATACCCGCGAATCTCTAACGGATGAACAAGCGATAGCTGTATTAACCAAAATGGTCAAACAACGTCGCGATTCGATTGCTCAATATGAAGCAGCCGGTCGTCCGGAGTTAGCCGCAGCTGAGGCTGAAGAGATTCAAGTTATTGAAGCTTTTTTACCTCAACAATTAACGGAAGAAGAAGTCGCAACGATTATCGATGCCACTATTGCTGAAGTTGGTGCTGCATCCATGGCGGATATGGGTAAAGTAATGGGAGCATTAAAATCGAAAGTTCAAGGTCGTGCAGATTTAGGTGCTATTGGCACTATGATACGCGCTAAATTGAAATAATCGCTTTTTAATGTTGAATAAGCCGTGCACTTGCACGGCTTGTTTGTTTAAATCAGTTGATAAAGTAAATTCGAGAACAATAGCAATCAATGGCGATACCTCGTGATTTTATCAATGAGCTTATAGCTCGCATAGACATAGTCGATCTAATTGATCGCAAAGTCCCTTTGAAAAAAGCCGGTAAAAACCACTCGGCTTGTTGTCCTTTTCATAGCGAAAAATCACCTTCTTTCACCGTCAGCAGAGATAAACAGTTTTACCATTGTTTTGGCTGCGGCGCCCACGGCAATGCCATTGACTTTGTCATGGAATACGATCGTCTCGAATTTGTTGATGCCATTGAAGAACTTGCAGGTCAACTCGGTATAGCCGTACCAAGAGAGCAAGGTACAGGCAAAAGACCAGACCAAGGCTTAAGCCGCGATTTATACCAATTGATGGAAGAAGCCAATCTCTTCTACCAAAGCCAGCTAAGACAACATCAAGATAAACAAAAAGTCATTGATTACCTCGAATTTAGAGGCTTATCAAACGACGTTGTTGAACAATTTGGTATTGGGTTTGCTCCCGATGGCTGGGACGGTTTACTCGGACGTTACCGCCAAAATCAAGCAGCACAAGATAAATTACTGACAGCAGGCATGCTTATTGCCAACGATAACGGCAAACGCTATGACCGTTTTCGTGACAGATTAATGTTCCCAATCCGTGATCGCAGAGGTCGCGTTGTCGGATTTGGTGGACGAGTTTTGGGTGACGGTACCCCAAAATACTTGAATTCTCCAGAAACGCCCATATTTCATAAGGGTAATGAGCTTTACGGTTTATATGAGCTCAAACAAAAACACCGCGATCCACAGCACGTTTTAATTGTTGAAGGCTATATGGATGTAGTCGCCCTGGCGCAATTTGAGGTAGATTATGCGGTAGCCTCACTTGGCACGGCCACCACGGCTGAACAATTTCAGCTATTAGTGCGTAGTGCCAAGCAAGTGATTTGTTGTTATGACGGCGACAGAGCTGGCCGAGAAGCCGCATGGCGAGCACTAGAAACCGCCCTGCCGTTGCTCAAACCTGGTGACCAGGTCAAGTTTATGTTTTTACCTCAAGGTGAAGACCCTGACACTATGGTCAGAAAAATTGGCAAAGATGCTTTTGAAGCATTAATGCAAGATGCGATGTTATTGCCAGCGTTTTTATTTGACACGTTAAGTAACAACCATGGTGCCGACAAAGGGGCATTAGCCAAGCAAGCCATTGGTCTAATTGAAAAGGTACAAGATACCGTCCTACAAAATTTGTTGCTAGAAAACTTAGCACACAAATTAGGCATGAACAGTAGCGAAGATTTAAAGAAAAAATTAGGTTTTGCGGTTAAAAAAGCACAACCTCTTAATGCAAAAGGCTTACAAGGCCGTGGCACACCATTAAGGTTAGCCATTGCGCTACTTGTTCAACATCCTCATTTAGGATTTGGACTAGAAGAACAAGCAGCATTAAAACGACTAAAAATGCCCGGAGTAGATTTACTTGGGCACTTGTTAGAAATAACTCGTGAACAATCGTTAAACAGCGCACAACTACTTGAACTGCATAGAGAGCATGAACAAAAAAGCACTCTAATAAAGCTAGCCCAATGGGACCATCAAGTGGCGGATGAAAACGTATTGCTAGAGTTTAAACAAACCCTGATTTGGTTATACAATCAATCAATTGAACAGCTTTATCAGGAATTAAGCCTTAAGCAGACTTTGACAAAAGTTGAAAAGCTTCAACTTACAAAGCTAATTGCAATAATAAAAGGCAAGGCAACATAGTACTCATTGATTGTTTCACAATCTGCGTACAAAACGCTGCCATGGACTAGCTAAGATTAGTCCACACAGTTATAATTGACGATTTGCGCGCCACTTTAGCTCGGCTAAATGGCCTATCGTTTTATCAGTTACCCAAACTTGGATGATATCTATGGATCACACTCCGCAGTCGCAACTCAAACTGTTGCTCGCTAAAGGTAAAGAGCAAGGTTACTTAACCTATGCTGAAGTGAACGACCACTTACCAGCAGACATGGTCGATTCTGATCAGATTGAAGATATTATCCAGATGATAAATGACATGGGTATCCGCGTTTTTGAAGAAGCGCCAGATGCCGATGACATGATGATGTCGGAAGACAACACAGACGAAGATGCTGCAGAAGAAGCTGCAGCAGCACTCGCAACCGTAGAAAGTGAGTTAGGCCGTACCACTGACCCTGTGCGTATGTACATGCGTGAAATGGGTACAGTTGAGCTACTTACTCGCGAAGGCGAAATTGTTATTGCTAAGCGTATTGAAGAAGGTATCAACACAGTACAAAGTTCTGTGAGCGAATACCCTCAAGCAATTGCAATGATCTTAGAGCAATTCGACCAGTATGAAGCTGAAGAATTACGCTTGTCTGATATTATCTCTGGATTTATCAATCCTGACGAAGACGATGTTGCACCAACAGCAACAAACATCGGCTCTGAACTCTCTGAAGATGATCGTGATGACGATGATGACGACGATGACGATGATGACGATGACGAAGAAGAGGAAGAAGGCAACAAAGGTCCGGATCCTGAAGAAGCGAAAGAGAAGTTTACTCAATTAAGAGAAGCTTACGAAAAAAGCTTAGGCATTATTGCTGAAAAAGGCCGTGACCACCCTGAAGCCATCGGTTCGTTGTTTGTTATTGGTGAGCTATTCAAAGAGTTCCGTCTAGTACCTAAGCAGTTTGACCGCTTAGTGAAAAGCATGCGCAACATGATGGATCGCGTACGTGTTCAAGAACGTCTAGTGATCAAGCTTTGTGTTGAACAAGCTAAAATGCCGAAGAAAAACTTCATTAAAGCATTTACCGGTAACGAAACTAACCTAACTTGGTTTGAAACCGAAAAAGCCAGCAGCAAGCCTTATGCTGAAGGTCTTCGTATGATCGAAGATGATGTTGCACGTTGCGTTGGCAAGCTTGGAGCCATTGAAGAAGAAACCGATTTAACCATCGCAGGCATTAAAGACATTAACCGTCGTATGTCAATTGGTGAAGCCAAAGCACGTCGTGCTAAGAAAGAAATGGTTGAAGCCAACTTACGTCTCGTTATTTCTATTGCTAAAAAGTACACCAACCGTGGTTTACAGTTCTTGGACTTAATCCAGGAAGGTAACATTGGTTTGATGAAAGCGGTAGATAAGTTTGAATACCGTCGTGGTTATAAGTTCTCAACTTATGCAACCTGGTGGATCCGTCAGGCGATTACTCGCTCGATTGCTGACCAGGCACGTACGATCCGTATTCCGGTACACATGATCGAAACAATCAACAAGCTGAACCGTATTTCACGTCAAATGCTTCAAGAAATGGGCCGCGAGCCGTCTCCTGAAGAATTGGCAGAACGTATGATGATGCCTGAAGATAAGATCCGTAAGGTACTTAAAATCGCTAAAGAGCCAATCTCAATGGAAACCCCAATCGGTGACGATGAAGATTCGCATTTAGGTGATTTTATCGAGGACACTACCCTCGAGCTACCATTAGACTCAGCCACAAGCGAAAGTCTAAAGAACGCCACTCACGAAGTGCTAGCAGGCTTAACTGCCCGTGAAGCAAAAGTACTGCGTATGCGTTTCGGTATCGACATGAACACCGACCACACTCTTGAAGAAGTGGGCAAACAGTTTGACGTAACACGTGAACGTATTCGTCAGATTGAAGCTAAAGCGTTGCGTAAGTTACGCCACCCTTCTCGCTCAGAGATTTTGAAGTCTTTCCTAGACGAATAAATATTCGTCCTAGTCTGTAAAGACAACATCAAAAAACCCAGCTAAATTGCTGGGTTTTTTATTGCGTGTAAGATGGCTTTGTATGCAAAAAAAAGCCCGCGCTATTGCGTGGGCTGTAATTGAAATCAACCTGTTACAGCTGTTTTCTGCTCGATGCTTTATCGAGTAACGTTAAGATATTTTTATACGGTATACCCGAATGGGTGGTTAAACCAACATCACACGTCGCTGATACAGAATAACCATGGGTACATCCTTTATCTTTGGTTTCCTCTTTTAAGTGGCGTAAACCGTGCTCATTGAGCTCAGGGTAATTCATACCACGGTTACCCGCCATACCACAGCAGCCCACTTTTTCAGGCACCACAACATCTGTAGCACACAGACGGGCTAAATCTGCCAGTTTCTCTGCCATGCCTAACTTACGAGTAGTACAGGTTGGATGCACTGCAATTTTATCGACGATTTTATTGATTGAAAGACGATCAACCAAAAACTCAAAGGCAAACTCTTCAGGACCGTACATTTTCAAACGGCTGTCGCAAGCACGGCGCATTCTTTCAAGACACGCTGTTGTAGCCACTAGGATAGGATATTCGCCGTTGTTTGACGCCTGTAATAACCACGCTGAAAGCTCATCAGATTTACGATCAGCCGCTTCATCATGCCCATAAGACTCCCAAGGCTGGCCACAACATAAGCCCTTAGGTTTCTCGCCAGACACCATTTCGATGTTGGCCTTTTCAAATAGACTCACAATCGTTTCAGGCAACGAGCGTTGGTCGTCATGCTTAGCACTGGTGCCCATCATACGGTTCAAACACGCAGGGAAATAAACTGCTTTCATGTCACCCTGAGTCTTAGTTTTTGGTAATGCTTTACCACGAGTAGGCATACCTTCCGTCCATAATGGCACAGGCATTCCCGGCGCAATACTGCGAACAACCTTAGTGATTACTCCCATACCAGACTCACCGATAACTTTGCGAGAAATGTCTGTTGCCCCTAAAGCAAATCGAGCCACAGACTCCATGGTGCCAAAACGATCAGCAGTAAAGTCTGAGATTTTCTTATCCATACTGCTAGCGCCTTCAGCACGCAGCACTTTTACATATTTACCGGTATCAATGCCCATCGGGCAACCGAGTTTACATAAACCATCTGCCGCACAGGTATCAATTGCGTAGTATGGATAGTTCTTTTTCAACTCCGCCAGTACTTCAGGCTCTTTGCCAGTTGTCTCTAGCGTTTTCATCACCCTTGCTACAGCAGTACGCTGACGTGGAGATAAAGTTAAACCATGAGCGACACAGTGCGGTTCGCAGAAGCCACATTCAATACATTTATCAACAATGTCGTGTATGGCCGGCATAGGTTTAAAGCCTTTGGCATGACAGAATGGATCATCATTGATAATCACGCCAGGGTTTAAAATACCGCTTGGGTCGAGCGCATTTTTCACTCGTTTCATCAAGTCGTAGACTTCGGTGCCCCATTCTTTCTCAACGAATGCAGCCATACCAAATCCAGTACCGTGTTCAGCTTTAAGCGAACCGTCATAGCCGACTACAAGGTCAACAACCGCTTTCATAAAGCCATCAAAACGGTCAACTTCAGCTTGAGTTGAAAAGTCTTGAGCAAAAATAACGTGATAGTTACCCTCTAGCGCATGACCATAAATCACCGCATCGTCATAACCATGTTTAAATGACAAGTTTTGTAAATCGATTGTCGCTTGAGGTAACACTTCAATTGGAAACGCAATATCTTCAATAATACACGATGTTCCAACAGGTCTCATTGAACCCGCTAATGGGAAAATCGCTTTACGGATAGCCCACATATTGGTGATTTCAGCGGCATCTTGAGTAAATTCAACATCACGATATAGGCCATGTTTTTTCATAATGGCAGACATTTTGGCAACGTTAGCATCAATCTGCTCTTGGTTATCGCCAAAGGTTTCAAACAATACTGCCGTGACATCTTTATGCACATCATTTAAGAAATCGGGTGTGTCATATTTAGATTCAGCAACAGCCTTAAGCGCAAAATTGTCTAACAACTCTGCCGCATTAGTCTCGTTAAATGCTTCTCTGCGTAGCTCAACAATTGACTCACAAGCACCACGCAATGAATCAAAGTAAACCATTGCAGAAGCCGAATGGCTTTTTTTCTCTACACTGTTTAAGGTGATTTCAGACAGGAAACCCAGTGCGCCTTCTGAGCCCACCATAAGATGCAAAATAATGTCGATAGGGTCATGGTGTTCAACAAAAGAATTCATACCAAAGCCGGTGACATTCTTAATTGAATACTTACGCTTAATACGCTGCACTAAAGCATCGTCAGACATAATGTCATCGCGAATAGACTCAATGGCTTGCACCATCTCTGGGTGTTCTTTTTTAAACGCCTCACGGCTTTGCTCACTTGCCGTATCTAAAATCGAGCCGTCAGCAAAAACGATTCTGGCCGAATCAATGAGCTTATATGAGTTATGGTGAGTTCCACAGTTCATACCAGAAGCATTGTTAGAGACAATCCCACCAGCCATTGCAGAGGCAATAGTTGCAGGGTCTGGGCCAAACTTCCAACCTAATGGCGCTAATGCGGCATTGATTTTAGCGCCGATAACCCCTGGTTGCATTTGTACTTTCTTTCCGCCGTCCAACACCTTGAACTTATTCCAATGCAAACCTGCAACCATTAACACCGAATCAGAAATAGCCTGACCACAAAGTGCGGTACCAGCGGCTCTAAATGTCACAGGCGTATTAGTTTGATAGCATTGTGATAAAACGTTAGAAGCCTCAGCTTCAGTTTTAGGATGGACAACAATTTGTGGACGTTTTTGATAAAAAGAAGCATCGGTACCCCAAGCGATACGGCGGAGGTAATCGGTATAAACTCGTGAAGGCTCAAGATACTGGCCTAATTTATCTGCAAGAACTGTCAAATTAGATTGCAACATGTGAATCCCCATTCATGTCATCAATATGTGAGAAGAGCTCGATAAGCTCCATCTAAAGAACGCTATGCCGACGCTATCCCCTAGCAGGGAAATCTAGGCATATCTCAAGGTGAGTTTATTGACCAGACATGTCGTATGCTCATCATGCACACGGATGTTGCGCAAATATCAATCTCTCAACAGTTTCAGTTAATCTTTAGTGCCCGCGCTTGTCATACTTCTTATCTAATACAAGCCCAAGCCTCGCTAAGACGATAAACTATTCATAAACAGCGACGAACCCACAAGCTAGTTAGTACGTTATAATGGGGGTTGCACATAAGTTTATTGACTGACACAATCACACCTTACTTATCTTTGTAGCAGATAATTTCTCAACATACCGCAAACACTGCAGCCCTTATTCTTAATCTTCAAATCAGTTCAAAATTCACACAATTAACGTGAACAACCGCCCAAACCAAAGCCACCTAACACCGACCAACCTCACGCAATGGCACATAAAACCCACTTTGATCACGGTGGCAAATCACAAAAATTTGTTAAATTAGTGATTAAACACCCCGCAATTGAGTAATATCGTCACAGCCCATTTTTGGGTACTAATGTTATCGAAATTGATAACGGTTCTCGTTAGTAATTAACCGTAAAAAACCATTCGCCAACTTCTAGTAACAATGGCAGCTCACAATCACTGATTTCAATAACCAGCAAAGATATGCGGCATTTAGCATTAGCCATTTCAAATGTTCACCTTCACAGTGAGTAAAATGCTGGAGCTTGAACAAAGGGTCATAACCCACAAACATATAACCAGTAATGTGAAGACTGATTAACAGATAACCACTTGAGTCATTTAAGCTAAATTCATGCACAAACAGAGGTGACAAGCGGAAATAAACTTCGTATACTGCATCCGCTTTTGTTAGTGACGACTAGCTTAAGTCGGCCCCTTAGCTCAGTTGGTTAGAGCATACGACTCATAATCGTCAGGTCCCCAGTTCAAGTCTGGGAGGGGCCACCAATTCAGATAAGCCGTAGCAATATTTCATTGCTGCGGCTTTTCGTATCTGACGTTTAGGATTTTGATCGGTGACAAGCATTAACGGTGTGCTATCGAGTTGATGCAATTCACCACACCATGCTCAACATGGCGTGGTGAGTAACAAGATGAGTTATTCTTTTATATGCAGTGGGCTTTTTTCTAAATGGCTTTGGGCGGCGGTGATGGCAACCACAGCTTTAGAGTTAAATTCGCGTTGGTACAAGGTATACACCACAAACAAACTGGCTACGATAAACATCCATGGATTGATAAACCAGCATAGGGCAGCCATTGAATAATAATATGAACGTAGGCCATAATTGTATGAATGAGCGGCCTGATCTTGCACCACTGCCATTTGCTTTGCGTAAGCGATGAGGTTTGTGTCGGTGCCGCTCTTATCTAATGGCGCAGCGCCAATCATCACGTTAACAAAACCATACTGGCGCATTGACCAGGTAAACTGGAAAAATGCCAATACAAAAATGCCTACCAACAAACCGAGCTTTACTTGTACTAAAGCGTGATTAGGTGGTGCGGTAAAAGGAATGGAGGCGATAACGGTTTCGAGCTTTTCAACTTGCGAAAACAAGGTCAATACACCTGCTAAAACCAGTAGCGTGGTTGATGCAAAGAAAGCGATATTGCGTTCAAGATTAGCCAGTAATGCCGCTTCACCGACTCGGTTTTCTTTACCAATCACTTGCGACATCCACATAATTCGCTGCTGATGCATTACCCTCGCAATACAATTTGTGGTCTTTGCTTTACGCCGTGCAAAACTGGTGTAGCCAATCCAGGCAATTAAAAACACAATAAAGGCTAACGAATCTATCCAGGCAATCATCATGTTAATAACCTTTTAACATATATTAATGGCTTGATTATGCATTAGTTTTCATCAGCCTTAAATCAGTTTTTTGTCTAAAACCATTCACCGTAGATAAGTGATGACTCAGCGAGAGCTTAAAACGGGCTAGGACAAAGACAATTCATCTTCTCAAGTGTAATAGGATGAATAAAGCTAAGGCTTGTAGCATGCAATAATAATCGAGGTGCTAGCTGTTGGGATTGCTGATTATGGTACAAATCACAGCCCAGTATTGGATGCCCAATCTGCTGGCTATGAATACGTAACTGGTGTGTTCGGCCCGTTATGGGGCTAAAGCGCACTCGAGTTGATAACCCTTGAGGATGCCGCGCTATCACCTGGTAATGACTTTTAGCTGGTTTGCCCGTGTCATGGCAAATTTTCATCAGCGGAAAATGTTCAACGTCTTTGGCGATGGGGAAATCGATTTTCCCCTGCTCATTGGGCAGATCACCGTATAACACTGCCGTGTAGGTTTTACCAATAGTACGCTGCTGAAATTGTTGAGTGAGCAAACCATTAACCTGTTTATTTAACGCCACCAGCATAATGCCAGAGGTGCCAAAGTCGAGGCGATGCAATAAGGTTGCAGTGGGAAAGTCTTGCACTAAACGATAATGCACAGAGTCTTTATTGAGTGGATTTTTACCCGACAGACTCAGCAGCCCAGAGGGCTTGTTAATCAGCAGTAGGTGTTCATCTTGGTGTAATATTTCGATAACACCGTCACAGGGTGGCGCAATAAATTCAGCCATACAATCTTCATTTTCAAATCAAGCACTGATCATAATCACAAAGGCGCTAGCAAACAACACTGATGTGATTGACCACAGTGTTGCCCATAACAAAATCGTTGATTTAAATCCTGCTTCCATTTAACTCAATAGCGGGGCTTATTCGGCGGTAAAACGGTCTGCTGTTAAACCCTGTCGCAAAGACACATAAAAAATCCCGCTCGCTGCGGGATTTTATTTTACGGTTTAAAGCGATATTCAGACTTAGCTAAACACAGCTTGAAATGTACCGTCCATAATCGCTAAACCAGCATCAATTTGCGCATCAGGCGCCGTTAGCGGCACGAGTACACGAATCACATTACCGTAGGTACCACAAGACAATAAAATCAGCCCACGATTGCGTGCTTCTGCCAAAATTTTAGCGCTGTATTGTGGCGCTGGCACGCCATCTTCCATCAGCTCAATGGCAATCATCGCACCTAAACCACGCACATCTGCAATTTGCGAATATTTAGCCTGCATATCGGTTAATGCCGCCTTAAGCTTATTGCCTACATCATTAGCGCGAGTTAATAGCTGCTCTTCTTCAAACACCTCAATCACCGCAAGTGCTGCGGCACACGCTAACGGGCTGCCGCCATACGTTCCGCCTAAACCACCAGCTGTAACCGCATCCATAATGTCGGCTTTACCGGTAATACCAGATAGTGGAAAGCCGCCGGCAATAGACTTAGCAAAAGTGGTAATGTCAGCGGCAACACCCATTTGCTCCATCGCAAAAAAGGTGCCGGTACGCCCTGCGCCAGTTTGTACTTCATCGGCAATCAGCACGATGCCATGGTTGTCGCACAACTCGCGTAAACGTGTCATAAACGATGGCGTGACTGCGTAAAACCCCCCCTCACCTTGCACCGGTTCTAAAATAATGGCGGCGATATCTGCAGGCTCTGCATCATTTTTAAAAATACGTTCAATAGACTCAATCGCATCATCTTCAGATACGCCATGCATTTCGCACGGAAACTCAGCGCGGAACACATTAGCCGACATCAAGCCCATGCCTTTGCTGTACGGTGCAACTTTACCGGTTAAAGCCAATGCCGCCATCGTACGGCCATGATATCCAGAAGTGAAGGCAATCACACCAGCACGTTTAGTGTACGCACGAGCAACCTTTACGGCGTTCTCAACCGCTTCAGAACCACTGGTAAACAGCGCGGTCTTTTTGGCAAAGTCACCGGGTACTAAATGGTTAAGTTTTTCACATACCGCAATATAGCTTTCGTAACCTAATACCATAAAACAAGTATGCGAAAAGGCATTTAGCTGTTCAGCCACTGCCGCTTTGACTTTAGGGTGTAAGTGACCTGTGTTCAGTACCGCAATACCACCGGCAAAATCAATATATTCACGGCCTTCAACATCCCACACCGTGGCGTTTTCAGCACGTTCAGTAAAGATTGGGTGAATTTGTCCTACACCTTGAGCTACTGCCGCCTGGCGACGCGCCATTAATCCATCATTTGTTTTAGTCATTGCCCACTCTCTTAAACTGACATGCAGATATATTTCATTTCAAGGTATTCTTCGATACCAAACTTAGAACCTTCGCGACCTAATCCTGACGATTTAATGCCACCAAAAGGTGCCACTTCGGTCGAGATTAATCCGGTATTCACCCCCACCATGCCGTACTCAAGTGCTTCAGCCACTTTGTAAACCAGCGAAATATCGCGGCCATAAAAATATGCAGCTAAGCCAAACTCGGTATCGTTGGCTTGCTTAATCACATCATCAACGGTGTCGAATTTAAATAACGGGGCTAATGGACCAAAAGTTTCCTCTTTGGCCACCAACATCGACTTATCAACATCGCGTAGAATGGTGGGTTCAAAAAAGAACCCGCCTAGGCTGTGGGCTTTACCACCCGCCACAACACTGGCGCCTTTTGCGACGGCATCCGCTAAATGGCTTTGCACTTTTGCCACTGCAGCTTGATTGATTAACGGGCCAATATTGACCCCGTCATCTGCACCGTTACCGACACTGAGCTTAGCGACGGCGGCAGCAAATTTTTGGGTAAATTGCTCATACACACCCGCTTGAACATAAATGCGGTTAGCACACACACAGGTTTGGCCTGCATTGCGGTATTTAGCAATCATGGCGCCTTCGACTGCGGCGTCAATGTCGGCATCGTCAAACACGATAAACGGTGCGTTGCCGCCAAGTTCAAGCGACAGTTTTTTAAGTGTCGGTGCGCATTGCTCCATTAACTTTATGCCAACAGCTGTTGAGCCAGTAAACGATAACTTACGCACAATGGGGCTTTCACATAAGGTGTTACCAATGGCAATGGCATCACCTGTGATCACGCTAAATACCCCTGCAGGAATACCCGCGCGATGAGCCAGCTCTGCTAACGCTAATGCAGTAAATGGCGTTTGCGGTGCAGGCTTAACCACCATAGTACAACCGGCAGCAAGTGCTGGCGCCGCTTTACGGGTAATCATTGCTGCTGGGAAGTTCCACGGTGTAATGGCCGCGGTAACACCAACAGGTTGTTTAATCACTGTTAGCCTTTTGTCTGCTTGATGCCCAGGAATCGTGTCACCATAAATGCGCTTAGCTTCTTCAGCAAACCATTCAATAAACGAGGCGGCATAAGTCACCTCGCCTTTGGCTTCAGCGAGGGGCTTGCCTTGCTCTGTGGTCATCATCAACGCAAGGTCATCAGCATGTTGGTTCATGAGTTCAAACCAACGGCGTAGCTTTTGGCTGCGCTCTTTTGCTGACAACGCACGCCAAGCTGGCAGCGCCTTATTGGCTGCTGTGATTGCTGCCTGGGTTTCAGCCGCGCCCATCACTGGCACATGGCCTATTAACTCTTGAGTGGCTGGGTTGGCAATAGCAACGGTTTCACCGCTGTTAGCACTTACCCATAAACCATCGATATAGCATTGCTCGTGCAATAAGCTTGGATCATTTAAAATCACAACGCACTCCTACTCAATTTGATAAACAACTTAATTCCTTGTACATAATCTCAACTCAATGGCTCGCTAAGACTAAATACCAAACTTGTCGCGCATGGTGTAATACCAAGCCCCTAACGCACTAAACGGCACACGTAAGGCGTGACCGCCGGGGAATGGATAATGAGGTAAAGCAGCAAAAGCATCAAAACGGGTCGCCTGGCCATTGAGCATTTCGGCAATTAATTTGCCCGCTAAATGGGTATAGGTAACCCCATGACCACTGCAGCCTTGCGAATAATAGATATTGTGTCCAATTCGACCCACTTGAGGCAAACGTGACAAGGTCATTAAAAAGTTACCCGTCCAGGCATAATCCACTTTAATGCCTTTTAACTGCGGAAACGTCTTTAATAATTTGGGCATAATCAAGGCTTCGACGTTCGCCGGGTCGCGAGCGCCATAGACCACGCCGCCACCAAAAATTAACCGTTTATCGCCCGAGAGACGGTAGTAATCTAACAGGTAATTACAATCTTCTACGCAATAGTCTTGCGGTAATATGCTCGCGGCAATGTCATCGGGTAGAGGCTCTGTTGTCACCACCTGAGTACCACAAGGCATTGACTTAGCGTGCAGTTCTGGCAGTAACTTACCTAGATAAGCATTGCCCGCCACTACCACAAATTTACATTTAACCTGACCTTTCTCGGTATGCACCACCGGAGACTCGCCGTCATCGACTTTGATTACAGCTGAATCTTCAAAAATTTGTCCGCCGAGCGATTCAACGGCACGAGCTTCGCCTAACGCTAAATTAAGCGGGTGAATATGGCCGCCGCTTTTATCAAGCAAACCGCCGACATATAAATCGCTGTTCACCACATTACGAATGCCATCGTGGTCTAGCATTTCTAAATGGTTGTGATGCCCATGAGCTTCCCATAATTTTTTTTGCGACTGTAAATGGCCCATTTGCTTAGCATTCATGGCTGCGAACACACCGCCATCTTTTAAGTCACAATCGATATTATATTTGGCAATACGGTCGCGAATGATTTGGCCACCTTCAAACGCCATTTGACCAAAAAGTTTGGCTTGTTCTTTACCCACCACTTTTTCGATGCTGTCGATGTCGCGGCTAAATGAGTTAACAATTTGCCCGCCATTTCGGCCCGATGCGCCCCAGCCAATTCGGGCCGCTTCGAGAATAACCACTCTCATGCCGCTTTCTAATAAATGCAGCCCAGATGACAACCCTGTATATCCCGCACCAATGATACAAACATCCGTTTCTATTGAAGATTCTAAGCGTGGGCGTTCGACTTTATCATTAGCCGACGCAGCATAATATGAACTAGCATGAGGTGTGGCGGACATAGCGCTTCCTTTATAGGTTCGAGACGAAATACAACATGATCATCGTACACTTAAGCATATTTAAAAACTAGCATTTAAAGTGTAATTTTTTACACTTTGTAGAATATATTTAACACCCTGGCGTCACCTTGGTAAAAAAAAGCCACACTTAAAAAAGCGTGGCTTTAGCAATGGTTCGCTCAGATTACTCCATTGCTTCTTTAGCTTTGCGTTCAGAGCGTCGGGCCAAATACCACGACAAGAACGCAACCAAAGATACACTCAGAATAATAATGGTGGCTAAGGCGTTAATTTTAGGCGAAACCCCTAAACGCACCGATGAGAACACCACCATAGGTAACGTGGTAGACCCTGGTCCAGAGGCAAAGCTGGCAATCACTAAGTCATCTAACGATAAACTAAACGACAAGAACCAACCGGCAATTAACGCCGGAGAAATCATCGGCACTGTGATTAAAAAGAAGGTTTTAAAACGCGTTGCACCTAAGTCCATCGCCGCTTCTTCAATCGACAAATCAAGTTCACGCAGCCTTGACGACACCACCACAGCAACATAAGCCGCACAAAAAGTAGAGTGCGCAATCCATACGGTTAACATGCCACGCTCTGCTGGCCAACCAAGCAAGTCGGCCATTTCAACAAACAGCAGTAACAATGACAAACCGGTAATCACTTCTGGCATAACCAGTGGCGCGGTAATCATGTTAGACAGTGTCAATTTTGCCCAAGAACGGCGAAAACGTGTCATGACAAACGCAGCCATGGTGCCGATAATCACTGCCATGGTTGAACTGTAGAATGCGATACGC
Source organism: Shewanella saliphila (assembly GCF_014648295.1). Lineage (GTDB taxonomy): Bacteria > Pseudomonadota > Gammaproteobacteria > Enterobacterales > Shewanellaceae > Shewanella > Shewanella saliphila. The sequence goes on from NZ_BMQV01000002.1 coordinate 186,256, forward strand.
AAACTGGTCCACACGGCTTCGAGTATTTGGGTATCTTTAAATAACTCGCCATACCATTTAGGTGAAAACCCACTCCACACCGTGACTAACTTTGATTCGTTAAACGAGTAAATAACCAAAATAAACATCGGCGCATACAAAAACAGTAAGCCAAACCATAGCATCACTTTAGAGAAACTGAGCTTCTTCATACGTCGTTCTCCATATTACGTGACTGATAACGGTGGAATAAGGTAATAGGAATAATCAACAGTGCTAGCATCACAATCGCAAGTGACGACGCTACTGGCCAATCGCGGTTATTAAAGAACTCTTGCCACAACACTTTACCAATCATCAATGAATCTGGGCCGCCCAATAATTCAGGGATTACAAACTCACCTACTGCAGGAATAAACACCAACATTGAGCCGGCAATTACACCGCCCATCGACAATGGTAAGGTGACTTTCCAAAAGGTGTTGATACTGCGCGAGCCAAGATCTGAAGCCGCTTCTATTAAGCTTAAATCCAGTTTCACCAGAGTGGCGTACAAGGGCAAAATCATAAACGGCAAATACGCGTAGATAATCCCGATATACACAGCAAAATTGGTATTAAGCATTTGAATGGGTTCAGAAATCACCCCTAACCACATTAAGGCGTTATTGATTAAGCCGTTGTTGCTTAAAATCCCCATCCAGGCATAAATACGGATTAAAAATGAGGTCCACGATGGCAGCATCACTAACAACAGCAATACGGTTTGTAACCGAGCCGGTGCGCGAGCAATGGCATACGCCATCGGAAAGCCCAAAATTAAACAACCTAGCGTGGCCACAAAGGCCATTTTAAGCGAGGTGAGATACGCCATGTAGTACATAGAATCTTGCAGTAACAATAAGTAGTTACCAAAATTCAGTGCAATATTAAGCATTTCATCCGCGTAGCTAAAGGTGGCTTCGTATGGCGGGATAGCAATCGCCGCAGACGAAAAACTCAGCTTTAACACAATCGCAAACGGCAGCGCGAAGAACATCAATAACCACAGGTAAGGCACCCCCATGGTCAAATAACGACCTTTGATTATTTTCAGTGGATTCTTCATGAGTGTAATACAACCCCGCTGCTGTCTTCCCAACTGATGTACACCTCGTCTTCCCACGTTGGGTGGTCGGCGCGGCGTTCGCGGTTAATCATCGAACATTGTACAATTTGCTTGTTTTTCAGCTTAATGTAGTACACCGACAAGCCACCCAGGTAAGCAATATCGTGAACAACACCGTGGGCCCAGTTGTATTCAGAGTCTGGTTTTTCACGGGTAATAATGGTTTTTTCAGGACGTAGCGCTAAAAAGACGTTTTTGTTTTCTAAGCTGGTTGAAATACCATGGCCAATATAAAACTCACGCTCTAGGCTTGATGACTTAATCACAGCGTGATCCACTTCATCGGCAATAATTTCGCCATCAAATAAGTTCACGGTGCCAATAAATTCAGCGACTAAACGACTGGCTGGCGACTCATAAATATCCATTGGGCTACCAGTTTGGGCAATCCAACCTTCATGCATAATGGAGATCCGATTGGCCATGGTCATGGCTTCTTCTTGATCGTGAGTTACCATTACGCACGTTACGCCTACGGCTTCTAAAATATCGACCACTTCTAACTGCATTTGAGTACGCAGTTTTTTGTCTAACGCGCCCATGGGTTCGTCAAGTAACAACAATTTAGGGCGCTTAGCCAATGACCGTGCCAACGCGACACGTTGACGCTGGCCACCAGACAACTGATGCGGTTTACGTTTACCGTATTTTTCCATGTGCACCAGTTTGAGCATTTCTTTTACACGCATTTCAATCTCTGCTTTTGGCATTTTGTCTTGTTTAAGGCCAAAGGCAATATTTTGCTCTACCGTCATGTGCGGGAACAAAGCATAAGATTGAAACATCATGTTAATTGGACGTTCGTATGGCGGCATATCTGTAATGTCGACACCATCAAGTAAAATACGTCCTTCTGTTGGTTTTTCAAACCCAGCTAGCATGCGTAATAATGTTGACTTACCTGAACCTGAACCACCTAGCAGAGCAAATATCTCACCACGATTAATGGTAAGTGACACATCATCTACAGCACGCACGTCATCAAACAGCTTGCTTACGCGCTCAATTTTGACCAGGACTTCATCTTGCGTCTTTGTGGTTGGTTTATTCGTGACGCCTGAGGTGTTTCCCATAATACTGCTCCGCCTTTTTGAAGTATGACTATCACAACAATGACCTTGTTATGCGCACACTTAACCGTTCTATAGTGGCCAAATAGCCATCAAAAGTAGATAAGAAAATGTAAAAAAAGAGGGCGAGTGTCCCCGCCCTAGCGTAAGGTTATTGGCCTGACTTCACTTTGGTCCAAGCGCGAGTTGCAGCACGTTGAACTTTTAAAGGACGAACATCACCAATGTATAAATTGTCAATTACCGACTGAGGTGGGTAAATGGCTGGGTCGTTACGGATAGCCTCGTCAACCAACTCTTGCGCTGGTACGTTAGGATTAGCGTAAGCCACATAGTTACTAATTGGTGCAATTACATCTGGACGTAGCAAGTAGTTGATTAGCTTGTGGGCGTTATCAACGTTAGTGGCATCCTGAGGGATGGTTAACATATCAAACCACAAGTTAGCGCCTTCTTTAGGGATTGAGTAACCAATTTTGTGACCGTTACCGGCTTCATCTGCACGCGCTGCTGCCTGGAATACGTCACCCGAGAAACCAAACGCGACACAAATGTCACCGTTGGCTAAATCAGAAATGTAGCGTGAAGAATGAAAGTAAGTCACATAAGGACGTATTTTGGCTAATACTTCAGCGGCTTTTTCATAGTCAGCAATGTTTTTGCTGTTAGGATCTAATCCTAAATAAATCAGCGCTTGAGGCAACATATCGTCTGCTGAGTCGAGCATAGCAAAACCACATGAACCAATTTTTTCAGCATATTTAGGGTTAAAAATAAGCTCTAAAGAATCAAACGGAGCATCTTCACCTACGGCCGCTTTCACTTTATCGATGTTGTAACCAATACCGTTAGTACCCCATAAATAAGGCACAGAATATAAATTACCCGGATCAGCTTTTTCTAACTGCTTCATTAAATCGGTTTTTAAATTGGCATAATTAGTCAATTTAGCGCGATCTAACTTTTGAAACGCACCGGCGATAATTTGCTTGGCCATAAAGTGGTTTGAAGGTACCACAATGTCGTAACCGCTGCGGCCAGACAAAAGCTTAGCTTCAAGTACTTCGTTGCTGTCAAACACGTCATAAATTACTTTAATGCCGGTTTCTTTTTCAAAGTTAGCTAATGTATCTTCGGCGATATAATCTGACCAATTATACATTTTGACCACTTCCTCGGCCTGAAGCGCAGTGCTTGAAAATACACTTGCTGTAATGAGGGCCAATGTGGATAGTTTGTTTAGTAGCTTCATACTTTCTCCCTTTTTGGATAATGGCCAGAGCGACGCTGACGTTAGTTTTTTTCGCTAGCAATACCAGCGTGTAAAATCTTCTTTCTATTGAAAGAAATTATCCAATGCTACAACTTAACTATGCATCGGTATGATTACAGCAACGGCATGCGCTCCCATAATTTTGCGGATTTTATCAAAAACATATTCGATTACTAGACATTGAAATGCTTTTGGTTAAAAAATCACTATTTTACAATATTCATTCACCTAAAAATGCAGCGATTATTGCCCTTGCACATACTCATATGTGTCATTTAGCGCCAACGTTGCCTTAGCCACTAACTCGTCAATTTCATTGTGAGTCATTGTTAATGGTGGTGAAATGATCATGGTGTCGCCAACAGAGCGCATCACCAAACCATGCTTTATACAGGCGTCGCGACAAAACGTGCCAACGCCTACTGCAGAGTCAAATGCTTGCTTTAACTCTTTATCTTTAACCAGCTCAATTGCTGCAACCATGCCTAAGCCCCGCACCTCGCCCACTAAAGGATGTTCGGCAAGTTCTTGTAAACGAGACTGTAAATAAGGGGCAGTATCAGATTCAACACGTTCTATCAGTTGCTCTTGCTCAATAATACGGATGTTTTCTAATGCTGCCGCAGCGGCTACAGGGTGACCTGAATAAGTAAAACCATGGGTAAATTCACCACAATCTTGCTTAATGACGTCGGCCACTTTGTCTGACACTATCACGCCACCCATTGGCACATAACCTGAGGTCATGCCTTTGGCAATCGTGATTAAATCGGGTTGTAAATCAAAGTATTCAGCAGCAAACCATTTGCCTGTGCGGCCAAAACCACTGATCACTTCGTCTAAAATAAATAAGATATCGTATTTAGCTAAAATACGTTTAATTTCAGGCCAGTAAGTAGACGGTGGAATAATCACACCACCCGCGCCTTGAAACGGTTCGGCAATAAACGCCGCAACATTGTCTTCGCCCACTTCTAAAATCTTAGTTTCAAGGGCTTGCGCCGCTTGTAAACCAAAGGCTTCTGGTGATAAACCGTTACCTTCACCGTACCAATAAGGTTGAGCAATATGCACCACGCCAGGAATGGGTAAATCACCTTGTTCATGCATACCCGACATACCGCCTAAGCTGGCACCGGCAACGGTAGAGCCATGGTAGGCATTGTCGCGACTGATAATGGTTTTCTTGCTTGGCTTACCTTTAAGATCCCAGTAGCGTCTCACCATGCGTAAATTTGTGTCATTAGACTCTGATCCTGAGCCGGTAAAAAACACATTGTTCATATGTTTAGGGGCAAGTGATGCAATTTTTTGCGCCAGTTCGATTGCCGGTGGATGTGAGCACTGAAAGAAGCTGTTGTAAAATGGCAGCTGCTGCATTTGCTTAGCGACGGCATCAACAATAGATTGGCGACCATAGCCCACATTCACGCACCATAACCCCGCCATACCATCAAGTAGTTTATGGCCCATGACGTCCCATAAATAGACGCCTTCTGCACGCTCAATAACCCGAGTACCCTTTTCAGCTAAGCCTTTTGAGTCAGTAAATGGGTGGATAAAATGCTGCTTGTCGGCAGTTTGTAAACTATCGAGTTTTTGTTGTTGCTGAGTTAATGCATCTTGCATACTTTTATCCTTTCAAGCAGACAGCAAACACACGGTATTTGCTATCTGTTTATCCACTACCTAAGTGCTAGGTCAAAACCATTGCACTACATTTTAATGACGACAGGGCTAGGTACTTCGTTAAACGGTAAGTAATAAAAACTCACGTTCCCACGAGCTGACTACGCGTCTAAAGTTTTCAAGTTCAGCCTGTTTTACCGCTACAAATGCAGTGATAAATGATTGGCCTAAATACTCAATACCCGCTTCACTATCTTGCATAGCCATTAGCGCTTCTTCTAATGTCACTGGTAAGTAGTTTTCGTTATTGGTACGGCTTTCATTTGCACGGCCACTCACCGGTGTTGATGGACGTAGGTTTTTATCCATTCCGATAAACCCACACAATAAACTGGCTGCAATGGCTAAATAGCAGTTAGCATCTGCGCCTGGAATACGGTTTTCAATACGGCGATTTTGTGGCGAAGACTCAGGAATACGTAGACCACAAGTGCGGTTTTCAATGCCCCACTCTAGGTTAACCGGCGCTGAAGTGCCCGGAAGAAAACGGCGGAATGAGTTAGCATTAGGCGCCATTAGTGGTAATAACTGAGGGATATAAGTTTGTAAGCCAGCAATATAATTTAAAAACAATTGGCTTTGGGTACCGTCTTCTTTAGTAAAGATGTTTTTGCCGGTTTTCTTATCCACAATACTCTGGTGAATATGCATTGCACTGCCTGGCTCGTCGGTCACGGGCTTAGCCATAAACGTGGCACACACATCGTGCTTTAATGCCGCTTCGCGTAATGTGCGTTTAAATACAAATACTTGGTCAGCAAGTGCCAATGGGTTACCATGGCTGAAGTTGATTTCCATTTGTGCTGGACCATCTTCATGGATCAAGGTATCGATATCTAAACCCTGGGCTTCACACCAGTCGTACATGTCTTCAAATAGTGGGTCATATTCGTTAGCGGCATCAATTGAAAATGATTGACGTCCAGCTTCTGGGCGACCAGAACGACCTATAGGTGGCTTAAGTGGTAAATCATGATCGTCAGAGCGCTTAGTAAGATAAAACTCCATTTCTGGGGCAATAACAGGCTCCCAACCTTTGTCTTCGTAAAGTTTTAAAACTTTTTTGAGTACGTTGCGTGGAGACAGTTCAATAGGGTTACCCATACGGTCATAACAGTCATGAATCACTTGTGCAGTGGCTTCTACCGTCCAAGGCAGCATAAACACGGCGCTGTCGTCAGGTACACATACAAAGTCGATATCTGCATCATCGAGCAATGAATAAAAAACCTCGTCATTGATGTAGTCGCCTGTGACGGTTTGTAATAAAACACTTTCAGGCAGGCGCATGCCTTTTTCATCAATGAACTTATCTACAGGGGCGATTTTTCCACGCGCTATGCCTGTCATGTCACTAATAACACATTCAACTTCGGTAATTTTATTGTCTTTCAAAAAAGCGATTAACTTATCCATTTTTATCTCACTTGTGTTGCCGCATGATGTCTACAGGCTTGTCCGAATGCCTCGAAAATAGCGCTATAAAACGCATTTTCGGTGACTTTCCATTCTGGATGCCACTGAACACCTAATGCAAAATTTTTCGCATTTTTCACTGAAAATGCTTCGATTAATCCGTCCGGAGCATATGCTTCTGGCTGTAACCCCTCACCTAGACGCTCCACACCTTGAGTATGAACAGAGTTAACCTCTGCAGTGTCACAGCCCCATGCATCGTGAAGAAGTCCGCCAGCAACAAGGTTAACTTGATGCGATAAACCATATTGCACTTCTAAGGGTGCTTCTTTATCTTCTCTATGTTCAATAAATGTGCCAACTTCGTGCAGTTTTTGATGTAAACTCCCGCCAAAAACGACATTCATTTCTTGAAAACCACGACAAATACCCAGCAACGGGATCCCCATATCGATTGCCGCTCTAATAAGTGGCAATGTGGTAGCGTCACGCTTAGGGTCGTGGTGAGTCCCTTCTTCACTAGCTTTACCTTGATAATGGTGTGGTTCAACATTTGATGGTGAACCAGTAAACATGATGCCATCAAGGAGTGAAAGCAGATCTTTTATTGGTAAATCAATACCTAATGATGGAATCACTAAAGGGAAGCCTTTGGCACCATCGACGATACTCAGTAGGTATTTTTCGCCCACTATATTGAACGGATGCTGGCCGAGTTGTTTGTTGCATGCTATTACCCCGATGAGGGGAAGACCTGATTGAGACATATCTCACCTTTAGCCAATAGTGTGATGAACTTATTGTTTTACGTGTTCATTTTTTCACACACTACACGGTATTTTTTAGCTAGGCAAGAGGATAACTGATGATAAAAACAACTTTTAACGAAAAACAAATAAAACAAATAAAAAACAATGAATTAACTAAAAATAACAGTGTGACAATAAAAAGTGATAACGACCTTGCAAGTGGTCACAAATTAGACCAATCGCACCAAGATAGGGCAGGGCCTGCACAGGAAAAGTGAATTTGATGCTTTATATTATTTACACGAGTGCTACACAAAATAGCTAAAGCTTGCTAGGAGTACCGACGACTCACTTAAATATCGATATCACAGCAAAATGGATAATCAGAACAGGGCAAGCAAGTGGTGGATCGCGGGATATATTCTGCTAAACCTAGCAATGCATCCCGCTATTAAGAGGTAAGATTGTAGATTAAAAATCGGCTGGTGTGGTTGCGCTCACTAGGCGGCATGGCTCATCAAACGGATTACGAAAACGATGTGGTTGCTGACTGCTAAAGTAATAGCTGTCACCTTTTTCTAAGATAAACACTTCTTCGCCAACGGTGACTTCTAATTTACCTTCAACAATCACTCCACCTTCTTCGCCTTCATGTTGCAGCATTTCTGCACCAGTATCGGCGTTAACGGGATACATTTCACTCATTAACGACATGGCTCGGTTAGGGTAATCACGGCCAATTAATTTATACACCAACTCGCCGGTGCCAATATCAAGCAGCTCATTAGCCCGGTAAACCACTTTTTGATCACCAATGGATCCGTCATCAATTGAAAAGAACTCCACCAACGACATTGGGATCCCGCCAAGCACTTTTTTAAGCGAACTCACTGAAGGACTGACACTGTTTTTTTCAATCATTGAAATTGTACTGTTGGTCACCCCAGCCCGCTTAGCCAACTCACGTTGAGATAAACCTTTTAATTTACGGACTGCTTTTAGGTTTGCACCAATATCCAAATTCATTCTCCTAGAGTGATAACTCAGTGGCTTAACATAATGAGTGTTGACGACCATTATTAATATATAAAATGTAACATATAAACAACATGTAAAATTAATTAATCGCGTGACACGTTTAAATCAAACAAATTGTATTTTACATCAAATGAGTGTTAAATAAAATGCACACTTACAGAGTATTTAAGCTCTGTACTTATGTTTAGCCGCTATTGCTATCGCTTTGTTCAATAATCTGGAGCCATTATGTCAGTAAAATCCCCTATCCATAGCCAGCACTATCCAGACTCTTTTTATGTTGCCAGCGCGAATGGATTGTTTGAACACCCTACATTGACAGAACACATTACTGTCGATGTGTGTATTGTGGGTGGCGGTTTTACCGGAATTAACACCGCAATTGAACTGAGGCAACGCGGTTACAGCGTAGCACTACTTGAAGCCAAACGCATAGGTTGGGGCGCATCGGGTCGCAATGGCGGCGAGCTTATCCGCGGCATTGGTCACGACGCCAACCAATTTAAAAATGAAATTGGCGAGCAAGGGGTTAAGTCAATTCAGCAAATGGGTTTTGAAGCTGTTGATATTGTCACCGAGCGCATTAGCGAACATAACATTGAATGCGACTTGCAAATGGGCTATTGCGATTTAGCGGTAAAGTCCAGACACATGGATGAATTAGCTGAAGAGTATCAAGATCTTAAATCTCAGGGTTATCAAAAGCCGATTAAACTGCTTGATCGCAGCAAAATTGGTGAGGTCATTGGGTCTGACTTTTATCAAGGCGCACTGGTCGATATGGGCAGCGGTCATTTACATCCACTTAATTTAGCCTTGGGCGAAGCTCAAATTGCCCGAGAGCTCGGTGCTCAATTATTTGAATACAGCGCGGCAGAAAAGATAATCAAAGGTGATAAACCCAAAGTCATTACCGCACAAGGTCAAGTCACTTGCGATTATTTAGTCATGGCTGGCAACGGCTACATTGGCAATAAACTCAGTCCCTATTTAGGCGGTAAAGTATTACCGACAGGCACTTATTTACTCGCCACAGAGCCATTAACCGAACAACAATGTGCCACTATCATCCCGCAAAATATGGCTTTTGCCGACATGCGTGTTGCCTTAGATTACTTCCATTTATCTGCCGATCGCCGCTTATTATTCGGTGGTTTATGCACGTATTCAGGCAAAGATCCTAAAGACATTGAAGCTGCATTAAGGCCTAATTTAGAAAAGGTGTTCCCGCAACTTAAGGGCATTAAAATTGATTATGAATGGGGCGGCATGATGGGCATCGGCGCTAACCGTATGCCACAAATTGGTCGATTACCCGATGCAGCCAATATCTATTTTGCTCAGGCATATGCTGGCCATGGGGTTAACGCCACTCACATGGCTGCACGATTAATTGCCGAAGCGATTAGTCAGCAATCACAACGTATTGATGTGTTTAATGACATTAAACACATGACCTTCCCCGGCGGTCCCATGTTTAGATCGCCTATGTTAGCGGCTGGAATGTTGTACCACAGGATGAAAGATTTGCTATAGGTTGCAGGATTTGCTGTGGGTTGGCAAAAGGGTCAACCTTTGTTCTTTTATGGCCTGCGGCCACACCAGACTTTTCAAACTTCGTTTGAAGTAAGATCGAAAGGTTCCCCCCTGCACAGGCCAAATGCTGCGTCATTCCGGCAATGCTTTTGAGCCGGAATCCAGGTGTTTGTTTTGCTTTGTACTTTTTTACTTTATGGCCTGCGGCCACTAACGTCGTGGCGCTTCGCCCACACCTGACCAAGAGGAAATCAACGGCTATTCCCTCTTGGAACTCCCAGCCGCCACATCAAAATTATCTGAAAAGCGATAATTTCGCGACGTGGTTGGATCCAGCTTTTGACCGCGTGTCGGTGTTCCTCGGCCTTACTCGAAAATGCTAACGCTTCCAATGGGGCGTCCCTTCCCCTCGAAAGCTAGCTCGCCATCCATGGCTAGCTCACGTCATTTTCTTCAACGCCCTCAAGTTTAGAGTTGAATTTGGGCATTTGAAAGCTAAGAACAAATCATTGTGGACAAAACTTGTTAACAACCTTCTCGTCGTCCCGACAGTGCTTTTAAGCCGGGATCCAGGTGTTTATTTATGCCTTATGATTTTGACCTATAACCTCAAGTTCAGAGTTGAATTTGGACATTTGAAAGCTAAGAACAAATCATTGTGGAGAAAACTTGTTAACAACCCTCTCGTCGTCCCGGCAATGCTTTTTAGCCGGGATCCAGGTGTTTTGCTTTTTACTTATGGTCTACTGCTAATAATCATCATGGTTTGATTTGCGGCTGCGAAACTACGCGGTTGCGGCCGTTGGCTTTGGCGCTATAGAGCGCTGAGTCTGCTCGTGATAAGGTTGCTTGCAGCGAGTCTTCTTTGTTAGAGAATTCAGCAACACCTATTGATACCGTAAAACGAATGATTCCATTGGCTGTGCTCATACTATTGTCTTCAACAAGTACACGTAGACGTTCAGCAAATTGCATTGCCCCTTCTAAATCCGTTTCAGTCAATAAAAACACAAATTCTTCACCACCAATACGGGCAACGATGTCAGCGGAGCGAAGAGTTGATAGTAATATTTTACCCATTGATATTAATGCAGCATCGCCTCCCTCATGGCCATAATCATCATTAATCTTTTTAAAATCATCAATGTCTAACATCAAAATACTAAACGTATGGTTATTACGTTTTGCCTGCGAATGCAATTTTTCACTCATTGCAAAAAATGCCCTTCTATTGGGCAGTTTAGTTAATTCATCTGTCATAGAAAGTTGCTCAGCTTTGTGTTTAGCCTCTTGCAACTCCTTGGTGCGCTCTAACACTTCTGCTTCTAGAGACTTGTTATAATTTTCCATTTGCAAAGCCATTTCATCTTGCTGGCTAAGATGCTCAGCCTGGCTAATCGCAATCTCCAAGTATCCAGCTGTGTCTATGAGCATGTTAACCTCATGTTCAGACCATACATGCACTGCATCTGCGTCCATACAAAACAAACCGACAAACCCGTCATTATGAGAAATTGGAATGTCTAATATGACAAGGGTCTTTCCCTCCATCAGCTCTGCCCGTAACGGTATGAGTCGCTGATCATTCAAGACATCACTAATGGCTAATACTTTTAATTCTAAAAGCGCCTTTAAGTAATCATCAGCCACACTCAAATCCGCGTTCAAACCTTGAATACTTGGCATATTTGCGGCAGTACAGCAATCTTTAATCGACAGTAGACCTTGCGCTGATACCGTTGCATAAGAAACTCGGTAATGAGGGAATTTTGTGAAGATTTCTTTGAGGGCAATCTGAATGATTTTGTCTGAAGACATACCAGCATTGATGCTTTTGGTAATTTTATTGATGGTCTCATGGCGATCGCGAGTATGCCTTAATGAATTAACTTCTTTAAGGTGTTTTGCAACCACAAGATAAATAACGATTGTCGCAACCAACAGAATAATAACAAGAAAAATAAGCACCAGTGCAGATTCTAAACATGTAGATAAAGTCAAAAAGTCAGTTGTTCACCCATGATTAAAATAATGACAACCTTGTCTACACGACTCACCAATCAAAGATAACAACTTTAATATATCACTTTGACTAGCTTAGATGAAAAATAAAGCGTAGCAGTGTGAAAAGGAATCAGTTACGGGGTCGCTATTTTACTTTTTTTGCATTCAATCGTTATTGTAATCTTTAATCATGACACCCAAGATTATGCCTAATCTTTAATCATGACACCCAAGATTATGCCAATCTTTAATCATGATACCCAAGATTATGCCAATCTTTAATCATGATACCCAAGATTATGCCGATAAACATAACGACTTTTATTTTTAATCATCTGAGCACTAATCTACGTATTTCGTATTGCTCAGATCGACAAATTCAATCTAAAAATATTACCACTTAAAATTATACGAAAGCTGCAGGGGGAAAACGCTAACCGTAGCGCACGTCTAGGGACCTGATATCAATCAAGCAGTGGATAAACAATATTTTTTAGTCTGTTTTACTTAAGCTTGCAGCCAACGTTGACAATTTGATGCGCCTTGTCGTCGTTTTCGTTCTAGATGTTCGCAATAGTCAGTTAATGCGGGTAAAGCTCCGACAGCGCCTTTAAATAATGCACCAAATTCAGTGGTGATTTTAAGCCAATTCTCTGCGGGGATGTTTAATCTATTCAGTATGTCCTGACTGCTTGAGCTAATGGCGCCACGCTTATCTTCTCGAATAATCCGACCGGTATCTTCAACCAAAAATCTTTAATCATGACACCCAAGATTATGCCAATCTTTAATCATGATACCCAAGATTATGCCGATAAACATAACGACTTTTATTTTTAATCATCTGAGCACTAATCTACGTATTTCGTATTGCTCAGATCGACAAATTCAATCTAAAAATATTACCACTTAAAATTATACGAAGGCTGCAGGGGGAAAACGCTAACCGTAGCGCACGTCTAGGGACCTGATATCAATCAAGCAGTGGATAAACAATATTTTTTAGTCTGTTTTACTTAAGCTTGCAGCCAACGTTGACAATTTGCCGCGCCTTGTCGTCGTTTTCGCTCTAGATGTTCGCAATAGTCAGTTAATGCGGGTAAAGCTCCGACAGCGCCTTTAAATAATGCACCAAATTCAGTGGTGATTTTAAGCCAATTCTCTGCAGGGATGTTGAGTCTATTCAGAATGTCCTGACTGCTTGAGCTAATGGCGCCACGCTTATCTTCTCGAATAATTCGACCGGTATCTTCAACCAATACTATGTAGTCTTTGACACTGAACATGAGCCCGTTAGGCATATTGAGTCGCTCATTGCCTACAAACGGTAATAGCTCTGGAGGTTGTTCACCTTTCATTGCTGAATTAATACGTCGTTGAATACTGGTGTAATCTGAGGTTTCTGGAGTTGTGGCCATCCTAGCTCTGACAGGGTTTAAATCGACATAAGCCATACAGGCTAATACTGCGGCTTCATCAAGCAGTGCTTGAGACTTAAAGCGCCCTTCCCAGAAGCGACCTGTACACTTATCTTCTTTATTGGCCATTCTGGCTATAGGCTCACTGAGTGAGCGCATAAACCAACTGATATCAATTAAGCGTTTACGGTATTCGGTAATGCATTCATTAACCGTTTGAAGTTCAAATGAGTTAAGGTCTTCTTCTTTTAAATACTTGTGAGTGAGTAATGTGCCCTTAAAGCCTTTGTGCCATTGAATGAGCACTTCTTTATCTGACCACTGTTTTGCTTTTTCTGCATCAACCTTTAACACCACATGCAAATGATTACTCATCACAGCATAGGCACAGATATCGATGGCAAAAATGGTCGCTAACTCAAGAATGCTTGAATCAACCCACTCACGCCGATGCTCAAAGTTCTCACCAGTTGAATTATCAATTCCACATAGAAATGCCTTACGTACCACACGCGAGCAGCAGTGATAATAAGGAGTATCTTCTAGACTAACGATAGTCTGTCTTGGTCTAGCCATCTTAGATTACCTGTCTGAATTAAAGGTAACTAAGCCTAGTTGGTTGTTTAATATTTATCCACTTGGGCTGGGTGGCCATGTTCTGGTTTGGGTGGCCATGTTCTGGGTTAATACTGCAACACGTATTACCGAAGGGATTAAGGCGAGTGCGTGACTATGGATTACTCAGAGGTAACGCCAAAAAGCTCAGGCTACAAATACAGCTTATGCTGGCCGTAGCTGGGGCAACCTTTTCAATCATTCCCGAGATTAAGCGCAGATTAGCGACGCGCAGTTGTCCGTGTTGTCAGCAACCAATGCGCTTTATGGGCGTAGTGGCACGACCGACGAACGTAATGACCTCAACCTAATGTTGAAAATGATAATAAGGATAATGGCTTAACGGAATACCGTGGAGGATTAATTTAACGCACTGAAATAAATAGAGTTAAACAATTAGCAAAGGGGCTAAGGTCGCTTGCTGACTAC